>CAYYTQ010000007.1:51026-53866 GCA_964474805.1 uncultured Gammaproteobacteria bacterium
CTGATTCGTCTGATTCGTCTCTCGAGCGGTACAATGCCGCCTTCAAGGAGTGGTTCGAACAGATCGCGTGCGGAGTCCGCATGCTGCAGCGGCTCGCGCGGCGTCAACGCGTCCCCGGCCAGTCACCCACCCTCGTGCGCGACTGGCTACACGCGGTCGTCCGCGACTCCGCACCGAGGCCCGTCCCCGTCGAGCGTGCGCGTTGGGCGGCAGACGAGGGCGGCCGCTTCCTCTGCCATGAAGTGGCAACGCTCGTCGGGCTCGATACCCACATGAGCGGCGAACTCGGCAAGGCCCTCCTGGAAATCTTCTGCCAGGGCTTGGTCTCCAATCCCTCGGCGGAGGAGAGCGAGCTGCCCGACTACTTCCTCCAGGCGACCGTCCGTCACGAGAGGGCCGCCGCAACGCTCAGGCAACTCTTCCTGCGGAGCAACTACGCCCACGGGCTGTGGATCAACCACGCCTCGTCGCAGGTTCCCGCGCCCCAGAGCGAGGACGAGACTTCCGTCCGCATCTACGAGCAGCATGCGGACCGGCAACGCGGCCCCCTCCTCGGCCACCTGCGCCCGACGGGCGCATGGGAGCCGGTCGAGGGACAGCGCACCGACCTCATCAGGGTCACGATCAGCGACCAGCTGCCGGACGGTGCGGCGGGCAAGGTGTTCCACATCGCCGCACCCGTCGCCTTCATCGCGGTCTGGCCCTCACCTTCTGGAGACGGCCAGGGCATCCCGGTCTTCTCATGGGAGGACGAGGCGTTCTGACGCATCGTGCGAGCCCGGGCGAACGACCGCTCGGCTCGCGCCTCCAACGGGAGGATCGCGGCGTCCACTCATCGGTCGCTACACCTCCCCATCCGGACACCCGTCCGGATTCTTCTTTTATCTCAGCGAAAAACATCGCCATGATGGGTTTCTCCGCTTGACCATTTTCCTATCTTGTGTACCATCCACCTTCCCGAAAGGTGGTGATGGATACGTATGGCGCATGGCGACATTCCAGCCTTTCGATTGCCGACCCCTGAGCCGGTCCAAGACTTCCTTGACCGCGAACAGGTGAGGCCTCTCCTCGAGCGCCTGAACGACCTGCAGGCGGAGCAGGAACGACTGGTTCTCGCCCAACAGCGGCAGCGGTTCGAGGCTATCGGCCGCCACCTCTCGGAGATCATCCGGGTGGGGCAGGCCGTGAGCCCGAATGAGATTCTCGTGGTCGCGCTCCTGCATGGCGAATTCTGGGTAGAAAGCGTGACGGACGAGCTTCCGCGCCTGCCGCCGTTCCTGCTCAAGGACGACTACCCGTTCCCGTACGCGCACCAATTCCGCTTCCTTCCGGCCGACGGGGCGCCCGCGCAGTTCCTGCAGGCGCTCGGCCCGGTGGTACGGCCTCTCGGATACGAGCCGACCATCCGCAACCACGGCATGGCGGCGCGTCCGGAGCCCTATATCGTGCTGATCCCCAAGGAGATGCCATGAAGATCCCGTTCTCCTGAACACGCGCAATCGCGGCGGATGCGCGCACGCCCTGCTGGTGATCGATCAGGTCGCCTATAGCCTCTCGTGGACCGAGGGGGAACCGGAAGCCGAAGAGATGACGGAGACCTCGGCGCCCCTCTCGGCTAGCTTCCCGGCACTCCCCACGCTCGCGCCGAGCCGGATCTACGCCCGCCACCCGGGACTTCGGCCGTTCCTCACCGCCAAGCTCCCCGAAGCGGCCCTCTGGAAGACGGTCCCGCCGCGCCGCGTATTCGCGGTCCCGGAACGGAGCTCGTTCTGGTGGGGCGGCAACGGACTGGTGGATCGGACGGCGATCGTCCGCGTCCTCGAGGGCTGGAATCCGTATGCCGCCGGGACGCGGCTGCCCCTGCACGTGTTCGAAGCCGGGGTTCTCCTCGCCCCCGGCGAACGCCTGCGGCTGACCTGGACGGAGACGTCTGTGACGCCGGACGGACCGCAGACCGTGCGCTGCCTGGGCTGGCTCAACAACGAAGACGGCCAGGCGCACACGACCCTGGCGAGCCGGATCCCTGAAGCGAGACGCTGACCCTCCTGGGTCTTTTTTGTTTTTCCCTTGCTTTAGCGATTTTTATGGCCTCGCCTTGACAAAAAGGGCGTTTTCCGGTAGGGTACGGGACCGGTTTCCCACGTCCGTTCACGCCCTCAACCGATACAGGAGATCCACGCCATGCGTCTTTCGCTCTGCCTCCTCGCCCTCGGCTTCGCCACGGGCTGCGCGGCCGTCAACACGCCGCGACACCCGCACGCCTACGAGGAAGCCACCGCCGGACGGCCGGGATGGATCCACCTGGAGGCCCCGGGGACCGAGCCCTGGCTCGTGTTCGTCTGCGAAGACCCCCACCGCTGCAGCTTCTACGGCCTCTTCCGGCCTGGGCAGGTGGCCCGCATCCGCTGGCGTGCTGGCGACCGGGTGATGGTCACCGACGGGACCGAACACGTACAAACGCCGCAACCCGACGGCCGTGTCTTCGACGTCGACACCTGCCGCCCGTTCACGGGTGAGGTCCGCGTGACGACCGGCATGCGCGGGGGCACCGAACCGGTGCAGACACACCGCTTCCGCGCGGCATCCGAGCGGAGAGACGGCGACTGCCAGCACTCGTACTCCCTCGTGGAGATGGAGGGCTGATCCAAGCGATCTTCTTACATCACCAGAAAAAGAAACGGAGCCCAGCATGAGCAACTACACGTCCACCTTCGTCTTCGCGTTCGCCCACCCTCCGACCCCGGAAGAACGGGCGCAGCTCGACGCCTTCCTCGTGGGTCGCGGGGGCAAGGTGAGCGGCCCCATCGGCCTGGCCGTCCCGCACGGGAGCGGGATGATCC
>CAYYTQ010000008.1:0-51740 GCA_964474805.1 uncultured Gammaproteobacteria bacterium
GGTTCTTTTTTCGGTGAGAGTGTCTGAGCTTCCATCAAGACAAAAGGCGAGCTCTCGAACCGAAAAAAGAGCCCACCCCGCCGGGGACCGGCCCACCCGAGCAGGAAAGGGCGGGCCTTTGGGGCGCCAGCCCCAAAACCCTTGCCGGGAAGGTAGAGCTATTGACGCCGTCAGCCTTTTCCCCTAATATCGACCTATTCCCCCAAGCTATATGTCTGAAACCCTCGTTTTACCGGCAGTGATCGAAGCCTCCCAGGTCAAGACCGGCATGACCGTCCGCCTTCACCTCAAGATTAAGGATACCAACGCCGCTGGCGTCGAAAAGGAACGTGTCCAGATCTTCGAAGGCCTGGTGATTAATGTTGGCGGCAAGGCTAATGCCAAGACCATGACCGTCCGCAAGGTTTCCGAGCGCGTCGGGGTCGAGCGCATTATCCCGCTCGCCATGCCCTCCCTGCTCAAGATCGAGCTGGTCCGCATGATCAAGACCCGCCGTAAGAGCATCAGCTACATCCGTTCCAGCAAGAAGCGCGTTCGCGAGATTAAAAACGTCAAGCTCGCCGCGTAACCGATAGACGAAAAAAGACCTAAGATAAAGGTCTTTTTTCGTGCATAGGTACGACCTGACGGATTCATGGTCCCCTTGACAAGAAAGGGAAGATATGGTGACGTGGCCGCCATCACGCCCCGCTTAGGGGTGTGACGTTTCTGTTAACGCAACTCGACAACAGCTAAGGAGGCTGACATGCGAATGTCGTCCGGTTACCCTCCCCTGATGGCCGCCTTATGTGGGCTGGCCATCGCGATCCTGCCTGCCGAAGCCAACGCTCAGGAGCGGACGGTCGCGAACGACGTCCCCTCATGTCGGGAGTTCGCGGAGCAGAGGATCGAGGTCACCCTGACCCGACCGACAGAGGTCCCGCAGCTCCTGAGCGTCTCCTGGAATGGGGCGACCCATCAGCAGGCGGACAGCTACCTCAACCGGGACATCACGTTCCCGGCCCCGGTTCTCGTCAACGGCCTGCCGACGCGCGCTCTGCCCTCACGGTACGTCGGCCTCCGGAACTGGTTCCGTCCTGGTACCGACAACGCCTTCCAGTGCGCCTTCCAAACGACGGCTTCCGCCGTGTGCTCCGCCCGGGCTAGCGCGCCCGAGGGGACCTTCATCACCCTGCTCGACCTGCTCGCGGCCAACCCCGTGAGCCGGTTCCAGGCGACGGTGACGGTTACGGAGACGTTTGTTCGTCCCGAGGGCGAGGTACCTGCGCCCGTGACCTTTCCGGCCACACAGACGCTGCAGCGCGCCCCGAACCAGGTCGGCGTTTCCCCGGGTTCCGTGCGCTGGATCTACACCGCCACCGCCGCCCTCACGCCGAACTGTGCGGGCCGCCCGACCGGGGCACTGTTCGCGAACGGCGTCCCCACGCCTGCTGCGCGCGTCTACCTCGCTGGCGCCTGCACTCCCGTCAACGGCGCCTCCTTCGAGACGCTGTATGGCTGGAACCCCGTGCAACGCTACGCGGGCAGCGAGCTCAGATGGCAAGCCAAGATTCGCGCCCTTCCCGGCCGCGTCGTGATTCCGCGCTCGAGTGCTTTCAAGAGTGTCGCCGAGCGCGCTTGCCTGGCTCTGCCGCAGCTCGCCAGCCATACGGACGAGGCGTTGCGCTGTCAGGTGGCGCCCGACCAGTTCACCGCGTGGAACCGGGCGCTCATTCCTGCGACGGTCGCCGGCCTCGCGCCGGTCGATCTCACGGCCGTAGCCCAAGCTGCCGCCGCTCGTCTGGATGGGATCGCACAGGGGCCGACCTGCGCCGACGCTGAGCGCATCGCTACGGCGGAGGAAAGGGCTCGCCACGCCGATATGGCGCGTGAGACCGAGACCGGTCGCAAGGAAGGGTGGAAGGCTCTCGCCGAGAGCCGCGGCACCAAGATTGCCGCGGGCACCGTCGCCCTCCTGGCCCTCGCGATCGCGCTCATTCTTGTCATCTGGGATCGTGCTCGCCAGCGCCGTGCCGATCAGGCACAGCAGCAGGCCCAGCGCGCCCGGGATGAGGAAGAGGAGCGCGTCCATCGCGAGCGTGACGACCGGTACCTCGGGATTGATCGTGAGCTCGGGCTCGCCTTCGAGGCGGCCAAGCGGGTGCAGCCGCTCTTCGAGAACGGCTCCGCTTACCCGTTCAAGAAGGACGTGGAAACCGAGCTCGAGCAAGCCGGCGAGGAACCGGATCCGCTCACCCGCGTCCGTGTGGTCGGCCTGACGTTGCAGGCGCTGGAGTTGTACAGGCGCGATCTTGCAGAGGAGGCCGATCGTGCCTCGGCTGCTCGCGCCGCAGCGGCCAAGCTCGCCCCGATGCCGGTACCGATCTCGTCCCGCATGACCACGGCGACGCCTCCCGGAGGCATCTCGACGCCCGAAGCGGAAGGCGCGTACGCGTTCTTCCGTGCCTTCATGGGCCGGGTGTACGCCCCTGTGAACGCGGGCAGCCGTCCCGAGTTCCGATCGATTCTGGATCGGGCCAACAACATGACGACGGTGGCCCCGAAGAAGGAATGGGAAGAGCTCGCGTCGATGGTCGTGCAGCACGTGCTCAGCGTGCTCCTGCGCGGCGAACGACTCGAGCTTGCCCGAACGGACCTCGTCAAGATCCTCGGAGAGCGCGGGAGGGCTGACCAGGTGGTGACGCGCAAGAACGCCCCCGGTATGCTCGCCAGGTTGCACGCAGAAATTGCGGCCCTGGCAGAGATCCTCGAGAGTGGGGAGCTGGTAGGCGACAAGCGCCTCGCTCAGCTCTTCGAGGAGCGCTTCAGGAAGGAGACGGTCGGTTACGCGCCGCACCCGGGCGCGGCGCCTCCCGCTCAGGGAGGCCCTTCGCCGTCGGCCGCCGCGACCTCTACCTGACGCCTCCACCGAAAAAAAACAAAAGACAACGCCTGGCGATAGGCCGGACGTCGTCTCGGGAACTCATCCCACGATACTCGTGGGGTCTTTTTTTATGTATCTTTTTTTGGAGTCTCGTGCGTACGCCAGGCTGCTTGCAGGTGGGCAAACGCTGGATCAGGATCAAGCTTGAAAACTTGGCGTTCACCGCTTGCCGGATCGTGGAAGCCGAGTTCGACGCTTTGCAGCATGAGTCGGGGGGCTTCGTTGCGCCGATCGGATGACCTCCGCTTGTATAGGGGATCGCCGAAGACCGGATGCCCGAGCGCAAACAGGTGGGCGCGGATCTGGTGCGTGCGTCCGGAGAAGATGTTTACGCGCAGCAGGGTCGCGCCAGGTAGCCGCTCGAGGACGGCATAATGCGTCCAGGCGACCTTCCCCTCGGTGTCTTCAACAGGGCGTGCGGCCATGCGGCCTTTCGTGGTCGAGCGGGCGAGCTTGAAGCGGATGTCCCCTTCATCCTGTTCGACGTTGCCATGCACCAGCGCCAGGTACGTCTTATCGATCTTACGTTCGCGAAACTGGGATTGGAGATCGTCGTACGCCGCTTGGGTTTTGGCGACGACCATGAGGCCGCTCACGTCACGGTCGAGGCGGTGGATGATGCCTGGCCGTTCGGGTTCGGGCCCGACTTTTGCAATACGTGGATCGTGTGCGAGGAGCGCATCAATGAGTGTCGGTTCGGTTGACCCTTCGGCTGCTGGGTGAACGAGTAGCCCATCCGACTTGTCGATCACGAGCCAATCAGCGGTTTCCGCGATGATCCGCAAAGGGGTGATGGGGGATGCCGAGGCCTCAAGCGGAATGGTCTCGCCGCTTCCAGGGGTGAACGCCAACACTTGTCCCACCTGGACGCGCCGGTGGGGGATGAGGACTGCTTTCCCATCGACGGTCACGCAGCCTTCTTTTATGTGCTTCTGCCATTGGGCACGGGAGAGGCTTGGATCCAGGGCCGTGAGGGCCTGGTCCAGCCGTTCGTTGTCCAATGCGGGTTCGACGTTCCAAGACATGGGGACAGCCTACAGGGTTTTTCCACGACAGGCTAGGGGTAAGGAATATTGGAATTTTCGCTTATGTAAGAGTTTTTTTGGAACGTGTCCGATGGCGCCTCGTCCTTTTCGGTGTGTCTTGGCATATTTGCCCAAACCTTGTTTTTCGGCTAAAAAATCCTTGTCGGGTCGATAGCTCAGTTGGTAGAGCGGGCGTCTTATACACGCCTGGTCGCTGGTTCGATCCCAGCTCGACCCACCACAAGCTCCTCCGCCAGAAGCGAAGGGGCTTTTTAAGTGTCCGGGTGCAACGACGTACGAATCGCCCGCTTGAGGGCGTCGACGCCGAGGCCGGTGCGTGCGGAAACGGGGAGCCCGCCCTCTTTCTTGTAGCTGTTCAGCCGGGCCTTCTGCTTGGCGGGTGTTAGCTGGTCCATTTTGTTTAGGACGAGCAGGCGAGGGATGCCCGCGGTACCGATCTCTTCCAGGATCCCTTCGACTTCGGCTTTCTTTTGCTTGTGGTGGGGATCGGACGCGTCGAGCACGTGGATCAGGACGTCCGCATGCACGGTCTCGTCGAGGGTGCTTGAAAACGCCTCGATCAGCCGCGGGGGCAAGTCCTGGATGAAGCCGATCGTATCGGAAATGAGGACTTCCTCGCCGCGTCCTGCCTGTTCGGGATCTTCTAACCACAGTTTACCCACATGGGTATCGAGCGTGGCAAAGAGCGCGTCGGCGACATAGGCCCCTTTCTTCGTGAGGGCATTGACTAGGGTTGATTTGCCGGCGTTTGTGTAGCCGACCACAGAGAGCGTTTTAAGGCCGCGGCGCCGTCGGTCCTGGCGATGGAGGGCGCGTGAGGCGGCGATCCGGTCGAGCTCTCGCTTGGTGTGGTCCAACTGCTTCGCGAGGTGGCGTTTCATGAGCTCGGTATTCGTCTCGCCTTGTCCGCCACGCGTGCCGGTACCGCCCGCCTGCTGCATCAGTTCGAGGCCGAGCCCGAAGATGCGCGGGCCGACGTGTTCGATGGCAGCGCGCTTGATCTGCAGCTTCGCTTCCGCTGTTTTTGCGTGCAGATCGAAGATCTTCAGGATCAGGTCCACGCGATCCCAGGCCTTTATCCGGTGGCCCGCCTTGCGGAACCGTTCCTCGATTTCGTAGAGCTGCTTGGGCTTGAGGAGGTTATTGATGATGAGTACCTCAACCCCGTGTTCCTTGGCGAGGGTAATCAGTTCGTCGACCTTGCCTCCACCGACATAGGTACGGTAGTCGGGCAATGCGCGCTTTTGCAGCATCGCCACTACGATCACTCCTCCGAAGGTCTTGGTGAGCGATGCAAGCTCGTCTAAACGGCGCTTGGCCTTTTCGGGGGTCAGCGAGGGATGGACGACGTCGATCAGGATGGCACGGGGCTGGGCGCGGGACATATGGATTGATGGTAGCATCCCGGGAAAATTTGGCGAGCATCCTCGAGTGTTTTTTTGCTGGTTCAAGCGCATTGACGTATTCATTGGAATCCGTAACGGGGTGAGGAAGGGGCGACCTGCGCGCCTTGCCGAGAGGTCCGTTACCGGGTAGGAAGATTCTTTGCGCCAGGAATCGTTCCGTGCCCAGATAAGGGGCCTCTCGCCAGGGCGCGCGTAGGTCTATTTTTTGGCCGTGAGTCGCATTGAATCAGGCATGTACCCATGATACCCTCCATTCATGACTCTTGGCTTGTTTCGTTATGTCGAATGAGGTCCCTCCTTCCTCCTTCGATGCCGCCCTGCTGGAACGTGCCAAGGCTGGCCCGAACGGGGTCATCGAGGTCTACGATCGCTATGTCGACCGCTTATACGCCTACTTCCTGCGCCGGTGCGGCCAACGTGAGCTGGCGGAAGACCTGACCTCCCAGACGTTCGTTCGCTTCCTCAAGGCCCTGCCGACGCTTGAATGGCGCGGTCTTCCGCTTGAGGCCTGGCTGTTCCGCACCGCTTCCAATCTCCTCATCGACCACTGGCGCAAGGCGGGGGCTCATTTTGAGGTCCACCCCGATGATGAGGACGGGGAGCCTCTTTGGGATCCGCCATCCCCGCTTCCCAGCCCGGCCGCCCAGGCGGAGTTGAACCTAGCCTCCGAACAGCTTCGCGACGTCCTTTCTCATCTTTCGCCGCGCGACCAGGAGATCCTGGACCTTCGTTTTTTCGCAGGGCTCGAACCGATGGAAATGGCGAGCGTCCTCAATATCTCCGCCAACCACGCCTCCGTGCTCGTTTACCGCGCTCTCGCCCGCTTGCGCGCCCTCTACCACAAAACCTATGACCCCTCCACGCCGTCAGTTTGAAGACGACCCTGCGTTACAGGAGATATCTCAGGCCCTGCAGGCGTTCACCGCGTCTGTCGCGTCGGAGCACCTTCCTGAACAAGCCAAGGCCCGCCAACGTGCGGATCTCTTGGCATTAGCCTCTTCTATGCCGAACGCCTCTTTTTCTGCCCCTACCCCGGTCACGCCCGAACCGAAGCCCGTGTCGCGATCGCGTCGCGTGCTGTGGTTGGCAGCCGCCTTCGCGGTGACGGTCTTGGTATTGAATGTCGTCCTTTCCGCTCTTCCTGGGCGTCGTGACGAGGGTCCGGTGACGCTCGCTTCGCGCGTGCTTGTTCCGGCTGCCCAATCCGCCCAGGCCTTCGCGCTCGAGCCGGCCCAATCGACCTCAGCCGGCATGGATCCGTCTCGTGGCTGGGTCCTTCGTAGCGCCGTTCCCGTCTCTCGGGAGGCAATCCAGCAGGCTGTCCGTATCGACCCGCCCGTGGACGTCCGTGTTGAGCGTGTCGATGATGGCTCTTGGAGCCTGACGCCCGCCAAGCCGCTTGAAGGGAATGCGGTTTACCGCATCTCCCTCGCCGCCGCCCTTCAGGCCGATGAGCAAGAGACCCCGTACGAGTACACCTGGGTCACCGAAACGGTCGGGGCCTTCGCGCTAGAAGCCCTGACGCCAGGCCCCGGAGCCTCTGGCGTTCCTGCGGATACGGCGCTCGAGTGGACCTTTTCACGCTCCGGTTTTGGGTCCGCAAGCTCTTCCGTGCAAATCGTTCCCGCTGTTCCTGGCCATTTTGAGACGCGTGACCGCACCCTCGTTTTCCTTCCCGACCGTCCGCTTGTTCGTGGCCAAGTCTACCGCGTGACCCTCAAGAGCGGTTTCGGCATCCCCGATGTCCCCTCGATGCGGCTGACGGAAGACCTCTCCTATTCCTTCCAGGTGGTTTCGGATGACCAGGTGGAGCCTGAATATAACCTCCGTCTTGCATTGCCGACGCAAGTCCAGGTCGCGACCGGCAAGCCGATCCGCTTCGTCGTGAATCCCGAAGTCGCGAAAGGGGAGCGTAACGGCCAAAGAGGGTTCACTGTCGAAGGATATGCCCTCACCGTCGAAGAAGCCGAACGGTACCTCGCCGCCCGAAGCCAAGGCTTGGGTTGGTTCGAATGGACTCGTCCGGAGCGTCAATCCGTCGGTCAGCTCATCGCCGGCAAATCAAGCGCATTCCGCCAAACCAATGTCGTTGCCCGCCCTGCGGAAGGGGAGTGGCAATCGATTCTGGAGGTCCCCTCCGTCGCCCCGGGCGCCTATCTCGTTCGTGTCAGCGCGAGCGGCATCGAGGAGGATTATACCCTCGTCCAGGTTTCCGATCTTGCCGTCCACGTGATGGCCGATCAGGACAAGGCACTCTTTTGGGTCATGCAAGCGCATACGCGCCAACCGGTTGCCGGCGCCCAAGTCCTTTTGGGCGGCCAGAATGCCCAAACCGATGCCGACGGTCTCGCGACCCTCACTCTTCCTCAGGGCCTGACGAGCGATCAGCTCCTTGCCCGTACCTGGCAAGGCGCGCGCATCACTCAGGGTGACCAACGTACGATTCTCGAGGTTACGCCCCCTGTCTCCCCGTTCGACCTTTACCGTGAAATTGATCCCCAGGAGGGCTTGCGCCGTACATGGGCGTACCTGTACCAAGATCGCGCCGTCCAACGTCAGGACGATACGATCTCGCTCTTCGGATTGGTCCTCGACCGTACCACCAAGCAAGTCCCTTCCGGTCTAAAATTGCGCTTGACGCAGGCAAATTATGCCTATGATGTCTGGCGCCCGCTGACGACGCCGACGCTTGCCGAGCAAGATCTTTCTCCGGATGCCTCCGGCCGCTTCCAGGCGAGCTTCTCTTGGAAAAATCGCCCCTCCGGGAACTACTCTGTTCAGCTGATGCGCGACGGCAAGGTCGTCACGACCCTTGCGTTTAGCGTGCGTGCCGATGCCAAGCCACGCATGGCGATCGGTCTCCAGCTCGACCAGAAGGGTGCATATATGGGTGATGCCGTGACGGGCAAGGTGACGGCGACCTTCGTCGATGGCACTCCTTTTCCGAATGCGGATATCCGTGTGCGAGCCGGTCAATACGGGGGGAACGTGTTCGACCAGGTCCTGCGTACGAATGACCAGGGCGTGGCCACGTTTCGCGTGAACACGAGTCGGGCCGTCCCGTGCGCTCCGGTGAATATGCAGGCGACAGACGCCTTTTCCGGTGATTGCTACGGACGTGATCAGTTAACCGTCACCGCGACCGCCGACACGGGTGAGGAAGGGGATTCCTCCGTCTTATCGGTCGTCCCGCTCTATCCCTCCCAGCGCGCCTTCCGTGGGCCATCCGGCAGCCAATATTCCGAATACGCCCCCCAGGCAACGATCGTCGCGCCCGACCGCATGCGGGTGGCTGGGACCTTAAAGGAGATCGTCACGCCAGACGCGGAACAGGAGCATCTCCAGGTCGCGCCCGGTGCGACGGCGACGCTCTCCCTCTACCGCGCCGATCGTCGTGAGCGCCAAACGGGTACGCAGTATGATGCCGAATCACGCCGCACCATCCCGATCATGCAGAGCTATATCGTCCTTACCCAAGAAAGTCGTCAAACGGTCACGGCGGATGCGCAAGGCGCCTTCAGCGTTGAGATTCCGATTCAGCCGACGGCCAGCCATTACCAGGTCCTCCTGACCGCTACCGACGGTCGGGGCCGCACCACCTCCTTATCCCAGTACGCCTTCCCGCCGAACCCTGTGTTCCCGGGCGCTGTCAGCGATGACGGACGATCGCTCGAGCCGTCCTTCCGCCTGTTCCGCACCGATGACCCGAATGTTCCAGAGCAGGAGGCCTACGGCAGCGCGGAATTGAACCGTCGCGTCGCGTACCAACTCAAGGACGAAGGGGGCAGGCCGCTCGACGTCGCCGCCCATTCCCGTCCGCTCTACGTAATCGCCTCACGCGGCCTTAAGCGTTCCGTCGTTTCCAGCGACGCGAATTTCGCCTTCACGTTTGACGAATCCCTCTATCCGAACCTCGGTATCGTCGGGGTCGTCTTCACGGAGCATGGATTCAAAGTCGCGAACGGGAGCCTGTCCCTGCTGCGCGCGCCATATTCTCTCCAAGTTGTGGCTTCGACCGACAAAGAGGCTTATGCGCCCAGCAGTACGGCCCAGGTTCGCCTTCAGGTGAAGGGGCAGCAAGGGGAGGGCGTTCCCGGGGTGAAGGTCGCCGTTTCGGTTGCGGATAAGGCCCTTTCCACCCTGTACGCCTTCAATGATTTTGATCCGCTCGAAATGCTCTACGCGTATACGGATGACGGTGTCCGCCAAGTCGCCAGCACGCACCAAGACGCGAAAGCGATGAACGGCGGCGCAGAAGGCGGCGGGGGAGGCGGCGGGGATGCGCTCTTTACGCCTCGCAAGAGTTTCAAGGACCAGGCCGCTTTCGTCGTTGTCGAGACCGATGCGAATGGGGAAGCGATTGCCACGGTTGACATGCCGGATAACGTCACCACCTGGCGCATCCAGGCGATCGCGCTCAGCCGCGACCTCCGTGCCGGCCAGGTGGTCATTGAACGTGCTGCCACGAAGCCGCTCGCGGTGGATGCGGTCGTTCCGCGCCAAGTCTATGTTGGTGATCAGTTGCAGATCAAGCTTCGTCCGATCGCGAGCGAGTTGGCGGCGGATGCGCCGGTCGAATATGTCATAAATGCCCCAACCTTAGGGATAAACCGGCAGTCGGTGCGGGCCGTCGGACGGGCCAACGCGTATGTTCCCATCACGATTGCCGCGTCGATGGTCGGGACGCATACGATCCAGGTCGGCGTGCTCGCGGCAGGCCGTCAGGACGCCATGGAGTTCCCGTTAAGAGTGATCGAGAAGCAATACACCAAGACCGTTTGGGAGCAGGCTCAAGCGACGCCGGGCTTCCGCTTGCCGGAAACGGCGGCAGGGGCTTCCACGATCATTTTCACTTCTCCGGAACGCGCTGCCCTGCTGCCCGACCTGCAGCGTCGCGCCGAGGACGGTGACAGCATGCGCCTTGAGACCCGTCTTGCCGGGCGTGTAGCCCAATCGCTCCGTCGGGAGCTTGACCCCAGTGCGCCAGCAGAAGCGACCTCGATCGACTGGAAGCCCTATCAGGATGCCGCCGGGGCCCTTAAGCCGCTGCCGCAAAGCTCGGGTGAAATCGATACGTCGTTCAAGGCCGTCCTCTCCGGCGAGCGTGGGTACGATGAGGCTGCCCTCATCAGGTTCCTGGATGGAACGATGCGTTCGAAGGACGCGAGTCGGGAGGTGCGCATCAAGGCGGCCGGAGCCTTGGCGGTCCTCGGACGCCCGACCTTGAAGGCCCTTCAGAAGGCGGCGGCTCAGCCAAACCTGACCTGGCAGGAGCAGTCCGCCCTGCTTCGCTCCTTCGTGGCGCTGGGCGATCGTGCCGCCGCCCAGACGCTATACGACGCGTGGATGCAGAAGGCGGTCGCGCAGGATGGCGTACGGTTCGTGAACGTGGAAGCGTCTGAGCACTCTCGTTACGAGGTGACCCGCGTCGCCGCGTATGTCGCCCATTTCCTTCGCGATGTGCGAGCCGGTGAGCTCCAGGGGTACCTGGGTCGCGTGAGCGTCGATCAGCCATCGTTCGATCCGCTCCTGGACACGCAAACGCTGAATCTTCGTGTGGAACAGGCGCCAAATACCGAAACGAAGGTCGTCTACCGCCTCGGGAACGATACGCATGAGGTAAGCCTGAAGAATGGCCCCATGTCCGTTTCGCTGGTGGGGGAGGCATGGGGGCTCTTCTCGATTGACCGTGCCGAAGGCGGAAGCGCCTTTATCCAATGGAGCCGCCGCGTACCGGGCGTGCCGGTACAAAATGAGCGGCTTTCGCTGCAGCGGACCTATCGTCCGGCGTCGGGAAGCGGTCCCCTCAAGGAAGGTGACCGTGTCCAAGTCACGCTTCGTCCTGGTTTCAGCGGTCGCGACACGTTCGCTTGTTACGAGATCCGTGACGCCTTGCCGGCGAACGTTCGTCCGATCGTTGATTGGACGCTCAGCGGTCCGGCCTGGACGCCGGCGCGCCAGGACGACGGCAGCCTCACCTTTACGGCCTGCAATTCCTATCAGACGGACATCACGTATACGGTCCAGGTGATCGCCCCGGGCACCTATTACGCCCCGGCCCCCGTGATGCAGCATCTTGAGCTGCCCTCGCTTGCGGCTGTTGGCCGCGAGGATTCCCTCACGGCGGTGCCTCGGTAAGTCTCTTGCTTGTGTTAAATCGTTTATCCGCGCGCATGGTCTGCCTTCTTGGCGGGCTGTGCGCGCTGCTGGTTTTTGGGGTGATCGCCGGTCTCACGCGTGTCAATTATTTCGCGAAAATAAAAGGAAAATCGCATATAGCGAAAACAGTGCCCGAACCCACTCCTGACGCCGTCGCCACGTCCGCGGCGATTCGCGTTGACTCTTTTCTTGTCGATGTGCCGTCTTTGTGGCGCCAGGAGCCGGTCCCTGATCCATGCCCGGGCGGCAATCCCTTGCCGATCCTGGTCCTGCCGCATTACATCCCTCTCCATGCCCGCATTCAGCGGACGTTGGCGACGTGGAAAGCGTGTGCGGCCGATCCATCCATCCGACGGGTGGTTGTCGTTAGTCCAGATCACCGTCATCGATTGGCGGGGGGCGTGGCGACGTTCTCTGGCTCGGGATATCTGACGCCCTTGGGCGAGATAGCTGTTGATCCGGACACGCGCTCTCAATTGGCGGCGAACGGCGTCCGGCTGGATGAGGCATTGTTCCGCGAAGAGCACGGGGTGGGCGTGTTTCCGGCGTTCATAAAACAGGCGTTCCCGGAAGCAACGCTGGTCCCGATCGTGATTTCCGCCCGCGCGACGCAAGCGGAAGTCTTGGCGCTTGGGGAGGTGCTTCGACCTGTTCTCGATGACGGCTCGACGCTTGTGGTGATATCGGCGGATTTCTCGCATTATCTCAGCCATTCCGAGGCGGATCGGCGTGATCGTGAACTCGCGACCGCTCTCGAGCGTCGTGATGCCGCGTTCATTTGGGCGACGCGCGACGCGCATACCGATTTCGGTCGCGGCCTATGGTTGGGGATGCGCCTGGCGGGGAGCGCTTCCTTTCGACGCTTGGGGTGGGTTAATTCGGCTGAGATCGGCGGTCCGGCGTCCTATACGACGAGTTTTTGGTTTGGTTGGTGGGAGCACTAGGGCGGCCGGGAAATAAAAAAAGCTCGCCGAGGCGAGATGTCAGCCGTAGAGGCGCCATTCGTGGAGCGCTTCTTCCAGGACGGCGCCGTGTCCTGCGATGAAGGCGAAGTCCTGTTCGCGAAGGGGGAATCGTCCTGCCGCCTGTTCCGCCTCACGCTGGCGCTTCCAGGCCTGCGTGTAGGGCGGTCGGTCGAGAAGGGTCGTTCCGGGCGGGAACGGCTGCGCGCGTCCTGGCCGTTCAGCGTCGAGGCGAGCGGCCCGCTCCTGTTCCAGGGCGGCTCGTAGCGTCGTATCGGTGCAGAGGACGAGCGGGCTTCCTTCGCCGAGACCGTGCCGGTTCACCAGGACGTCGCACCAGTGTCGCCACTGGGTTTCCGAGCTCGCGAGACAGAAGAACAGGTGCAGGCGGCCCCGCCTCGGCGTCCCGTCGCCGCTCCAGAGGAAGCAGGTCGGATCGAATCGCCGGACATAGCCCATCTGGCGCGTGATCTCATCGGCGACGTCGAGATCGAGGATCTCCTCGTAAACTTCGCGGCACATCGCGACGGTCGCACGCCGTCCATCGTGGTCCCAGAGCTCGTGCTCATGCGCGTCGATTCCGCCTCCCAGGAAGGCGAGCCGCCCGCAGTACCCACGGTGCGGGTAGAGATGGTCCTTGCGCGTGAGCAGGAGCTCCCGTGCCTTCGGAAAAAGAGGGACGACGCCGACGCCATCCGTTGGCTCGAACGGCGTCGTTCCGTTCGTACGACGGCGTGCTCCTTCGAGGAACGAGGCCGTTGCGAGCACGCGCGTCTGCTGCCTGATCCGGCGGGGCGTTTCTTTGCCCATCTCCTCCCCCTCGAAGCGATACGTTCGTTGGTCCGGGTGGTGGACGAAATGCACGATGCGTCCCGCCGCCTGGTCCGACCAGCCGAAGAGTCGGTGCGGCATCATCGTCTCCGAGTGCTGGTTGTGCGGGGAAGGCTCTTCCACTGGCAATACGTAGGGACGGTCCAGCAGCGCGTGCGGAATTTCGGGCAAATAATGCCTCATGTCGACCTCTTTTTTTGTGGAGTGGACAGGCTTATCGGCGACTCGGAAGTTGTAGGGGATTTTCAAAAAAATGTCAATATACATGCGCTCTCTTGGACGGCGAGCGACGGTCGTTGCGCTGTCCCATCATGATCGTAGTAGCGCACGGATATTCGAGGCATTTTTCTCGGAATCCTTAAAGTCGACTTGGATGACGATAAAGCCACGTGACCTGGCGTGGTGTCCATCATGCGTAGCAAGGCATCGAAAAAACTCGCCCGTATGGGCAAGTTTTTTGGTGGTGCACCCTGAGGGAATCGAACCCCCATTGCCGGTTCCGAAGACCGGAGCTTTATCCGTTAAGCTAAGGATGCGCGACGGTGTCGAGGTGTCCTCGTCTGTCGCACCCTAACGAATCGACGGGGCATTGGCAACCGCGCCGACCTTGCCCTGCCAGCCCTTCTTTTGCAGGCCCGCTTCCGCGGCGGCGAGCTGCGCCTCTTGTTTGGAGGTTCCTTTTCCGGTCGCAACGAGCTCTCGCTCGAGATAAACGCCCACCGTGAATTCTTTTTGGTGGTCGGGACCGTGCTCGTCGAGCACTTTGTAGGTCGGAGTGATGCCAAGCATCTCCTGGGCCGTTTCTTGGAACTTGCTCTTCGCGTCAACGTAGAGCTCAAGCTCGATGATGCGCGGGAGGATGGAAAGGATCTTCGCTTGGATGAAGATTTCCGCGTCTTTCATGCCGCCGTCGAGATAGATGGCCCCGATGATGGCCTCGATCGCGTTCGCGAGGATGTACATGCGTGCCTTGCTGTCTTTGTCGCGCGCCTCGCCCTTGGAGAGCAGCAGGAACTCCTCAAAAGCCAAATCGCGCGAGATGCCCGCGAGCGTTTTTGCGTTCACGAGGGCCGCGCGCCAGTTGGTGAGCACGCCTTCGGGGTTGGGATAGGTCTTGTAGAGGTGTTCCGTAACGACCAGCTCCAGGACCGCATCGCCCAAAAACTCAAGACGCTCATTGTGCTCATGAGCGAAATCGCTGTGTTCATTGAGGTACGAACGATGGGTCACCGCCTGCAGGAGGAGCGATCGGTCACGGAAAGCGTGGCCCAAGCGCTCCTCCAGCACGGAAAGATGGGAGAGATCCATACTTACTCGGAGGAAGAGGTGGATGAAAGGTGGGGGAGGCCCTTTACGAGCGCGCCGTCGAAGTCGTCGTCCGCCCCGTCCTCATCGTCATCGAGGATGACTGACGGTTTGGGCAGGTCGGAGTCTTTTGCGACGCCCTTGCTCAGCTGGTCGCGGTAGACGGCGCCAAGCACCCCGTTCACGAACCGGCCGCTCGAATCGCCGCCGAAGGACTTGGCGAGTTCGATGGCTTCGTTGATGGCAACCTTGCTGGGAATCTCAAAATTGTAGAGCAGCTCGTAGACGCCGATACGCAGGATATTGCGGTCGATGGTGGTGATCTTCTCAAGCGGCCAATCGGGCGCAAAGGTCGTGATCGTCTTGTCGATCGCTTCCTGGTGCTCGAGGATGCCGCGTACGAGGCCCAGCGCGAACGGGGTCTCGTCGAATGACTCGCTTTCTTCGACGGTCCAGCGCTCGACATTGCGCTCGCAAATGTTCACAGGGTCTCGGTCACAGCCCCAAAAATCCCATTCATACAGGGCTTGGAGGGCGAAACGACGCGCGAGGTGGCGATTGGACATAAGAAAGAGCGGACAAAGAAAGAGCGAAAACGGAGAAGCGGCCGAAGCCGCTCGGCCTTAGGCCTTGGATTCGGACGCGTGGTCGTGCCCCTCATGGTCATGGTGGTCATGACCGGCGTGGTCGTGGGCAGCGGCCTTCGTGGACTTGGCGCGGGCCTTGTTGAGGAGCTTGGCGGCCTTGCGGTCGCGGCCCTTCACATGGATCGCTTTTCCATTGTACTCCAAAGCGCCCGGGGCTGCACGGTGGGGGCGGTGGGTAAGGCCGGTGGCCTTGTCAACGACAAGGGCGCCCGGTTTTAAGGCGAAATGCGAGGCGCGACGGCGCTTGTGCGAAGAAGTCCGGCGATGTCCAGGAAGACCCATAGGAGGTAGCAATAAAGAGAATATTTGGACGCACCTTAGCAAAATGTCCATAGATTGGCAAGGCTCCCCAGAAAGGCCCGCTTTTTGCCGATTTTTGGCTGGGGCTTGCGGTTTTTTGCGTACCTGCGTAGAATGCCCCCAACTATGGAACAATCCCTCGTCCTCATCAAGCCGGACGGCGTGCAGCGCGGCTTGGTCGGTAAAGTCATCACCCGGTTCGAAGAAGCGGGCCTCAAGCTGGTAGCCATGAAGATGGTCCACGCCTCCTACGAGGATGTCGACAAGCATTACGCCCTCACCGAAGACTGGATGATGGCCGTCTACACCAAAGCCAAGGCCAAATACGAGGCGAGCGGCCAGCCGTTCCCGTTCGCGGACCACAAGGCGTACGGTGGCGACATCAAGAAGGGACTCGTCGATTTCCTGATCTCCGCGCCGTTGGTCGCGTTGGTCCTGGAAGGCGAGGCCGCCGTGTCGCTGATCCGCAAGCTTGTGGGGGCCACTGAACCGGCCTCATCCGCACCGGGCACGATCCGTGGCGACTTCTCGCATGACACCTATGCCCTCGCGAACCAGCAGGGCCGTCCGCTCCGCAACATCATCCACGCTTCCGGCAACGTCGACGAGGCGAAGCAGGAGATCCCGGTGTGGTTCAGCGACGCGGAATTGCACAAGTATGAGCACGTGAACGATCGCGTGCAATACGATCCGAAGTGGTTCCTGAACGAGGCGTAATCGAGGCGAATCCGGCGCAAGCCGGATTTTGCGTATGAGCATGATATGAAAAGACAGGCGGAGAAGCCTGTCTGGTGCTGTCTGCGTAGGGCGGACCCTCGGCGTCGGTGTCAGAACCTCGGCGCGTCGTGGCCGACGGTGTGTGGCCACTCGCTCGCCCCGCTGGGGAGGATGTAGTAGCACTCGAAGTGAGTCTCCTTGATCCGCACCTTCGGGGGCTCCGTGCCGGAGTTGTCGCGCGGCTCGGAGGCGTAGAGCGTGTTGAGCGCCCGCGCCTTGGCGTTCGCGTCCATCTGGCTCGGCCAGAAGGACTGCGGCTCCTCCTCGATGGGGGACTGCGGACACGTCGCGCGGTTTCCAGGGAGCGCGTTCCCGTGGGCGTCCCAGGTCGGGACGCGCCAGCCGCCCCGCCCGTTGGGGAGCCGGAGGCGCCAGGCGCGAGACAGGATCCCCTGGCTTGCGAAGAAGTCGAGCACGTCCCGCCACGTCTCAAGCGGGTGGCGGGCGTAGCGGGAGATTCGCGTGATCTCCCTGTCCGTGAACGAGTCCAGGTCCGCGCCCTCCGCGGCGCGTCGCTCGAGCTCCTCGCCGACGATGGCGAAGACGATGCGCCCGCTGGCCGTGTCGAAGTTCTTCGGCCGGCGCATCTTGCGGTCACCGATCCGGAACGTGCTGCGGACCAGCCCGCGGTCCTGAGCGGCCTCGCGGATGGCGAGGAGAGTCCCCGCCACGGCGAGGAAGGGGACGGCGGCAAGCTGGCCGAGCACGCGGGCGATCTGATTGCTCATGATGGGCTCCATTTTTCCAATCGTTGATGGAGATGCGAACAACTGAGTATACCAGAAAAGCCAATATTTGTCAAGTTTTTGCTTAGAATACATAAAAAAATCGAGCCTAGCTCGAGAAGGTCAGGACCGCACCAAGACGGTCAGTTCCGTGCCGGAAGGGTCCACGAAGAGGGGGATGCCGTCTGGGATGGTCGCGCTGCACTGGGAGAGCGTCCGCGCATCGTGCGCCCCTCCGAGGAGGGCGAGGACCGTTGGGTAGGCGAAGCCGACCCGGAACGCGCCCATCAGCGCCTCGTGGACCGCGCCTTCGAATACCGACAGGCCGTTCATGACGGTCGGTCGGTGGCGAAACGGCAGCGTCAGGCGGTTGACCGTTGCGTCACACCAGCGCGTGAGGGGGACGATGACCTTTGCGCCACTCTGGGCTTCCGCGCGCGCGAGGCGCTCCTCGATGCGCATCTGGCGCTCGACGTGCCAGCGCCAGAAGGTACGTCCGCCGGGACCGCATCCGAAGGAGAGGCGGGTCCCGTCGGGGCCGGTTCGGAAGGTGGATCCGGGGCAGGTGAGCTCGTCGAGGGTGAGGAAGCGGACGCGCCCGATGCCGAGGTGGCGCGTGGCGAGCAGGATGCTCTGTCGCAGCGCTTCCGTGCCATGTCCCTGCAGCGGGGAGAGGGAGGTGTCTTGCAGGGCGTCACCCGTGGCAAGCGGTTCGCTACTCGTCTCGTGCCCGGTGAGCTCGGTTACCGTGACCGGTGCCAGGCGCTCGTTCAGGGTCCCGATCGTGAGATGCAGGATCTGAGATACGGCTCCCGAATGGGCGGAGAGAAATGTTTCGAGGCCAGCGGGAAAATCCGGGATATTCATGCGCCTCCTTGGGGGTGCCGTATGATAGCATGTGCCGCCTGTTTTGTCAATAGCAAGGGTGTGGCATACTATTGAGGCATGAAGCGTTCGTGGCGTTCTTTTGGTCAACATTTGGGGCCAGGGCTAGTGACCGGGGCCTCAGATGACGACCCGGCCGGGATCGTGACCTATACCCAGGCCGGGGCCCAGTTTGGGTTTGCGCCGTTGTGGCTGGCGGCGTTCACTATCCCGCTCATGATCGCGGTGCAGGAGACGTGCGCGCGGATCGCCTTGGTGGCGCGTACTGGGCTGTTCGGCCTGTTCCGTCGGTATTTTCCCCGTTGGCTGGGGTGGTTGCTGGCGATCCTTTTTGTGGGAGCGAACGTTTTTAATATCGCCGCTGACCTCAACATGATGGCTGCGTCGATGACGTTGCTTTTGCCGGGTTCGCGCTGGTTCTGGATCGGCACGTTCGCCCTGGGATCGTTGGCACTACAGGTGTTTTTGCCGTACGCCTCGTATGCGAAGGCGCTGCGCTGGCTGGTGCTCAGCCTCATGGCCTATGTTGGCGTGCTTTTTTTCGTGAAGATGCCCTGGGCACAGGCGCTCCAGGCGACGTTCGTTCCGCAGCATGTCGCTGGGGCGGAATACCTGCTGGTCATCATCGCGATTCTGGGTACGACGCTCTCGCCGTACCTGTACGTTTGGCAGGCCGCGGAAGAGGTCGAGGAGATCGCCGATTGCGAACGGCATGCCCAACCTGCGGGCGCAGCGTGCGGGCTCGAGAATCGTGACCAGCTGCCGCAGATGCGTTTTGACGTGAGCTTCGGAATGGTGGTTTCAAACGTAATTTTTTGGTGCATCGTGGCGGCCGCGGCCGCGACCCTCCATGACCAGGGGATCACGGCCATTACGAGCGCCGACCAGGCGGCTCTTGTGCTGCGGCCTTTTCTTGGCCCGATCGCGGTAGCGCTGTTTGTCCTGGGGATTATTGGCACGGGCCTCCTTACGATCCCGGTCCTTGCGGGCTCGGCGGCCTACGCCGTCGCCGAGCTTAAGGCCTGGCGTTCGAGCCTTAACGACACGTGGAGGGAAGCCCCCTTGTTTTATGGGGTCTTGGCCTTGTTCATGGGAGGCGGTGTGCTGCTCAACGTCTGGAACTTCCCGCCCATCCAGATGCTGATTTGGTCGGCGATCTTGAACGCGCTGCTTGCCCCGCCGCTGCTCCTTGCCATCCTTTGGCTCGCCAACCACCGCAAGGTGATGGGGAAGTACCGGAATGGGAGATGGGCGAATGCGGTGATCGCGATCACGCTGCTGGTGATGACGGTCGGAGCGATGGTCTGGGCCGTGCTGACCGCCTGGGGGCGGTAAGGGTGGCGGGTGGCCCGGTCTGGCCTCGCAGGCCGTCCGCTTCTTGTTTTTTCTTCTCAGAATGACATACTAAATAAACGGATGTGGGAATTCGGCCTAATTCGGCTTCTCGAACCCAACGCTCCAGGCCGTGGCCTGTGCGGCCAAGGGTTCTGGCGGCGGACACGCTTCCCGTGCCGCGCATGAACGGAATCTCTGTTCGTTGCGTGCCCCGGGCGCGTCGCCTCCTTATCACGAGAGCCGAATCTCCCCGTCCGTTTTTGGCTTGACAAAAAGGAAAATACGTGTTGGAATGGGGGCTATCCGCCGTTTCGGCGGAATCGGTTTCAACGCAAGATTCGAACAAGAGAAGGGATAGTGAACCATGTCAGGAAACGGAGAAGACGCCGTCGTCTCGCCCGCTCCCGCGACGAGCGCCTCGGCCCCGCTGCGCGAGAAGTCCCACGTGGGCAGGGTCCTCAACGGGCGGTACACGCTCACCAAGAAGCTGGGGGCCGGTGCCATGGGTCAGGTCTACGTCGCGACCCAGCACGACTTGGGGCGCGACGTCGCCATCAAGCTCGTTGACCCCCGCGAGTACCAGGATCCTGAAGGGGCACGCCTGCGCTTCACTCGCGAAGGGACCGTCTTGGCGCAGATGAACCATCCCGGGATCGTCCGGGTCATCGACCTCGGCCGCGACCAGGATGGCTACCTGTACCTGGTGATGGAGCTGCTGCAGGGCCAGACCTTGGACGACTTCCTCTGGAGATGCGGCACGATCCCCGTGTCGATGCCCGTGGAAGATGGCGATGACGTGCCCGGTAAGGCCCTCGACTTTTCCCAAGCCGTCGTCATCATTCGCGCCATCGCACAAGCCCTCATCGAGGTGCATGGACACAAGGTTCTGCACCGGGACCTTAAGCCCGGCAACATCATGATCGTGCGTGACCCGCAAACGCAGGCGATCCGTCCGGTCCTCATCGACTTCGGTCTCGTCAAGGATGCGCCGACGCGTCAGGCGAAGGATGCCCCGGATCAGGGTGCGACGATCATCGGTCCGCATGTCACGCTGTTCGGCCAGGTGTTCGGGACGCTCTCGTACATGCCGCCCGAACAGCTCGCGGGCCAGGTCGAGGAGAGCACCGAGTTCCGCGTCGATCTCTACGCCATCGGTTGCATCTTCTACCATCTCCTGACCGGCTTTCCGCCCTACGAGGACGCGCCTGAGATCCGCCGGGCCTCAAGCCCGGACAAGCCGGCCAGCCTCCTGTTCGCGGCTTGGGGCGGCATCCATTTCAACAAGGAGCGGGGGGTTCGGGAGCTCCTTCCTGTGACCCGCCTCCGTCCGGACGTTCCCGAGTGGATCGACCTCTTCTTTCGCAAGGCTCTGGCGCGTGAGCCCAAGAACCGGTTCCAGACCGCGCAGGACTTCCTCCGCGATCTGGACGCCTGTCTGGAGTCGACGCGGCTGACGCCGCCGTTGGCCGAGCCCAAGCCGGGGCACTTCGTCTTCGGCGGGGTCGCTACCGTCCTGCTCATGCTCGTGCTGGTGGGCGTGTGGCGCCTGAATCATCCGGCGGGCCCTGTGGCGACATCGGTGGACACCCCGGCTTCTCCTTCTATCCCGGACGTGATCGTGCCGGCCCCAAACGGGCTCGCCCTCGCGACGCCGATCACGGTTCCCGAACCGCCTGATGCGGAGTCGCCTGCGGGCGCCGCTGATCCATCGGATGCGGCGGCGCCCGTGGAAGATGCGCCCTCCGTCCCGGACGCGGGCCGCCGTCCGCGCAGCTCGCGTCGACATCGGGACGTCCCCACCGGTCCCCGCTGCGGCGGAATCGACCCTCACACCGGACTCCGCATCCCGTGCCTCTAACCAGCCGAGCCCGCCTCGGCTCTTTTTTTAGATAAAATCTCCTATTTACGCTCGCTCTTGCCAAAATCCTGTCATTTCCGTACCATGCCGCCCACGGGCCGAAGTAGCTCAGTGGTAGAGCGAAGGACTGAAAATCCTTGCGTCGCCAGTTCAATCCTGGCCTTCGGCACCATGAATGCCCTCGTGAAAGCGAGGGTGTTTTGTTCGTTAGGGGGCTAGCGCATTCTTTTTGGGCGAAGAGCATTTCTTGCAGATCCCAAAAATCTCAAACGCGTGGTCCGTGATCTGTGCAAACTGGTCGGCCTTCTCCTCGATCGCCGCGGTCAGGTGGTCCATCCCGCAGACTTCGATGTCTTGGGTTTTCCTGCAGGAGAGGCAGGTCACGTGGTGGTGGTCGTGGTTATCGCGGAGCTCGTAGCGGGTAGCGCCTTCGACGTGGATGGCGCGCACGAGCTGCGCTTCGACAAACTGTTCGAGCGTGCGGTAGGTGGTGACACGATCGAGCGGAGTTTTGGAGCGGGCGATGAGTTCGCTGGCTCGGAGTGGTCCGCGGGCGCGCGTAAGGACCTGAAGTAGGGCCAGGCGGCCTGGGGTGACACGGAGTTTTTTGGCCCGCAAGAGCGTGGCAGGATGTATCATGGCCAGATTCTAAGGGGGTTCTGTCCCCTTGACAAGTGCAACACTGTTGCATTTAAATGAAAGAGCGCCACAAGGAGGTGCATCATGTGCGATATCCGGTATACCAGGTGGGATCGTCCGGTGACCGATCACGATTTCGCCACCCTGGCGCGTGGGGTGGAGAGCGACGGTCCCTCACGGCTTCAGGACCTGGTCCGCGAGCTGGCCGCGGCGTTTCCCGCCCAGGCCATCCGTCCCCCCGTGTTCGTCTTCGCCTTCCTTGTCGAGGCATTCCGCATCTGGCAGCTCAAGGAGGAGACGGACGCCGTCGTTCCCGACGGGGTCCGGTTGCCTCTCGGGGCCTACGTCTACGACACGCGGGGTACGGTCGTGGCCCGCTACCAGACCGACCTGCTCCGTGCGGTACATGAGGGCGTCCCGCGCCTCCTCATGAGCGCGCAGGCGGTTCACCGGCTGAATGGCGTGCTCGGGCGGTTCGGCTTCGTCTTCACGACTGGGCACTGCTGCGAGGTGGTGTTCTTGCCGGCTAGCGGCTTCAGGGCGTATCTCGAGTCGTCCCTCGTCCGCGATCGCGAGGCGGCCCGCCAGCGTGCCAACGAGGCAGGCATCCGGTTCCGCTACGTGAGGTACGCGCACGAGCTGCCTTCCGGATGCGAATTCGGTCCTCAGGCACAAATCCTGCACGGTCGCCTTCACGGGCTCATGACGACCCTCGCTGGCCCCGTCACGCAGGCGATGCAGCCGCTCTCGCTCGGCGCCCCGCCGACCGTTCCGGAGGCGCTCGCCTCCGCCTGACTGCTCGGCCTCCTTCCGGAGGTCTTTTCTCTACCATCTCATCCTTCATCTTTTCGTATGATTATTGGCTGCTTGGGCAAAGGGGGAAGCGGGAAGTCTACGGTTGCCACGGCCCTGACGCGCACGCTTCAAGCGGGCGGGTACACGGCTCTTGCCATCGACGCAGATCACAATATGGATCTGCTCTTTAACGTGCTTGGTGAGCCGGATGCGTTTCCGTATTTAGGCGAGCGCCGTCAGGAATTGAAGGATCTGGTCGGGATGGCTCCTAATGAGAAGCTCTTGGCTCGCCTCGCCCGTGAGCCCCGTATCCAGATTCGTCTGCGCGAGGATGACGCCGTCCTCCGTCTGTTCGCGAAAGAGATCGCGCCAAGATTCTGGCTGATGGCTGCCGGTCCGCATACCGATGAGGTACGGCTCGGACAGGCCTGCAGTCATGTGTTGGCGAGCGGCCTGAAGCTGATCTTGCCGGGTTTGGTGTTGGGACAAAAAGAAGCCGTCGTCGTCGATTCGACGGCGGGGATGGACATGGTCGGGAGCGGAATCGCGGCCGGGATGGACCTTGCCTACATCGTCACGGAGCCGACGGTGCACGCCACCAAGACCGCGAAGCAGATTGCGGCTGGTCTCGACTGGTTCGGGACGCCGCATGTGTTCGTGTTGAACAAGGTCCAGTATCCGGAGCAGGTCGACCAGGCGTCTGCCTGGCTGGGGGAGGCGCCGCTCTTCGTCCTTAGTTTTTCCGGCGACGCCGAGACGAACGCGACCATTTTTCAAGAGATGACGCGGTATGCGGCCACGTTTGCCCAAGAGCATGGCGGGAATGACGTGCGCTTCGCGCGGGCGCTCGCGGCGGCGCGCCGCGGGGTTGACGGGGCCTGATTTGGCGTTCCTGGCGGAATGGCGTACCATCCGAACGACGATGCCTGCGTGAAAGGAGAGGGGAATGAAGCCTCAAGGAATGTCGGTAGAGCATGCGGATTCAGGGCTTCGGCTGGTCCATGTCGGACCCTCGCTCATGCTCGAAGACGTGCGGCAGCCGCGTCGTGGACGGCTGGCGCTCTGGCTCGAAGAGGTCGAGCGGCTGCTCGATCCGTCGCTGGGCGCGCCCGGCTTCGATCCGCACGACGAGTTCCTGGTCCTGTACCGGCATGGTTCGCTCATGGTCGAGCGCGTCGCCGAAGAAGGCGGGCCGGGGATTCGCCTGTCGTACGGATCGGAGCAGGCCTTCCTGCTTACGACCTCCGAATGGAATGCGCTGATCGGCGCCAGCGTCCGCGTGCTGCGTGCGCTACGAGCGAGGGAGGGCGTCAGCTGGCAGCAGTTCGTCCCGTGCCGCGAACGATCCGCCGCCTGATCCGTATTCTACGGATCTTTTTTCGTCAAAAAGAAGACCCCCGGCCAACGCAGGGTTGGTCGGGGGAGGGGGGTCAGGGCCGCTTGGGCGGCTGGGCGGCCTCGTAGGCCGCACGGAATTCAGTGGACGAGAGGTCCGGCCCCACGACCGGGCTGTTGCGCCAGGCGGGGTCGGGGTGGTCCTTGAAGAGCTCCTTCACGTCCGTGAACAGGTCCGCGTACCCGTCGGGGATGAGGCCCCTGTCGAGCCGCTTCCCGTTGCGCGCGAACACCACGAAGGTGCTGCCGGTCGCCTGGATGCGCGCGAGGTCGCTGAGCCTGCGGGGGTTCTCGGGGTTGACGAGCTTGAGAAAGACGTCGTACCCGATGGCGAAGGTGCCACGCGGGAGCTGCTCGGCCTTTTCCGCGTAGAAGTCCATGCCTTCGGTCACGAGGACGTCCGCACGCCGCCAGCACGACTTGAGCCGCGCGTTCACCTCGGCGAGCGACAGGTTGCCGTTGCCCTTGTCGGGGTGGGTGCGGTTGAGCAGGAAGAGGGGGGACCGGCGCAGCGCGTGGGCGACGCTCGCCATGTAGCGATGGGCGGGCGTCACCGGGTTGAGGCTCCCGGCGATGTAGAAGGGATCCTTCATCCACCCGATCCCCTGATCGCGGCCATCGGCGATGAAGGCCGGCCGCAGGCGCAGGTCGGCTTCGGAGGCGACCGGCACGAAGGGCGAGCTGCTGCGCGGCTGGAGGGTGAACGTGTCCCCGTCCGGCGCGAACCGGAGGTCGGGGCAGAGCACCTTCCCCGGGAGGCTCGCGAAGCGCATGGGGATCTGCTCGAGTCCCATGGCGTGGAGCATCAGGTTGAGCGCCAGGACCTCGAGCACGAGGCTCTGTGCCTTGCGGAGGCTGCGCTTGCCCTCCGCCGTCTTGCTCTCCCAGCCCTCGCGCGCGAAGTGGACCTCGATGAGCACGCTCCTGCCGTTCGGGTACGCCAGCGCCAGGTAGGCGCGGTCGCTGCCCTTGCGGGTGCGCTCGGTCTGCACGGCGGCGGTGACCCCGAGTCCGATGATCCAGGGCTTGCGGGCCGGGCCGGGCGTGTGGCCCCGCCCGAGCGTGTAGAGACGCAACGCCTCGTTGCTGGTGGCCATCGCGTGGATCGCGAGCTTGACCGCCATCTCCTCCGACACCGAGGCGAGCTCGGGGTGGTGGGGGTTGCCCACCATCCGGTCGGAGATCGCCTGGCTGTAGGGGAAGACCTCCGTGATCAGGGTCTTCGACGCGCCAGGCTCGTCCGTCAGCTTGCCGACGAGGTGGCCGCAGGCGCCGGTGATCGCCAAGGCGAACTGGTAGGCCGCGTTCGGGTCACCGACTCCGGCGGCGGCCTCGCTCATGGCCGTCGTGTTGTGGCGGTGCATGGCACGCACCGCCGCCTGGATGTCGCGCTGCGAGACGAAGGCCTTTTTCTTGGAGTTGCTCATAGCTCGTCGCTCCTTGTCGTCGTTCTTCTGGCCCAAAACACCGTGTTTAGGGGTAAAATAGGATACCAGAAAACCGCCGTTTCGTCAAGGAATTTTCGCTATTTGAAACCAAAAAGAAGGGATTTTTCCCTTAGGTAAGGGATTTTTTGTTTGTTCAATGATCCCCTTGTCTAAATCTCCAAATCCCTTTACAAAACCCCTTAAGTCTGCTATAAGGAATGATCCTGATCGTTATCAGGAGTCTCTTCCAAACGCCGTCCCAAAAACGGCTTCACGACGGAGAAATACAGATGGAAAAGAATGGTGCCAAGAAGAAGCGTCCGACCGCCACCTCCTCCGCCCGTCGCGTCAAGGCTTCCTGGCCCGCCAAGGCCGTCTTCGCCGGCTCCTTCGATCCGATGCACGAGGGCCATGTCGACCTCATGGTCGCCGCGGCCAAGCGGTGCAGGGAGCTTGTCATCCTGATCGCGGCGAACCCTGGCAAGAAGCAGCTCTTCACCTCCGAAGAGCGCAAGGCTCTCGTCGAGCGGTACATCGCCCGTGAGGGGCTTGCCAACGTCACGGTCGTCGTCACCGACGGGCTCGTGCTCGACTGGTGCATCCTGAACGGGGCGACGGCGATCTTCCGCGGCTACCGCGACGCCAAGGACCTGGCGGAGGAGCGCCGGCAGATGGCGCTTAACACCCTGATCGTCCCCGGCATCCGCACGATCCTCATCAGGCAGACCGATACGCTCCTCCAGCTGGCCTCGTCCACACTCGTGAAGGGCTGTGCGGCGCTCGACGTGCATCTCCCGGACCTCGTGCCCGCCTTCGTGGCGGCGCCCGTGATCCGGCGGGTGCGCGGGCTCATGACCATCGGCGTCGTGGGCACCATCGCCTGCGGCAAGTCGTACGTGACCCGCGCGCTCGTAGACCGGTTGCGCCTGACCTACGGCGCCGCCTACGTCCATGAGCTCGACTTCGACGTCTTTGTGCGCGAGATCTACAACGGGACGACGGCGGGCTGCCAGGCGGTGCGTGACGCGCTGGCCAAGCGCTTCGGCGCGGCCGTCCTCACCGACGGCGGTACCAGGGTCGACACGGGGTTCCTCAAGACGCGGCTCTTCGGCTCGCCGCAGGCCGACCGCGACCGTGCCTGGGTCGTCGAGCTCACCCGCTGGCACTGCATGGCCCTCTACCGCAATTTCCTGCGCGGCAAGAAGGGGCTCGTGTTCGTCCAGATGGCCCAGCTCCTCGAGATGGGGCTCGCGGAGCTCGTCTGCAACCAGGTCCTCATCGTCGACAGCCCCGACCGCGACGGGCTCGCCGCCAAGCGCAGGTTGCCGGCCGATGTCCTCGCGGCCGTTCGCGCCATGCAGTGGGCGACGGTGCGCAAGGTCGAGGCTCTGAGCGAGATCCAGGCCCGCGATGGCGGGTTCACGGTCGTCCACGAGAACGTCATGCACGGTACGGGTCCTGACGCGGCCGCGGCCTTCGAGCGCGACCTGAAGGCGCTGCAGGCGGAGGTGATGCGGCATGTGGACCCGGTCTGGTCGGAGCTCGGCCTCCCGTCGCCCGCACCGGAGACGGTGTCGCTCGCCACCCCGGTCATCGGTCAGGCCTAGGCCCTACGGGCGGTCCGCATCAGGCGGGCCGCCCGTCTTTTTTTTCTTGGCTGAGGAAGAAATTCACATCGATGCGAGGCGCGCTTTTTTTGTATGCATAGACAAAAAACACCCACCCGCAACGGATCGCGGATGGGTGAGGGGGTGTTACGGCCTCAGGTCGACGCCGAGGCAACGGCCAGGGTCGGGGGAGTGTGCCCAGCCGATCTTGATCCCGTTGCCGGGCGGCTTGGGCAGCGTTTCGCCTGTCTTCGTGAAGAAGAGAAGGGTCTCGACACGCTTGCCATTGGCGAAGGCCCAAACGTCGCGGCCGGCGAGGGGGTGCGGCGTGACCTCGCAGGCGGCCGAGTCGTTGCCCACCTGGTCGCAGATGAGGAGGTGCGTCGCGTCGCGGGGCGCTGAGACGACCACGTACGAACCCGCCTCGGCGCGGCAGGCGAGGGCGAAGCGGACCGGCTCGTCCTCGGGCGCGTCGATGACGAGATCGAGGAAGACGTCCTTGACCCCTTCGAGGCCGAGGAGCTGCGTCTCGGCGATCCGCTGCAGGTGCGCGCGGATGGCGGCGTGGCGCGCCGAATCCGCCCGTACCCGGATCCGCAACGAGCAGCGGGCGAGGCTGAGCCCGTGCGTGCTCGTCACCACCCGGTCGACGCCTTCGATCCCGGGGATCTGGAGCGCGGCCTGGCGGATCGCTCCCTCGACTTCGTCGCCGAGCGACTTGCCGAAGAAGCTGCGCCAGCCCTTGAGGAAGATCTCCCAGCCGGCCCGCAGGACGAAGACGGAGACGATGAGTGCGCTCACCGCGTCCGCCCACCGCCAGCCGAACCCCTGGGCCCCGATGATCCCTGCCAGTGCCCCGACCTCGGTGATCGAGTCGCTGAAGGTCTCTTCGCCGTCGGCCACGAGCATCGCCTCCTTGCTCTCCTTGCCGACCGAGATCTGGTAGCGGCTCACGAGGAGGGAGAGGAGGATGCTGACCGCCATGAACCCCGCCATCCAGGGGAGCATGCCCGGTTCGGTATTGCTCGCCTGAAAGCGAGGAAGGGGGAGGACCTGGCGGACGATCTGGTCGGCCGCGGGCCACTGGGCCAGGAGCCCGACTGCCGCCTTGCTCACGAGGAGCGCGGCCGTGCTGAGGATGAGGGCGCCAAGGCCGAGCATCCCGCCGGTCTCGAGGCTGCGCAGGTCGAAGTGATATCCAGGCCGCTTGTGGCCCGCGAACCGCATCCCCAGCGCGACCAGGATTCCCTGCAGGGCATCGCTGCCCTTGTGCATCGCGTCGGAGAGGATCACCAGCGAGCCGGTGCAGTTCCCGATCACGAGCCCGACCACTGTCTTCACGACATAGTGCGCGGCGGCGATGAGCTCGGCCGCGATGGGGTTCCGGTACCACGGCCGCAGGCTCGGGATCGGCCCGCTGGGCTCGTCGTCGGTCTCCGGCTCGATGAGGGTGGCGTCGAGGGCGGTGAAAGCCGTGGCGGCAGCCAGGTCGGTCGTTGCGACCGCGAGGACGGGCACATTGCTCGTCGCCGCGATCCGTTCGGCGCTGCCGTTACGGAGCGCCGCACCCTGGGCGACGATGATGAGCCCGCAGCCCTCCTCGTTCGCGACCCGCGTCGCATACGTGTGGATGGTCGCCTCTTCGGCGGCCAGCCGGACGACGAGTTCCACGCCGTTCAGGGTGGCGAGTCGCTTGAGGCGGGCGAGCATCGTCCGCGCGTCGGGGCTCAGGTGGCGTTCGGTCACCGGGCCCTGCTCCTTGGTGCGGAGGTACGTGGTGTGGCAGGCGACGATGGTCGCACCGATCCGCCTCGCGTAAGGGATCGCGAACGCGGCCGCGTGAGTCGCCGCCTCCCGGCTGCCGAAGGGGAGGCAGATCCGGGGTTTTTCGGCCGTGGCCGGTCGCGTCCCATCTTCTTCGATGGCGAGCAGCACGTGGCTGCCCGTCGGGGCCTCTTTCCGCGCCTCAGGAAGCGTATCCGCCGCGCTCACGAAGAGGGTGGCGGGGCCGTCGTACCGAGTCGCGCTTGTTTGGCGCAGGAACCCGATCTGGTCCGACATCTCGTCGAAGCCGGCCCGCGTCAGGGCGATCCGGATGAGTGCCGGGTCCTCGTCATCCGCGTGGACGATGAGGAGCGGCGCGTCCAGGCGCTGCGCCAGCACGAAGGCGTGGTGTAGCGCCACCTGGGCGCGCCGCTCGAGGCGGAAGAGGGCCATCACGATCAGTTTCTTGGTCATCGGAGTTCCTTTGGGGGGTGTTTTTATGAAGAAATCGCTTGTCCCAACGACGGGAACAAGTTTTTCATTATAGCAAAAAAATGCCGGATTGTCAAGAAAAAAACGAGCTTCATTTTTCAAAAAAATCCTCTAAAACGGTTAGAGCCTCCCGGTCCATGATCTGGAACGGGAGGCTCAGGGCCGCTGCGCGCCGTGGCTACGCGGCGAGGGGGAGCTGGTGGGAGGAGGCCAACAAGTACGAGCTGACCTCCTGCGGCGGCCACGGCAGCTCGAGCTGCCGGCCGCGGGTGCCGGGGGCGGTGGGGGTGAGCCACTGGGCGAGGCCGGCCTCGACGAGGGCCTCGATGGCCTCGTCGACCGCGCAGGTGTGGCCGAACCAGGCGAACAGGTCGCGCTTCGCGACCTGCGGGCTGATGATGCGCCCGCGGCCGCTCGCCGTGGCGGCGCACCAGAGGCGTCGGTAGGCCTCGGCGAGGTCGGGCCGGCGGGTCTCGACGGTCTCGGGCTTGGCCGGGGTCGGCTCGGTGACGCGGTCGGACGGGACGGTCGTGTGGCGGGTACGAATCATCAGTAGACTCCTTTGCCCACCGCAGGAGGGGGATTTCCCTCATTTGGTGGACAATCTATTATACCAGGATTTTTCTATGTTTGTCAAGTGCTAATAAACAAAAAAATGATAGCTTTTTCTAGAAAAAAGCTTAATTTAAGCAAAATAGTCAATTTATAGTCGGATATTATGATGGAAATTCCGCAAGGGAAAGCCATTTTTTCGAAAAAAGTGTCTCGTTTTTTGCGGTCTACCCAAATTGGAGAATTTTTCGCTCAAATAAGCGAAAAATGGAAAGACAGATGCGTCTGACGCTAGGCGGGCCTAAGCGCAGTGGGTTTAGCCGGGTAATCAGAAAAGGTGGGTCATCCCTTGACGGGTCCTCTAAATCCTGCTACGTCCCCCCGGCTCTTTCTTACGCCCCTCCTTCCTTCTCGACTCCCACGCTTCCAGGAGCAACTCCGATGCACACCCCCGAGACCCCGTTCATCACCACCGTCGGCCACGCCTTCCAGGACGTGAAGCGCGACATCGCCCACGTGACGATCGGCTTCACGGCCCACCACGACGACCGCGAAGGCGTCCGCCAGAAGGGCAAGGCGCTCATCGGGGCGGTCCAGGACGCCGTCCTCAAGATCGCCACCGAGATCAGCTTCGACCTCACGGGCAGCAAGCGCCATGACAGCGCGCCTCAGGTGCGGCAGAAGCAGGTCTACAACAAGATGAGCGGGCAGAGCACGCCCGACGGGCACCTCTTCACCTGGAGCACGCGCCTCCGGGTCCCCGCCGAGGTCGCCGCCACCTTCATCGACCGGGTCACCAAGGCCACCGCCGAGATCAAGGAGATCGAGATCCGCGGTTCGTACGGCCTCAGCGAGGAGCTCGCCCGTGCGACGAGCGGGGCCCTCTACGCCGCAGCCTACGCCGACGCCAACCGGCAGCTCGACGAGCGCGCCCGCATCGTCGGCGTCAAGCTCGAGGACCTCGAGGTCCTCTCCCTCAAGGGTTCGGACGAGCCCTCGAGCGAGGGCGGCGGCTACGGCGGCGGGGTGCGGGCCATGGCGATGGCGGAGGCCGCGGGCGGGGGCGGCAACGACGAGCCCGCCCTCCAGCTCGAGCCCGGCACGCAGCGCGTGACCTTCACCCTCCAGGTGCGCTGCCGCTGCCACCAGACGGTCCGCCTCAAGTCCGTCGCGAGCTCCCAGGCCTGATGCGGGACTTCCCCCGAGCAATGCTCGGGTTTTTCATAGGCGAACCCATTGCCCTTGCCCGTATCCCGTCCCGCCTTCTTGCTCCGCTCCAACAAAATCCCCTCGACGTGTCGAGGGGATTTTGTTGGAGCGGGTAGGGGGAATCGAACCCCCCTCTCCAACTTGGAAGGCTGGAGTAATAGCCACTATACGATACCCGCCTGGTTTTTCTGGCAGGCGGTATCCTAACAGGGCGGGTGACTGGATGCAAACCGGGATTTTTCCAACTTTTCGAAGAAAAAGAACTGGAGTACGGCCGCGTTCGAGAGACTCGCCAGAAAATGAAAGCTAGCCCGCCCCTCGGGGCGTGTGAGTACCATCATGATTCAATCAGCAAGATGGCCGTCTTCAGATAGCGGCCCTCCGGAAACGTCAGTAGTTCCGCGTGGTCCACGTCGTGGCCGATCCATTGCAACAGTCGTACGCGTCGTCGGGCCCGCCCGCTTGCGATTCGCAACATCGTGCGGAAATCCTCAGGCGTGATGCGGCCAGAGCACGAACTCGTGACCAGGATCCCGCCGACCGGCAGCCGCTTGAGGCATTGCTCGTTGAGCCGCGTATAGGTCTTCAGGGCTTCCTCGCGATGGCGATCGGTCTTCGCGAACGCGGGCGGGTCACAAATGAGAAGGTCCATGGGCGCGTCCCAAGAGGTGTCTTCAAGGAGGTCCATGACGTCCGCCTGGAGAAATTCGGTGCGTGTTTGCTGCGGATCTTGGCCGTTAAGGGTGACATGCGCTTCCGCGAGCTCGAGCGCCTCATGGGAGACATCCACGGTCGTCACATGCGTCGCTCCGCCGGCAAGGGCGTGCACCGAAAACGCCCCGGAATACCCGAACAGGTTCACGACACGCTTGCCTTTGGCGAGGGCGCCCACCGCCAGGCGGGCCACCCGTTGATCCAAAAAGAACCCCGTCTTTTGTCCCGTCAGAACGTCCGCATGAAAACGAAGCCCCGCTTCGAGGAACGGAACGGGTCCTGTGATCGTTCCCGCGTGGACGACGGGTTCGAGGATCGGCAGGCCTTCTTGCTTGCGAGCCCCAACGTCGGAGCGCTCGACGATCGCGCGCGGGTGGAGCGCTTGGGCCAACCCCTCCAGGAAGGGTGCGCGGAGTCGGTCCGCTCCCGCCGTGTGGATCTGAAATACCGCGACGTCGCCGTAGATGTCGACGATGAAACCCGGCAGCCCGTCACTTTCCGCGTGGACGAGGCGGAAGCCGGTGGTATCAGCAGGCAGGAGTGGCCGCTTCCAGGCATCGAGCGCCTGCAGCCGTTCCGCGAACCAGGCGGCATCAAGCCGAGTAGGCGTCTTGGCGTACATCCGCACGGCGATCGAGGCGCGTGGTTGGTAGCTCCCGATCCCGAGCGTCTCCCCATGGGAATCGCGTACCTCAACCAGGACGCCGGGTTCGGTGTCCGTGGGAGCTTGGGCGATGGCTTCCGAGAAGATCCAGGGATGGCCTGCGCGCACTGGGATCTCTTTGCCGGGCCGGAGGGTGAGGAGGGGATACATGGCTCGTATGAGAACAGATCGCGCCTGTTTTGGGAAGATCCATCAGCACTCGGCGTTTGCCGGCGTTTCGCGTACAATGTGTCCATGCCAGCGACGGTTTCTTCGCTCGCCCTCGCGGCTGAGCTCCTGGTTCGAACCCCGCACCTTCGTTCCATCGAGGGGGTTCGTTTTCTGATGGGACGGATCCAAGCGACCTTTGGGCGCGAAGACGGCGTCTGGTGGTTTACGGAGCTGTACCGCCTGGTGACCGAAGCCGTCGAACGGCGTTGTCGCGAGGTCTTTTTTGAGGACCCGCGCTGGGTCGAGGTCCTGGTCGTGGAGTTTTCCAAGCTGTATTTCGAGGCGCTCCGCTTGTGGCTCATGGGGGAGCGATCGGCCTGTCCGGCCCCTTGGCGCGTCCTGTTCGCGAACCGTCGGCTTGCGCTGAAGCCTGGATACAGCCCCCTCCAGTGCGCGCTTGCCGGTGTGAACGCCCACATCCAGCGTGACCTGGGCTTTGCCGCCTGGCGCGCCTCATGCCTGCGATCAAAGCCGTTTTCCGTGAAGGGCGATACGTATCGCGACTATGTGCGCGTCAACGCCATCCTTGACGTGGTCGAGGTCGAGGCGATGCGGCGTATGGCGACCGGTTGGGTTCGTCGCGCGAGCGAGCTCATGCATCCTCTCGACCAGCGTGCCGCCATGCTCCTGATCCATGCCACCCGCTGGCTCGCCTGGCGCACGACGGCTGTCTATCTGTGGCTATTGAAACGTTCCCCGGGCCTGGCCTCTGCTTGGCTTGCGATCCTTGATGGGTTCGGGTGGCTCTGCGGCCGGATCCTGCTCCTCCCAAGCTTTTCGCATGATCCGACATTTGCGGGAAGGGGCTCTTGACGTCAGGGTGAGGATCCCTGGCACGCAAGGAGCCGAGGACACAATCGAGGCCATATTCCAATGAAAAATCCCCTTTGTTGAAAAAGGGGATTTTCGTGCGCCTAACTTAGAGTTCAGAGTATCGTTCGTTAAGGGACCTGAGTTCATCTTCCAGCCTCCGAATCCTGTCTGACGTCTCCCCCCGTTTTGCGCGCGCGATCGAATATCGACCAACAGATAGGGGTTCTATATAGCGAAGCTCTCCATCTAGATTGGGGTTGTGGATGACCTCCGGGTTGGTCTCCCGTTGAAAGTCTACCAGTCTCTGCTCGAGATCCTTATAGTTTTGACGGAGCGCTTCAAGCTGAGCGCCCATGCTTTTCATTTTATCCATGAGCTCGGCTAGACGCTTGGCTCTTTCGCCGGCGGCCGTTGGCATCGTGGAACGATATTCATGAGACATACGCAGGGAAATAAATGAGTGTATCGAAATAAATAGCGATTGGCGTTGATATTAATGGAGGTACGCATGGAAGCATACCATAAACGATCGATTGCGCTAAGCGTTCGTCTTTTAATAAAAATTCCCGATCCGTGGATCGGGAAGGTCAGGCGTCGCCCGGCGCCCCGGCGTGTCCGGGAGCCGCGGGCTGGATGCTTGCGCGGTCGTCATTTTCCCTTCGGGGCCAGACGCCGCTGTCCTGCTGCGGTTGGGTGAGGGCGCCCAGCTCACGCAGGCTGTCACGGTCGCGACGCGCGAGCTCTTGGTCGTCATCGAGCGGCTGCCGCGTTGCCGCGACATATTCCGCCTGCTGGGCGGCGGGCATCTGCACCGTCTTTCCGCGCGTCGGCGAGCTATCGCCGAGGCGGCTCTCACGGCGTAGCTGGGGGCAGGCCGCGTGCGCTTCCGTTACCTTGTCGTGGATGGATGGCGCTTCGGTTCGCGTCCGCTCCTGTCCGTTCGGCGATCCGTCGGGGGCCGTAGGCCGAGCGGGCGCCTGGAAGACCGTGGGGAGGTCGTGATTCAGGTCGCTGAAGTCGAGCCCCGGTTCGTCGTCCGACGACACGGGGTGGCGGGCATGGTCATGGACGGTGGCTTCCCCTTGTCGGCGAACCTCATCCATTTGTGCGTCGGTGAGGCGACGGGTCTCCTCTTCCGCGTTGACGTCGAGGGGAGGATGGAGGCCTTCGACCGCGAACCCCTGCGTGAGGGTGTTCCGCGGTTCGTTGTGGGGGAGGTCCGCTTCGGCGGCGCGGGCTTGGGCCGCTTGCTCGTTGCGGGCGATCTGCTCGGCGAGCTGTTGCTGCAGTCGGCCGTTCGTCCGCATGAGCTCGTGGTTGCGCTTGAGGAGATCGTCTTCGATGGACGCGTGCGCCTGACGCTGGTCGGCGTAGGCGTGTTCGGCGGCCTTGCATCGGCGCTCGGTCTCCTCGGCGCTTTCGAGGGCTTCCTTCAGTTCTGCGCGCAGGGCCTCGTCGATGCTCTTCCGGGTCGCGTTCTCCTCGCGGAGCTGAGCGTTCTCGGCGGCGAGCCGATCCGCCCGCTCGTTCAACGTCGAGAGCTTGCCCACTACCTCCCGGCGTTCTTGTTCCGCCCATGTTCGCCGTTGCTCCTCTCGCTGTAGCCGTTCGGCGACGGTCTGGGCCTCTTCACGTGCTGCGCGGAGTTCGTCTCTGAGCGAGACGGGCGCGCTTTCGTGGGTTTCGAGGACGACGTCCGGTGCCGGTTCTTCCTGAGCGGAGGGAATCGGCTTCCGGGCGCGCCAGGCGCGAGCGATCGTGTAGCCGAGGGCCAGGAGGAACAGGATGGCGGGAAGTCCTAGGGCGAAGGTCAGCTGACGGCGCAGTCGTGCGTTCTCCCTGCGGAGGGCGAGCACCTCTCGCGAGTCCCGGGACACTTGCCCGCGCGGCGGATCAAGGGCCTGAGCCGGTGGGCTTGGCGGTCCGGTCTGGCTGCTGGGCAGGTGCGTCGCTTGGGGAGGCGCGGCCGTAGCCGATTCGGTGGTCGGATCGGTGAAGATGAGGTCCGCATCGCGTGCCTCGATAGTCTCGGGGCGCTGTGCGCGGCGGATGGCCACGGGCCGCCCTTCGATCGTCGATACGTATGGTCGGCAGCCGTGCGGCAGCAGGGAGGGGAGTGGGGTCTGCTGAGCGCAGGCCTCCTCGCTGAGGCGGATGACCCGCCGCGTTCCGCCTTCCTGCTTGCAGGCGAGCTGCAAGGACCGATTCTCCCGATTGAGGCACAGCAGCTCGGTGACGCTCACGGCGTTTCCGGCATCGCTTGGCGCGATGAGGCCGTAGCGGGCTGGGTCGAGGAAGGTCGTGAGTGACGGTCGGATCCGTCCGCTCGCGAGCCCCCGTCGGGCCTCGTCGGTGAGGAGCGGCTCCAGGCTTCTGAGCCCGTAGTCGCGAAAGTGGAGCGCCGGCGTGTCCGTCTGGGTCACCAGCGTCTGCGCGAAGGCGATCGAAGGCGGGACGAGGCCCGCCAGGAAGACCAGCGTGCACGCCATTGCTGCCAGGTGCGGCAGGGCCTGCTTCAACCAGTGCGTCATGTCGCTTCTCCTATGCTCCCATCGTTCAGAAAGGGCGGCAAAACAAGCGTTTTGCGCCCTTGCGTGGTACCGGTTTGGGTAAATTCTGTCAAGTCGGCCTTGTTTGCTTTTGCGGGAGGACGTACACTGGAAGCCATGTCCGACGCCCCTTCCCTTGGTGCCCATCAGGCGCATGCCCATGCCCGTCGCCGCCGTTGGCGCTTGGGTGTCCTTATGGGGATCGCGGCGGCCTTTTTGTTTTGCCTTCCGCTTCTCATCGGCGGCATCCTGGCCGCGACCGGGCTACGGAGCGCGTATCACGAGCTCCAGCGCGTCCAAGCTGCGGCAACGGAGCAGCGCCTGGCGGAGGCTCGGGCCAGCCTTGGCAATGTCGAGGGGTCCCTGAACCGGGTTGAGCGAGGGATCCAGTCGATGTTGTATTGGCGGGCATTCCCGGTCGTCCGCTCCTACGTCTTCACGTTGGAGGAAAGCGTCGGGGCGGCGCGTTCGACCTTGCAGGGCGCGCGCGACTTGCTTGATGTCGCCGAATTGGTGCGGGACGCTTTCTCTCAAGTCGGCATCGGCGTCCAAGGGCTTCAAAACCCCCTCGCCCCCAACCGCTCGTTCCGTGAACTGTCGCGTGAAGAGAAGCGCCAGATCCTCGCGCGCGTGAGCCAGGCGCTTCCGGCCATGCGGGCGGCTCAAGAACAGATGCGTATCGCTCTCAGCCGTTGGCAAAACGTGCCGCGTGATGGCCTTGCCGGCCCGCTCCGCGCGGAGCTTGAAGGCCGCATCGCCCAGTTCCAAGCCGTCCAAGGGCAATTTGATGAGGCGATCCGCCTTGCCGAGGTGTTCCTGCCGCTTGCCGGTTATCCGGAGCCGAAAAATTACCTGGTGATCCTCCAGAATAACCAGGAATTGCGCGCGACTGGCGGCTTCATCGGGACGGTTGGGGAGGTATCGGTTGATTCCGGCGATGTCCAACGCATGGTTTTCCAAGACGTGTATGCTGTCGATCTGCCGGTTTCCGGCGTATGGAACAAGCCGTCGCCCGCGCCGGTCGCAAAGTGGCTTGAACAGAAGACCTTGTTTTTTCGCGATGCGAACTGGTCCCCGGACTTTCCTCAGACTGCGAAAGATCTCCTGCGCCAGTATGGGGAGCAGCGCGCCTTGGCCCAGGTTCCGGCACCGACGTTCGATGGCCTCATCGCGCTTGAACCCGATCTGTTTCGCCGTCTGATGCGCCTGATCGGCCCGCTCCAGATCGAAGACCAGACGTTCACGGCGGATAATTTTTATGACGCCTTGCAATACGACGTCCACATGAAGTGGCATCAGGAAGGCGTTCCTCCGGCGCAGCGCAAGGAAGTGGTCGCGAAGCTTGGGAACGAGCTGTTCCAGAAGCTCGTGAACGTCCCCGTCCGCCAATGGCCGGAGCTGCTGGAGATCTTGACGACCTCCCTAAGCCGAAAGGATGTCCTTCTCTATCTCTCCGATCCGGATCTCCAACGTCTTGTCGATCGTCGCGATTGGTCAGGACGTGCCAAGGAGGCGCCAGTCGACTCCCTGTGGGTCGTGGACAGCAACCTAGGCGCGTGGAAGACCGACGGCGTGATGGATAAGCAGATCCTCTACGGGCTGGATGCGACGAACCCGAATGAGGTCCGGGCGACCGTGACCTTGCGCTACCGCAACACGAACCCCAAGCCGAATTGGCGCTACATTCATTACCGTGACTACGTCCGCGTGTACGTGCCGCTGGGATCCGAACTCATCTCCTCCGTCGGCGCGATGGAGAACGACCTGATCCGCGGCCGTGGCCGCTTCGTTCCCGGTCAAGTCGATACGTATACGGACCTCGATAAGACGGTCTTCGGGGCCTTCTTCTCTGTGGAGCCCGGAAAAACGGGCGAGCTCCAATTCACCTACCGTCTCCCCGCCAAGGTCGCTGAGGCGGTCCGTGCGGGTACGTACGACCTTTTTGTTCAAAAACAGCCGGGTTCCACAGCCCGCGTCGTCGTTGATGGCCGGTTCCCGGCGCGCATTCTGTCAGCCAACCCGCCGGAGCCGGCCGCTCGTTTCGGAGATGCCGCATACCAGCAGACGTTTCCGCTCGAAACCGATGAACGCATACGGATCGAATGGTAGTTCCATCATCCGGCATGGGAAAAAAACGAGGCGCGAGCCTCGTTTTTTCGTCTTTGGATCCCAATGGCGGGGCGAATCGCCCGTCAATCGTCCGTGCGCGGTTCAGGGTGGGGCGCGTCCATAGCCGGCGATTTCTTCTTTCCGTTCTTTTCTCAAAAGAATATGGTATAAGGATCCCATATGTTCAGCAAGCGTATCGGCATCGATTTGGGGACGACCACGGTCCTGGTCTACGTTCCAAAGAAAGGCATCATCCTGCACGAACCCTCCGTCGTCGCCATTTCGCTTGCGGATAAGAAGGTCCTGGCCGTCGGGAACCAGGCCAAGGACATGCTGGGGCGTACGCCTGACACCATCGTCGCCAAGCGCCCGCTCAAGGATGGGGTCATCGCCGATTATCGTTCCACCGAGGCCATGTTGCGGTATTTCATCAACAAGGCGACGGGCGGGGTGCGCCTGTTCCGGCCGGAAGTCATGGTCGCGGTTCCAGGCGGGATCACTTCGACGGAACGCCGCGCCGTCATCGACGCCACCATGTCTGCCGGGGCTAAAGCCGCCTACATCATTAAGGAGCCCGTCGTGGCGGCTATCGGTGCCGATATCCCCATCGGTTCGCCCTCGGGCCATATGATCATCGACATCGGTGGAGGGACGTCAGAAATCGCGGTCATTTCCTTGGGGGGGATCGTGTCGTCGGCTTCGGTACGCATCGGGGGTAATAAGCTTGATGCGGCGATCCAGGAGCATGTCCGCCGCAAGTATGGCCTCGCGATCGGCGAGCGAACGGCCGAGGACATCAAGATCAAGATCGGCTCCGCCCTCTACTTGGAGGAGAAGTTGGAAATGGAAGTGAAGGGCCGCGACATGATCAGCGGCCTGCCGCGTCTCGTCACCGTCACCAGTGACGACGTCACCGATGCCATCCAGCACGAGCTGCAAGGGATCATCGAGGCGATCAAGGAGGTGCTGCGGGGTACGCCACCAGAGCTTTCAGCGGACGTCATGCAAAAAGGGATGGTGCTTTCTGGTGGTTCATCGCAATTGCGGCACCTGGAGCGACTGTTTGCCGAAGCTACGGGGGTCCCGGCCATGGTCGCCGACCATCCGCAGATGTGCGTCGCCCGTGGCACCGGCATCGCCCTCGAGAACCTTGAGGCCTACAAGCGCAGCATCCTCTCTTCCTAGCCTATGCGTATTGGCGTTGAAGCTTCCCGGGCCAACCGAGCTGAACGGACCGGGGTCGAATGGTACGCCTGCCACATCATGCGCGCGCTTGCCGAGCTGCCGGCCGCCGCCTCCCATGAGTGGTTGGCATACGCCGACCGCCCGTTGCGCGCCGATCTGAAGGCTTCCGTCCGATCGTGGGAAGAACGGACCCTCTTTTGGCCGTTGCCGTATCTCTGGACCCAGTTTGCGCTTTCCCGCGAGATGCAGCTTCGTCCCCCGGACGTCCTATTTTTACCGGCACACGTTTTGCCGAGGATCTTGCCCAAAAAGACGGTCGTGACGGTCCATGACGTGGGGTACCGCCGCCTCCCGCACCTCTATAAGAAGATCCAGATCGCATATCACGAGATCACGACGCGGGACATCGTCCGTTCGCCCGCCCGCATCCTGACCGTTTCCGAATTCAGCAAGCGTGAGCTGGTCGAGCTGTACCATGCCTCGCCGGATCAGATCCATGTTACGCCGCTTGCGATCGACCAGGAGCGCTTTCAGCCGCAGTCGGGTGACCGTCAGGCGGAGATCCGCAAGAAATATGGCCTCGAACGCCCATTCGTTCTTTTCGTTGGCCGTCGGGAGGAGAAAAAGAACGTTGATCGCCTCGTGAGGGCGTTTTGCGCGGTCGCGGGCCGGCTTCCGGACCAGGCCGAACTTGTCCTCGCGGGTCCTGAAGGCCGCGGCTGGTCGCGGACGGTGCGCTGGTTGCGGCGGCATCCGTTCGGTGCCCGCGTGCGTGTCGTGGGGTATGTCCCGGAAGCGGAAAAGCCGGCCCTTCTCTCCGCGGCCGCCGCATACGTTCAGCCCTCCCTCTATGAGGGGTTCGGGATTCCCGTACTTGAAGCGATGGGATGCGCGACACCCGTCATCTGCTCCGATATCCCCGCCCTTCGTGAGACCGTCGGTGCCGCTACGGCGCGGTTCTTTGATCCTTTGTCCACGGACGCCCTTTCCTTCGAAATCGAACGTCTATTCGGCGCTTCCGAAGTGAGGGACGGCGCGTTGATTCGCATCAACCTGGCCCATGCCCAGGCTCATACGTGGGACCGCGTAGCCGAACAGACCCTTTCCGTCCTTCTTTCCTGACTTATGCCTGATGCCCGCTGGTCCCTCTGGGCCCGCCTCGCCGGCGACGAGAAGCCCGCACGCGTGTATGATTGCCTGCTGACGCACGGCCCCTCTTCTCCGCAGCAGATCGCTGATCGTCTTGCGTGCCCGCGTTCCACGCTCTATCCCGCCTTCGATTGGCTTCGTGAACAAGGGCTGATTTCGGCGCTCGTAAAGGGCCGTTCCGTGGAGCTCATGGCCGGATCGCCGTCTGCCTGGCGCGGCCTCGCCGAGCGCCAACGGCTCGAAACGGACCGCCTTCTCGCCGACATCGACCGCTCGCTCGACGAGTGGCTTGCCGCGTACCAGCATGGCTCCCGCCCTCGCGCCCGCGCGTTTGAAGGGGAACGCGGCTTGCTTTCGGTCCGCGAGGAGATCGTGCGGCTTGGTGGGGAGGTTTGGGAGTATTTCGCCGTCGATCCTCGTACGAAGGCTCAAGCAAAGATCGCTGAACACGAGCGTATCCAAAAGACATCCCTCGTTCCTGCCGGTCGCGTCCTGCTGGCTCTCAGTTCCCCTGAAGACGCCCCACCGTTTTTCGATCGTCGCCAGACCGAGGTTCGGCACACCTCGTTGGCCGCTGCGCCCTTTTCTGGCTCCCTTACGCTCGTCCAGCATCGCGCATATCTCGTGACGCCGCAGGAAGGCCATTTCGGCTTGGTGATTGAGAGCGAGGAGACGGTCGCCTTGCTGCGCTCGCTGTATTTGGGATTGTGGAATTCGTCCCAGCCGTGGACGCCCCCGAAAGGGTGGGGCATCTAGCGACGGCCGACCGTTGCCCGAGGGCGATTGCGGGCGACTCGTCCGCTTCTTCTCGGTCCTCCGTCTGCGGGCGATCGGTTTTGAGGGTGCGGCCTGTGGATGCGCTCACTGGCGGCGATGGGCCCGGATTTTCCAAATGAAAAATCCCGATTGCTCGGGAGGTGTCTCACGTTGTTGGCTACGCCGTCACGGTGGATCTTTTTGCCGGCGGTAGAAAAGCGCTGAAGCGCGTTAAGACCCATAAAGGCAGTACCGGGCCGCAGGCAGCCCGTACCGGCGTTCTCGTTGCCAACAGATTTCTTCCTGCCCCTCCGTGATGGAGGAGGGGAGCATGTCGGCGCTGTGCCGATCGCTCGATGACCGTTGTTTTTGAGCTGACACGGTTCCCTCCAGGTGATTGGGGCATGCGTGTCTGGTCGAAGGGGCGAGGAACGTGAAACGCGAGTATGGTGAGGGGCGGGTACGGGATTGTCAACTCACATCGCATCTTTCCGTTAAATTCGTTCTCCGCTCCACAAACGCAAAAACCCCCGCCTTTCGGTGGGGGTTTTTGTGGAGCGGGTAGGGGGAATTGAACCCCCCTCTCGTCCTTGGCAAGGACGCATAATAGCCTCTATACGATACCCGCAAATTCGGTTGCGGGCGCATCGTAGCAAAAGGGGTTTTGCTTGACAAGTCAGTCCCGGTCCTTGCCCGATGCCTCCAGGAACCTGCGGAAGGAAGCGGCTTCCTGGCGCTGCTTTCGGTACGTATTGAAGCGCCGCCAGCCCTCGCTCAGCGCCAGGGTCCCTGCCGCTGCCCCAACAGGCAGCCACGGCTGTTCCACGGGGCTCTTGGCGGCAGGGGCGGGTGGGGCCGCTCGTCTGATGATCTCGATCGCCTCTACGGCTTGTGGGATAACCGTCGGTTCTTCTCCGCGCAAGTCCAACAGGCCTTGAATCGCCACCGTATCCCCCGCTTGCAGCCGTTGTGCCCGGTATCCCAGTCGCGGCACGAGACGCACGCGTACGGATGCGTCGCCCACGTCCAGGTCAAACGATGTCTTTTGGACCGCCGAAATCGTTCCTTCGATGCGCACCCGGCTCCAGGCTTCTTCTTGCGACGGGGCTAACAGGTCAACGGTCCGAGTCGGGAAGGCGTCAGATGGGGAGGCGCCTTCTGCCATCCGTGCCTCCCACTGGTCTGCGGCTGCCTGCTTGATGCTTAGTCCGCCGTCGTTCCAAACGACGGTCCCCGTCAGGTCGACCCAGGCTCCAAAAGGGGGTGACGGGTGCTTGCTCGTCCCTTTCACCAGGAGCCCGCGCCCGTCCTCGTTTACGACAACGAATGTGTGGGCTCCCAGGAACTGCGTCTGGCTGGCGACCCGGCCACGCAAGCGGACGCGGATCCCCTGATATTCTTCGGGCGTTTCGAGGAGATGGGGCATAGCGATGGAAGGGATAAGAGGGGCGAGTTTCGGGGCGGCCGCTTTCTTCGGGGACGATTTCTTTGCGGTGCGGGCGGTTTTTTTTGGCGAGGAGGCCACCTGCTTTGTCGCTTTCGTGCCGGCTTTCCCGCTCGAAGCGGTCGTGTCTGAGCTCGTCTTCGACGCGGTCTTTATTGTGGGGTTGGTCTTTTTTATTGTTCCGTTTGCGGGAGTCGGTGTGGCGGCTGGTGCGGAGACGGCAGCGGTCTCGCGCAAGCGGGCAGGGGGTGGCGCAAGAAACAGGTGTGACGCGGTCTCCGTTGCTGTTGCCGGTGAGGACGCTTCAGCGGCTGGTGGCTCCACGACGGGGATGCTTGCCGCATCGATGGCTGGCAACGCTTCATTCACGATCACGGGAGCTGTTTCCGCGGCTACGGTCTCTTCTTGCGGCATGTCCGCTTGTGGGGCGGCCACGACGATCGGTCGCGGCCACGCCTCCCATGCGTTTAGGCACCCATCGCGCATCCATCGGTGTCCCCGTTCAGTTTCGGGATACGTGAATACGTCATGGATGGTACCGGTAGGCGTCTTCAGAAATACGCTATCGCCACCATTATTGAGCCGTGCCGAGCGCAGTTCGTAGCGCATGGTCTGCGTCGCCTCATCCCAAATGAGGGTCGTGGACGCGTTCACGGTCACGAGAGATCCCTGGGCATCGGCAAAAGACCATTCCAAAAAGGATGCGCTCGTCGAAGGCGTCAGCCCGTAGACGGCGATCCATTCGGGGCCTTCGCTTGGGGCAGGGGCGATGATCGCCAAGCAGAGAAGGCCCGAGGTCGTAGTCGAGGGCGTCTCTCCGAGGATCGGTACGATTGTTTCAGGACGGGAAGGAAGCTCGGTTGTGATTGTCGCGCTTCCGTCAGCCGTGATCGGGCTCGAGGTCGCGACGGATACGGTCGGCTCTATGGGGGCGGGGTGGCTTGTCGGTTGTGTGGAGCTTGTCACCGTCGCGTGTTCTTGTGGTGCGGCCTCCGTGCTTCCGGCGTTTTCGGTCTCGGACGGTAGGGAGGGGGCTTGCAAGACAGTCTCCGTCGTCGTTGCAATCTCCCCCTCGCCCATGAATGTGGGTTCCATCGCCAGCTCCTGCGCGAATGTGGACGGCGGCAAGCCAAGGAGGATGAAGCTCCCCAGGGCCGCAGCGAAGAGGGTGGTACGCATAGGCTGTTCTTTACCCCGTTCCATACTTTTTTCCGGCACGTGTGGATAACGCTGATCCGTGCTGTTTTTCCAAGGGCTTGACCGCCCTCTGCGGGTGTTCTACTTTTGTTCTATATGCGCGACCCTCTCACGCCCAAGCAAAAAGCGGTCCTCGACTTCATCGTGGCTTCCCATCAGGAACAGGGCTACGCACCGTCGTATCGCGAAATCGCCCAAGCCCTGAACCTCGCCTCGCCCTCCACGGTCCACGTGCATATCCAGGCGCTCAAGCAGCGTGGCTACTTGCGCCAAACAGAAGATTCATCCGCGTCCGCACGCGATCTTGCGCCAACTGACCGCGCGATCCGCTGGGGGACCAGCGTCCTCCTTCCGCTCAAAGGTCTCATCACCGCCGGTGCGCCCATCGAGGCCGTCGAAGAGCGCGAGACGATCGCCGTTCCCGTCGAGCTGGCCCCGCCCCGTAACCTCGGTTATGTCCTCCGCGTTCGTGGCGATTCCATGATCGAAGAAGGGATCTTCAACGGCGACTACGTCGTTATCGAAGAGCGGGCCACAGCGAATAACGGCGAAGTCGTCGTCGCCCTCATCGAACGCACCGAAGCCACCTTGAAAAAATACTATCGCGAACGTGACCGCATCCGTCTCCAGCCCGCCAACAAGACCATGAAGCCCATCTACGCAAAAAACGTCCTCATCCAGGGGATCGTCCGTGGTCTCATTCGCTCCTACGCTTCCTAATCTTCTCCCTATGCTGTTCGAACGTGTTGCCCAACCCATCGAGGTCCTCGTCGCCTTCCGCCAAGACCGACCGGAGCCTGTCATGTTCCGTTGGAACAATCGCCACTACCAGGTCCGCCGCGTGAAGACGATTCACGCTGAGCAGAGCGGCATCGGCAAGACCTACACGTTCTCCGTATCGGATGACCGAGACATCTTTCATCTCTCGTTCCGGTCCGACACCATGAAGTGGCGCCTGGAGGAGCGTTGTCAGATCGCGGTTCCTGAGGTGGTTCCGGCGTAAGCAAAAGACGCGAAACCGACTATCGCGGCTAGGGGGCCGGCTGTTCAACCGCCAGATAATATAAATTCTTCCCGGCCTGAATCTTCGCGGGAGATTTCGGGAAGACAAGCATCCCGGCAACGGCGACCCGCTCTTCCGTGCCGTCCGGATAGGTGCCAACAAGCTGTCCGGCTTGTACGCGTTGCCAGCCAAATTCCATACCTGGAGCATAGCGAAATGTCGGCTGTTGGGCATGGATCGAACGATAGAGAGCAAAGACGGGCGGATTCGAGCGCGCCGGTTCCGGCTTTTCTCGCTGGAGGTTCCCGATGGCGCGCAGCATCCGTAAGACGTCTTCAACCACGTCTGGCACGCGCGTGAGGTCATCTTCTTTGCCGGTCTCGTAGGCGATGGCGATTCCGCCGCACCGTTCGACGAAATCATCCGTCGTCCCACGCCCCGGGCGCCCCTCGTCATGTGCCAAGACGTCTTCTGGATCGCTCAAGACATAGGGAATATCCAGGCATTCGTAGAGCTTACGATGTTCCGCCGAAGCGCGGCCTAGGCAGACGAACGGAGGGGAGTCGCTGCTCGTCGCGTGGAGATCGACAGCATACTGCGCCTGACGGAGGAGTGGGGCTAATTCTCGTGCGCGCACCAGATCGATAATGTCTTCCGGAGAAGGGGTTTTCGCAAGGTCATTCAGTAAAAAGCAGCGGTTCAGGTCGCGGACACCTGAGGCCCCACGTGTCTTCAAGCGAATCGCTTCTGGGTTTCCAAACGCGAAAATAAGGTTGCCACGAAGGCCTTCCCTGGTATGTGTCCCAAACGCGTTCTCATCAAAGTTGTAGATTTTTAATAGCTGCCGGACGGCCTCGATGCCGACCAGCTCGTCGCCGTGCGTCCCGCCGAGAATGACGGTCGTCGGTCCGGGCTCGGTCCCGGCCAGGTGCCAGGCATGGGAGGGGAGGGGAATCATATGGCGGACGATACAATGGCTACGGAAAAAGAAAAAGGAGGCCGAGAAAAGCGCTCCTGAAATGATCAGCCGAGGCGGATGACCCGTTCGAGTTCGTCGACCCACGAGAGGATCTCCTCGTCGGAAGAGGTCATGCCGAACATCCGCAGCTCCACGGTCCCGTGGGGGCTGATGCGGACCCAGTGGTAGCAGTTGCGTGGCTTGTCGGCGAATCCTTGCGCGCAGGCGACCTCGTAGAAATGGCCCACCGAGCGGTAAAGCGGGGCATCGGGCGTTCGGGCCATCTGCTCGTAGAGCCGAAGCCGTTCCCCGTTCGAGTGGTCGCCCATGCGCTTGAACCGCTCCACGTGCCGTACCACGGCGTTGTGGATTCGTAGCGCATCCTCGAGGTCCTGGGCTCCACGATGGATGTGCACGCCGGCGACCCGTGCCGCCGCTCGCAGAACATCCGTCGTGAGCGTCCTCGCCAGTTCGAGATATCGCGCATCGTGCGGATAGACGTCGAGCGCCATGTCTGCCGGACCGACCTCCGTTGCCCACAGGCGAAGTCCCAGTTGGGCTGCGGCCCGTTCGCCGTCGCGCGCCCCTTCTCTGAGGTCGGACAGCAGCTGTTCCCGCGACTTGTGCGGCTTCGTCCGGTGCTCGACCTGGCAGCCCGACAGTTCGTAGGTCCAGGCGGGATCTTTGACGGCCTGCAGGAAGGCGGCCGCTTCGGGAACCGGCGTCAGGCCGTCTCGTACGAGGAAATACTCCCGTTCGATCCCGTGCGCCCCCGCCAGTTCCGCCCGGAAGCGGAATTGCTGTAGAAAATCACTTCGTTCCATTTCCCGATCCCTCCTGAGCCAGGTGACGCTAACAGGGCTCGCTCGCTCCGTCAAGCATCGGAACCTGCTGGATCAGTGTACTAGTACGAAGAAACAAGGTCAATGCATCCCTCGTCAGGCGAGCTTACGCTTCCAATCAATTTTCCCAAATTGGACCACGCGGGATCCGCGCCCCACTGTGGCGACGCTCGTTTTCAATGATTTCGCGATTTCGCGATGCGTGCGTCCGGCGACCAGCGCTTGGATGATCTGCCAGCGCTCAGCGAGCGCTGCCTGTTCCTGGGGGGTGAGCAGGTCTTCTAGCAGGTGCCCCATCTCAGCGGGGTCTTTCGCCTGCAAGAGGAGTCGGCATAGCGATTCCATGGGTGCGGATGACGGCTTCATAACGGGTTGGACGTATCATACGAGATCCGTAACGCTTCGGCCACAAAAAAATCCCGCCAGGCGTCGCGTGGACGGGCGGGAGTCACCAGGCTTTCGAATCCGCCGGCAGAGCGGCCTGTACGCGCTCTCGCTGTGCGGCTTCTCGCAGGCCCGGAAAGAGGCGAAGGGTCTCGCTCACCTGGCGGAGATAGGGGGCGCCGCTCGTGTGCCCCGTTCCCGGCAGGTCGCCAATCTGCTGGGTGGCGGTGTGGACATGTTGCTTTCGCCAGCTGCCGTAGATCGTCTCGAAGTCCGCGAGGACGCTGCAGAGCGGCCGCAGGGCCGTGCAGGCGGCCCGTTGCGCGGGCGCTCCGCATTCCGGATCATGGGTGATCCGATAGACGTCCTCGATGGTGAGGGCGCGCTCATCCAGCTTGGTGACGAGCCGCTCCCAGATCGAGGGCTGCGCTGCGAGGGCGCTCAGCTCGTCCGTCCACCAGCGCGTCCGCGGATCGTTCGGTCCCGGTCCTGGAGCCCGATCCAGGAACGCGCGGTAGGTGTAGGCGGTCCCGCGCTCTTCGACGTAGGGCGTCTCGGCGCGCAGGGCTACCAGCAGCTCGATTCGACGCATGTTGAGCGATTCCGCGCCGCTTGCCGGCGCCAGGTGTTCGCGGAAAACCCCGAATTGCCGCAGGGTCAGCAAGGGGTTGAAGGCGCCCAGGGAGCTCTTGAGGAACAGGGTCCCGCGCCGCGCCTGCAGGACGCCCTCCGCGAAGTCCCGGCTTTCCAGGTCGGCCGCAAGGGCCTCCTGCGCCAGGCGAAAGGCGCGCGCCGACTGTCCGAGCGCCAGTTCGGCGATCTGGTGGACCGTCACGAACAGCGTCTCGTCTTCGATGAGGGCCATCCGGACCCGCGCCGGATCCTCAGCGAAGGGGTGCCCCAACGCCTCGAGGCTACGGATGCTCACGTAGGTGCAGTAGTGCACCTGGTTCGCATCGAGGACTTCGTGCCCGCAGGGAAGGATGGCTCCCCGCGTCTGTCCGCCATCCGGATCCGCGCTCACGGTCCGCCCCCACGAAGGTGAGGGGTCGACGCGGCCGGGATGCCGGCGAGGTCCTTCGCTCGTGCGACCGTCTCCTGGATGCGTGCCCGGGCCCGGCGGCCGCCCTCATACAGGATCTCATCGAGATCCTCCGGGGGGCGGGCCATCAGGGAGGCCCGCCGTTCGCGGATCGGTTGCAGGATCGCGTTGAGGTTCACGCCCAGGCGCTCCTTGCAGTCGCCGCAGCCGATCCCGGCCGTGGTGCACCCGTCGTGCGCCCAGGCGAGATCGTCGCGCGTGCTCACGAACTGGTGCAGCGTGTAGATGCTGCAGATCTCCGGAGTTCCGGGCTTGTCGCGCGTGCTACGGGCCGGGTCGGTGAAAGCCTGCCGCAGCAGCTTCTTCAGCCGTTCGGGCGTCACGTCGAGCGGGATCACCCCATCTTCGTCGCTTTTGCCCATCTTCTTGCCGGGCGTCGTGAGCGACGGCACACGCCGCTCATCGCGGATGCGCAGGTCCGGGATGGGGAACAGCTCGCCATACGTCTGGTTGAACCGTTCGGCGAGGTTGCGGGCCATCTCCACGTGCGCCCGCTGATCGTCGCCGACCGGCACCAGGTTGGCCCGCGGTCCCAGGATGTCCGCCGCCATGAGGACCGGGTAGGTCAGGAGGCCGGCATTGGCCATCAGGCCGTGCTTCTCGAGCTCGGCGCGCTTGTCGGCGAAGTGGTGCATGCGCATCAGTTCGCTGACCGGGGTGAGGCAGCTCAGGATCCACAGCAGCTCGGCCGTCTCCGGGACGCTCGACTGCGTGTAGATCGTCGCACGCGCCGGATCGATCCCGGCGGCCAGGAAGTCCAGCACGACCCCGCGCCTGTATCGGCGCAGGTCTTCCGGATCGGGTCGCGTGGTCATGGTGTGCAGGTCGGCCACGAAGAAGTGGCAGTCGTTGCGGCCGTCTTCAGCCAGTTCGGCGCACTGCCGGATGGCTCCGAGATAGTTCCCGAGGTGCAGCGCACCTGTCGCGCGGATGCCGGACACGACGGTCCGTTTGAGGATGGATTCCATGCGGGCCTCTTTTGGTGGGTGGAAAGGGGCGGAACGAACCCATGTCCGTTCACGAGCAGTAAGACACGCGTCAGGGGTCCCGTCAAGGAGATCCGTGCGATGGGCTTGTGAATAAAAAATCCCCAGGAACTGGGGAAGATCCGACTCACTCCGCCGCGCGCGCCCGGATCGTATCGAGGCTCTCGTCCACAAGCAGCTCGCCATCACGGAACACCGGGATGAGCTGGTTGGGCAGGTCGGTCTGGCCCTCGACGACAGTCCGGTAGCCGTCCACGTCGCGGACCAGCTGGAGGCGGCCCGCCTTCGAGCGCTTGCCGGGGTCCGTCACCGGGTCCTTCAGCACGTCGCGCCAGGCGCCGTCCACCTCGACCGCCGAGCACTTGAAGGCGAACTTCATGGTGTCTCGGTCCACCTTCTGCAGGAGGCCGCCGCCCGACCCGAAGGCCAGGTTGTCCGCCGACCAGCCCGCCGTCTCCATCGCTTCGAGGATCGTCCCGAGCATCACCCGGTCGATCCCGTCGCCCTGGATCACGCGCACGTGCGGGTCGAGCACCTTGAACCCCTTCTCGTTGGTCCGCGTGCCGAAGGCCTTGCCCAGGATCTCGAGGACCCGCACCACCACCTCCGGCGGGTGGCCGCTGTCCGGCCGCACCACCAGGGTCCCGTTGCGGGCCAGGACCTGCTCACGCAGCGCCCCGCCCCACAGCTCCCCGCAGGCGCGGTAGACGTTGTACGAGTCCGACACCACCGCCACGAGGCCGTTCGGGAACGCCGTGAGCATGTTGCGGTAGGCGTCCGCCTCGTGGTCTCGGCCCCACGACGTGATCGTGGAGTGTTCCGCCGCGGGGATGGAGAAGCCGGCCCCCTTGGCGTGGTACGACCGTCGGAGGAGCGCGAGCGCCGAGAGCGTGTCGGTCCCCTGGAAGTTCAGCAGGTGCGCCGCCCCGCCCAGGGCCGAGGACTCGACCGAAGTCGAGCCGCGGAAGCCGAAGTCATGCAGCTTGAAGGCCGTGTCGCCCGCGGTGCCCGTCCGTTCGAGGGCGCGCGCGATCGTGTCCTTCATCAGACGCGACTGCGTGGCCACCGTCGTCGGGTACCACAGCTGCGAGAGTACGGTCTCGAGGTAGTTGGTCACCCACGGCAGCGCGGGATCGGTGTTGACCACCGTCATGAGCGCATTGCGGATGGGGACCCGCGTGCCCTCGGGGACCGCCCGGATCTCCACCGGGAAGCGGCCGCCGTGGACCTCGAGGATCCGTTGCCACCCGGACTCGTTGAAGATCTCGGCGTCGCCGAAGTACTCGCGCGAGAGCTCGCGGGCCTCCGCGATCGCCTCGGGCGTCACCACCGGTCCCACCAGATACTCCTTCAGGATGTGCTGGAGCCCGAAGAACGTCGCGATGGGAAAGGGGCCGCCGCGGCTCTCCAGGAACGAGAACACGCGCGTGGTGCCGGGCGGGTACTGCTTCCAGTGCGAGAGCTTGTGCCCGTCGGTGAGGAGGAGGGGATTGAGGCGCATAGGGGGTCTGCCTTTCTTGGACGTGGCCCGCAAGGACCTGCGTCCGATCATGGAAGGGGCGTTGAGTGAATCCCTCCGGTTGCTCCGGAGGCGCCTCGTGCCAAGGGCGAAGCGTCTCCGGAGCAGGTAGGGAGGAACCTCAATTAGTGTAATTTAAACACGAAGTAGGGAGGGTGTCAAGGGGGGCGAAAAATACGGAGGAACCAGCATGCGTTCCTGGTTTCATCGATGACCCGCCCCACGTTTCACGTCACGGGTTTCCGCGCTTGCTTCGATGCCATTTTTCGGCTAGAGTTTCAAGAAAAAAGCGGAAACTTTATGCAAATCCTCCTTTTCGCCTTCGCGACCTTCGTCTCCACCCTCTGCGGTGGCCTCTTTGGCATCCGCCACCGCAAGCGCCTCCATGCCGTCATCAGCTTCACGGCTGGGGTCCTCATCGCCGTCGCCCTCTTCGACCTGATCCCCGAGATCGCCGAGCTGAGCCAGGCGCAAGGCTTGCCGCTCGCCTCTGCCATGGTCGCCGTCGCGCTAGGGTTCCTTACGCTGCATCTCTTCGAGAAGCTTGCGGTCATTCACCATACCCATGAGGATTCATACGCTGACCACAAACATCCGCTCGTCGGCTACGTTGGCGCATCCGGCCTTGCCTTTCACAGTTTCCTGGATGGGGTGGGCATCGGTCTCGGGTTCCACGTCAGTCCAGAGGTGGGAACCCTCGTCGCCATCGCCGTCCTCGCCCATGATTTCAGCGACGGCCTAAACACCGTGAGCCTCATGCTGATGAACAAGAACTCGATGCGTCGCACCGTCCAGTTTCTGGTGTTGGATGCCCTCATGCCGGTCATGGGCGTCCTCTCGACGTTCCTTTTCCATATCCCGGCCGAATTCTTAGTATGGTATCTCGGTTTCTTCGCCGGATTCCTGCTTTATTTGGGGGCGAGCGACCTCCTGCCGGAAGCCCACAGCCAGCGCAGCTCGTACGGCCTGATCTTTCTCACGGTGTTGGGAATGGTCTTCATCTACGTCTTGGCGCGGCTTACCTAAAATGGTCCTGAAGAACGCTCGATGCGGCCCACCTGGTCTAGGTCCTGTTAACATTTTCCAATCATCAGTAACGTTAGTCCCAGCGCGATGA
>CAYYTQ010000009.1:0-15081 GCA_964474805.1 uncultured Gammaproteobacteria bacterium
GACATATCTTGGAGCAAATCGAGAAAGTGTGTCTAGTGTATGGGGTACGTGCCACTCTCGCGAACGCCATCTCTCGACAGCCGTCCGCCCAGGCGCTACGCTGAGGGGACTATGCGTTCTTCGCTTGTCATGCTCGGCTCCGTCATGGTGCTCATCGCCTCGCTTGGGGCCGGGTGCGCGCAAGATGGCCGCGCGCCTGCCGCTTCCACACCGGACGCCTACGCCCCGCCGACCGCCTCATCCACCGTTTCCACCCCTGCCATGTCCCCCGACCTCAGTTTTCCGGGCCAACGCCCCGCCGCCGAATTGCAGAAGAAGGTCCGTATCAGCACCACCAAAGGCGACATCGTCGTGCAGATCGATCCCCAGGCCGGCCCGAATGCTGCCTCGAATTTCGTCTACCTTGTCCAGCAGGACTTCTATCGCGGGACCATTTTCCATCGGGTCATTCCTGGGTTCATGATCCAGGGCGGCGATCCGACGGGGACCGGCCGCAGCGGTCCGGGCTACAACATTCCGGACGATGCCGTCCGTGGCCTCCCGCAAAAGAATTTCCAACCGTTTGGCGTCCGTCCGTACTACCCGAAAGGAACGCTTGCCATGGCTCGTACGAGCGAACCAAACAGCGCCGGCTCCCAATTTTTCCTGATGGTCGCCGACTATCCGCTTGACCCGGACTATGCCGTCTTCGGCAAGATCATTTCCGGCCAAGAGGTCGCCGATGCCATCGCTGCCGTGCCTCGTGACGAGGCGGACCGGCCCCTTGAGGATGTCAAGATGACGAGCGTTACGATCGAGCCCTAGCCGTATGGCCGACCGGAAGAGGGCGGGTGCCGTTCTCCTCTGTGTCGGTCTTTTGCTGTTCGCGCTTGCCTGGAAGATTTCAGATGGGCGTACGGTGACGCCCGTCTTGCCGCCGCCCGTTCCGTTTGTGACGTCGACGCTTCCAGTTGCTCCCGTCCCAACCTCAACTCGCCCGTCGCCCGCACCAACGCGACCTCCTCCGGAAGCGGTGCTCCACGGATCGCCGTCCACGACGACGCTCCAGATCCCGAATGAGTTGCGCCTTGACGTTCCGTTCCTGAGCCAGGCTCCAAAAAAGGATTGGTCGATGCCGTACCAGGAGGCCTGCGAAGAGGCTTCCGTCCTGATGGTACAGGTGTATTTCGCGAACCGGCGAACGAATTTCTCCCCCGAAGAAGGGGACGCGGCACTCCTGTCGCTCATCCGCCAGCAGGCAGAAGCGCGCGGCCCCGACCACATCGACAGCGCGGTCGAGGAGATCGCCGAGGACGTGGAGCGATTCATGCCTGAGCTCGATGCCCACGTCATCAGGGCCGAGAGCATTGATCAGATCAAGTCGATCCTCGCCCAAGGGTTCCCGATCGTCTTACCGGCGGATGGAAAGGTTTTGAAGAATCCTCATTTTCGCAATGGCGGGCCGCGGTACCACATGCTGGTCCTGAAGGGGTATCTTGCTGATGGGCGTTGGATCACGAATGATCCCGGAACGCAATTCGGCGAGCATCTCCTGTATCCGCAGCAGCATCTGTTCGAAGTGATCCATGATTGGAACGGGGGAGACGTGCCGAACGGGGAGCCCCTGATGCTCGTTTTACTGCCAAAAAACACCCCTTTACGGATTCCCTAAGGAGGGGGACAATGGGGATATATGCCCACCAACCCTTCCACCCACGACGCCTCGCGTCCGGTTGGCCAGTTGAGCCTGTTCTTGCTGTTCGTCGTCTTGGCGGCGCTTGGCCTTTTCCTGATCATGCGTGCCGTGACGCCCATGCGCGATCGCGATACCTCGCCCATCCTTCCGACCTCCACCGTTCCCACGGCAACGCCCCCGGTGGTCGTTCCCACCTCTACGCCTGCACGCCCGACGCCGTCCACTCCCGTCCCGCCGATGCCGACGACGTCTACGCCTACCCTTCCCGTCGTCCGTCCGCGTCCGGCAAACGCGGTATGCGATGAGCAGAATTTCATTTGCGTGAACGCTCCTGGTCAAAACGACCTCATCAGCAATCCGACGGTCGTCACCGGGACCGCGATCGCGTTTGAGAACACGTTCCTATGGCGCATCGAAGATGGCCGCGGCACGGTGATCGCCGGTTCGCACGCCATGGCCAACGCCCCCGACATCGGCCAGCCTGGCCCGTTCGTGATTCGCGCCTTCTGGGACGTGGTTCCGCAAACGCCGACAGGGACTCTCGTCGTGTATGAGGCTTCCGCCCGTGATGGCGAGCCCATCCATGTGGTCCGCCTGCCGGTTCGATTCGCTACCCGAGCCGCCACCACCCGCCGCCTATACTTTGTTCCTGAGGCATTGAGCGCAAAAATGGATTGCCGAGCGGTCGAAGCGCACTCCGTTACCGTTCCTGGCTCCGCAACCCCCATTGAGGCAACCTTGCGCGCGCTCCTTTCCTATGACGATAGCCGTACGCCTCCGGGCCTGAAGACCAGTATTCCGAGTGGTACGGGACTCGTGTCCATCACGGTCAACAACGGACTCGCGAAGGTGATCTTCGACGCGAATCTTGAACGCGAGGTCGGCGGCTCTTGCCGTGTCGGGGCCATCCGTGCCCAGATCACGCAAACGCTCCTCCAGTTCCCGTCTATCCAGCGGGTCGACCTTTCCGTCGAAGGGAAGACGCCTGAAGAGACCTTGCAGCCATAGCGCTTGGCAGCGAAGATCGGACGCGATAGCCTGTGCGTATGGATACGCGTCCCTCCTTGTTTTTCCTTCCGATCGCCGCTTTCACCGTGTTTCTGGGTGTGGCAGCGGTTGGTTTTCTGGTCTTTTTTGGAGGCGTGCCGACGCATGTTGCGTTGAATCCGCCGGTCCCGTCACCAATGGTTCCGACGGTGGCGGAGCCGTCCTCCGCGGTCCCGATTGCGGTGGGCCCGTCCTCCTCAACCCTTCCCGTGGCACGGCTCCCAGATCGTAAGCCGGAGGTCTCTCTCCTGTTCGTGGGCGACATCATGCTCGATCGCAACGTGCGCCTGCGCTCGCTCCAGGCCGGCACCCGCGACTATCCGTTTGCGAGCCTCCCGCCCGGCTGGTTCGATACCGCCGATTATGCGATCGCCAACCTGGAAGGGCCGGTGACGGACCTGCGCCGACCACCCGAAAAATCGATCGATTTCCAGTTCGAGCCGGCCGTCATCGAAACGCTCCGCGGAACCGGAATCGACGCCTTTTCCCAGGCGAACAACCATGCGCTTGACCAAGGTTCCGCCGGCTATGCCGATTCGGTCCGTTATTTGCGCGACGCCGGGTTCCGTGTCTTCGGCCACCAGGTCCAGGATGGCGACATTTCCGTCTCCACCACGACCATCGATGGGATTCGTCTCGCGTTCTTTGGCTGGAACACCACCGATAACCCACTCGACCGCACCGAGGCCAAGGCAACGATTTCCCGCGTGCGTGCCGAGGCCGACGTCCTGATCGCCTACCTCCACTGGGGTCCGGAATATCGCAATACCCCGCATCCAAATGAGGTCGAGACCGCCCATTGGCTCATCGATCAAGGGTTCGATGCCGTCATTGGCGGCCATCCGCACTGGGTCCAGGGCCTGAGCCAATACAAGGGCAAGCCGATCGCCTGGTCCTTGGGGAATTTCATCTTTGACCAAGACTTTTCCGTTGAAACCCGCCAAGGTCTCGCCCTCCGCCTCGTCGTCGATCTGCGTGGCGTGGTCTCCATCGAGCCGATCCCGCTCCAAATCGATCGCAGTCAGCCCCGCGTCCTCGCGGGCGATGAGCGCCAGGCGCGATTAGATGCGCTCGCCGCCATTTCCGATCCGGCGCTCGCCTCGTCAACGGCGGCGGGCTTGTGGAGCCTTCGTGCTTCCGAATAGCTATTTTCTGACCCGTATTCCTATGGTGCTGACCGTCACCCAATTCGTCGCCTACCTGAACGAGACGTTCAAGGCGATTTGGGATGCGACGGCGGTTGCCATCGAGGGAGAGGTGAGCGGATTCCGCATTTCGCAAGGGCAATGGGTCAATTTCGATCTTAAGGATAGCGATTCGCTGGTCTCCTGCTTTTCTGTACTCGCGAAAATGCCCTTCCGTCTTGAGGATGGGATGCGGGTGCGAGTATATGGCATGCCGCGCGTCTACCAGAAGTACGGCAAGTTCTCGCTCTCCGTCGAGCGGTTTGAGGTGGTAGGGGAGGGTGCCCTTAAAAAAGCCCTTGCTGCTCTTCGCGCCCGTCTGGAAGCGGAAGGGCTCTTCGACCCGACCCGCAAGCGCCCGCTTCCGCGCTTCCCGCAACGCATCGCCCTTGTCGCCTCCACCGAAAGCGCCGCCTATGGCGACTTCCTCCGCATCGTCAGTGAGCGTTGGGGCGGTCTGGAGATCGACGCATATCATGTCCTTGTCCAAGGCGAGAAGGCGCCACTCTCCATCTGCCGTGCGTTCGCCCATCTCGCGAAGAAGGCTGATCAATACGACGTCGTGGTCATGACCCGAGGCGGCGGTTCCTTTGAGGAGCTGATGGCGTTTCAGGACGAGCGTGTCGTCCGCGCCGTGTACGCCTGTCCTATCCCCACGCTGGTCGCCATCGGTCACGAGCGTGATATCACGCTCGCCGAAGAGGTCGCCGATGTCCGTGGTTCTACCCCGACGGATTGCGCTCGCCGCCTCGTCCCAGACCGTCGTGATGTCGCCTACGAAGTCTCCGTCTTCGGCGAACGCATTGAGGCCGCGATCGAGCGGCAGCTCTCCGATCTCCGTTCGGCCCTGACAACGGTCTTCACGGTCACCGATCGTTGGATGATGCGTTGTGCGCAGCAGGTCGAGCAGTCCCGCCGTTTGCTCGACCAGGCGACGGACCGTTGGCTTGCCGCCTGCAAGGAGCGTCTCGTTCACGCCGCCGCCCTCACGGCCGCCATGGATCCGAACCGCGTCCTTGCCCGTGGCTACGCGCTCATCAGGGATCGTGCCAGCGGCAAGCCGTTGCTCCGGGTCGCGCGCATGCGTCCCGGCCAGGCGGTTTCCCTTTGCCTCCAGGACGGCTCCCTGAACGCGACCTTAGACGGATCGGCGCCCGTCCCTCAACCACCCCTTCCACTTTTCTCCTATGGCCAAGAAAAAGCTTGATATCAAAGCCGCATACGAAGAACTTGAAGCGCTCACGCGCTGGTTTGAGCGCGGCGAGCCCGACCTTGAAGCCGGTCTCGAGAAATATGAGCGGGCGACCGAGCTCGTCCGTACGCTCCAAGATCGCCTGCAAGAAGCCGAGCAAAAGATCCGCCAGATCCGCGTCCCTGCGGATGAGCCGCTCCCAGATACGCTTCCAAAGGCGGATGAGCAGGCCTTTTAGCCCTGCTGGGTTGCGTAATGCGGTCATTGGGTCGATACTACGTCCGTATGAATCTTCTCCTCCGACTCCTCTTTAATACGCTTGCCGTGCTGATCGTCGCCCGTGTCGTCCCCGGCATTCACGTCACCGGCTATGGCCCGGCCTTCTTCGCCGGCCTCGCCATCGCGGTCATCAATACGGTCCTCCGTCCTATCCTCCAGATCCTGACCCTTCCGGTTTCGATCCTGACGCTTGGGTTCTTTTCCCTCGTCGTGAACGCGTTGCTGTTCTGGCTTGCGTCCACCTTCGTTCCGGGCTTCACCGTGAGCGGTTTCTGGCCCGCCTTTTGGGGGTCGATTGTGTTCTGGCTGGTTTCCTTGGTCACGAACGCCTTCTTGGCGGACGGAGAGGGAAGATAATCCGCCCAACCATAAAGCGCGCCCACAGGATCGGGCGCGCTTTACGTTGCATCGGAAGCGGTGGAAGAAGGGTATGAAAAAAGATCCATTCGGATCAGGGGACGCCGTCTCACGCCTCGGGCATGGGTTGGCGTTTCGCTTTCCCGTTGGCATTCGAGATGCGCGTCCTCGTCCACGCGAAGGAAGTGACTTCGGTGAACGGGTTCGTCGATTCGAGGCCGGTGCGTTCGAACACGCAGCTCTCCGGATCATCGAGAAAACGTGCGCCAGGCACGCTGCGCAGGTGCCGCGGAAAGGTTTCCCCGGCCTCGAACACCCGATATCCCGGCTCCGCGCGCACTTCGCGCCCAAGCCCGTTTCCGGAATCGGTGTACGGGCAGACGAAGAGGCTTCCCGCCGGGACCGTGTCGAGCAGGTCGGTGCGGCACGGGACCAGCTCCTCGATGAGGTCCCGAAGCTTCGGCTCACGATCCCAGATCGCGGACGCGGGCTCCTGCGGCTCGTGCTCGAAGAGTTGGAAGACGTGGCCGGTCGAGACCCTGCCGATCTCATGCGCTTCGGTCCCGGTCGGTGTCGTCCTGAGGACCAGGGAGACGGCGTACTGGCCGGTGATCAGGACCAGGCTTCTGTCCCGATGGCCAGAAAGCTCGATCAGAATGGCGTTTCCGGGGAGGATCATGTCGGTTCTCCTTGGCTGACGTGCAAGTCTAGCAGATTTTCCTGGCCACGTCAACCCATCCCTTGACGAATTCCGCCCATTTCTGCTACCCTTAGCCACAAATCGCAGGTCCTGAGACGCGTAGGTCCCCGCCAGGGGATGAAATGGGACACCCCACCTCGCCGAGGCCGCCGCGGAAAAACCCTGTTTTTCCAAAGGCCACAGGACGTCCCTGTGGTTTTTTATCCCCATTTCGGGGGTAGATTTACTCCTTAGGCAATTCGTATGGCGAAATCCCGCATCCAAAAGCAGGAAACGCTCACCGAGCTGCAGCAGGCCTTCGCTGGGGCCAAGTCCGTGATGTTCGCGGACTACCAGGGCATGAACGTGCCCAAGGTCTCCCAGCTTCGCAAGGATCTGACCGCCGCCAAGGTGCAGTACATTGTCGCCAAGAAGACGCTGCTCAGCCTCGCCGCCAAGCAGGCCGGCTACGAGATGGACGTCAAGTCCCTCCCGGGCATGCTCGGCATCGCCGTCGCGCAGGAAGATGAGATGGCCGCGGCCAAGATCATCGGCGACGCCGGCAAGGACACGACGATCAAGCTCGTCGGCGGCATCTTCGAGGGCAAGGTGGTGGACCAGGCCTATGTGGTCTCGCTTTCCAAGCTTCCGAGCAAGAATCAGCTGCTCGGCCAGCTCCTCAGCGTGCTCAATGGCCCGATGTCCGGATTTGCTCGCGTGCTCAACGGCTACCGCGAACAGAAGGAAAAGACGGCTTAATCCTGTTACTCTCATTACTACAAACGTATGTCCGACATGAAGAACGTCGAGGTCCCGGAGAAGTTCAAGGGGCTCGTCGACTCGATCGAGAAGCTCTCGGTGATGGAATTGGCGGAGTTGGTGAAGATCCTGGAGGAGAAGTTCGGTGTTTCGGCTGCTGCTCCGATGATGATGGCTGCCGCTCCGGGCGCTGCTGCTGCGGAAGAGAAGTCCTCGTTCAACGTCGAGCTCACCGAAGCCGGTGGCAACAAGATCGGCGTCATCAAGGTCGTCCGCGAGCTCACGGGGTTGGGTCTCAAGGAAGCCAAGGACATGGTCGACGGCGCCCCGAAGGTCGTGAAGGAGGGTGCGGCCAAGGCCGAAGCCGAAGAGATGAAGAAGAAGCTCGAGGAAGCCGGTGCCAAGGTCACCCTCAAATAACCTTTCAAAAAACCGCCTTCGGGCGGTTTTATGGTGATGAAAAAAAGCCCCGGATGAGGGACTTCAGATGGGCCAGAGGTCGAAGCGTTCGGGAGCGATCGGCGTGCCCGCTTCCGAGCCCGAGTAGTACGCCGTGCCGATGATCGTTCCCTTGCGCCCGAAGGCCTCGATGGGGCGGTCGAGCCGTGGAATGAGGAGGCCGCCGCCCGGCGCCAGGCCGAACGGGTTTTCGTTTCCGACATGTTGTTCGAGGTATGCCCGCTCTTCCTGGTCGAGGTGCGTTACTCCCGCGTGCCGACTGGTCAGGTGCAGTAGCGCATAATGCCAGGTCCAGCCCGCCGATGGAGACGTCCCAGCCGAGGCTCTCGTCATGCCGAAGCCCTCCCCGAAAGCAGGCCATCGCCCCGCCGCCGGATCCGACGATGATCGCGCCGTCCGTCCAGCGCCGCAGGATGGTGACGGAGAGGCCGGTCCATGCGAGGAATGGCAGGAGCAGGTCCGGCGCACCCTCATCGAGCCAGATGAGGTTGGCCTGCTCGACGAGGGTGTGGAGCGGTTCCAGGTCCGCGGACTCGAAGGTTGTCGGCGTGGCCGCCTGGTCGACGCACACGCAGGCGAACCTGTTGAGATGGGTGCGCAGCCGGGCGGCGCGCGTTGGGGCGCGCAAGTCCATGCTGAGGAGACAGAGACGGGGCTCGGCCCTGCGCGTCAGATGGAACGCCTGGCGGACGCCCGGCAGCGGGTTGAGCGGAGTCAGGTCCCAGGGGCGCTCTTCGTGGATCGCGAGGAGATGGCTAGTCCTGTTTTTGTTCATCATGCGAAAACCCTCCGTGGCCAACACGGAGGGTTTCAGCTTTTTTTTGCGCTTGTCAATACGGTCAGCGCCTTCCGGCGTTCGGCAGCGTGCTCGTCGTCGAGGTCGGCATGGCGATCGGTCGCTCTTGCTGTAGGGCAACGCGGGCGGACAGGGCATTCACCTGGGTTTGCAGGGCATCCAACCGATCTTCAAGCGCGGCATTCGCGTCCCAAGCCTCGCGTCGCAGCGTCTCCTCGCGGGCCGTCTGCGAGATCACGAAGAAGGTCGAGAAGACGAACGTCGCCGTGAGCAGCAGGAAGAAGAAAATGAAGCCGAACGGGGCGCGGCTGCGTGCGGAGGGCATGGCGGCGGCAGGGGCGGCTGGTTTTGCCGCTTTTTGGGCTTTGGGGGAGGGCATAGAAGGTACGATTCGTGGCGAGTATACCAGAGGCGCTACTCGCGCGGAAGATCTGTCTTCAGGAGGCGGTCACCGTCAAGCAGGTAGAGCGCGTTCGCGGCTGGATCGCCCCACGCTGCTTTCAGGTCCTTGAATTCTGGGGAGAGGAGCTGTTCCACAAGGCGGCCGGCTTTCGTATAGATCAGGACCCGCTTCTCGGTCGCATCGACGATGGCGATGATCGGGCTATCGGCATTCGTCCAGAGGCTGTTGAGTTGCTTAAGCGGCGGATCGACCGGGGCGAGGCTCCAGGGATCCTGTTGGCCAGAGGTGAACTTGCTCACTTCACCGTTCGGGGTGCCTAGGTAGACGCTTGAGTCGATCGCGATGGCCGTGGCACGTCGAGCCAGGTCCAGCGGTTCGCGGAGGTAGCTGTTCTCGCCGGTGATGCCGCTAGAGGAGAGGGTATAGCGCCAGATCGTGCCTGCGGCCTGATCCACGACATAGACACGTTGCCCATAGGTCGTGAGGGTCGCCACCGCGCCCGCTTGGCGGAAACCGCTCGTGTTGAGGGGGGTGAGGGCTTGCGCGCGGACCGTCAGGAGGCTTTTTGCGCCATCGCTGATGAGCGGCGCTTCACGGCCGGCGCCAAGGAGGCGGAGGCTTGTTCCTTCCGGGGCCGTGAGCCGGGTGGTGCTGCCGGTTTCGAGGTCGACGCGCAGAAGGCGATTATTGACCGAATCGAGAGCATAGGCGACGCCGTTCTGCACCACTAGCTGCTGTGCGTTGACCGCCTGCCCGGCTTCGCGCAGGTCTGCGACGACGGTCGGATTCGCGACCGTGCGTTGCCGGCGGAGGCGCGTGCGGATCTCGTCGAGCTCTTTTTGGAGAGCGGCCCGGGCTTGGGCGCGGTCGGGAGTCTTGTCGTCTAGTTGTTGGAAATGGCCCATCGCTTGGGTGAATTGCGCACGTACGCGGTCCTCATCGTTGTAGACAAGCGCGGCTTCGGCGCGGTTCTTCGCTTCGACGGCCTGGTCGTATACGGCGGTCCAAAGGCGCTGCTCGGCTTGTTGGGCGCGGACCGAACGCAGCCAGAGCCCGCCACCGACGAGGGCGACAAGGGCGACGGCGGCCACGACAAGCGCCGAACGCTTTTCCGCAAAAAGCCCACGGGCATATCCTGCGTTCATCCCGCGCAGCCCAGCCAGGGAAATGGGGGAGAGCGGAGTCTTTCCTGTTGGTGCGGATGAGGGCTTGCGGACGGTTTCCCAGGCGCCTTTCGCCCGGCCAACAAGGGTGGAAACCAGGTTCCCGAGGGCGGCAGGAGCCGCTTCGGAGCCATGTTCCAAAATGTTCTCCGTCTCCTGTTCCGTCTGGTGGATCGCGTGGATGGGTGGTTCCGGCTCTGTGACGGGATCAGCGATGGAGGGGCGAGGCGTGGCATCGATCTTCGGTCCGGTGAGTGCGACGCCGGCAATCACCACGCCAAAATACGACTCGAGCGAGCGTAAGGATTGGAGCTGTTGCTGGATTTCCAGGGCGGCCGTCACGGGCGGATGGGCTTGGCAGAGGGGAACGAGGCCGATTTTTTCCCTCAATTCCTGCATGTTTTGCGTGCCGATGAACAGCACGTCGCCGATGTTCAGGTTGCCGCAAACGATGGAGGCGAGCGGCTTGCGCGGGTCGGTGGCCTCCGGCTGCTCGAGGGAGCCTAACAGGTCAAACGGTTTCGTCGTCCCGCCGTCCTGGTGCTGCAAAAAGACGTTCGTGAGCGAGCCGATCCCGGAAAAGCAAAGGTGTTCCTCACCGAGCTGGAAAATGAACAGGTTTACGCGTTGCCAATGGATGGGCGTGGCTTCGCTCGAGGCGAACTGGGCCAGGGCCTCGTTCACTTTTTGGATGATCTTCTCGAAGCGGATCATCGGGTCGCCCTCCATTTTGGCGACGAGCGTGCGAGCCTGATTGATGGCGGCATGGACCGTATCGAGCAAGCGTTCATATACGTAGACGGTCGCGTGGATTTCCGCGAGGGCGAGGATGGTCGTGCCCTTTTTTTGTCTTGGCTCATCATCAAAACGGAGGCATTCGATGATGGCTCCCGAAGACGGACGCCGGGCGTCGATCTCCGCAATACGGAATTGCAGCGTAGGGGCAGGCATGGGAAAGGGGCTGGCTGCCAAAGGGGACGTTGGTTCCCAGGGTACCTGCCGGGAGCGTTGGCGTCCAGACCGGGCCAGGGGAGGGGATGGCTTGCCAATGCCCCTGTCGTCAGGCACTCTAAACGCCAAAGACCTATGCTTGAGCAACTCTTTGGTTCACGGACGCGCGTGAAGCTCTTGAGCCTGTTTTTGCGCTATCCGCGCGATCCGATGTTTGTGCGCGAGCTGACCCGCAAGGTGGATACCCAAATCAACGCCGTCCGTCGCGAGCTGGCCAACCTGCTGAAGCTCGGCCTGATCGTCGAGATCGATTCCAATGAGGACGCCGATCCGGAGGAGGCGGGCACCAAGAAGACGTTTGGCGTCAAACGCAAGTACTACATGGTCAACCAAACCTTCCCGCTCCTGCCTGAACTCACCACGCTCATCATCAAGGCCCAGCTCATGCTGGAAAAGAACCTGGATGAGGAGATCCAGACCTATGGGGATATCCGCTATCTGGCGTTTTTGGGCGTGTTCATTGGAAAACCGAAAGCGCCAGTCGACGTCTTTGTGGTCTCTGACCGGTTCGATACGGATCGCCTGCGGAAGGTGTTGCAAGAAATGGAACATGATCTGGGGACGGACATTAATTTCAGCGTCATGACCGTCGATGATTTTCGCTACCGCAAGGAAATGACCGACAAGTTCCTTTACGCGATCTTGGAGGCTCCAAAAAACGTGGTCATCGATCGGCTGAACGAGCGCTCCGCCTAGCTATGGGGTACTTGCTGCTGGATTCACGTGTGACGGGGCAGGCAAGCCTGCATTGGGGGACCGACCGGTTCGTCGCCTGGCAAGAAGCCGGGCTCCCGACCGCGTTTTTGGGGATTATTCGGACGCGACGCGGTCTCCTCGAACGCGAGCTGGAGGGCGTGATCGTCGCTTCCGGTCCGGGACGGTTTTCCGCGTTGCGGGTGGGGGTCTTGTACGCCCACCTTCTGGCCCGCTGGTTCCGCGTGCAGCTCTTTGAGGCGTTTCCCGAAGACCTTGCGGACGATGCGGGACGCGCCGAACTCCTCGCCTCCGTTCGGGTTGGGCGGCGTCCGGCTGCGGCCGTCATTCCGCCCCGCTACGATCGCGAACCCAACATCACCCTGCCTCGCCTATGACTGCCGCCCAACGCATCCGCCTTTGGGAGATCATTCCAGGAGTCCTGGTCTGGACCTTGCTCGCCGGCTCGATCCTCCTATCGTTCCTCCAGCCGATCTGGATGATGTATTTCGTGATCTTGTTCGATCTGTATTGGTTGTTCCGCGTGTTCTATTTCACGCCGTTCATCCTGATTTCCTGGCGCCGGTACCGGGTTGCCTTGCGCCGGCCCTGGCAGCAGGAGGCAGAGCGGCTGCCTGGGTATGATCGCGTTCGCCATGTGGTCTTCCTGCCGTTTTCCAAAGAATCCGCCGCGGTGGTTCGTGAGACGCTCGACTCCCTCACGAAGGTTGCGTACCCGGCCCAGCGCATGACCGTCATCTTGGCGGGGGAGGAGCGTTTTTCCGCGATTTTGGACGAGGTGGAGCGGGTCGTGCTGCCTTTATTCGCCGGATCCTTCCAAGAGCTGATCCTTACCAAGCATCCGCTCGGCTTGCCGGGAGAGATCCCGGGGAAGGGGTCCAACCTCCATTATGCGGGCAAGGCCACCTTGCCGCGCCTCCAGGCTCTCGGCCTCGATCCTGATTGGACCGTCGTCTCTTCCTTTGATGTCGACACGATCGTCCATCCGCAGTATTTTTCCGCGTTGACACACGCCTACCTGACGGTCCCGGAGCCGACGCGCAGCTCCTACCAGCCGATGGCGCTCTATAACAATAACCTGTGGGAATCACCAGCTGTCGTGCGCGTGGCGATGTTCGGCACCACGTTTTGGCTGATGCAGGAACTGGCCCGTCCCGAAGGGATGATGACTTTCTCCTCGCACTCGATGAGCCTGCGCATGCTCATGGACGTGGATTTTTGGCAAAAGGATATCGTTTCTGAGGATTCGCGCATCTTCCTGCAGGGGCTGGTCAAGTACCACGGTCGCTATCGCGTTACGCCGATCCATTTGCCGGTCTCGATGGATACCGTCATGACGGACCATTACTGGAAAGCCTTGCCCGCCCTCTACAAGCAGCTTCGCCGTTGGGCGTGGGGGATGGAGAACTTCCCCTTCATGATGGAGACGTTGTGGCGCGATCCGGCCTTCCCGAAATGGCGCAAGATCGTGTGGCTCTTCAAGCAGCTTGAGGGGGGCGTCATGTGGGCCACGGCACCCGTCCTGATCTTCCTGTTGGGGTACTTGCCGTTTTGGGCCGCTCCGGAGTCGTTCCATGCGTTCGTCTTGTTCCAAAACACGCCATTTACCCTGCAATGGTTGATGCGCCTCTCGATGATGGGCCTGTTCGTTTCGGCGGGGCTTTCGCTGACCCTGCTTCCTCCGCCTCCCCAGCATGCCTCAAAGCCATACGCCTACCTCACGATGATCCTGCAATGGGCCTTGCTACCGCTTACCTATACCGTTTTCGGCTCGATCCCGGCGACGGACGCCATGACGCGCCTGATGCTTGGAGGAAAATACCGCCTAGGCTTTCAGGTTTCCCCAAAGCGCACCATCCCGGCCAAAGAGCGCGCGGCCTAGCCTATTCGCAAAGGTAGGTCGGCTCGGTATCATGCGCGCATGGAAGATCTGCGCCTGATCGTGGCCACGGTCGTCTGGAACCATCGCGACCGGTTGCCTTTATTGCTGCGCTCGCTCGATGACCAGACGCGGCGTCCAGACCAGACGGTCCTGGTTGACGCCGCTTCCCATGACGGCGTTTCGGCGTGGTTGGCGCAGGCGTATCCGTATGTCTCGACCTTGCGCCTGTTCCAGCATCACGGCTTGGGGCATATTTGGCGCCAGGCGGCCAAGTTCGCCCTGCAGCGTATTCCGGCGGCGGAGCAGGCCCGTTCCTGGGTCCTGTTCGTGAGTCCGGAGACCTTGCTTGCGAAAGACGTGTGTGCTCGCCTGCTGGCCGAAGCGGCCGAGCATCCGGAAGTCGGGGCCCTTGGCTCTGCCATTCTGCGGGCTTGGTATCTGGGCGAAGGAGATGACGGCATGGAGCAAATCGAGCCGACCGAATTGGTTGATGCGATTGGGATGGGGCTGACAAAGTCGTTCTCCTGGCAGGCGCAAGGGGCCGGCGGATCGTTACGGCAGCACGGGACCGTCTCGACGGAAGTCTTCTCGTTGCCGGCGACGGCGGCCATGTATCGGGCAGACCATCTTGCCCGCCTTCTTGACCTGGAGGCGTTGTCGTTTCCTTGGCGCACCGTTGAGGCGCTGTTTTTCGATCTTGGTTGGCGCTTGCGATGGCTTGGCGTCCAGGCCCGCGTCTTGCCAGAAGCGCTCGCCTGGCGCGTTGAGCGGAAAGGCGATCAGATGAGCGCGACGACGTGGATCGAGCGCCTCAACCGGGAGTGCGACCGGCATCACCTGATCGATCTCCATCTTTTTGGCATCGGGATCCGCTTACGTACGCTCCCTGCTCGGCTTTTGGCAACCGTCCGCGCGTGGCCCTATCGGGTATGGGGGGTCTTGGCACGCCGTTCCGATCCCCAATCGGTGAAGGCGTCTGAGGTGTGGAGCGTCGGCCGCCGTGTGCGCGACCAGCAGCGAGACCGGGCGGCAAGCGTCCTTCGGGCCTGGCTCTTGCGGCAACCCTTGACAACCGTCGAGAAACCGTTAGGATCGACGGCGGATCCTTCTGCTTAGCCAAAAAGGAGTCTTTCATGGGAAACCGCTCGTCCTCCCGACGCCGCCGTTCCCGGTCGGGTCGGCGTCGAGCTATGGAAAAGAAGCTTGCTCTTCTCGCTCAGGTCCTTCAGCATCCGCATGCTCCCCGGTTCCATCCTCAGCGGGTTCGGCATCGCCGCGATGGGGCGGTTGAGGCTTCGCTGCATGTTCGCGCGTTCGAGGCATGCTCGGGTCGGACGTCCCTTCCTTCGGCGGAATGGGTGGAATTTCTCCATGCGGATGCTCTCGAAGGCCGTATCCGTGGCTATGGGGCTTCAGGGAACCGCTATGGCTTCGGCCTGGCCTTGATCGGCTACGCCCTCGAGCAGATGGGGACCCCGTAT
>CAYYTQ010000009.1:15181-17123 GCA_964474805.1 uncultured Gammaproteobacteria bacterium
ATCTTGCCATAGATCGCCGCGTCAGGGTTGGCGCGTGAGAGGAGGGGTTTCTTGAACTCGGCATACCCGTCTAGATACCCGAGTGCCACCTTCCCAAGCCGCACCTGTCCAGGGTTCCCCATCCAATCGAAGGTTTGTATCCAGGATTCCAGCTGTCGCATGGTCTGGATATCTGCCGGTTGCGCATCGATCCATTTCGAGAGCCGGTTGGCACAGAGGAGGCCAAGGTCTCGGCACTGGAGGGCGAGCTGAAGGGCGAAGAGGCGCTGGACGTCTTTGGCCTCGTTATCTGTAAGCATCTCCTTGATGGTCACGAAGGGAAGATAGCCGACGGTCGGAACGCGGAACACGCGATCGGAGACGCGGAGACCGCCCGACAGCCGGTCCTTGAAGCCTTCTGCGTCGGGACCCTCTTTCCAATCGTCCGGTATGTAGACGTAGTCACGATGGCTCAGGTGGGGAATTTCGACAGCCCGTTTGAGCGTTTTTTGCAGCTTCTTCTCGATTGCTCGCCCACCGATGGTAATATCGATCCCTACGAGGCTGCTGGCCGTATCATTCTCATCACGCAAGCTTGGATGCGATTCGCTGCCAACGACAGCGATAACGTCTGTTCCGTTGAAGACGTCATCAAACCGATCGGCCAAACAGGCATCAATGGAGAATCGGTTCGCCAAGACCGCAGCGATGCGTTCGGCGAACTCCGCCTGTTGCGCGTTATATCCTGGTTCCCAGTGTGTCTGGATGCGGGCCAATTCACTGTTCGCGTAGGCTGCGTCCTCTGGGGCGAGGCGTGACGTTGGTCGCTGCAGCTCGTCCGCCTCATGGCGGAGGCCGCGCCAGGCCGGTCCCGACACGTGCTCATGGCGCGTGCCCGGCATCTGATGGGGAAGGAACATGGTCATATGCTCAGTTGGATGCAGGATACCATGTTCCCCCCGATCCCCAAAATGAAACCCGCTGACGCGGGTCAGCGGGTCGCGATTAGGCGGCTTCCTTCATTTCATCGGGCGGGATGTCGTTTGACGCGCCAGGTTGGCTCACATCAACGGAAGATAGCGGGAAAGGGTAGCTGACGCTTCGCCATGGAAAGCTTGAGCGTGTTGGGGAAACCGGCGCTGCCGGTGTCTCGGATGCGTCCAAGTCAGACGCCCAGTCCCAATCTCTCTCATCGATACCACCTTCGTAGCGGGTGTCATTGAACCGCGTACCCCCTTTTTTCTGCCAGTCGGCACGGCGCTCATCATTTTCGGCTTCGCGACGCGTATCTTCTCGAAGTTGGCGAGCGAGGCTCTCGGCTTCCGCCTGACTAAGTCCGACCCGCAGAAACGCCTTACGCGCCCGCTCTTCTGCTCCCGTCGTCATTTCGCGGCTCGAGGTATCGGCTTCCGGAAGGTAGTCCGGACGCTGTCTCGCTCTTAAGGAACCCATTCGTCGAAGTTGCGCACGCGCTTCCGCGTCGGCGGCTCGTCGCGCATTCATCTGCTCCTGCTGTGCCGGCCTGCGTTCGTTGAAGCCGGTAGAATCGTTCAATTCATCCAATTCATTTTGAAGCTGCTCACGCTCGCGCTCGAGCCGTTTCAGTCGGGCTTGCTGATCCGCGAGGTACTCCCGATTGATGCGGTTCTGGCTCAGCGCCGCCTTGGGCGCCAGCCCGGCATTCCCCGCGGCGACGTAAAAGGCGTTCTTCATTCCCGTCCAGAGTTTGCGGCCAAAAGAGACGGACCCTTCATCGTAATCGACGGGGTTGATGCCGTGCTCCTTCTCGATTCCGGCCATCTGTTCCTCGACTTGTCGTTCGAAGCGGGAAATATTCTCTCGGAGTTCGTCGATTTCGCGAGTGCGAGCCTCGATTGCCGTTTGCTTGAGAGGGATGGCTCTCCGCCGTTCAATTCGGCGCATCTCTTCAGGTGATAGGGGCTTTGCGTCGAGATCGATGATG
>CAYYTQ010000009.1:17223-44284 GCA_964474805.1 uncultured Gammaproteobacteria bacterium
GAAGTCCTTTCCCCATGTGTCAGCTTCCTCTGCGGGCACGGTTACGTATTCGCCGGCATGATCAATAATGATATTCGGCTCGCCGTCATCGAGGAGGTGATAGGCGGCTCGCGTCCCGGGTCCGTTTGGGTTTTCAAACCGGATCCGCCGCACCCGCTCCTCTTCCTTCTTGTCGGCCCGAATGGCGGCTTCCGAACGGGCCTCAATCACTCCGGCACGATGGCGCTCGTATCCTGCGCGACCTCGTTCCAGAAGGCGTCCACGGGCCTCTTCGTCACGGCGTGCGCGAAGCCCCGCGGCCGCCTCAGCGCGTTTCCGGCTTCGTTCGACGGCAGCTTCACGGGATTGCGGATCGAACGTGCGTACGTCAACTTCGGGAAAATCGATATCAACAATTCCTCCCGCCTTCGCCTCGTCATCATATTGCCGCAACAGGTCTTGGAGGGAAGCACGTCTGGCATCGTCAATCACCGGGAGGGGTCTCACGCGCTCCTTGGGTCGGTCGTTGCCGAAGGAAGTGTCTTGTTCGTACAGCGCCCACTGGTTTCGCTTCTGATGGTTTTTCCGAAGATTTTCGAGGGCATCCTGTTCCACTTCCTGCTCTTCTCGTTCACGTGCGGATCGATTTGTGAGTTCGCGCACCGATTCTTCCGTCGTCAAGCCGCTATCGCCGGAGGCGTAAGGGAGCGGGATGCGCACCGGTGACTTTTCTTTGCCTGCGCCGTCGCGGCGTACCTGTTCGAGGCTTCGGATCCTTCCTTCAAAAGGGCGTGACATAGGTGGTATGGGTGAGTACGTACACCATGATATCACACTTTTTCAATCGCAAGTATCCGTACCCGCCGCAACAAAAAACGCCCCGGCAAAACGGGGCGTTTTTCTTCCTTACGCCGCCTTCACGATCTCCGCGAACACTTCAGGGTGCTTGCTGGCGATCTCGGCGAGGACCTTGCGGTCAAGGACGATCTGCTTCTTCTTGAGGCCGCTGATCAGCTTCGAGTAGGTGGTGCCGTTGAGGCGGGCCGCGGCGTTGATGCGGACCTGCTGGAGGCCGCGGTTGTCGCGCTTCTTCAGCTTGCGGTCACGATAGGCGTTGGCGCCGGCTTTCTTGGCGGCGGTCTTGGCGAGGGTGATCTTGCTCTTGCGCCCCCACATCATGCCCTTGGTACGGGCGAGGATATTGCTGCGGCGCTTGGTGCGGTGGGTACCGCGTTTGACACGAGGCATAAACGGTTAGAAGTTGACGATGAGAGATTTCAGGTTGCGGACGTAGCGCTTGGAAACCGCGAGGTCACGGCGCTTGTTGCGGGTGACGTTGCCGCTTTCCCGGCTGTTGAAGTGGTCCTGACCGGCCTTGCGCTTCACGAGCTTCCCGGAAGCGGTGATCTTGATGCGTTTGGCGACCGTCTTGTGCGTTTTGAGTTTCATATGGGTAAGTTAGGATTTCCGTCCCACGATCGCCGAGACGTTGCCGCCGCTGCGCGTGACCGGTTGTTCGATGTAGAGCTGGTAGCTTTGCTGGAGGGCGGCGATGAAGGCGTTGATGCGCTGCGTCGCGAGCTCGCCGTGTTCCTTTTCGCGGCCGCGGAGCATGATCTCGATCTTGATCTTGTGCCCATCCTGCAGGAATCCCTTCGATTGGTCGACCCGGATGTCGAGGTCGTGCTGGCCCATCTTCACGGAGAGCCGCACCCCTTTCACGTCGACCTTCTTGGCGTGGGCCTTTTGTGCCCGGGCCTCTTTCTCCTTTTGGTATTTGAATTGGCCGTAGTCGATGAGGCGGCACACCGGCGGCACGGCCTTCGGAGAGACCTCGACGAGGTCGAAGCTTTTCTCCTGGGCCAGCGCGATGGCTTGGCTTGTCGGCATCTCGCCGCGCATCTCGCCGTTCTCGTCGATCACCCGCACCGTCGGCGCGAGGATCTGCTCGTTGGCACGGAACTGCAGCCCTTCTTCCTTCTTCTGTTGTCCGCCCCGGCGGCGATGGTGGATGCGCATTGCGTGAGGGCCAGCGTCCGCTGGCGGTTGGATAAAAAGGGTCTTGTCGCCGGCCGATGGCCGGACGATCGCTTATTTTTTGGTGGAGATGGGGGGAATCGCACCCCCGTCCGGACAACCATCCTCCTTCCTTCGTTCACAAGCTTGGGTCGGTTCAAGGGGGTCACGTCTGCGTCGGGGAACCGTCAAGCGGCAGGCGTCAAGTTCTGGCCGGTCATCCGTCGCCTAGAACAGGGCGGCGGATCACGTCTCAAAGGGTGACGATCAGGCATCGGCGTGAGACGGCACCGGTGCGGATCGGCTCGGTAGCAATCGCCTTAGGCGAGGACCGGAGCAGCGTTGGGAACGCGGAACGCCGAAGCGAGCGCATTCTTGACGCGGGCGACAGGGTTGGCAACTGTCAGTTGTCGATGGGGTTACGGGCGCATCGACACGTCCGGCTTGCAGGAGAGGAGGGGAGTCGCCGTCGAAACTAGTCATCCCCATGCCATTGTCTAGAAGATCTCGCGCTTGTCACGCAAGAATCGTCCAGTGTGTCGCTTTAATTCACGTTCCTTGAGGGTGGCGCGCTTATCGTGTAAGCGCTTGCCGCGCCCCAAGCCAAACAGGAGCTTAAAACGTCGACCAGAAGGATACACGCGGAGGGGGATCAGTGTCAAGCCTTTTTCGGCTAGTTTTCCCGCAAAATAGAGGAGTTCCTTGCGGCGGACGAGGAGTTTCCGGCTCCGAAGGGGGTCATGGGGGGCCGGATGGCCCTGTTTATCGTAGCGGTCGATATGGGCTCCAATCAGCCAAAACCCGCCGCTAAGGGGCCGGACGTACGCCCCTTCGAGGCGCATGTGCCCATCTCGAAGGCTTTTCACCTCATCACCCGTCAATGCCAAGCCTGCCTCGCAGGTTTCGAGGATATCGTACTCATGGCGGGCCTTCCGGTGCTCAATCATGGCCTAAGGATAGGGAAAAAGCGGCCGTTTGTCGAGGTGGGCGCGCCTGTAAAAACGTGGTATCTTGGGCTTATGCCCTCTCAACGCTCCCTCTCCAGCGACCTCAGCTTCGCCTCGATCTTCAAGGTCGTGGCCGTTGCCCTGGGGCTCGTCACTATCTGGCTCATCCAGGACATTGTCTTGTATTGCTTCCTCGCGATCTTGCTCGCCGGCGTCATTTATCCGGTCGCCAACTGGGGGTTGCGTTACCGCATTCCCAAGATCGTATCGGTTTTGTGCCTCTATCTGCTGCTTTTTGGGATCCTGGCCCTGATCGTCACGCTTCTGGTCCCGGCTCTTATCGATCAGACCCGTGCCCTGGTGACGTTATACGGGGATCGGTTGGGGGATGCGGCCCGGATCGTCCGTGATCTCGACGTGTTGAGCCAAATCGAATCGGCTGGCTTTCAGCTCTCTTCGGGGCTCAGCGGCCTCCAAGGGCAGGCCCAAGCCTTCCTTTCCAACGCCTTATCGACGGTTGTGGATATCTTTGGCGGGATCGCAGGTTTCGTGGTCGTCCTGGTCCTTGCCCTTTACATGGTTATTGAGGATTCCGCCATCAAGCGCGTCTTCCACCAGTGGGTACCGAAGGGGTATCAGGAGTTCGCGACACGCCTGACCTGGCTCCTCATGGAAAAATTGGGTGCTTGGATGCGTGGCCAGCTGCTGCTGTGCCTCATCATCGGCTTGCTCTACCTGGTTGCGTTCGGGGTGATCGGCGTGCCGTATGCCTTGCTCCTGGCCGTGATCGGGGGGCTCCTTGAGTTCGTCCCCTATATCGGGCCGATCATTTCCGCCGTTCCGGCCGTGTTGCTGGCCTTCACTAAATCCCCGACCACGGCCCTGATAACGCTTGCGGCGCTCATCCTCATCCAACAATTGGAAAATAATCTCATCGTCCCTAAGATCACCGAAAAAACGCTCGGCCTGAACCCGATCGTGAGCATCATCGCCTTCCTCATCGGTGCGAAGCTCTTTGGGACCGTGGGGGCCATCGTCTCGATTCCGGTCGCCATGGCTGTTGCCGTGACCTTATCGGAATGGCGCGAATTTCGTCGAACCTCACCTGAATGGCAGGCCTAACCGTTGTCTATGAACCGGACGCAGGCGTTGTGGGCGGCGCTGGTGTTGACCCTTTGTATTTTCGCGGGGATCGGTTTGTGGTGGAACAAGCGAGGGGCCGAGGTCGGCGCTCCGTCGCCGACCCCGTTGGTGACCCGTTCTCCGGAAGAGCTGGAAGCCGCCTGGCGCGCCGAGGTCGAACGCGTGATCGCCGCGTATGAGCAAAATAAGGACGCGGCGCAAGCTCGGGGAGACCTGCTTCGCCTCGTCGTTCCCGGTCCACGCCGCGACCTGCATCTATCGCTCGTGTTAGCCCTTGACGGACTTGTCCGCCAAGAATCCGGGGCCGAAGCCCGTTGGCAGCAAGCCGTGGCTGCCGCCCGTGCCGCTTTTTAACCTATGTTCACCCTCTTGCTGCGCCTTGGACCGTTGCTTGCGGGATTTGGGATTTACGGGCTATTCGAATGGCAGTGGAAGGCGCCCTTGCTGTTCCCATGGCCATTGGTCGCGGCCGTGATCGTGTACGCCATCGTGGCCTGGCGGATCGCGTGGGTCCGCAAAGACCGGTGGGAGATGATGGCGAAGACCCTGCCGGGGTGCCTCTTCGTCGTCTCGGCAACCGTCTGCGCGCTTCTTTTGGAGGATCCGGCTTGGCGCCATGCTCTTTCGTTTTTCGTTGCCATCGTTTCGTATTTTTCCCTGGAGCTCTTCTTCCTTCTCAAATATGATGCCGGCCACTATCCCGTCAACGGCCTGACGCATTTGCATGTCGGCCTGGTCCCGCTCTCGAACGCGCTGCTTGCGTGGGGCGTCGTTGGGATCGTCACGTTCTCGAAGGCGGCGATGCCGATTTGGGTGCCGATCGTCGCGTTCGGGCTCATGAATGCCATCGGGTTCGCGGTGACCTCACATCCGGACGCGACCCAGGCCCAACGGCGTGCCTGGACCTTATTCGGGGCCTGGATCGGGTGTGCTGTCGCGTGCCTCCTGCTCTTTTTGCCGCTCAGCATGCCCACGCAGGCGTTTCTTGCGGCGTTACTTGTGGCAGCTCCCTTGCGCGTGCGCCGGTATGGCTTTTCGCCGCGACCGAGCGCACTCACCGCGTGGCTCGAAGCGGTGGGGTTCCTGCTGGCTTTTTTCGCGCTGATGCTGCTCTCGCGTTGGGCCTAAGGATTTGGTATTGTACGCGCATATGCCTTCGCCCGTCTTCGTTCAGCAGCGAGCCTGGTTGGTCACGGTCCTGTTGGCGGTGGTTTTCGGCGCGGGCGCCGGATGGCTTGGCTCCATAGTGATCGTGGCGCCTGGTTTGCGGCGCCTTGAGGCCCGCATCGACCAGGTTGCGCGTGAAAATGCGCCGCCGACCACCCCAGCGACGCCGCCGCTCGAGATCATCCCGGTCGAGCCGCTCCCGGAAGCGCGGATGGGCTTGCCGGTCGCCCTTCGCGTTGGCCGCGCTTCACCAACGGTGCCGATTTTCCGTCTCGATCCCCGCGCTTCCGCCGAACGCGTCCTCGCTTCTGAACGTCTCGCCGTCGCTGTCGCCGTCACAAATGACGGGTGGTTGGTAACGCTGGATTCCGCGTTTGCCTCGCTCCCACGTCTCGCGGAGCTCGGGATCGGTTGGAAAGGGAAGCTGCTTGTTCCGACGAAAGGGATCCGCGATCGCGCCACGGGCTTGCTTTTCCTCAAAGTCGAGGCCCGTGATTTTCCGGCGGCGGCCCTCGCCACCACCTCCGATGTCGAGCTCGGGCAGCCCGTGTGGGGCGAACGCGTATCAGGCCAATACCTTCCGACCGCCCTTTCCGGCCTCGCCTTCACGGCGACTTCCTCCGCCTCATTTTCCAGCGACCAATGGAACCGCCGTTTTCTGCTTAACGATGTCGCGCTCGCGTCGGCGACGCCTGTTTGGGACGCGCGCGGCCAGCTTGTGGGCCTGGCCATCGCCGCGCCCGGCGGGGCAACCGTCCTTCCGGCGGAAGCCGTCCGTAGCGCCTTGGCGAGCGTCCTATCAGGGGGCGACATCCTTCGTCCGACCTTGGGCGTGCGCTACCTCGAACTCGCAGACACGTTCACGCGCCAAGCCGGACCGGTTCCGACCAAGGGGGCGCTATTGGTGGGGGAGCGGAATGCCCCCGCCATCAATCCCCAAGGCCCGGCTGCAAACGCGTTGCGCGAAGGCGATGTCATCGAGCGTATCGACCAAGACGTGCTCGACGGTTCCTGGACCTTGGCCGAACGGGTCCTTGAGTATCGTCCTGGCACCGCCGTCACCATTACCGGCCTGCGCCAAGGCAAGCCGTTCGAGGCGCGGGTTACCTTTGGGAATGTCGTGACGAGCGAACGCCTAAAATAGCGCGCACGCCCCTCTGCCGTCCGCTTCGCCGTTGCGGTATACTCATCTCATCGTCCTTTCTTATGCTGAACGTTTTTTTGCAGAAGCTCGAGCATTCGTGGCTTCGCCTTCTCTGGAGCGCGTTTTTTGGTGCGGTTCTTGCCGTGGGGATCGCCCTCGCCTTTCCTTGGCAGTACAGCTCGAGCATGCGTCTTCTGGTTGTGCAGGCCAATGTCGCCGGCCTTGACCCGTACACGGCCCTCAAGTCCACCGAACAGATCGCGGCGAATGTCCGTGAGCTGGTCTATACCTCCCTAGTCGCCAATCGTGTTCTCGGCGAGACGCCTGAGTTGGATACGGCGTATTTTCCGGAAGATGAGTATCGTCGTCGCAAGGCCTGGCAGGAGGCGGTCGAGGTAGGGATCACTCCCGGGACCGGCATCATCACCGTCACGGTGTACCACCCCGACCGCGAACAGGCCCGCCTTTTGGTGCAAGGGGTGGCCAAGCAGGTCATCGAAAAGACACCCAATTTTGGTTACAACGCTCAGGCGCAGGTGATCGATACGCCGCTTCCGTCGCGCTGGCTCGCGCGCCCGAATCTCATCCAGGCTGCTGCGTATGGAGCAATAACGGGGCTTGTTTTAGCGATATTTTGGCTTATTTTAAGTCGCGAAGACCGACGGCGGTAGGCTGGGGAAGGGTTTTTTCCCTTTTTATGGAGGGCGGGGGTCTTGACAGGACTCCCGTTTTTTGATATCTTTGAGCATTAGTTTTTGGTTCTTTTTCTCTGGTCGTGGCCAAGTCGCGTATCCAGGGGGTAACCAGAAGGATTCTGAAGCCGTTCCGTTCCCTGTCGAGCCGCCTCTCGAGAGGATCGGATGGGACGGCTTTAGGACCTTTCGTCTCATACGTCAGGTTCCGCAACTTCCACCGTCAGAATACCAATCATGCGCGGGCCTCGCTCGCGTTCCACGCGGGTCGAGGGATCCCTCGCCCAAGCACACACGGCGTCGCGAGACGCCAGGGAGTCCAAACATGGAGAAGAAGAACAAGGCGGGGCGCTTCAAGGCGCTCCTGCTCGCGGCCATGGTGGCCGTGGGCATCGTCACGCAGGTGCGGCCCGCGGCGGCGCAGGGGGCCCCTGACTACGGGGCCCTCCGGCGCACGCCGGGCACCAACTGCAACAACAACGCGATGCCCGTGGGGCCGACCCCGTCCTGCGTGGACTGGGTGAACCTTTCGGGGTGTCTCACCCACGTCGCCAGCCAACCCGGCAACGCCGGCACCTGCACCCAGGTGTCGACCGCGGCCCTGCAGGCGATCGAGGGCGCGCGCGCCGCCTGCGCGGCGGCCGACGCCGACCAGGCACGCCGGATCGCAGAGCTCACCCAGCGCCTCGCGCGCTGCGAGCGGCCCGCGGCCCCGCGTTCCAACCTCGTGCGCATCCCCATCTGCCTCGCCGACACCGGCGCGGCCACGCAGATCACCCTCCGCAACGGCACCGTGTGCCGGGTCCAGATGGACCCGCGCCGCCACGTGGTCCAGGTGCTCGCCGGCCGGCCGGATCTCTGTGCGCGGATCGACCGCCGCGACGTCGTGCGAGCGGGGTGCTACTGCCCCCCTGGCTTCAGCGACTTCCGGGTCGCAAGCGGCCGCGGCGTCGCCTGCCTCATGACCGTCGGCACCGGCACCGCCCAGGTGGTCCTCCGGCCCCCGCTCATGAACGACGGCGCGCTCGAGGCACGCGTCACCGCCCTCGAGGGCCAGGTGTCCACCCTGGCCACGCAGCTCGAGACGCTCTGCGCACACGACGTCGTGAACAGCGACGGCACGGGCGCCCGCAGCACCGACTGCGCGGAGATGAACAGGCTCCTCATGGAGCGCCTGTTCGCCGCTTCGGCCACCGCCGCCCCGCTCGACACGAGCGGGATCACGGATCGGCTCGCACGCCTCGAGGAGAACGACCGGCGCCAGGATCGCGACATCGCCTCCCTCCGCGTCGACGTGGACGCCCTCCGCCACTCCGCCACGGCGATCGACCGCCTCGACGCCCACTTCTTTGCCACAGTCGAGGGCGGCAGCGGCGTGCTCCCCGGCATGACGCCTGTCTACGGCGTGGCTGGTGCGCGCCTCCGGGTGCGGGTCAGCCACCTGTTCTCGGTGCACGCCGCGGGTGGCGCGCTGTACGGCCTGTACGGCGCCCCGATGTTCCCCACGGCGACCGGGTACCTCGCGGACGTGGGCTTCGGCTTCTCGTTCGGTGAGGGGAGCACGCGCCACACCATCGACCTCGCGTTCGGCGTTCGGACATACACGAACACCGGGTACAGCGAGATCCAGTCGATCGACAGGGGCGTGATCCTCGGTGACTACCGCGGCCGCGTGTTCGGGGTCCGAGCGAGCTACGAGTTCGCCTGGAAGTCCCTCGCGATCCAGCCGAGCCTCTTCGTGGGCTACGGCGACTCCGCGCTCGGGGTCATCGCCACCCGAGGCAACCAGCGGGTCGCCCTGTTCGGCAGCGACGTGGGAGTCACCGTCATGGGTGGCCTCACGTTCCTCATCGGGACTCCGCCCCGGTTCTGACGGTCCCTTGCGGAGCCGCCGCGTCTCACACGACGCGCGCGGTTCCGCCTCTTCCTCGAGATGATCATCTGCATGGTCCTCTCAAGGAAGACCTCAACCATCTTCACCACGTTCCTCCAGTCAACTGAACCCCGACATCCTTGGGTCAATGGGTGTAGAAGAGGCCATCATGGCACGTTCCATCGTTCGCATCGTCCTCAAGTCCTCCTTCGCCGCGCTCGCGGCCCTCGCGCTCTCCGGATGCCTCGGCAACAACGCCGTGGGCATCGACGGCAACCCCGACGCCGGCACGCTCGCGTGCACGCCCGGCCAGGTCGTCTCGTCCGAGCTCTGCTCGGCGAACGGCTGCGCCACGGGGCGCGTCGCGGGCCGGGTGTGCCTCGCCGACCGGACCCTCGGGCCCTGCGGCTGCTACGACGCCGGGACGGTGACCCCGCCCCCGGCGTCCGTCTGCAGCACCGGCTCGGTCCGCTACGGCGGCGTCGGCCAGGTCAACGCGGCCTGCCGCGGCGACTGCGCCAGCGGGCAGTACACCTCCGAGACGTGCGTCAACAACGCATGGACGGACTGCCGGTGCGTGAACCCCTCGCCCGGCGGGACGCCCTGCGTGCCCAACACCGTCACGTTCAACAACTGCGGCGGCGCCGTCTGCGTGAACGCCAACGAGGCGCCCGGGCAGGTGTGCAACGCGGCCGGCAACGGCTACGACGTCTGCCGCTGCTACCCCCGCTCCGGCGGCACCACCCAGTGCACCGCGGGTCACGAGCGCAACTGCCTCAACAGCAGCCTGACCTGCCCTGCGGGCCAGTACCCCCGCGAGACCTGCGCGTCCAACGGGACCTGGGGCGCCTGCGCCTGCCTCGGCACCCCCTCGCAGACCCAGACCTGCGTCCCGAACTCGCTCACAGGCCTCTCGTGCGCGTGCTCGGGCGGCGGGACCGGCCTCTACTACTGCAACGCGGCTGGCACGGGGTACGGCGCGTGCAGCTGCTCCACCGGCCAGGTGTGCACGCCGGGCCAGCTCTACAGCCGTGACGCCTGCGTCGGTCGCCTGAGCTGCCCCTCCGGGCAGACCTCGCTCCAGCAGTGCACCGGCGCCGGCCAGTACGGCGACTGCCAGTGCGGCAACGTGGGCGGCGGGACGGGGGCCTCGGCCTGCCGCACGCAGCCCTTCAGCCTCGTCCTGCGGTCGACCAACAGCTCCCTCCGGGTGCGCTGCTGGGACATGAACGGCAACCCCGTCACCTCGACCACCAACGAGCTGCGCTACACCTTCCCGGGTGGCTGCGGGACGCTCCACTGCGTCGACGGCACCGGCGAGGGCTCGAGCTTCGTCGAGAGCGCCTACTGGGCCACCTCGCGTAGCTCCTACGCCTCGGAGCGCTTCGACATCGTCGTCGTCGAGGGGCGCGAGGCCGAGCTCCGCAACCAGCAGTCGCAGGCGCGCGTGTGCCCCGACGGTGCGCGTTCGAAGGCCAACATCGCGGTCAACACCGACCGCCTCGGCCAGTGCAACTGGTGACCCCCCCTCCTCTCCCGGCCCCTGCCATCTCCTCGTGAGACGCGGGTGCCGGGAGTCTTTCTTTTTCCAGAAAAAGAGGTTTTTCAAGGGATTTTTCTGACATGTAGGAGGGGTATTTGGTGCATGAAAGGGATTTCCTCTCGCCTGTGGGGGGGACGGCTTGGTTTTCGTAAGAAGAAGCTTGGTTTTCCGTCATAACATAAGCCGTGTCACCCGGTCGTTCACCCTTGACAGGACGGGCGATCTGTGATAAAAAAGGGAACCCTGAGGAAACAGATCCTCTGGTGTTTTGAAGGAGTCGATCATGAACGTTCGATTGGCACTCGCCTCGTTCGCGTTGGCCCTCGCCGTCGCCCCCGTCGTCAGCTACGCCCAGCAGGGCGCCGGCGCCCCCACGGGCCCCGTGCACCGCCACGACGTCCGGGCCAATGCGTCCGACGACGCCTACAACGACCCGGCCGGCCTCGTCCGCGAGTGCCTCGCCGAGTGCTTCGCCACCGACCCCAGCCTCCGTGCCGGCGTCTGCGGGGGCGAAACGCACCCGGGCGAGCTCTCGCGCCGCTGCTTCGGCAGCGGGACCCCGGCCTGCGACCGGGCGGCCCGGGCGATCTCGACCGGCGCCAACCTCCTCGCCGCCGTCAGCCGGCGCTGCCAGGAGCCCCCGACGCCCTCCGCGGCCGCCCGCCCCGCCATCGCCGAGGTCGACCGCGACGCCATCCGCCGCCGGCGCGAGCAGCGCGCCGACGCCCAGTGCGGCTCGGCCGGCGCCCTCCGCGCCATGTGCCGCCGCTGCGTGTCGAGCGGCGATCGGGCGGTGTGGCTCGCGGGTGACTTCTCGCCCGCGGTCATCCGCATGATGGCCGGCCGAAGCGACCTTGCGCCGCCCAGCGACGCCGAGGAGTACCGCTTCCGCTGCCAGGGGACCGACACGGTCTCGCTGGCGGGCGCGGTCGGCTCCTTGGCTCGTGCGGTCGAGAGCGATGGGGCGACCCTCCGCGGACTGCAGGCCGATGTCAACGGGCTGCACCTCACCGGCGCGGCCCCGGCGTCCGAGACCGTGGAGGTCCTCCGGGTGCTCGCCCTCGGCCAGCAGCGAGTGATGGCGCAGGCCGTCATCCGTCAGGCTGAGAACGACCTGCGGTTCTGCCAGATCACGCAGCACGATGGGCAGCGGTGCGCCGACGAGCGGCGCATGCTCAACCTGGTGCAGGAGCAGTACGCGGGCCTTCTCAGCAGCACGCAGGGGCTCGACGTCCACGGCATCACTCCCTTCATCGAGCGTCTCGCGCGCGTCCGCGAAGCCTGCCGCCAGGTCGTTGGCGAGAACGCCACGGCGTGCCTCTCGGCGCGCCAGGGCCTCACCGACGCCCTCACCGCCATGGCACCGCGTCCCGCCGCATCGCGGTCCGCGCCCCGGGCGCTGGCACGTGGCGGTTCGCTCCAGGGCGGCGCCCACGGGGCTCCTGCCGCGGCTCCGGTCCTGGTGGCCCCCGCGCTGCCCCCGGCCGCTGCCCCGGCGCCGGTGCCCGCCCCCTCCGCCCCGTCCCCGACGGGCGAAGGCACCGTCGTCTACCCCGAGTTCGAGTAGGCGACCGGAACCCTGGCCCATTCGCCCCGTGCGGATGGGTCTTTTTCTATTATATGGAAGAAACACTGATGCGTGCCTGTAAACGAAAACCGCCCATGAAGGGCGGTTTTATGCCGTCTGCGGCAGGCTGTTGCGTTGGTTCTTGGGCGGGAAGCCGATGATCCGTTCGACCTCGTCGCGTTCGATGGTCTCGTGTTCGACGAGATGGGCGGCGATGGCGTCGAGCGTCGCACGATGGCTGCTGAGGAGCTTGGCGGCGGTCGCTTGGCCTTCGCTGATCAGGCGGTCGATCTCGCGGTCGATGAGCTCGGCGCGCGCTTCGGAATAGTCGCGCTGTTCGGAAATCTCGCGTCCGAGGAAGATCATTTCGGAATGCTGCCCGTACACGCGGGGCCCAAGGGCCTCCGACATGCCCCATTGCGTCACCATGCTGCGGGCCAGTCCCGTGGCGTTTTGCATGTCATTCGTGGCGCCGGTGGTGACGTCACCGAAGACCAGCTTTTCGGCGGTGTAGCCGCCCAGCATCATGGCGATGTCCTCGACGTATTCGACGGAGCGGCGCATGCGGCGGTCTTCGACGGGGAGCTTGATGGTGTATCCGGCGGCACGGCCGCGGCTGATGATCGAGATCTTGTGGACGGCGTCGGCGTGGGGGGAGAGGTAGGCGACGAGGGCGTGGCCGGCCTCGTGGTACGCGGTGACGCGGCGCTCTTCATCGTTCATCAGGTGGCTGCGGCGCTCGGGGCCAAGCATGACCTTTTCGATCGAGTTGATGATGTCGAGCTGGGCCACCTTGGACTTGTTCTCGCGGGCGGCGAGGATGGCGGCCTCGTTCATGAGGTTCGCGAGGTCGGCGCCGGAGAAGCCGGGCGTGCGTTCGGCGATGCGGCGCAGGTTGACGTCGTTTTCGAGCGGCTTGTTCTTGGCGTGGATCTTGAGGACTTCCTCACGGTCGTTGAGGTCGGGCGGGTCGATGACGATGCGGCGGTCGAAGCGGCCGGGACGGAGGAGTGCCGGGTCGAGCACGTCCGGACGGTTGGTGGCGGCCATCACGATGACGCCGAGGTTAGGCTCGAACCCATCCATCTCGACGAGGATTTGGTTGAGGGTCTGCTCACGCTCGTCGTGCGAGCCGCCGAGGCCTGCGCCGCGCTGGCGACCGACCGCGTCGATCTCATCGATGAAGACGATGCACGGGGCCTGCTTCTTGGCTCGGTCAAAGAGGTCGCGCACGCGCGAGGCGCCGACGCCGACGAACATCTCCACGAACTCGGAGCCGCTCAGGTGGAAGAACGGGACGTTCGCCTCACCGGCGGTGGCGCGCGCGAGGAGCGTCTTGCCGGTCCCGGGGCTTCCCATGAGGAGCATGCCTTTGGGGATCTTGGCGCCCAACTTGTCGAACTTGTCGGGGAATTTGAGGAATTCGACCACCTCGGCGAGCTCTTGCTTGGCTTCTTTCGCGCCGGCGACGTCGGCGAAGGTGAGCTTGTTCTTATCATCCGGGATGGTCTCTTTGGCGGTCGACTGGCCGAACGAGAGGGCGCGCCCTCCTTGGCCCTGGGCCTGGCGGGCCATATAGACCATGATCCCGATGAGGACCAGAATCGGCAGCACGTTCGAGACGACGACGGGCCAAACCAGTTCCCACGACGAAGGCTGGACCACGGTCACTGGGATGGTGCGGATGGCTTCGGCGTCGAGCCCATAGCTTGCGAGGAGCTCGGAGAGCGGTTGGTTGACCTCCTTTTGCAGTTCTTTCGTGGAGCCGTCCTTGAGCTTAACGGTCAGGCGCGTGTCCTTGACTTCGACGGAGGCGACATTGCGGCCCTGGGCCTCGCGGATGAAGCTCGTGAGGTCGAGTTGCCCCGGCTTGTCGGTGTTTATCAGCGAAAACCCACCGCCGATGACGACCAGCACGGCCAGCGTGATCAAGGTGTTCCGGACGAGAGGGGAGAGGCGCATAGCTGAGGGTAAGCCTATCCAAGGGGAGGGGGTTCGTCTAGGGAATGGGGAAGTGGAGGGGTGAAATGCCTATTTTTGGGACGGTTCCTTGGCTCTTGGAAAAACCGTGTTTTTATGGTTAAATAGTTCACTTGCCGCCAGCCCGCCTGACGTGGGCTGGAAGGACACGGCTCCTCTGTCCGGCCCTCATAAGGGGGCCGGTTCACCCAACCCGTTTTCCGGAAAGGGGGCTCCCATGCCCTTGACCGGCGAAGAGAAGAATATGACGCTCGTGTTTCTCCTGGGCTTGATCCTGGGCGTGTCGCTCACCGCCGGCTCGGAGGCCGCGACGCCCCGGTACCGGCTCCCGGCCCGGGCGTCTCCTTTCGCTTTTGTGCCGCCAGTCCCGCCCTCGGCGGCCGCCCCTTTGAGGACATCCTCGCGTACGAGGACTGACCACCGCGACCTAAGAAGGGAGCGGTGCTTTTTTATGGGGATATGCGCCATGCGCATCCGGGTGTTACTTCGTGCCTATCGCCCTTCGCGACAAGCTGTGGTGAAGGACGTCGGCGCCATCCCAGGGTCCCGACCCGATCCCTGTCCGTCGAAAGGGGTGAGGGCCGCTTTTCCGGCAGTTTGCTGCCGGTGTGGTACCATACGTTCATCGGTATTTGTTAATCTGTTTCTCATGGGTCCTTATGCTTCGAGGTGAACGGATTGCCCCACTGACGGATGCGCAGCGTGCACGGCTGGCCGACGAGAGCGATTATCAGTTGGATGCAGATCCGCGCTTCGCTAAGGCTGGCTACGCTGCCGCCGCCGTTGCCGCGCTTTTGGATGGGTATGAGGTACGGTTCGAAAGCGACGATCATTTCTGTGTTTTCTCCCAAGACGGTTCGACGGCTGTGCAGGATCTTCGCACCGAGCGTGTCGTGAATGTTGAGGATACGCAGGCATTATTGGAGATGCGATCAGATGAAGCGAATGACGGCCCGTTGCAGGCGTTTTTGGTTCGTCAGGTGGAGCGCACCATGCGGCGGCTCGCTTTATCCGCCGAACCTATTTCCTCGTTCGAACGTCTGAAACAAATCGAGGTCCTGATCGAGGAGGCGGCAAATCTTTTGGAGATGGCGGAACTTGGGGTTGACCAGATTCCATCGATGCGTCCGGATGCCGAGCAGAAACGGAGGCCGATCACTGCCTGGTCTGCCAAAAAAGACCCCCATCTCCCAAGGGAGGATGAAGCGGACGCATCGCTTTATCTAAACACGTTGAAGGATCCCAAACTGGCTCTAAGGGCTATTTTCACCTTTGAGGGCGAGATGTCCCCTTGGCTGCTCGTCGCTGGGCCCGGCGCGGATCCGGATGATCTGAGAAGGCAGTACGCTTTCCGGGAGTCCGTCCACGCCGCCTTTCGCATGCTTGTTGAAGAGAGAAGGGCGCTCCTTAAGCGCGGCTATACGCCGGAAGATGTCAAACGGCAGGCGAGTGCTGGCTTTGAGGGGCCGGGAGGATTCAATCGGTACCATCTCCGTGGCGACGGAATGCTTGTTATGTCGGCGATGCACGGTACAGGAAGCCCGGCTCTCGCGAGTCGCTTGGGGATCGCGATCAGTTCTGGTGGGCTCATTATTAACTAAACCATGTCTTCGGATCAGGAGGCGAGGGGGCCGGGCGATCGATTATCAGGTGCGTAAAAAACAAGGAACACCCGCAGGTGTTCCTTGTTTTTTACGCCTTCTCCTCCTTCGGCTTGCGCAGGGACAGTCCGAGACGATGGTTATCCGGATCAATATTGATGATGCGGAAGTCAAATTCATCCCCGACGCGCGCGACTTCATTGACGTCCTTGACCGGCTTGTTCGACAGCTCGCTGATGTGGGCGAGGCCGTGGATGTCCGGGTCAAGCTCGACGAAGAGGCCGAACGGGTTGATCTTGAGGACGCGGCCCTTGACGGTCTGTCCGACCTTGTACTTGGACGCGACATCCTTCCACGGGTCCTGGATGAGCTTCTTCATGGAGAGGAAGATCTTGGACCCTTCGATGTTGATGATCTCGGCGCGCACGCGGTCGCCCATCTTGAGGACGTCACGCGGGTGGTCGATGCGTTGCCAGGCGATCTCGGAGATGTGGACCAGGCCCTCGAGGTTCTCCTCGAAGCGGATGAAGGCTCCGAAGTCGGTGACGGCCGTGACGGCGCCCTCGACGACATCGCCGATCTTGTACTTGGCGAGGACCGATTCCTGCTTGGTCTCCCAGACGGCCTTTTCGGAGACGACGATCTTCTCCTCGTCTTCGTTCACGTCGATGATCTTGACGTCGAGCGTGCCGCCGACCAGGGTCTTGAGCTTCTCGTGGATCTTGGACTTCTCGCCGCCCGCGACGCGCGGGTAGTTGTTGGGCGAGAGCTGCGACACCGGGATGAAGGCCGGGACGCTCTCGACGCGGGTGATGAGGCCGCCCTTGTTGGCGTCCAGCACCTTGACCGAGATGACCGCGCCCTGGGTGAAGAGCTCCTTGATCTTGTCCCAGGCGCGCTTGCGGCCGGCGCCCTTGAGGGAGAGCTCGAGCTCGTCGAACTCGTTGTGGAGGTCGATGACCGTCGCTTCGATCTCGTCGCCGACGCGGAGGTCGAGGTTCTTGTCGAGCTCCGGCCCGCGGATCATGCCGACCGCGAAGCCGTTAAGGTCGCAGCGCACTTCGTTACGTCCGACCGCGATCACGATGCCTTTGACGACGTCGCCGACGCGGGGGAAATGAGTATAGGTCTCGTCGTTGAGCAACTGAGCCAACGCCGAAAGTTGAACGTTTGCCATGTGGTTTCACGTGACCGTCCACCCGGGTGCCGTGCGTAATGCTCGCCAGTCCACCAGGGTGCCCGATCAAGATGGGCGAATCTTAGCCAAAAACAGAAGATTCGTCAAGCACGGGGCGGGTTGGTAGACTGGAGGCATGCCTTCCCTTGAAAATGGCCGGGTGCGGCGCTGGTCCGATGAGGAGCGGCGTGTCCGCGTGGATGCGCTCCTGCTGTGGTGGCCATACGCGGATGGGGCCGTCCGGACGACCCTGGAAGGCCTGCGGGAAGAGGCCGAACGGGACGTCTGGAGCGAAGAGAACGAAGCCCAGATGCTCGCCTGTGCCGCCGCCACCTGGCCGGCCCGGCTGGCCGTGCGCTGGTATGCGGAGACCCATCCGGAGGCCCTGTGGGAGCGCCTGGTGCCGCGCTGCCTGCCGACGACCCAGGTCCTGCTGAAGCGCTTGGCCGAGCAGGAGGCGACGGTCTCGTATTCGGCGCTCCTGGCCTCGCCGCAAGCCGACTTCGCCCTCCACGAGGGCGAGCGGTTGGAGCTCGAGCTGCTCCTGCCGCAGGTATACGCGCTCCTCTGGAAGGAGCGTTCCGGCGACATGGCTGCCGAGTTGGAACGGGCCCGCGCCGTCCGCGAGGAGAAGCGGGCGCTGTTCCCGGAACCGACCGTGGGGAAGGCGGGGCTATCGGTGTTCGACCATTTGATGATGTACGGGGAGGAGGCGGGATAGAAAAACCAGGCTCATGCGGAGCCTGGTTTTTTCTTAGAATCGGTCGAAGCGATAGCCTTGGGACCAGGCTTCCTTGCCGTCCTTGGAGAGGATGCGGGCATTCAGGAGGACTTGGCTGCCAAACGGATGGCCGCTTCCCGAAACGGTGGCGCTGCAGAACGAGATGCCGGCTTCGGTGTCGTTGGTGCAGGTGCGGGTGAGGGCCCCGTTGAGCCAGAGCTCGATGCGGTCGATGCCGCTTGCGTGGCTCGCGGCGAAGCGCACCGTCCGGGTGTCGCTGTTAGTGAGGACGGTGGGCGCGCTCGTGCTGGGCGTGAGCCATGAGGCGATACCGATGCCGCTCGAGGGGTCGGTCTTCCAGGCGAGGCCGGCGGGCATGCGGCCTTCCGTGGCGTCGGTGGCCGGTTGGCTCGGCTGCGCCGCGAGGGTCTTGCGGATGAGGAGAACAAGGCCAGGACCTTCGGTCACGCGGCCACGAGCGTCGGTGGCGCGGCTCGTGAAGACGACGCGCTGTTCGCGAGGATCATTGGGTTCCGTGTTCCAGTAGGTCTGGACGTAGCGGCAGGTGCTGCCGTCACAGGTCGTGACCCGGTTGTCATTGACGAGCAGGTCGATCGAGCGGATGCCGATTTGGCTGCTGGCCTCGGCGCGGACCGCGAACGACTCGCCGCTATCGATGATCGCCGGTCCCGGTTCGCCAGAGAGGGTGATGCGGGCCAGCTCCGCGCGCGAACGTGGGGCTTCGGTGCGGAGGAGGTAGCTCGCGTCGTTGGCGGAGAGTTTGCGGCCGAGGAGGGCGAGGGCCGGGGCCTTGGTGGCGGGTTCGGCGGTGACGTCGAACTCGCCGCGCGTCCCGATCAGGAGGGCTTGTCCGGTCGTGCCGCCCACGAGGCCGCCCGGTTGGTCGCGGAGCGTGCCCTCAACGGCGAAGGCGCCGTTTTGCGCTTGGATCAGGGTTTTTCCGGCGGTCAGCACCCAGGCGTCACCGGTGTGGGCGGCGTGGATCGCGCGGGTGTCGACCGAACGGAGGCCGGCCTCCAGCGGCTCGTTCTGGGCGGCGGTGAAGGTGCGCCCGTCGAAGGTCCAGTAAGTGTCGGCGGCATACGGGTTGGTGACGGCGTCGGTGGTCGCGAGAAGGATCGCGTCACGGCCGGCCCAAGCCGCGCTCACGAACCGGGCTTTTGGCGCGTTCGTGAGGCGTTCGAAACGGTCATTGCTCCAGCGCCAGACCCCGGCATGGCCTTCTTGGGTGATGCTTCCGGCAGCGTCACGCGTCTCCATCGAGCCGCCGAACAGGTACCACTCGCCGTTGAGGGGAAGGAGCTTGCCGACGCTGTTGCAGAGGGTGTTGCCGCTCGTCTCCTTCATGCAGCCGGCGACGAGGTCGGAGGCGCCTTCCGGGAGGCGGAGGGATTGCGGGAGCGGGCTCACGCGCTCGTCGAGGAGCGCGGCCTGCCAGCGGCGGGGGAACGTGCCGTTCTCGAAGGCGTCCTCGGTGACGATCGCCCAGCGGCCGGCCGCGCCTTGGAGGTCGCGCAGGCGCGCTTGCGGGAAGCGGGCGTCCTGGACCGCGTTCCAGTCCTTCAGGTCGGTCTGGACGAGGGTCGGGCCATTGGCGCCCTGGAAGCCCAGGAGATACGTGCGGCCGTCGCTCGCGAGGGCCTGAATGCGGCCGTAGCCGCGGATGCGGTCGGAATAGTCGGTGACCTCCTCTTTTGCCGTGACCTGCCAGAGACGCTCGCCGTTGCTTGCGAGCCAGTCTTCGCCCCGTCCGGCGGCGAGGGTCAGGCCCGTTTGGACGGACGAAGGGATGCTTTGTGAGAGGTCACGCCATTCCCACGGTTCGGAGGCGCGCAACGAGGGGACGACGCTCGCGGCCAGGGCCACGACGGCGAGCCCCGCCCCAACGAGGAAGGGGATCCGGCGGCCCCGATGGGCGGCGGTCAGACGGGTGAATACGCGGTTCAGCATAGAAAAACGCGGCAAAGAGTGATGCCACCGTGATAGGACGCGCGCACCGGCTTGTCCAGGTGCGCGCATCCGGGAAGTGTGGTATCCTGGAGGGGTAACTCATCTTGTCATTAATAGCTCTTTTGTATGCCGGAGGAACTGCGCAAGCGCCCCGTTTCCCGCCGCCGAGCCGTGGCGGCATCCGCCCCTGTGGCCGCCTCAGACGGTGGGGCTCCCGTCCCGTCATCCGTCGGTTCGACCTGTGGCCATGGGGCCTGCGAGGGGTCGTCGACCTGTAACGTCCGCTATGTGGGGGCTGTTTCCCACATCCGCGACCACCATGCCATGCACGCCGCCCGCGGGGTGGGCCACATTTGGGCCGCGTCGGTGATCACGGGATTCGCCGTGGTCCTGACGGGCGTGATCGCTTACCAGTCTGCCCAGGCCAAGACCGTCCAGGAGAACGTGGCTGTCCGGCAGACCACCCAAACCGAGCTACGCCAGGTGATGGACCGGCTGACCCGGATGGAGCGTCTCATCGAAGAGACGCGCCGCTCCTGCGTGGGTGACGAGGTGCCCGCCGGCACGCGCCCCGAACCGGAGGCCGAGCGCCAGATGCTCCAAAAGAAGCTCCCGACCGCCCCGGTCCGCGGCGGCACCGAGGATTCGGCTAACTAAAGGGGGATTTTTCGCCCCGGCTTGACCGATCGCGCACGAGAGGATACCCTCTCGTTCGTCGTTCCGGGGTCGTCTAACGGTAGGACGCTTGGTTCTGGCCCAAGTAATCGAGGTTCAAATCCTTGCCCCGGAGCCATGAGCGACAGTGTCTGGCGACCCAGACACGGTCAATCAAAAGTCCATCACGAAAGTGGTGGTTTTTTGTTGTTTGGCGACACTTGGAGAAGTTCGAGAAGAGCTTGTCCCACCCACGGAAAAAGACGGGAAAACGATAACTTGTTTCTGTTGAGAGAAGATTCTTAGTTCGAATTCCACCCAGGTTTTGATAGGTAATAATCCTAATTACAGAAGGAATTAAGAGGAGGAGTGTCTAAAGGCTTGCTAAAGTGAGTTCAACTCGCTCGTCGTAACTGCTACCGTGTGTATATGGATAACGAAGAAAAGCAGTTAGTAGGAATCACGCCTCACTTTAGAGATCTATTTCCTCACTTTGGAGCCGTTGGTGAAAAACGCATTGTTAAGCAAATTAAAGATCTCCACCTAACCGATTGCCTTTTTATATTATTCGAGCTGTCACGCCACTGGATAAAGTATCACCTACTTGCTGATGATCAGGTGGTCGTTGAAGATGTTTATAGATCAAGATGTTTAGAGTTGTTGAGTCCTAGCGTACAAGGGGCAGGCGCTACGCCTGGCGCAGGCGGTAATACATCAGCTTGGATTCGATCAAGCGTCGTTTAAACGTGCTCACGATCGATTACGGGAACAAGGAGATGCACGGTGAGAATGTCGCGCAGGGTCTATCTACAGAGTGACTTCGATGCAATGGTTTTCTCAAAGTGATCAGGATGTGTGTATACGTCCCGGGCCGTATTAACGAGCAAAAATCTGCTATAGTGATGCTAATTATGTTCCTGTTCGCAGCTTGGGGCGAGGACGGTTGCGCTTGTTTGGCGGGTTATAGACATAGGAAGGGCAGAGCATCATGACGAACTAGCCTTGCATATGAAACAATCACTCATCCTCTACTGGTCTCGCCGTGACTTTCGGCTCACGGATAATCCGGCGCTGCTCGCGGCGCTCGAACGGGCACGCGAATCCGGACATCCTTTTTTGCCCGTCTTTTTTGTCGAGCCATACATGACGTCGGACGCAGCGGGCGCCGCATTCGGCTATCCGTCGCGCTGGTTCCTGTCGAGAGCGCTTCCGGCCTTTGCGAAGGCGCTTCCCGATCTCGCCGTCTTCGCCGAGCGTCCGGCGCGCTGGATGGCGGCGCGGCAAAAGACTCTCAACATCGAGCTTTTCGTGAACGAGGACGTCCATCCCGATTTTTATGCCCAGCTGAAGAAGATCCGCGCGGCCGGGGTGGACGTGAAGCTGTATGCCGACCAGCTCACCGTCCCCAGGGAAACGAAGACTGGGGAGGGAAACCTCTATTCGGTGTTCACGCCGTTCAAGAATGCGGTCTGGGACGGGTTTTGCGCCGTACGCCCGTTGCCGCAGGCCCGGTTCTCGGGAATCCGCCTGTTTGATGCCCGGCACCTGCCGGGCGAACGGCTGCCGTCCCACGACGAGCGAGCGCTCTTAGCCGCGTTCTCCGAGAGGGAGCGATTGCTGCTGGGTGGGCGCGTACCCCTCTCGATCCACGAGTTGGCCCTACCGGCACGCGACTTGGAAGAGTGGTACGTATCCGAGGCGCAGGCGTGGGGGCGGTTCGAGGCATTCCTCGACGGCCGGTTGCATGACTATCACGAGTCGCGGGATGCGCTCGCCGATGAACGGGGGACCTCGCGATTGTCCCTCGCGCTGACGTGGGGCCTTGTGTCTGCGCGGCAACTGGTCGCGGGGCTGCATCGCCGCTTGGGGTCCATTGGCGCGCAAGCCTACGTTTCCGAGCTGGTCTGGCGCGAGTTTTATAAGTATCTCTATTTCCACCGGCCGGAACTCGAGACGCGTCCCTTCCAGGTGCGCGCGGAACAGATTCATTGGGAGACGCCACGGGTCGCCGAACCGCGTTTCCGCGCTTGGGCGAAAGGCGAGACCGGCTATCCGCTCGTGGATGCCGCCATGCGCCAGCTTGCGGTGACGGGCTGGATGCACAACCGGGCGCGCATGGTCGTCTCGTCCGTGTTCGCGAAGCATCTTGGGATCGATTGGCGCTGGGGACAGGACTATTTCCGTGCGATGCTGATCGACCTCGACGAGGCCTCGAACATCGGCGGCTGGCAATGGGGAGCGAGCGTCGGGGCCGATCCGAAGCCCATCCGCATCTTCAATCCGTCGCTCCAGGCCGAACGGTACGATCCGAACGGTGCCTACCAGGCCCGCTGGCTCACTGAGGCGTACCGCGCCCATCCGCCCACCCCTCTCATCCCGCATCCGGAGGCGCGTGCGCAAGCATTGCGTCGCTACGGGCTGGCGCGATAGGCGACTTGCCTTCGTGGGGATGGCGGCATACGCTGGGAGCCCTATGGACCTCGCCTCCGCCGCGCTCGCGCTCCACCGCGAATTGAAAGGGAAGATTCGCATCGAGCCGACCGCCCCTATCCGCTCGATGCAGGATCTTGCGCTCGTGTATTCTCCCGGCGTCGGCGCCGTCTCAAAACATCTGGCCGAACATCCTGAGGAGGACCGGGCCTATACGTGGCGCGGGAATGCGGTGGCGGTCGTTTCGGACGGCTCGGCGGTGTTGGGATTCGGAAATATCGGTCCCGCGGCCGCCCTGCCCGTGATGGAAGGGAAGTGCGCCATCTTTCGACGTTTTGCCGGCATTGACGCCGTCCCGCTTGTCCTGGCGACGCAAGACGTCGATGCGATCGTCGAAACCGTGGCGGCACTGGAGCCGAGCTTCGGCGCGATCCAGCTTGAGGATATCGCCGCGCCGCGCTGCTTTGAGATCGAGCGCCGCTTGACGGAGCGCCTGTCGATCCCCGTCATGCATGATGACCAGCACGGGACGGCGGTCGTCGTATTGGCCGGCCTGCTGAATGCGCTCAAGGTGGTCGGCAAATCATTGTCGGACGTCCGGGTGGTTATGAATGGGGCTGGCGCCGCGGGGGTCGCCATCGCAAAGCTGTTGCGCGTTGCCGGCATGCGCGCATTCGTCGCCGTTGACCGCACCGGGGCCATCGTCCCGTCCCGCGAGGACCTGACGCCGGAAAAGCGCCAGTTGGCGGAGATGGCGGATCCTGCCGTTACGGGCCGGACGTTGGCGGAAGTTGCCCGTGGGGCGGACGTGCTGATCGGGGTGAGTGCTGCGGGCGCCTTTTCAGAAGGGCTGCTTCGGACCTTGGCGCCACAGCCAATCGTGTTCGCCCTCGCGAATCCGACACCAGAAGTGATGCCGGACATCGCGAAGGAAGCGGGTATCGCCGTGCTCGCGACCGGCCGCAGCGATTTCCCGAATCAGGTCAATAACGCCCTTTGCTATCCCGGCCTGTTTCGCGGCCTGCTCGATTCGGACGTCCGGCGCGTCGATGATGCGCTCAAGGTCCGTGCCGCCCAGGCCATCGCCGCCTTCGTGGAAGCACCGACCGCGGAGCGCATCGTCCCCAACATGTTTGACCTGGGATTGCACGAGGCCGTCGCGGCGAGCGTCGCGGCGTGAAGCGGCAAAAACACCCGAGATCAGGGTGTTTTTTTGCGACGCGCGGCTGGTTTCGCCGCGGATCTTGCCCGTCGCCGGACGCAGGCGCGGCAACGGCAATGGGCCTTGCCGATGTACTCCTCGAAATATTCGGTGCCATAGTCATAGGCGATCTCTTCCCCGGCCTTGATCGGTTTGATGGCGTGGATGAAGACGCGGTCCTTGGCGATTCGCACCTCCGCATTCGGGGCGCACGCGTGGTTGATGTAGCGGGCCGTGTTCTTGCGGGTGCCGCCCAGGATCGTTTTCCCGTTCTCAAGGTCAAAAAGGTAACGCCCGCCAACGGTGTCGGCTTTTGGGGTCGGGACAAGCTCGCCCCAGTATTCCATCAGGAACCGTCCGGAAGGAATGTCTTCGGTCGCGAAAATGCCGAACCCGCTGGCGCTGCGGCCGACGCGGAGGCCCGGATGGGGCGGGCGGGGAGTGGGATGGGGCATAAAAAAGAGAGAAAAACAGCCGGAATGGCTGGTGGGGTGAGGTCCCCGAAGGGCTATCGCTTGAGGTTCAGGGCGCCCTCGTCGAGGTTGATCGCTTCGTCGAAATCGGCGCCTTCGATCTTCGCGCCGAAGAACTCGGTGTCGTTGAATTCGGCTCCGCCGAAGCGCGCGTTGGTGAGATCCGCCTCGCCGAAGTCCGCTTGGGTCAGGCACGCCTGTTCGAGGATTGCGTCCCTGAGGTTGGCGCCTTGGAAATCCGTGTTCGTGAGGAAGGCCCCCGTGAGGTCCGCCCCGGTCAGGATCGCGTCCTTCATCAGGTTGTTCCTGAAGATGAGGCCGCGGAGGGAGGCGTCACTCAAGTCGACGCCGCTCAGGTTGTAGTCGCTCAGGTCGCGGCCGTCGAGGTTGGCGCCCGCCAGGTCGTACTGGTCGGAGGGGTGGGCCTTCGTGTAGGCGGCCCAGGCTTCGGGGCCCTGGTTGAGGGCGTCGATCGGTCTTTGGCCCATTGGGGATCTCCGTTCGTCGCGAGGAACGAAAAGGTTCCGTACGCCGGAATAGCTAACGCCAGGACGGGGATGGTGTCAAGGCGCCTCACGACGTGCGCGGGCGCGTCGGCATGATCCGTGGTACGATGGGCCTAAATCCCTATGTTTTTCCATCCTGCCTCGGCGCGTTGGCGCACCGTAGAAGCCCGTGTCCTTTCTTCGCGGAAGATCGCCCCGCAATCCGGCATGACCCAGGTCGGCGATCGGCTGGCCTTTGGCCCGAATGGGAGCCTGTCCATCGCTGGCCAGCGTTATCAGTTGCGGGTTGAATACGTGGTCGATGGGCAAACGTTTACTCCTGAATTTACGATGATTTGTGACGAGGTCCCATCACGGCTCATCTTGGCGTACGATCCGGCGGATCCGTCAAAGTGGGATTGGCCGGAAGAGCGGACTTTGGAGGGGGAGTAATAGGTCCGCCCTCTCCCATGAATTGTATATGGGCGCAGATTTGCCGTGCTCAGCCCGAATGCCTATAGGCGCAACGGCATGCCTAGACAGACCTGGTTTCAGGTTAAGTCGTTCTCTTCCATCCTATTCCATATGAACATGTTCACCCCGGTAGCTGCCAAGACGGTGAAGGCATATCTCGACGCGCTTCCTGAGCCGCGCAAGACGCTGATGCGGACCGTCCATGCGTTTGTCCAAAAGACGGTTCCCAGCCTGAAGACGCATTTCGCGGGCAACATGATCGGATACGGATCATTCCCGTACCTGAATTATAAGAAAGAGCGCATCCAGTGGCCGGTCATCGCGCTCGCGAGCCAAAAGCAGCACGTGAGCCTGTACGTGTGCGCCCTTGAGGATGGGGCGTACATCGCCGAAAAATACAAAGTCCTTCTCGGGAAGGTCAGCGTCGGCAAGAGCTGCATCCGATTCAAGAAGTGGGAGGAGGTTGACCTCGCCGGCTTGAAGAAAGTCCTGAAAGCGGCAGAAAAATCCCCCGGGCTCCGCGCGGAGTAGCGCCTTACGCCCGGTTCACGTAGTGCAGAACCAGCCAGAAGTGGCAGAAGCTGCCCGCCAGCACGAACAGGTGGAAAACCTCGTGCATCCCGAACCAGCGTGTCCGTCGGACGTACGGGTCTAGGGCGTAAAAGACCGCCCCGACCGAATAGCAGGCGCCACCGAGCAGCAGCCACCGCAATCCCATCCGTGGCAGCCATGCGGACAGCGGTCCCCAGGCGAGAAGCGCCGTCCACCCTAGCGCGACGTAAAGGGCGGGTGAGGTCCAGCCGGTCAGGGCGCGTCCGCTCGCCTTTAGCGTCGCCCCAACCGCCGCGCACCCCCACACGATGCCGAACAGGGCCCAGCCCCAACCGCGCTGCGGGAGCGCGAGCGTGATGGGCGTGTAGGTTCCTGCGATCAATACGAAGATGCAGGCGTGGTCCAGCCGCTGCAAGAGGCGTTTGGCTCGCGTTCCTTGGGCGAAAAAATGGAAGAGGGCGCTGGCCGCGTACAGCAAGATCAGGCTCGCGCCGAAGATGGCCGCGCCGACCACGTTGGCGGCTCGTCCGTGCAGCGCGGCGTAAACCACCATCAGTACGAGGCCGGCGATCGACAGGGGGACGCCCAAGAAGTGGGTCAGCGAGCTCATCGGCTCGTTTTGTTTTGTCGGTGAGGGCATAGCGTGTCACGCGAACCGTTCAAGGGCATGGAGCCAGAGATGAGGGACGTGGGAGGGGAGCAAGACCGTTTCGGCCGGGGCGGTTTCGGCCAGGGCCCCTGTTCCGGTGGCGATGGTCGGGATCCCAAGGGCGGCAGCCTCATGCGGCGGCAGGCCGAATCCCTCGTACCAGCTTGGGTAGAGGAGTGCCTTGGCGTGCGCAAGCCAGCGCGTCCGCTCCTCGTCAGTCAGGTATCCGAGCGAGAGGACGCCCGCCTCGCGAACGGGTTCGTCCATACCAGCCAGTACCAGCCGATGGTTCGGATGAGTCAGCCGGAACTCCTGAAAGGCGAGTCGCGCAACTAGGGCGTTCTTGCGCGCATCCGCTCCGCTCAACAGGAGGAAATACGGTTCGGCGAGCGGTCGGGGGAGCGGCGGACGGTCGGTTTTTCGTGGAACGGGAAGGGTGACGCGAGTGATCCGTTGGGCCGGGATGCCAAGCAGATCGATCAAACCATGTCGACTCCATTCCGACAGGACGAACAGCCGCTGCGCCTCGGAAATGAGGCGCCGGGGGCGTGCAAGCGCATGCCAGGCCCGCGTTTTTCGCGTGAACCAGGGAGGATGCAGCAAGAACGACAGGTCGTGGATG
>CAYYTQ010000010.1:0-40964 GCA_964474805.1 uncultured Gammaproteobacteria bacterium
CCCCGGGGTGGCGGCATGCTTTCGCCGGACCTGAACTCGCCGCTTGTATTCGAGATGGATGGCTCAGACAGCAGGTCCGGCGAAAGCATGCCGCCACCCCGGGGACCTACAAGGAAGGGAAAGGATCAACAAAAAGGAAGAAGAAGACTCGGACGAGGGTGGGGAAATTAGACTGAATGAAAAAAGCGCCCAGTTGGTGGGCGCTCGGCGTCGCGAGGAGAGGACTATTCGTGCACGACGTGACACCTGTCGTTGAAGAGAAGGCCGCAGCAGACGGTGCGGTTCAAGCGGCGCCCATGGGCGTTTTCGGCACTGACTACGAAGCCGGTCGTGTCACGGTAGTAGTAGCACCCATAGAACGCGGAAAGGAGCTCGTGGCGCTCCACCACGTACGCATGCGTGAATCCTTGCTGTCGCACCGCTTGCACGGCCCTATCGGCAGGAATGAAACACGCGCGAGCGAAAACGGCGAAGACGGCGAGAAAAAGCACGATCACTTCAAAGATCACCTCGTTCTTCATGAGCACCCTCCGAAATGCGAGCCAGCCTACAAACAAATGTAGGCTTGTACGGCAGCCCTTGTCAAGTCTTTCGAGCGAAGATCCGGACAATGCGCATTGATTCTGAAGAATGAATAAACCTCGCGGGAGCAAGGCTTTTTCATTCCTACGGCGTCCCTACCTTCACCGTCCGTTTCACTCCAGCATCATCGACCCACACGATCGCCGCCTGCCAGGCGCGGCCAGCCTGTTCCCAGGCTTCGAGGCGCCAGGCGCGGGGGCGGATATCTTCTGGAAGGGGAACGTTTTGCCAACGGTTGCCGATATACGCGGCGAGACGGAGCGTTGCCTGTTGGGTGTTATCGATACTCAGGTACGAGAGAAGAACACCCGCATCGCGGCGCGAGAACAAACGCTGGCCGAGAAGAGTCACCGCATCCGGATCGATATCCCTGGTACGGCCGGTCCAGAGGGCGGCGCCGGCGACATCGGTGAGGGCCCAAAAATCCTGGCTCCCCTCTTGGCGCGTGGATTGGATCGCGCCCTGGAAGAGACCGATGCCGCGGGTCGAATCGATCGCTTGCCAATAGCCTTGACGGACGGGCGCGGGGACGACCCGGAAGGCACCGATACGCACGTCGTAGACCGTCCACGTCGCGATCGGCGGATGTTCACACACGTCCGCAAAGGCGCATTCGGACTGGGGGCCACTTAACACGTGGACATAGCGCCCCTCGAGCGATGGGCCGAGCAACGAACACCAGCTCCCTGGGATCATGCCGACGGATGACGAGGCGACTGCCCCTTCCTCGACGAGCAGGCAGGGTCCGCTCGCCTCCTCGCGAAGCAATCGCCAGCGCTGGGCGCGCGTTTGCGTCGAAGACGGGGCCGGCGGCACAAGCGAAGCGAATTCTCCCAGTGGGGCCCGCACGGTTTCCGGGACATGCTCCAAGACCGATTGCGGAGAAACAGCCGGAGCAAGCGCGAAGATCATCCTCCCCATAGCGAAAAGCGCCCCCGCCAACAGCGTGGCCGAGACACCCACCACGAGCACGACCGATCCTCGCGACGCGCCCATCATACCCTAGCGCGCCTGTTGCAACGTCTGGCGGATGGCGTCGAGCTGCATCTGGGTCTGTTTCGCCTGCACAAGGACGAAGCTCGAAAGGAAAAGGATCATGGCCGTCAGGAAGAGCAAAACAGTGAGGGTGAAACGGGACTCGCGTTCGGTGGTTTTCATAGGAGGAAAGGGCAAAAAAAGTGACGGAGGGAGTATAGCACGGATGGGACGGTGAGGCACGGGAACAAAAAAAGGCCGCGTCGAAACGACGGGCCCCAGGGAGCCGGTCAGGTGCGGCCGTAGGCACGAACGAAGCAGGACACGTCGAGAAGGCGTCGCGGCAGGTGGGCCGGATCGGTCACAGAGGCGCGCTCCATCGCGGCGTAGGAAGCGCCGACCAGCGCGTCGCGTTCCGCATCGGTGAGGAGCCAGGGGCAGAACGGCGGGCGGACCCCATCGACCCAGGCGGACCGGTTCCACCACTCCCCCTTGTTCCCGTCCCGATCCCAGCTCGGCACGATCACGTGCGTTCCCGGGCTGTAGCGGAACAGCAGGGCCCAGCCCGCCGTCAGGTGCCCCTGCGCGGCGAACCAGGCGAGGACTTCGTGCCACACCTCGAGCGGGGCGCGGTCACGGTCGCCATGGAAATTGCGCAGGATCTCGTCGTCGCGGAAACGGGCGAGGTCGTCCCGCCCAGACTGGACGAGGAACATCGCCACCTCCTCGAACGCCCGCTTCTGCGGCCGGTCGGAGAAAGCGTCGGGACGGACCACGGTCCGGCCATCGATCACGAAGGTGCGCCGCGCGAAGCCGAGGGCCCGCGGCACGCTCGTGACGAGGTTGAAGGCCGTGGCCCCGAGCAGGACTCCGAGCAGCTCGAGGTCTTCCTTCCAATTCTTAGTAGGCGTTGCCATTGGGTTCGCCCCTGTTTTGTCCCAGCGGTCGGCAGGCCGCCGCGTGGGCTCGGTTACGGACCTCGGGATGGAAACACGCTTCCGTCGTCACGTTAATGGAATGTCGGTGAAGCAAAAAGAAGAGGGCACCCGCGCGGGAAGCGGATGCCCTTCAGGGCCGGCGGTTGGGCTAAAGCGAGAAATACCGCACTTCCCCCCGATCATCGATCATCTCGGTCAGCAGCCCCTGGTCCATGAACCAGGTCAAGACCTCCAACCAAACCGTTTCGGAGATGGCGACTCCGGAGAGCCCCGTATAGATGTGCCGAATCTCGCTCAGGCGAAGCGGCGGACCCCAGAGATGCCTCATGAGGCGGCGAAACGCTTCGGCGTGTTCGGTCCCCATGAAGCGCTCCGGCATGGGATAGAACGTTCCGGCACACATGAGACCGCCACTGCGTGACAGCTCAATCTCCTCGTAGAGGTCGGTGAGAACGCCGCTGACTCGCATCACGATCCAGACGAAGCCCTCGAGAATCGCGTCGAGAAGACCTGGGGAAGCGCCGCGGACAGGCGCCTCAGGCTTGGGGATCCTTGCGTTCATGCGCTCGCCCTTCACGCGTTCAGCCGGGGGAACCGGTCGACCCCATCGGGCCCGCCGTAGCGTCTGCCGACCTCGAGGAGGTGCTGCTCGTCGAACCAGGTGACGACCTCGTCCCAGACGGCGAGCGGAATGGCGGGGCCGTAGGTACGGCGCAGCTGGTCGATGGTCATGACCGCGGGGAAGCTCCAGGAGAGGTAGTTCGCCACGCCGCGGAACGCCTCGGCGTGGTCCGTGCCGGCGAAGCGCTCCGGGAAGGGGTAGAACGTCCCGCGGACGGTGAGGCCGCCGTTGCGCGCGAGCTCGATCTCGCCGTAGAGGTCGTGCAGAAAGCGGGCCAGCCGGAGCACGACCGTGTAGGCCATGCGGAAGAGGGCGGCGAAGGGTGAATGGGAGGGGGCGAAGACGGATGTCGTCATTTCGGGCCTTCTTTCGTGGAACCGTGAGAGGTGCCGATCCTTCCAAACGCTGGAATGGCGGTGGCGGATCGTATCAGAATCCGTTTCTCTTGTCAAGACACGTACGTCATTATTCATTTAAAATTAAGCAAAAAATGAGATCATCTGACGAACCATACGGATGGCTACCCATTCCATAAAAAAGAGCCGACGCGTAGACGATCGGCCCATGGAACAGCGCCCGTCCGAGTTCTTTTTCTTTTCTTGTTCTCTCCTTCCCTTCCCCTGTAGGCCCCTGGCGGGGCAGCCTCTTTTTGCGCGAGCGCGGTGTCTAAGGCCTCCACCCCAGATACAAGCGAGCCGGGAGTCGCGAATGCAAAAAGAGGCCGCCCCGCCGGGGACCGGCCCGCCCCCCCCTTGGGAAAGGGCGGGCCTTTAGGCCGCCAGTCCCAAACCCTCTTGGCTTGCGAAGCCCACCCTCAACTCCCCAAAAACAAGCTCGATCTCAACTTTCGATGATACGTGATCGCAAAACGATGCGACTCATCCCGCACCTGCGTCAGGAGCCGCACATGCTCCTCCGCCGCCTTACAAATCGCCTCATGCTTCTGCATGCACACCAAATCGGTTCGCTTGCGTTCCGGCCCTTTCGCCATGCCGATGACGGGAATCTGCACGCCCAGATGATGCAACGCGTCATTCGCCGCATGAACCTGCGCCAATCCCCCGTCGATCAGAAGCAGGTCCGGATGTCGCCACTCGGGATGACGGAATCGACGGATGATCGTCTCGTGGATCGAGGCGACATCATTCACATCGTCCACCGATTTAATGCGGAACTTGCGATATTCGGCCTTGGCGGGCTGGCCGCCCTCGAAAACGACCATCGATGCGACCATCGCCGTACCGCTCACATGAGAAATATCGTACCCTTCGATGCGGCCGAAGAAGTCGATGGGGGCGTCGCTGTTGCGGATGGTGTCGACGTCGTCGTCTTCGCGCTTCAAGAGGGCGATGTCCTTGATATGCTCCAGCGAGAACAGGCGGTTACGGAGCTTGGCGGCCTCCTCGAAGCGCTGTTCCTTCGCCGCGACCGTCATTTCCTTTCGTAAACGCTTCAAGATCTCCTCCTTGCGACCGTCAAAGAAGGCGATCAGGTCGCGAATCACCTTTTTATACGCCTTTTCGTCGGCCATGCCCGTGCAGACGCCGGGACAAAGACCGATATGCGTATAGAAACAAGCTTTTTTCTGGCCAGGCTCGCAGGTCGACCAAGGGAAGATGTGGCGAAGCCAATCGAGCGAGGCGCGAAGCGAGCGGGCGGAGGTATAGGGACCAAAAACGGACAGGTAGGCCTTGGCATCCGTCGAGAGATCTTTTCCACGGATCAAGAGCGGCTTCGGATAGCGCTCGTTCGTGAACACAAGATAGAGAAAGCTCTTGTTATCTTTCTCACGAATGTTATATGGCGGAAAATAGTACTTGATGAGGTTCGCCTCGAGGATGAGCGCCTCGAGGGCCGAACCTTTTTGGATATAGTCAATAAATCGCACCCGACGCGTCATCTCCTCGATAAGCTGGTTATGAGGCCGCAGGAAGTGCTGCTGGACGCGACGCTTGAGAGAGGTGGCCTTGCCGACATACAAAATCTGCCCCTGCTCGTCCTTCATCAGGTAGACGCCAGGCTCGTCGGGCAGCTGGCCGTCGCGGATCTCAATGTGCGCGGGGATCATGGACGTAGTGTAGCGCCCGCGCCGGACCGGTCAACCCTTGACGGGGACCCTTGCCGAAGCGGCGCGCATATCGCATCGTTTGGGCCATGGACGACCGTCCGCTCGCCGGCTTAGAACGGTTTTTCGCGTCAAAGGCGCGGCTTTTGCTGATCACCGCCCCGGAAGCCGACATGGACAGCCTCGCTGGAGCGGCGGCGCTCGGGGGGATCCTGAGAGCGCTCAACAAAACGGTGACCGTCGTGACGCCCGGCAAAGGCGCCTGGCCTGAACCGCTCCGCACCGACCTCCCCACCCAAGCGGGTATCCAAGCCCTGCGCGCCCTCCATATCCGGCTCCCCATCGAACAGACCCAGCTCGAGCAATTCTCCTATGACATCCGCGACCAGAAGCTCCATATCGAGCTGCTTCCGAAAACGGGCATCTGGACGGAAGAGGCGGTCGCGGTCGAAAGCGGGGCGATCCGCTATGATGGGCTGATCGCGTTCAACGTCGCGTCACCCGCCGGGTTGCGTGACCTGATCCCCCAAGAACCGGAATGGCTTAACGCGCTGCCGACCCTACACCTGACGACACGTGCGGACGCGGAGCCGTGGGCAACGGAGACGATCACCCTCCTCCAGAACGGCAGCCTGTGTGAAGCGCTATACGCCTGGGCCAAGGAGCGGGCCGACGTTTCCTTGGGCGCGGACCTGGTCCACACCCTGCTGGTCGGCGTGATCGCCGGAAGCGATGGGTTCCGCAGCCCGCGCGTGCACAGCCAGACGCTGCAAGCGGCGAGCGAACTCATCGAACGCGGAGCCGACCGTCAAGCGATCATGAACCGGCTCTGGCGCGTGCGTTCGGTGCCCGCCCTGAACCTCTGGGGACGCGGCTTCATGCGGTTGAACCTGCACCCGACCCTGCCGGTCGCCACGACCATCGTGACGGAACATGACTTCTTGCAGGCGCAGACGAATCCCGAATCACTCGCCGGACTGGGCCGCTCGCTATTGGATCGGTTGCCCGAAACACGGCTCGTCCTCGTGTTCAGCGGCTGGGAGGCGGCGCACCACGTCCAGGCCTTCGCCCGCCCACCCTTGCGCGCCGACCTGATCGCCCGCTGGTTCGGTGGCCAAGGCGACGCGGATCAGGCACACTGGACAGCGAACGGGACCGACCTGCTCGCGATCCGACAGGAAACGCTCGCCATCCTCGAGCGTGAGCTCCCGCGCCTTCTCGCCTCCCGCTAACCCCGTATGAGCCTTCACCTCCTCCACGCCGACACGTACCTTGCCATGATCGAAGGGAGCATCGGCACGCAGGCCTATCGCCATGCCTACGGCCTCGTCGATGGCCAACGCACGGACCTCACCCAAAACGGGACGCTCTCCTGCGCGTTCTTCGTCAGCGACGTGCTGCGACGCTTCAGGCTGCTGCAAGAGCCGCACCTCCGCGTGCAAGGCACGATGCGAGACCTTCGCGCTTCAGGATGGGAGGAAACCGCCACGCCTAAACCCGGCGACGTGCTCGTCTGGGAACCAATCACCGACGTCGACGGGGAACGCCATTTCCACATCGGTTTCTATGTCGGCGGACTTGAGGCGATCAGCAACCTGACGTCGAAAGGCGCCCCCGGCCGACACCATTGGACCTTCGGCGAAGATGCAGACGGACAACCGACCCGCCGGATCGTAAACACCTTCACCCATCCGACCTTTTTCCAGGAAGCTAGCTATCGTTAAGCAAAACCTCCGCTCGATTGAGCGGAGGTTTTCTATTCCGTGAAACTCGTCTTCTGGATCACGGCCGTGGTGGTGAGCGTGGTACGCGGGGCAAACCGTTCGTCGGCGATCGTGAGGCGGTACTTTTGCACGTAGCCGATGGTCTCTTTACGCAACAGCGAGGCTTGCAGCGTATCAATTTGCGTCTTGAGGCTACGGTAGACCTTGCGCTGGGCGTCGAGCTGGCCCTGGAGGGTGGCGCGCTTCTTCTTGTCCTTCTCGGCGAGGGTTTTGACGCGGAGGCTTTCCGCCTTCGCAAAGGCGGCGTCGTAGTCTTTTTGCAAACGGGCGAGCTGGCGGGTGCGTTCGCCGTTGAAGATCTGCTGCCAGGTCCCGATGGCGCGGCGGACGCGCCCGCTGCCGCCATTGTAGGCAGCGACGATGTATTCGCTCGTCGTATCCGGGTCAGCGAGGTATTGCGTGCGGATGGCTTCCGGGAATTCCGTCAGGAGCGTATCGAGGTAGATAGCCTGGGCGCGCAAGGCGTTCTCGTGGTTGGTCATGCCGCGCTCGAAATTCCTCTCAAGGCCCCACTCCGGACGTTCGGCGAGACGGTTGTAGGTGCTGGGGATGAACTGGACGAGGCCGAGGGCGTCTGCCGTGGAACGCGAATAGTTGTAAGCGGCGCCTCGATTGCCGCCGAGGGTCACAAAGAAGCGCTCGAGAGCCTTTTCACTATCCTTCTGCAATGAGGATTCGTCCAGGTGCTCGATGGCGGCGATCGCCTTCACGAGCGACGGGTCGACCACGTCGACAAGCAACCTGTCCGGATAGGCCCGTGAGCGGACCTGCTCGGCACGCAACCGATCGAAGACAACCCGGACGAGCTCGTCGAGGTAGCGCTCCCCTTCGTCAACGAGCGCTGGCGTATGGACCGAGGCTGAATACGGGACGTAGACGACATCTTCAAGCGCAAACAAGGTCTTTTTGGCATTCAAGGACTTCAAGATCGGATAGCGCAACGCGATGACGGCCTGGTCCTGGTTATCCTTCACGGAAATGTTCGAGTTCAGCCCGTTCGCAAAGAGGACGCGGAGGTCGAGGTCATCCGCCGTCTCCTCCGCCAAACGGAGTTCCGTCCCGCGCATGCGCGCCTGGACGTAGCGGAGTTGGTCGGTGCTGCGCTGCCAGACGGCGAGGGTGATCGGGAGCCAGTCGGGACGCTCCTTCACGACCTTCGAACCGGCATCGGCAGCATCCGCAGTGATGCGCCCCTGCAATTCGGCCTGGGCACGACGGATGGCGGCGACCAACGGATCGACGACGGGAACGGGCGCAGCCTCTTCCGGTTCCGGGGTCTGGACACCGGCCCCAGGCCCAAGCACGAGGGCACGCAATTCCGCCTCGGACGATGCCATCAGGCCGCTTGCAGGATGAAAAAAGCGCCCGTCCGCCATTTGGAACACCGTAAACGGCGGTTCCGAGGCGGGAACGGGCGCGGCCTGCATCTCGATGGGCAAAACCGGCAGCGTCGTGGTCGCGGACAAAGCGTCGAGGGTACTCGACGGGACCGTTTGAGCGGCGACCGGCAAAACCGGCACCGCGACGAGGATCCCGACGGCGATTCCCAAGGTGCGAGAGACAAGGAGAGGACGCATGGGAGACATCATACCTTCCGGGCCTGACGTCGTCTAGCGCAGGAAAAACGTGGGCGGACGGCGACGGTGCTGGCGCTCCTCCTGGGCGATGAGGCGCAACGCCTTCGAGAGCAAGCGGTCGAGGTTACGATAGCTGCTCATGGCGAAGGCCTGGTGCGCCTTGACCCACGCCGCCTCCCAAATGGCGCCGCTGCCCGTGAGGTGCTCCTTCGCGTCAGGCGGCGCCTCGAACAGGAAAAAGTAGACCACCTTCTCATAGGTCACGCCTTCGCGACGGAAGCGGAACGAGGTGCGACCGATGGGCGCGATGAAACGGAGCCCATGCAGGCCCGTCTCCTCCTTGATCTCGCGGATGCTGGTCTGGACCAACGTTTCGCCCAATTCCTGCTTGCCCTTCGGGAACGTGTAGCGCCCGAACGGATCCTTGATGAAGAAGATCTCCAGGCCGGTCGTCTGGCGACGGAAGATGATCCCGCCGGCGGAGATCACCGTCCGCGGCCGCACCACCGTCCCGGCCCGGGCCGCCTCAGCGGCTGGGACGCGTGCCGGTCGCGGTGATGGCGGGGAGGGTGGACGACGCGAACCCGCCCTCCAGGAGGAATTGCTGCGCCCGATCGAGTTGTGGGTCACGTTTTGCTTCATAATCTGCTTCCGTTCGCTCCACCACGAACGTGGGATCAAGGCCGATGTGGTTGATCACGCGGTCATTCGGCGTGAGCCATTCGGCGATGGTAATTTTTAAGGCGGACCCGTCTTTTAATTCTTGGTATTCCTGTACCGATCCCTTGCCGAACGTCTTGGTGCCCAACACCGTGGCTTTCCCGTAGTCTTGGAGGGCACCGGCGACGATCTCCGAAGCGCTAGCCGAACCACGGTTCACCAAGACGACCGTCGGAATCGTGCCCAACTCGCCGCCCCCGATCCCCTTCACCGACTCGACGATCTTGCCTTGACGACGCTCCTTGAAGATGACCCGGTCACCGACCCACGCCCCCGCCACGACCTGCGCCGTGAGCACGGATCCGCCGGGGTTGTTGCGCACATCAAGAACGATCCCCTTCGCGCGTTTGCGCTGGATTTCCTGGCGTGCGGCCTCAAAGAGATCCGGAACGTCGTTGTTGAACCCGGTGATCTCGAGGAGGGCGATGTTTCCTGGTTTCCAGCTCAATACCACGGACTTGACCTGAATCTCATCCCGAACGATGGTCAGGGAAAAGGGTTCCGGGCGGGATCCCTGACGGATCACCGCGATCGTCACGGCCGTCCCCTTCGGGCCGCGGATTTGCTCCGCCGCCTGGTCGACCGTGAGCCCTTCGGTTGGCTTTTCATCGATCTTAACAATCCAGTCGCCGGGACGCAAGCCGGCCTTTTCGGCGGGCGAACCCGGCAACGGCGCGACGATCTGCAATTGCCCTTGTTTTAGCTCAATTTGCGCCCCAATCCCTTCAAACTTGCCGTCGAGTTGCTGCGAAAAGTCTTCGGCCTCCTTGGGCGAAAAGAAGGACGTGTACGGGTCGCCCGTGCCCGCGACGAGGCCGGTGAGCGCGCCGTAGAACAGGTCCTTTTCTGGAACAGGCTGCTGGTAATATTTGCTGCGGACGGTCTGCCAGACATCCCAAAAGAGAGCGAAATCGACATCCTCGCCGACCGGGACGCGTGGCGACTGGCCTTGGCCGAGGACGCGGCCCGCCGTCGAGGAACTGGAGGCGCCAAAGACCTGCGTCAACGGCTGCGTCGGCGCAGATGTCCAACGACCGAACCCCGCGCCCACGACAAAGGTCAGGGCAGAGATCCCCAACACCCGTCCCCACGTCGGCACCGTGCGCATGTTCATAGGAAAATGAAAGGAGAAAGAAAATCCGCCAACCAAACCCCCTGGCAAAAACGATTTCGGACCAAGGTCATGCATGCCCATCCTTTAACCATTCGAGGCGCGCACCGACGGATTGCAGGCGCTCGTCGAGGCGCTCGTAGCCGCGGTAGACGATCTCGGCGTCGTGGATGACGGTCTCCCCTTCGGCAATGAGGCCGGCAAGGACCATCGTGACGCCGGCACGGAGGTCGAGGCTGCGGATGTCGGTCCCCCGAAGCGGCGTGGGACCGTTCACGACGGCGCGGTGCGGATCGGCGATCACGACGTTCGCTCCCATCTTTGCAAGCTCGTTGAGATAGCCGAGACGCGATTCGAAGAGCGGGTCATGGAGGATCGTCGTGCCGTGGCATTGCGTCGCGAGGAGGCCGAACGGCGCCTGGTTATCCGTCGGGAATCCCGGATAAATCATCGCCTGGAGGCGGAACGCCTGGAGGCGCGGGGCGCGGCGGACGTGGAGCCCGTCGGGCAAGATCTCGACGGGAACGCCCGCGCGACGCAAGAGCGAGATGCTCGCTTCCATGTGCGTCGGATCGACGCCCGTGATCTTGAGACTCCCATGGGTGACGGCGGCAGCCACGGCAAAGGTGGCAGCCTCGTTTGCATCGGCGATGACCTCCCATGAGGCGGGCGGGGTCAGGCGCTCGACGCCCACGATCTCGAGCTCATGGGTTCCGATCCCCTTGATGCGCGCGCCGGAGGCTTGCAGGAAGGCGCACAGGCTCTGCACGTGCGGTTCGGCGGCCGCGAGACGGATATGGGTCGTGCCAGGCGTGAGGACGGCGGCCATGACGAGGTTTTCGGTGGCCGTGACGCTGAACTCCGGCAGGATGATGTAGGCGCCGGCGAGGGACTGGCCCGTCATCTGCAGGAGGCCGGCCGCATCGGTCTCCATTTTCGCGCCGAGGGACTGCAGGGCGAAGAGGTGGGTGTCGATGGGGCGATTGCCGATGTTGCAGCCGCCGGGTTCGGGGACGGTGACGCGACGGAAACGGGCGAGCAGCGGACCGAGGAGCAGGATGGAATACCGCATGCTCTTCATCTTCTTCTGGTCGAGGCGATCGGGATCGAGGTCAGTAGGGTCGATCTCCAGCGTATGCTCATCGGTCCAAGCGATGCGCGCGCCCATGCTCTCGAGGATCTCGAGCAGCTTCTGCACGTCCGTGAGGCGCGGCACGCGCGTGAGACGGACGGGCTCACGAAAGAGCACGCTCGCGGCGATCAGCGGGCCGGCGGCGTTTTTCGAACCGGAAACCGTCAATTCCCCTTCCAAGCGGGCCCCACCCACGATCTTCAGACGCATAGGAACGGATGGTCAAGAGTCAAATCGTTTGCTAGTCTACGAGAAACGCCTCCTGTTTGTCGAGCATGTATACCCCCCCGCTCCATCGCAAGCTGATCCCCTGGATCTATACCGCCCTGTTTTTCGTGGTCGCGCCGGTCGTCGTGTTTTATACCGCCGGCTATCGCTACAACACCAAGAAAGCCGCCATCGAGAAGCGAGGTACGCTGATCGTGGACTCAGAGCCGGAAGACGCGACCGTCATCTTGGATGGCCAAGATACGCGCAGCCGGACCCCTGCCGTCTTCCAGGAACTTACGCCTGGCTGGCACCAGGTACGATTCGAGAAAGAGGGCTACGTCTCATGGGAAAAGACCTTGGAGATCCGGGCGGAGCGCGTCACCTTCGCCGACCATGCCCGCCTGTGGCGCACGGAACCGGAGATAAGCCTCACCCTCGCCGGCAGCTTTGCGCGCGTAGCGGCAAATCCGGATCGGGATACGTTGGCGGCGCTGGAAACAGGCGCCGCGAGCGGCACGGCAAAGCTCCTTCTGCTGCAGCCGAACGGCCGCGTCTCGCTCGAGACCCCTGTCAGCGTCGCCGACGCGCAGCAGACCGTACTTTCATGGGAAGACGGCAGCCGGGCGCTGCTCTTGGATGGACCAGGCGGGCATGATACGGCGGTGCGCTTCCTGCGGGCCGGAGCCACTGCGACCACCACGCCGGCGCAAGCCACTTGGCAAGACGAGGATCTCGTGGCCTCGCGGCCAGGCACCCTGTGGCGCTGGAATAGCCGTACCGGCCTCGCGCTCACCGACGAGCTTGCGACTTCGGTACGCCAACGGGTCGGCACCTTCGTCCTTCCCCAGGCACCGACGGGATCGGCGCAGCTGCTCTTGGATCGCACGTTCTCGAGCCGCGCCTTCGCGTTGCCGGACGGGTGGTGGACCTTCGGGTACGTCTTCCCTGACGCCCTTGTCCTGCGTGACGGGAAACGGTGGCTCGGCCTGAATCCGCAACAGACCTCCTCGTTCCTGGGGCTCCTCGAAGGCCAGCCCCCACGTTGGCGGATCGACGAAGGGACGCCCACCACGCGCGGGCTCCTTTTCCAGGAAAACGAGCTCTGGCTGTGGCCACTCGGCGAAGAGCCGATCCTCCTGGTCCGCCAGAGCGAGCCGCTTGTCGCCACGGCGTGGCACGAGAGCGGCGATGCGGTGCTCGTCGCCACCCGAACGAGCCTGGACGTACTCGATCTCGACGAGCGTGGCGGCAGAATGCGCCATACGCTCGCGACCTTCGATGAGATCCGGGATGTGGATGCGCTCAATGGCACCATCTACGTGGCGGGAAAAAAAGAAGGGACGGATGGACTGTGGACAGTGGTGGCTGAATGACAAGATACCCTGAAAAAAATCCCTCAAATGAGGGATTTTTTGGTGGCCGTTCAATCTTTGGAAGAGGCGAGCGCCGCCCGAACCTTCGCCATCAGCGCATCGGCCTGCGCCTCGTCGAGCGATTGCCCATGGCGCTCGGCGAGCCCGTCGTGGTCGTAGCGCGGGATGATGTGCATGTGCAGGTGCGGAACCTCTTGGCCGCCGGCCTTGCCATTGTTCTGGCCGAGCTGGAAGCCGGGGCAGCCGGTCGCGTCTTTGAGGGCGCGGGCGACCCGCTGGGTCACCTCGATCCAACGGGCAAGCAGCGGGGCGGGCGCGTCAAGCAACGTCTCGACGTGGACCTTCGGCACGACAAGCGCGTGGCCCGGTTGGACGGGACGGATGTTGAGGAAGGCGATGATCTCGTCGTCCTCGTAGAGGCGACGGGACGGGAGCTCGTTCGCGATGATCCGGCAGAAGATGCAGTCAGGCATAGGGGTGACGGGTTAGGATTCATGTTCGCTCGGGAGGAAAAAAGCGGGGATGAACGCAATGGCCAACCCTCCGAGCAACGAAGCGGCAACGAAGACAAAGGCCGAGCCGGCGCGAACCGAAAAGACGGCAGCAAGCGAAACAACGGCAAGGCACGGCAAGGACAGGCCTGCGGCCGCAACCCACGGGCGCCGGAATGGCGGCAAGGAAGGGCCAATGAGCAAGGTCAGGACCATCCACACGAGGATCCCCGCAAACAGCGGCACGAACGCGCTCACGCTCCCCGGTACCAGCCATTCGCACGCCAACCAGGCGGCCAGGACGACCCAGCCTGCCAACAGGACCTGCCAAACCCAGGTACGCATGCCGACAGCGTACCCGATCCGAACGCGGCACGGAATCCCCTACCACCGCCGCCACGCGCGCGCCAGCTCCTGCTGCAGCGCCGTCCACCAGCCGGTCACGCTCGGCGGACGCTCGTACGTGACGACGATCCGACGGATATCGACGCTCGCATCGCGACGGGCGATGCCAGGCGCGGCGAGGGCAAGCTTCAGGCGATCCTGGCCAGGATCCAGGCGGACGCGGATCGTCCCGGCATACCAACCATCCCCCAGCGGGACCGGATCCTCATACGTCGTCGCGACGGCCTGGATGCCTTCCTCAACGAGGGCCGTGTCATCCGTGAGACGGCGTGGCGTGGGGAAAAAGAGGGCTTCCGCAGTCCAGGAGACGTAGCCGTCCCCCAACGTCCAGACATTGCCGCGCGGTGCCCGTAGCGACACGTTCCCGCTGCGCTCGGTCGGGCCACGGGTGAGGCTGAAGGCCGTGTGCGTGGACGTGACGGCGACCTGCGCGGTCTGACCAAGCGAAACCGTCTGCAACCCCTCGTTGTGCAACGTCTTCACGGTCGTATGATACGAATTCGTCCAGACGGCCACGGAAGGGGTCGATGTGGAATACCCGACCTCGTCGGCAAAATAGACGCGCGGCCCGATCACCCACCGTTTTGCGGTCGTGGTCCAGGCACGGATGAAGATGCTGTCGTCAGCGAGGAAACTGAGGCGGTAGACGCCGGGCGGCAGGGCATCGAACGCCAAGCGCTTTTGGGTGACGGCCGTGGGACGGGTGTCCTGCTCGCCCCCAAAACTCACGGCGTCGCTCCAGAGCAGTTCCTGGTCGCGCATCAGGCGGAACGTCGCGGTCGAATGCGCACGCGAACGGTTGACGTCCTGCAATGCGAAGGTGACGTCGATACGACCGTCGACGGGGACGAAGAAAAAATCATGGGCTCCACGCAGCGAGCTACTCACAACGCGAGGGACGGCCGGCCCCTGGTCCATCCAAGCGGACGCGCTCGTGCCGGTCGCGTGCCAAAAAAGGCGCGCATCGTTCGGACGTTGGAGATCGGCCGAGGTCACCGTCGGGGGCACCAGCCATCGGGTCGGACCGACCGAAAGGGGACGATACCCGTTCCGCGTCAGCTCACGGCTCCAGAGCGGCGAGAGCTCGTACGTGGCCGCATTCTCAGGGCCGCGCTCGACGCCAAGCTCGATGAGCGGCTGGTCGTTGGGACGGAATTCCACTCGAACCTCAGCGGTCTCATATGCGCCGGGCAGGCGGAGACGCGCATAGACGGGTTCGCCACGGATGCGCTGCCCCACCCACCCCTCCGGCTGCAGGCCCAGCGAACTGGCGCGCTGGCCCGGCAAGAACGCCTCGAACCACGGCGAACGGCCATCAAGCGGCACGTCCATCGTGAGGCGGCCATCAGCAGGAAAATGATGTGCGAGGACCCAAGCGAACAAAAACGCGCCAGCCACCCAAGGAAGAAAGCATGCGAAGACGAGCAGAAAACGATGGGCCCGGGACATACGAAAAGGAAAGGGGTTCAGGAAGCAGTGTACGGCACCCCGCCAGAACAAGCCACACCTCATTATATAAAAAGACGTCCGGTCAGAAGACACGGACGCCAGGGCCCTCACCAGCCGTCGGTCCCCGAAGAGCCGGAAGAATCGGAGGAACTAACGCCCCCGCCGTCGCTGGTCGACGAGGGGCTCGAATCGCTTCCCCATCCGCTGCCGCCACTCTCGAACAACTCACCCATTTGCACGGTGTGGAGCGATGCAAGGGCGCGCGGCCGCCACGAGCTCGACCTCCACTGCCGCCAGTTCGTGGCACTTCAGTCAGCCTCTAAATAATGGGCTTTTTCATACCTTCCCTTGACAAAATCACCGATTTCGCCGATACTGAACTGTCCACACCTTCCTAAAACGTTCGTCCAGCAGAACAGGAGTCGCCATGGAGGCCGATCTCGAATCCCTTCCCACGGACCATGATATCAAGGCGATCAGCGCCGAACCCATCGGGACCGGCCAACGCGTCCTGCTCGTGACCTGCCACGCCCTCGCCTGCGAGGTGCTGTACCCCTTCTTCCGCGAGGCCTGGCGTGAGACGCTGGTCCCGCACACCGCCCGGCACTTCGTGAACGTCCTCCACGGCGCCAGCTGTGGCCGCATCCAGGGCGTGTTCCTTGGCATCGCCAAGGACGGGACCCGTGCCCATGACCTGATCGCCTCACTGAAGCAGGCGACAGTCCGGGTGGAGCGCGCAGACGCGGTCCGGTTCGGGACCGTGGAAAATACGCCATTCCTTACGGCAGCCCCGCTCGCCTCTGCCGGCGGATCGCTACTCATCAAACGCGGCCGCAAGCCCAGGCCTGCCAGCGACATCGAGGAGCTCTGGCAAGGATTCATCCATTGGCCGACGCACGACCTCGGACGCCATCCCGACGAGCGCTGGAACCGTGACAAGGGTTGCCAGTTCGCCCTTACGCGATTGAGTGACCGGGACCAGCTCCTCGTGCTCGCCTACGCCGAAGCGCGCTTCAAGATGGAGATGCTGCGCTGCATCACCTCGGGACCGACCCCGACGCTCGCCCAGGCCCTCGTGGACAGGGGCGCGAAAGCGGCGCTCTGGGAGCAATACGATCACGAACGTCGCCGCATCGCCCTCGACGACCGCGCCCCGCTCGCGATCCCCATCGCCGACGACCAACGGACCGAGGTCGCAATCGACCGGCTCGTCCAGACGTTCCGGACGCTCCTCGCCCACCTCATGCGACGCGCCTCCGAAAATCTAGCACGTAGGCTCGACCGTCACTGACCGACCCCGCCCGCCGGACCCTCCGGCTGGGCACTTTTTTATCCAAAAACCCGTTTTCCACAAAAAAAGGCCCCAGCCTTAGGGAAGATCGGGGCGTGACGGTCAATCCATGAACGGGCCGGCGAGGCGGCCGTCGACGTAGCGGTACACCTGGCCACGGAAACGGAAGGTCTCGGCGAAGTCCCCGTTATACCGGTTCTGGATCTGCGGGAGGAGATGATCGCAGAGCAGGTGCCGCTGCGCGAGGTTGCGCCGGTCGAAGCGAGCACGGAAGAACCCCATCGCCTCCGCGTGCGTCTTACCGAGCGCGTGGTGGATGAGCCAGGCCTTCGTGGGATGCGTCTTGTCGGCATGCTCACGGAAGAAGAACGTGTCACGGTGGGCGAAGACAGGCTCGTCGTCGCCCGCACGGACGGCATCGCGCAAAACCCGCTGCGCGCGGTGGCGGTCGGCCCGGTTGGACCACCGCCGGTAGGACTTGCTGGAATCGGAGCGGCCACCCTCAAGGATGGTCCGCTGGATACGCTTGGTCGCCATGATGAGGCGCTCCTTTTACGCCTTATCTTTTCATGGCGGCCTCTCCTTTTGTTGATTGCTGCGACATGGCATGCTAGCGCAAAGCGCGTGCGCTGTCAAGGCATGACCCATGAACATCATACGTGCCACGTAGAACTCCAAAACGCGGCCGTCGTAGCCGGCTCTTGACATGTGCACGAATTTCAGGCATAATTCCACGCATTAACTCTTATCGCGCCACCGGCAACGCTATGCATTCCCAGCTGTATTTCCGCCCTTCCGCTCTTTTGGTGGCCGATCGGATCGTGATTTCTTAAGTCCGCACGCGCTTTTGCTTGCTTAAGAACCTCTCGCGACCGATCGGCCGAGAGGTTCTTTGTTTCCTTTCGCGGAAGGGCGCGCCACAAAGGCCCTTCCGCATCACATCCGCCCCTTCAACCAACCCACCCGCATTGGAGACCGGCATGCACACGCCCGTACCTCAAAACGCCCAGACCGACGACCCGGACGAGGACGACAAGATCCCCTCCCCCAAGACGATTCGAGAAGTTGCGCGGCATTTTCGTCGCGTGCTCGTGATCTGTTGGGACCTGGCGCGCTCGCAAAAGGAACGCCTGCTCGTGAGCTTTCTGGGAACGCTCGCCCTCGAAGGATTGAGCCTCGTCTCGCCCTGGCTGATCGCGCTCCTCATGGCCCGCGCGGCCCTGCCCAGCACGGGGACGATCCTCCGCCCCGACCTTCTCACGCCACTCGTGGGGATCCTGCTCATCTGGATCGCGTCGGTCGCCATCGACTTCATGCGCGAGACGAATGGGGCCCGGGCGCGGGCCGAGCTCGAGCGAAAGCTGCCCCTCGAGGCGCTTGATCGCCTGCTCCATCTGCACCGCGGCTTCCACCAGGACCACAACACCGCCGAGCTCGCCGCCAAGGTGACGCGCGGCAGCGCTTATGTGAGCGCGGTCCTCAACCTCCTGCAGTTCAACCTGCTCCCGCGCCTGGCCCTGCTCGCGGCGACAATCGTGATCCTGTGCTTCTTGCACCCGGCCTTCACGGCCCTCGCGCTCCTCATCCTCGTCTTCTACGGCTGGCTCCTGCTCATCGGGCGGCTGCAGGTGACGCCGGAGTACGACAAGCGCGAGAAGTTGCGGCGCAAGGCAGAGCGCGTCGGCGGCGAGGGGGTCGCGAACGTGGGCGTCGTCCAGGCATTCCACCGCGAAGGCCCCTTCCACGCGCAGGTCCAAGCCATGCGTGACGGCATGCTCGAGCGCCAGAAGAAGGAGAACTTCCTCGGCATGCGCAACTGGGTCAAGCGCTACTTCGGCGGCGACCAGATCCAATGGGCCATGCTGCTGCTCGCGCTCCATCTCCAGCAGACGGGCCGCATGAGCCTGCCGACCCTGCTCTTCACCGTGACGCTCGTCCTCCGCTACCGCCAGGAGCTGTTCAACTTCGGGTGGATGTACGACGAGTTCATGGACAAGACCGACGCGATCATCCGGCTCCACGAGCTCCTCCACGAGGTGCCGCGGATCACGGACCCGGTCGCGCCGCTCCCCCTGCCCACGCCTGCGCAAGCGCACCTCACCTTCGAGCACGTCAGCTACCGCTACCCCGGCACCGACGGCAAGGACGCGCGCTGGGCCCTCCGCGACATCTCGCTCGAGGTCAGGCCCGGCGAGGTCCTCGGCATCGCCGGGCACTCGGGGCATGGGAAGTCCACCTTCCTCAGCCTCATCTCGCGCGCCGACGATCCGACCGAGGGGCGCGTCCTCCTGAACGGCGTCGACCTGCGGCGGGTTACCCTCGGCGACCTGCGCGGGCGGATGGCCGTGGTCGAGCAGGACCCGCGCGTCTTCAACGACACCATCTTCGCCAACGTCGACTTCGGCCGCGGCTTCTCGCAAGCGGCAGTCGAAGAGGCATGCAAGATGGCGGGCGCGCACGACTTCATCCTGAATGGCACGCCCAAGGGCTACCAGAGCCGCATCGGCGACCGCGGGACCAAGCTCTCTGGCGGGCAGAAGCAGCGCCTTTGCCTGGCCCGTGCCCTCCTCGGTACCCCCTCACTCCTCATCCTCGATGAGGCCACGTCAAGCATCGACCCGCACAGCATCGAACTGATCATGCGGTCGATGGAACGGCTCAAGGGGCACTGCACGATCGTCCTGGTCTCGCACCAGCTCTCGACCCTGCAGCGGCTCGCCGACCGCATCGCCGTCATCAACGACGGGCAGATCGCCGAGATCGGCACGCACGCCCAGCTCCTCCTCGAGAACGGGCTGTACCACCAGCTCGTCAACATCCAGCAGAAGCAGGAAGAGGCCGAGTAACCTGATCCCCCCGGAAACGGGGGTTTTCTATTGCATGGACCGGCCGCCCCTCTTGACGGCCTCGACGGATTGCCGTATGATGAGCCATCGCTCCCAACCGCGGAAAGGACGATCGCCCCCATGACAACCGACAAGAAACGCTTGACCATCCCGACCGTGATGAGCGCGCGCACTTTCCGCGCCATGCAACGCCTCGGGTTCGCCTTCACCGCCGGCAAAGGCCTCGCATACGAAAATGAGCTCGCCCGCAAGCATGCGGGCGGCCCAACGGAACAAGAGGTCGCGCTTCCCAGGGGATGGCAAGCCTTCACCGGCCGCCTCCTCACCAACCTCTACGATGCACACGACAACAAGCGCGGCGCGCGATCCGTGCGACTCACGCAGACGCTCGGCGGCCATCCGTTCACCCTCTTCAGCCGGTACGCGATCGTAGAGGCGTCGCTCAACGGCTTCGCCCCAGGCGAACGGACGTACGTCGTCATCGATCGGCAGCAACCGGACGGCTCACGATACCGACACCGGTACCGCAGCGCCCACCGCTTCAGCGACCTCCCTTCCCCCGACGCTGCCGTCGCCCACGCGGAAGCGGAAACATGGCTCAGGCACACGCTTCCCGAGTGGGAAGACCCGAGCGCGTACTGGGACCCCTTTTCAGGAGACCGTTCATGACCAGCGAAGCATCGACCATCCCCGAGTGCCCCATCCATCCAGGCTGCCCGATCGTCGGTGGACGCTGCAGCTGCGGCGAAGACTGGGTCGGGATCACCGACGAGGTCCAGCAAGCCCTGCGGCTGGGCCTCCTCGTCGATGATCCCTTCGCGACTGGCCTCCTGCGTGCCGAAGACGCGATGTCGGCCTTCGAAGAGGCCATCACCGCATGCGTCCGCAACAACGACGGGCCGGGAGCGCAGCTGGCAGCCCTCCGGAAGCGGGCCCCGCGCAGCGTCGCCGCCTACGAGGCTCGCCAAACGGCGGGGGCCCCGCTCCCCATCCTGCGCCTGCGCAATGCGCTCGAGATCGACCGGATGGTGAGCTGGATGAACACCCCCGGCCGCAGGCCCGCCCTATCGGTCGACATCAACAACATCGCGGACTGCGTCATGCTCCTCCATCGAGGCAGCCCCATCCTGCGAATCCCGACGCCGGAGGAGGAACAGCGGGGCCTGCCGCAGAGGCGATAGGCACAGAGCCGGCCGGCAGCTTCCCTCACGGACACCCTGTCCGTGTTTTTTTGTATGAAAAATCCCGCAAGTCAGCGGGACAGGGCAGCCGCGCGCCGCTCGATGAGGTCGGCGTAGCAGTCCTCGATGGGCACCTCGAGCGGTTCGGCATCCGGAACGAGCGCATCCGTGACGCGGACCAGGATCCGACCGCCCGCGCAGGCATGCCTCTGCGGATCCGCGAGGGCAGCCGATAGCGTCTCGAGACCCTCGACAAACGCGACACGGGCCTGCTCGCCCCCGTCGAAGTCGCGATAGCCTGCCGTGAAGGCTGCCTCCGCGGTCCTGGCCCGACGCATCTGTTCGGCATGCAGGGCGAGGGCATCACGAGTAAGGCTGACGGGATCCAGAGCCTTGGCCAGCGCCGCTTCGCGATCACACCGGAAGAGAAACGAATGGTTCGAATGACGCCGTTCCCATCCATGCTCCATGAGGATGGCGGTCAGGATAAAGAGCATGAAAAGGATCAGCAGGATCCCACTTAGCACGACGAACCCCACGAACCACGGAAGCGCCTCCCGCAACTGCGGAAGGGTCGAGAACAGCAGCGGAAGGCAAGCGATGGCGAACCAGGCGATCGATGCGAGCGCGAGACAGGCCGTGAGAGCGCTCATGTAGTCATCGAACAGCCTGGCATACCACGGCGGGAACGTGGCCATGAGAGCCTTGAGCCGAGTGGAGCGGACCGCTTGAAGCGCCTCGACGAATGCCGGAGACGAAAGAGATGGACGGGGCACGGGCATGAGGACCTCCTAAAGGGAGCATGCAACCAAGAAACCCGGATACTGTCAAGAAAAACACCCGCGATCAGCGGGCGAAGGCGGCGCGGAGCCGCGGGGCGATGTCGGTGTCGTAGGTGTGGGTGAAGTGGGCGGTGCGCCCGTCCTCACACGCCTCAGGCCCGCCCGGAAGGTACTCGTCGACAATCCCGAGGCCGGCGAGATCAACCCGGAACGACGACTCCGGAGAGCGCTCGAGCGCCTCCGCCCGCTCGGCCGCTTCCTCCACAAGCGAGACGCGGACGCCCGTCGGCTGAGCCGGGTCACGAAAGCCCACGGCCGCCTCGGGAAGCAGCGTGGCCCGCTCCCCTTCCAGGAACGTCCGGAGCAGCGCGAAGGCCTCGATGCGCACCAGACGCGGATCGATGGCCTTGGCGTAGGCGGCCGCACGCTGCTCCGTCGTAATGACTTCCTGATCGATCAGCGCCTGCGGAAAACGTCGGGTACGGTATCCGACATACGCGATCAGCACCGAGGCCAGGACCACGAAGGTGCGGACCGCGTAGACGAGCCCGCGGATGGCCGCGGACGGCTCATAGGAAGGCAGCCAACCCTGGACCAGCCAGGAAAGGAGCACGACGAACCAGGCGATCGCGACGAGCAGGATCAGCGGCGCCGACCAGCCATCGTGGAACCGCACGTACCACGGCGGGAACCGGGCCTTGAGGGCCGCGATACGCTGATCCCGCACGTGCGCGAGCAGCGCCTTGGCGGAATGAAAATGGGCGGGAAGGGCTTGCGATTCTATCGTCAACCTCCAGGGGAACCCCTGCCGACTCTCTCAGAAAACGATGATTTCGTCAATAAAACACCCCACCATTAGGGTGAGGCAGACAGCGCGCGCTCCACGCTCTTCCCATGGGCGGCGAATTCGGTCGAGAGCTCCGCGATCAGGTCGGCTTCAGGCCTCCGGTTGCCGCAACCCCTATTAAGCACAAAAATCCCGCCATCTAGCGGGAAGCGTTGACCTTCGCCAGGATCACGTCGTAGCGATGGGCGACTTCGGCGTTGAAGAGCGTCTCCTGGTTCAGGTAGGCCGGCGGACGAAGCAGGCGAGCGACGGGCGGCTGCGGAAGGCGTCCGAAAGGCATCCCCACGACCTGCTCACGCAAGCCCCGGATCTCCTTTCGGATCTGGTCGCAAGCGCGTCTTTGTTCATGCTGCTCAAGCGCATCGCCGGACGAATCGACATGATCATTCAGCGAAGCATGCAGCCGGTCAATGACTTCCAGCGCGATGGCGCGAGGGTCACGGGCGGCTTCATACCTGCCCGGATCAGCCCCTGCGGCGCGATACGGAGAGGATGCGCTGCGCTCGGACGTGCAGATCCATGCGAGCAGCAGGACGGACGTCCCGATGGCAGCCGCAACCGAAACCGTCGCCGCGACCAGGAAGAAACCCACCTTCACGGTTTGCGACACGGGAAGGCTCGCGACCACGAGCTCGAGCGCCATCGGCGAAAGGGCGAGCGCCCACCACAGAAACGTCTTCACGCCGGCGCGATCGAAGAGCGTGTCGGCAAGGCGGATCCAGGCGGGCGGCAGGCTTGCCCGGTATTCGGCAAGCCGGCGCTTGCGAACATACGCCCTGGCCGCCGCATACGAGCGAAGATACGAAGGGATCGAAACAGGTCCCATGGAACGGTCCTTTCCTGAGGCGCCTCAGAAAATGTGGCAGGAATCGCCCCACCCGTCAAACCCCGAGCTAATACCCCGCACGCAAGCGCACCTCATAGATCAGCTCGCGTTCAAAACGATGGCGCTCGACCAGTTCGAGGCCCGCCCGATGCCAGTCGTCGCGTTCGCCCTGGCTCGGTGGGCGGCGATAGATCCAGACGGGACCGGCGCCCGCCTTTAACAAGCGCCGGATCTCCTCCACGGGAGGCAACGGCGAGGCAGCGGCACGCATAGGGAAGGCGATCTTGTCCGAGCGGTCCGAAAGCCAGACCGTCGAAGCGGGGCTTTCGCGCCGCATGACCTCACGGACCCGGGCATACGCCACGCGTTCGCGGCGGTTTTGAAGGATGCCGTCGACCGGATCCGTGAAGGCCCAGATGGCCCCACCCATGACATGCCCGACAGCGAGAACGAAGAACGCGACCTGTCGAACGCGACCGGCCGTTTGCGCGCGCACGAGCCAAAACAGCCACGCCGTCCAAGCCGCAAAGGCGGGCGCGAGATACCGGAACAGCGAGCTCCCCAAATGGAAGGGCTCGCCGCCGACGTGGTCGGCATACCGGCCTTGGCCATAATATATGTTCAGCCAGAGCGTCATGAGGCATAGGCCGACGAAGGCGCCCCGCTCCCCCCGGGCGGCATGAGGACGGCACTTCCAAAGCCAGACGATCGCCGCACCCGCCCACGCGACCATCCACGGCCACCAACCGAGGACCCACATGCCTTGCAAGTTTTCCCAAGCCTGACGCCAGGAGAACCCGTACGGGAAAAAGGCGCGCCACCGGGCGACCACAGCCGGCATCGGCGAAGACGAGCTCGGCAACGCGGGCAAGTCACGCAAGAAGTACCCGATCGCGAACGGCGAACCATACACCCACGCGTGCAAGCCGGCGATCGCGACCGCCACGAGCAGGAACCCGCTCGCCCACGCGAGCATCGCCCGACGGAATGGAATCGCGAGATGCCCACGAGTCCAAACGAACACGGCAAGCAGTCCGGGAACGATCCAAACCCCTTCGACCGGACGGATCCCGACGGCGACGGCGGATGCAGCCCCCGCAACCAATGCCCCTCCCCACCCGCGGATGCGGAGCGTGACCCACGCCGCCCACATGGTCAGCGCCAGTTGGGGCACGAGTCCAAAGAGGCTGCGGTTCCCATACAGCACCAGCGTCGGGAGCGTCACGATCGAGGGCGCCGTCGCAAGCGCCTCAAATGAGGAGAACGCCAACGCTCGCCGCAAGACAAGCGCCAACGCAACGACCAGGGAGGCTGCGAGCAGAACAGGGACCCAAACGATCGCCCCTTGGCCCAGGAACGCGAACGCCCCCAACAGGAACGGCCACAATGGGAAGCTCACCGGCCGCAGGATCCCGTGCTGCGCGACGAAACTGCGCGGGTGCAGCCAAGAGAACTCCGTGGCACGGGATTCGACGAGCGTCAACTCACCCGTCTTCGCGAGGGATTGCGCGGTCACGAAGGTCGCCGTCTCGTCGGGAGACATGAACGGCAACGCCCCCTGCACGGCCAAGGCTGCATAGAGGACAATAACAACCATAAAACCGATGGCGAACGGCAGCAGCGATCGCCAATGCGACACGGACACGGCGGAAAAAGAGGGCCAACGCATGATCGGAGGGCTAAGATGAGGGAAAAACAGATCTCTAATGAAGGCAAATCGGACCTCCCCACACCCGTTCTGCGCATAGCATCGCAAGTTTCCATCCGGTTGTCACCATGGTAGGCTCTTCTGCATGAAACGCGCGCTTGCCCTGGTCTTGCTCGCCAGCGTGATCGGCTCCTCGAGCCCCCTGTTTGTGCGCGCGCAAGAAGCGGTCCCGGTCACCCCGGCAACTCCAGGCTTCAATCCAAACCTTGTCTTGGACGACAGCGACCTGTTCGACCTGGGCGATTGGGACGTTGAGGACATCCAACGCTTCCTCGTCGCCAAACGGAGCGCGCTCGCGACCCGCACGCTCACCGACATTGACGGCGTCGACAAGCGGCCAGCCGAGATCGTCTGGCGCGTGGCGGGCTCATATCGGCTGAACCCGAAATACCTGCTCGCGCTGATGCAGAAAGAGCAAAGCCTCGTCGAGAACGCCGCCCCCACGCAACGGCAACTCGACTGGGCCATGGGCTTCGGCGTCTGCGACAGCTGCGCCATGGACGACCCCGCGATCCAGGCCTACAAGGGATTCGCGAACCAGGTCGAATATGCGGCCAAGCAGCACCGCGAGCGCTACCTCTTCCAGCTCCTTAGCCATGGCACGACGATAAGCGGTCATGCGCCGGGCCGCGTAAGCCTCATCGATCGTATCCCCGTCACCCCCGCGAACCAGGCGACGGCGATGCTCTATACCTACACGCCCCACATCCACGGGAACCTCTTGCTCTGGCAGATCTGGCGACGCTGGTTTTCGCGCGCCCTGCCGGATGGAACCCTCGTCACAAGCAAAGAGGACCCGGCGCGGCGCTACCTGATCCGGCGCGGCGAGCGGCGCCCTCTCTCAGCCGCGGTCTTCCTGAGCCTGACGAGCGGGATGGACAAGGCCGTCGCGCTGAGCGAATCCGACCTTGCCGCCTACCCCGAAGGCGAGCCGTTGCGGTTTCCGAATTTCAGTCTCGTCGAAACGCCGAGCGGCGCCCGCTACCTGCTCAGCGGCGAACAGAAGCGCCTGATCGTCTCGAAGAGCGCGTTCCGGGCGCTCGGCTTCCAGGAGGACGAGGTGATGGCGGCGGCCGTGGAAGACCTTGCGGGATACGTCGACGGCCCGGACCTGAGCGAAAAGAGCCGTTATCCGACCGGCCTCTTGGCGAAAGACAAAAAAGGGACCTATTGGTATGTCGAAGACGGCGTGCGCCACCCGATCTCCCATCCGGCCCTTCTGAAGCTCTATTTCCGCGGCCGTCCGGCTAAGACTTTAAGCGCGGTCGAAACTCAAAGCTACCCCATTGGCGAACCGTACCGCCTTCGTGACGGCGAGTTGGTCCGCAGCGCGTCGAACCCAGCCGTATACGCCATCGATCAGGGCAAGCGCCGGGCGATCCCAAGCGAGGAAGCCTTCCTTTCCTTAGGGTACGCCTGGAAGAACGTCCTGACCCTTCCCGAAGCCCTGCTGGCGGACTACCCTGAAGGCGAACCGCTCGAACCGGCCTGGCGCCTCCCGTCGCTTGCAAGCGACACGGTCCCGCCAAGCCAAGAAGCCTTTTCCGTTCAAACGTCTTCCCCCTCCCTATGATCGTCTTCTCCGCCATCGTGCCCCATGCCCCGTTCCTGGTCCCTAGCGTCGGCAAGGACGCCCACGAACAGGTCAAACGTACCGTCGAGGCCCTCAAGCAGGTCGAGGAACGCCTGGCCCTCGCGAAGCCCGACACGATCGTCGTGATCTCGCCGCACGCGCCACGGTATCCCGATGCCTTCAGCGCGAACATGTCACCCCAATTCACGGCGCACATGCAGGACTTCGGCGATCACGAGACGACCGTTCCGGCACGCGTCAACTACCTGTTGCTGGACCGGGTGCACCGCGCGATGCGCGAAGCCCAGATCCCCTTCACCCTCCGCAGCGGCGAAGCGCTGGATTACGGGTTCACGGTCCCACTCCTTTACCTGACCAGGCATTTGCCGTCCTGGACCCTCTTGCCGCTCGCGCCCAGCGACCTGCCGCTCGACAAGCATGTCCAGTTCGGCGAAGCCCTTTACCGTACGCTCCAGGGCGAGGATGCGCGCATCGCCCTCATCGCCTCCGCCGACCTTTGCCACCATGGCAAGCCGGGCGAGAAGAACCAGATCTCCCCCGAAACGCAAGCCTACGACGACCACCTGCGCGCCGCGGTGAATGCGAAAGACCTTACGCCCCTCACCCAGGACCCGCTGGCTGCCGACCGCCGGCCCTGCGGCGAGCGTCCGGTCGCGATCCTGCTGGGCGCCCTGAAGGAGCTCAATACCCGAACCGAGGAGCTTTGCTACGAGGTCCCCTTCGGCGTCGGCTACCTCACGACCCTGTTCCACATCGCCTAACCCGATCCCATGCCCCGCTTCGCGCGCATCGTGCCCCTGTGCCGGACGCCCGTGGGGATCGACGCGTTCGACTACGTCCTGCCGGACGGCACGCGCTGGCTCCCCGGCGACCTGGTCCGCATCCCTCTCCGCAACCAAACCGTCGAAGGGGTGATTTTGGCGATTCTCGACACGTCAACGTTCGCCGCAAAAGCGAAACCGATCGCCTCAAGCGCCCCGCTCACGCGTTTCGGACAAGATTGGGTGGACCTCGTCGAATGGCTCGCGGCCCGCACCTTCCAATCGACGGCCAGCATCGCCAAGGCCTGGCTGCGGCTGCTTCCGAAAAAGCTGGAGCCCTGGAAGACCCGGCCGGCGGAACGGGCCCAGGCAGGCACCGTCGAAACGAGGTGGGTCGCAAGCCCGGAAGCGCTCGTCAAGGACCATCTTCCCGAACGCGGCCGCACGCTCATCATCGCCCCCTTCACACAGCAGGCCGAACGACTCGCCGCCACCCTCGATTGCCCGACCCTGCTCAGCGACGACGCAAAGACCCTTGCCACCAGCACGTGGCGCGCCTTCCTGGAGGGAACGATCCGGACGCTCGTGACGACACGGGTCGGCAGCTGGCTCGGACTGTTTGCCGAGCGGCTCATCCTCCTGGAACCTGAACAGGACGAGCACAAGCAGGACGAGAGCTCCCCCCGCTTTGACGCGCGACTCGTGGCCGCCTGGCTGCACCAGCGCAAGGGACTCGCCCTCACGGCCATCGGACGCACGCCCCCGATCCACGTGGACCAGGACGCGGCGACGATTCCCATCCATCCGCGATTGAGCATCCGCCACAGCAACGGCCGCAGCACCGTCCCGGGACTAAACGCCGACACGCTCGAAACGCTCCTTAAAAACACGGACGGGCGGCCCATCGTCGTCATCCATCCTATCCGCGGCTTGCGGGCGCGCTGCCAGTGCCGGACATGCGGCCATGTCGTGGCCTGTGCGCGGTGCGGGACGGCATTGCGCCGTCAGGAAACGAGCGGCTGGTGCGACCTTTGCCATCTCACCCAACCCCTTCCCGAGACCTGCCCCCGTTGTGACGGATTCGATTTTTCCGGCTCACCGCCCGGCATCGAGCTGCTCAAGCGCGAATGGGCGAAGCGCGGATATCCGCCCTGCCTTTGGCGCGACGGGTCTCCGCTCGCCCTCGATCTCCCGTTCCCGCCGCGCGCCCTCGTGCTCGTCACCGAACCGCACCTCCTCGGGGGGTTCGCGGAAGACATCCGCCGCACCGAACGCCTATGCCGGACGTACCGCGGATTCGCGAGTCGCGTGGCAGAAGCGGAAGGCGAGCTCGTGCTGCAGGTCCATGACGGCGACACGGACCGCTGGCTCACTTGGCTTACGGCCGAAGGCGTCAGGGCCCTAAACTTGGCCGAACGCGCCGCGCGAAGCGTCTTTCGCTACCCGCCGAGCGTCCGTCTCGCAAAACTCCTTTTCGAAGGCTCCGAAGAGGCTGCGACCAGGCTGTGCCAGGAGGCGCAAGCGGCCTGCGCAAGCGATCCGATGTTCCTCGAAATGCGCGGACCGTTCGCGGCGGAAGGACGTCCGGGCGGCCGCACGCGCTGGGTCGCGCACGCCCTCTTCCGCCCGGAAACCGGCGAGCAAGCCCTCCTCACGCGTCTCCGCCCTTGGGCCCGCCAAGCAAAGATCGACCTTGACGCCGTGGCGTTTTTGCGCTAATATAGGCCAGTTATGGAACTCTTCTCGATCGTCACGCATCCGGCCGCGAGCCTCCGCGTCCGTTCCCAAGAGGTCGATCCCGCCGAAGTCACCACTCCGGCCTTTCAGGCGTACCTCGACCAGCTGACAGAGACCATGTACGTGAAGGACGGCGTCGGCATCGCCTCGCCGCAGGTCGGCCGCAACATCCGCGCGATCGTCTGCGTGCTCGACGGCGAGGCCATCTGCCTCATCAACCCCGTGATCACCAAGATCTCCGAAGCGCGCATCGAGAGCGAGGAAGGCTGCCTCAGCGTGCCGGGCGTCTACGGGATGGTCGAACGGCACAAGCGCATTACGGTCGAGGCCCTGAACCGCCACGGCCGCCGCGTCGAGCTCGACCTGCGTAATTTTTCGGCGATCGTCCTGCAGCACGAGATCGACCATCTTGACGGCGTCCTCTTCATTGACAAGATGGAGCAACCGGCCGCAACGGCCGCGAAGCAAATCTGACATGCCCATCCGCCTCGTCTTTTTCGGGACATCCTCTTTTGCCGTCCCACTACTCCGCCGGCTGGCCGCCGATCCGCGTTTCACGATCATTCGCGTCGTGACACAACCGGACCGGCCCGTCGGACGTCACCAGGACATCACGCCGCCCGACGTGAAGGTCGCCGCCTTGGAGCTTAAGCTCCCCGTTTTCCAACCGGAAAAAATGAAGGCGCCGGAAGCGCTTGAATTCCTCCGCGCCGAGCCGTTCGATGCCGCTGTCGTTGCGAGCTACGGCCAGATCCTGCCGCAAGCCGTGCTCGACCTGGCACCGAACCGCTTCGTTAACCTGCACGGGTCGCTCTTGCCCGCATACCGTGGCGCTTCGCCCATCACCGAGGCGATCAAGAACGGAGATCCGGAAACGGGCGTCACGGTGATGCTCATGGACGCGGCAATGGACCACGGGGCGATGCTTGCACGCCTCAAGACCCCGATCCTTCCGGACGATACCACCGAAACGCTTTCAGACCGGCTCGCCCAGCTCGGCGCGGACGGCTTCGGCGACACGCTTGCCGCGTACCTCGACGGCCGCCTCACGGGGACCGAACAGTCCCACGAGCAGGCCACGTTCTGCAAGCTGATCAAAAAGGACGATGCGCAGCTGGATCCGGCCACGCACACGGCAGACGAGCTTGAGCGCCGCGTCCGCGCCTACACGCCTTGGCCGACCGCATTCCTCCTCCATGACGGGAAGCGCCTCAAGGTCCTCGCGAGCCGTTGCGCGAAGGCGACCGTGACGGCTCCACCGGGCACGCTTGCGCTGAGCGGCGACGCCTTGTTGCTCGGCTGTGCCCGCGGGACGGCCCTCGAGCTCGTCTCCGTCCGCCCGGAAGGCGGCAAGACGATGCGTGGGGCCGCCTATTTCCACGGACACGCATCGGTGAAATAAAAACGAACCCCCGTGTGGGGGTTTTCGATTGACGAATCCTCCGGTTTCCGCTATCATCGCCCTCGCCACAGGAGGAAATGATGGACGGGACCACGCCCTCGCGAACCGCATACCAACGCCTCAGGCAAGACCTCGCGCGCGCCGTTTCACACGAATGGGAAACCGATCCATGCGGCTGCCTGCGTACCCTGGCCGACGGGATCCGACGGATGCTGGCCCGGAAGCCGGGCGCACTCCCCCAACGGATCCGCCACCTCAGCCGACTCGTGCGCACCTGCCGCCAGGCGGCGGCGAAGGCCCCGCCCGGGCTGCGGAACGCGATCGCCCTCACGCTCCTCAATGCCTGCTACGACCGGCCCGGCTGGGCGGCGCTGTTGCCCTGCGTATGGGAGCCGGACGTGCGGACACGCCTCGCAGGCGGGTACCAGTTCAGCCTGCGCTTGGCCCAGAAAGCCCTCGTGATGGTCCGGAAGCTGCGAAATGGCGTCCGTCCCTCGGCCTCCACGGAGTCCCTCAGCCTCCTCGCCATTGCCCGGGCCGCTCTCGGGCATGCGCGATACGGGTTCTTCCAGGCCGGACCGAAGGTGCGGGGCGTCCGCCTGTCACGCCGGTTCGCGGAACGGGCCGTGGCGCTCCACGGACGGCTGGCGCGCGCCTCGGGCAGGGAAGATGACCGGGCGACGGAGATCCACTTCCTGGAACTCAGCCGACGCCTCCTTCTCCGCGAAGCCAAGCAGAAGCGGGCCCGGGAACAGCCGGCGCTGCGTTCGATGCTCGCCCCCTTCGCCCTCCGCGAGGCCCGTGCACGCCCCTGGTTCCACCTCAAGGACCCGATGACGATGATCCACTGAACCCCGCTTCGGCACCTCGCCCGAGGCGTTTTTCGTTTTGCAGAAATGCCTCCAAGAAAATCAGGAAGCCGAGCCCGAGCGGATGGTTGAGGTACGGCGTGAACGCATGGGCGACCGCAAGCAGCAGCACGCCTCCCCAGGCGAACAGGCGCGGAGCGATCCCAAGGGCCCGGGCACGCACGACGAAGGAGGCAAGCACGAGGGATGGAACGATCACCCCGAAGATGCCCAACTTGTACCAGAGATCGAGCCACCCCCATTCGAAGGCGAATGTCGTATAAAGCCCCCTCCCTTGCTCAACAAGCCGCGGATCGCTGGTCGGGTACGTGAGGGTTGCGCCGAACCCCGAACCGAGGAGCGGATGCGTCCGGATCCCCGACCACATGACGGGCAGCAGGCTCCACCGGCTTGCGGCGGCGGGTTCGCTCGCCAAAAAACGTCCGCCGATCACACCCGTCACGGCGAAGGAGGCAACGGCGAACAGCAGGGCCAGCGAACCGGCAAGAGCGACCAATGGGCGACCGAAGATGCGCTTAACCACGGGAAACGTAATGGATGCCCGCGCATCCCAAAGCGCGGCAAACGCCACCGTTGCCGCGGCCACTGCAAGCGCCAGCCAAAAACTGCGCGAGAACGAGACCAGGATCGCCGCCCCAAGCATGATCCAGGCACCCCACACCCGCCACGAGAGCGGACGGCGGTCGAAGAACCCTTGGACAAGGAACCAGAGCCACGCCGGCAAAAGGAAGAATTGCGATTGCAGAAAGATGCGTGAGACGCGATAGGCGGTCTTGGTGATCTCGCCGATGCCGGATTGGCGGACCCAGCGGTACACGGCATCGAGCGCTTCGGCCGGGAACGGGATGGCGTGACTGAAAAGGACGAAGAGCGACAAGGTCAGGGCCGTGAGCGCGAAGAGCCCCGCGCGCAACGTCGGACGAAGCTCGCGCCAGAGGCGTACCCCATCCAGGCGCCCAAGAACGACAACCGGAACGAGCAATGCCAGGAATCCCCAAGCGTTCGCGTCCGCGAGAAGCAAGGCGCGCGCGTTCCCCAAGGAGACCGCGCGGATCACGCCCCAGACAATGACCGCCGCCAAGGCGACATAGGGATACGCCCACCGCTCCCTCCCCACGGCAAGCATGGAACGGAGCGCCTTCATGCGGGCCAGCGAAATCCCCCACCCCAAAAAGAAGGCCGCAAACAAAAGGATACGCACACCGATCCCGCCATCATTGACCGCGTCGGAACCGAGCTTCAGCCACCCTCCCTTGGAACCGACGAGCAGCTCGAACGCCAAGAACGCCAACGCGACCGGCGGACGCCAAACCGCGAGCCCGAACATCACCGCCGCGAGGAGGCAAGCCATCAGGCCGCCCGCCGGTGACCCGATCGCAAGCGCCGATCCGAACGCGAGGAGGATCCCGATCCCAAGGCAAGCCGCCGTCGCGACCGTCGGCCCCTGCCCCTGGGAACGCTTCGCCATCTCCGCGAACCACGGCGCGTGCTTCGTGCGGATCACCCGCTCGGCCGCCTGGTATCGCGCCACGACAGAGGGCGTCCACCCGAGACGCCGCCACGGCAGGCGATACGCGAACGACGGGACCCAGCGACTCATGCCGCCCGCCGTTCGCTCCTCGATCTCAAGCAGGACCTCCGGAACGAACACGCCCGTACCGCCCGCCTGGGCGATACGGATCCAGAGGTCCCAATCCTGGAACTTGTGCAGCTCCGGATCGAATCCGGGAAAGGCGGTGCGCCGGATGAGGGCGCTCGTATGGATGAAATTCCCTTCAGCCAAAGCTTCCGCGGCAAATGGGCGGCCCGCGAACGTTTTTCGACCGAAGCGAAAGGCGGCGTATGCGAAAGACGCCCGCGGATGAGACGTCAACACGTCCGAAAGCAGCGCCAGCGCGTCTGCGCGGAGCGCGGCATCCGCATCTAAAAACAGGACCGTCTCACCCGTGGACACGGCGAACCCGGCGTTGCGGGCGACGGGGGCGCCCCGGTTGGCGTCAAGCGTCAGCCAGCGCGTCACGAGGGAGCGGAGGCCGGCGGCCGCCACGGCAGCTTCCGGCGCATCCGTCGAACCGTCGTCGACGACGATCACCTCTTCCGGCACGCGGGTCTGGCGCGCGACCGCCTGGAGGGTCCGCACGAGGGCGTCGGCATGGTTGTAGACGGGGATGATGAGGGAGAGGGTCATAGGCGCGAGAGAGCGGCACGGACACGTTCCCAACGGTCGGACCAGCGGAAGTCCTGTCGGGCCCGCTCACGGCCCTGCCGACCCAAGCGGGATCGGAGCGCAGGATCAGAAAATAGGCGAGAAAAAGCCGCGTTCAAAGCACCTCGGTCGCCCGGCTCCACGAGCAGCCCCGTCTCGCCGTCGACGACGGCTTCCGGAACCCCGCCGCTGCGCCCGGCAAGCACCGGCAAGCCCGCGAGAGACGCCTCGAGGCAAGCGAGACCGAACCCTTCGAGATCACTCGGCTCTTCCCGCGCCAAGAAGACGAACAGGTCGGCGGCCGCGAGCCAACGGTCACGCGTCGCGTCGTCCGCATCATGGACGAACGTGACGCGGTCGCCGACCCCCGAGGCATCCGCGAGCGCATGCAAGCGCTCACGGTCCGCCCCATCCCCGATCACCGCATACCGCACCGTGCCGGGCAACGAAGGCAGCGCCTCGATCATCGTATCGATCCCCTTGCGCGGCACGAGCCGGGCGACCGTGAGACAAAGAAACGCCTCAACCGGCAGGCCGAGGCCGGCCCGCGCCTCCGCGCGTGCGGGGAACGCATGAGGACGCGTCGCCGGCGTGACGACGATCGGCCGCAGGCCGGCATCAAGCGCGCGGACCTCCTGCGCGACCGCTTCGGAATTCGCGAACACGGCACCCGAAAAACGCAAGACCAGGCGCGCCAACCAGCGCCGGTGCCGTTTCGCGAGCGCCAAGCGAAGATCTAACCCGTGGATCAACACGGCGTATGGCAGCCCGCCGCAGAGGCGTGCGAGCAACGCCGCCGTCCCCACGGGCAAAACATGGCTCACGAGCAGGGAACGGTATCCGCGCGCCCGCAGGCCGCGCAAGGAACGGATCAGCGGCCGCCACGGATACGGGCCCGACGCAAAGCTCTTCAGCGTCTCAACGCGTCCGGGGCCCGTACAGGCATGGGTCTCCGGAACGAATACGTCGACCGATCCTTCGGACGCCTCCACGAGGTCGCCCAGGTACCTGGCCACGCCGCCCCGTTCAGGAGGGTAATCGAGGCTATACAACGCGTACTTCTCGTTCATAGCGGTTTGGCACGACGCTGGATCCAGGCGCGCGCGGCGGCGAGGTCATCGCGGCGGACCAGTTGCAGGACGATGGCCCCGGCAAGGGCCGTAAGCGGCGCGAGGCCCAACGCGATGACAAGCGGCACCTCGACGAGCAGCGTCCGGATCACGACCCACACGGCCACCCCCAACGCCAACCCACGCGACGCCACCGATAGCGCCGTCGCCGAGAAAAAGACGCGGCGCGCATACCAGCCGCTCACGAGCAACAGGACGATGAACCCGACCAGCGCCGACCAGGCCGCCCCCACCCCTCCAAACACGGGGACAAGGGCCAAGTTACCGGCCGCGTTCACCAGCATCGTGATCCCCATCGCGACGGTCTTCTGCTTGGCGCGGTGCGTCGCATTCAAATACGAACCGACGGGGAAATCGAGGAAGATGGGCGGCAGCACCCAGGCGAGCACCGCAAGGATCGGGATCGCGGGACCGAAGCCAGGCCCATATGCCCACGGCAGCAAGCGCGGCGCGAAGCCCGATAAAGCTGCCGCCAGCGGAAATCCCAACAACGCCATGAACCGCCAAGAACCGAGGGCGGTATGGACGAGCGCCTGCTCATCGTCGCGCGCGAACGCGGCGCTCAGCGCCGGATAGAGGGCCGCGACGAAGGCAAGCGGCAGGAACTGGAGCGCGTACGTCATTTTGTAGGCCACCGCATATTGCCCCACGACCGCCGCCCCATGCCAATATTTCAGCAGCAGCGAATCGACGGAGGAATACACACGGACGAAGATCCCCGCGAGCGCGAACGGCCATGCGAGCTGGAACAGCTGCCTCCATGGGTATTTCGGCAGGCTCGACGGGATGCCGCCGATCTTGCGGATCCACCAGGCGCTCCAAAGGACATGCCAGGCGCTACCACAGACAAGGGCCCCCAAGGCCCCAGCGACGCCCCACCCCGCCCATACCGCCAACACCAGTAGGCCACTCGACAGGAACTGGCCAAGAACCATCCCAAGCGATTCGACGTCGAGACGCTGCCGGCCGCGCAGGATCCCGTACCCCAACAACGAAAAGGCGTCTTCCGCCATCACGAAGAGCGCGAGCGCAAGGAACGGCAACAGCGACCGGCCGACGCCGCCGAATTGCCAACCATACGCCAATGCCGCGACCGCCGCGAGAGGGATGAGCAAAAGCTTCGCGCGGATGGCCGCGAAGACGAGCCGCCACCCCTCCTCTTCCGAGGAGGAAAAGGCACGAATGACGACGGGCGTGCATCCCAAGTCCGTCCAGGCGGCCGCGAGTGAACTCAAAGAGAGGACATAGAAATACGTGCCGATGCCGTCGGTCCCCAGTTGGCGGGCGGCGTAGGTGAACGCCAAAAAGGAGATCGCCTTCTGCAGCGTCGAGGCGGTCATGAGAAAGGACGCTTGGCGGGCGACGGTCTTGGCGGTCTGCGACATAGCCTAATCGAGGACCGTCGTCAGCCACGCGATAAACCCGACCATCATGAGCACGCAGGCGACGATGAGCGCGATCGAGATCATCGAGAGGATGGTTTCGGTGGGCATATTAGGCGGTGGGCCGGGGCTGGCTTGCGGGGGCGTAGAGGATCACCTGGTAGGTCTTCCAGGGAGCCGGCTGGCCGCAGGCGCAGGCGAGGTCGGGCGCGGCGAGCAGATCGAGGAAAACGCTCGCGTCATTGGCGGACAGGCGCGCGACCGAGGTCGCCCGCTCCAAGACCTCCCGTTCCGGCACGGTCGGCTCCACATGGATATGCTGCGTCGCATCAATGGTCCACATGCGTCCATCCTAGCAGAGGGAACAGAAAAGGCCAGCCCGCAGGGGGTTCGCGAAAATCAGCGCCGCCATACCAGCTCAAATGATACGATCGATGAACGCGGCCGCGACACACAGAAGCAACGCCTCCTCGCTCCACGCGCCTGGCAGCCGATGCGTTGGCAACCAAATCACGGCCTTCGTGACCGAGCTTCGAGCTCAAAAATCTTGTCATCCAGACGAGAACGCAGGGCACGGATCCCTTCCTGAATCTCCATGCCAATCGATCGACCGCCGGATTTCCCGCTACTGAAGATCGCGTCGTACAATGCGACATGAGTCTCTTCCTCGGGACCGATACCTTCTCCCACGCGTTGACGTTGCATAGCCTCGATCTCATTTTGGGCCGTATTTAGATGTCGATACGCCTTGGACACTTGCCCAATCCTCATGTGCGCTTCAGCGAGACCCATCAAATGGATGATCCACGTCACCCGGCCCGCATACGATCCCGCAATCTCGAAGCGGAAAGTCGAAGAGGAAAGAAAGGCGGGTTGGCGCATGATGCGCTCACGGACTCGCGCGCCGTACGACCGGTAGGATTCGGCGACATCGACTTGTTCAGAGCCTAGGAATGATGGCCCCGTGACGCCAAGTTCGAGCTCAGCAAGGCGCCCTTCCAGCCGCGTGGCGGCCGCCTCTATCTGACGGTCACATGCGCTTCCGAGAGGGAGCGGGAGACGTGAATCGATATGCTCAAAAAGCGCTTTCCCAATGGCTTGGCATGTCGGTTCCAGCGAATCTTCTTGCAGCAGGATGTCCCGATGCATCCGAAACTGGTCTTTCGTCCTTTCAAGCGCCGATGAGGCGAGCGCGAGCTGGCCGTCTTCAATGAGAGCCTCGACCGCCCCGAGACGCAAGACCGCTTGCGGGATTTTGTCTTTATAATACTCAGACATCGCGCGCTCGGCTCGCGACTGCGGCGGAACCCGTGATTCTGCCGCCTCGACCGCGGACAAGACCTGATCGGCCCGCGAGAGGGAAGCGCTCCCGCGCGAATACTGCCGCAGGTAACGATCCTGGACCTCTTCTGCCATGGCGGTGAGCCGCGCGCTTGGCCCTGGCATGTTTCCTGTTTTCGCACGAGAGACCTCCCCATCCAGCACCCGCCGAAGCAGCAGAACATCTTCTCTTCCGTCCGTAGCCAACCACGCGCGTGGAAGGAAACGGATCGGCGCGCTTGCCGCCACCTGAATCGCCTCGATCACCTCGCGTGAACGAGCGGCGTCCTCCCCTGATATCAGAGGCTGGCCGTACCGTAACTCGCCCACGTAGTTTTCTGACATATGGAATGCATGCATGATAGCAGAAACAAAAGCGGACGTCACACGCCCGATAACAGCGTCCTGGTCAACATCATTCGAAAATACGCATTCCACTTTCACCCGCCTTCAGGTAGCCTGTAAATGAATGTTTTCCCCCCTCCCCTCTTCACGTCCCCGCTTCTGGGTCTATCTCCTTGGACCCTATCTCTTGGGATGGGCAGGGAGTGCCCCCATCTTTTCCGTCGGACCCGTCCAATGGGCTCTCTTTTTGCTGGGCTTGGTGTTTTTCTCGTTCCCTGCAAACCTCTTCCTGTACGGCATTAACGATCTCTACGACGAAGCGACTGACCGGCTGAACCTAAAAAAGCAAGGCTACGAGCAAAGGCTCACGGAGAATCTGCGGACCTCGTTACAACGCGCGTTCCCCGTCATTCTCGCGCAAGCGATCGCTTTCGTTTTCATCATTGGACTGGTGACGCGCTCATGGGCGCAAACACTCGAGGCAGCCATCGGCATGTTCGGGGTCTTCTTTCTCGGTTGGCAATATTCCGCACCCCCGCTACGCGCGAAGGCGCGGCCATTTTGGGATAGCACCTTCAATGGGCTCTACCTGTTTCCAGGGCTGGTTGGACATGCGCTCGCGAATTCGAGCGGAAATCTGCCCAATCTCCTCCTCATCATCGCGGCCTGGAGCTGGTGCGCGGCCATGCACGCCTTCAGCGCGATCCCGGACATTGCGGCAGACCGCGCGGCAGGTGTCGCGACCATCGCGACGCGCCTCGGAACGCAAAAGACCCTGCTGGCATGCGGGGCCCTCTATGCGGCATCAGGCATTCTCGCGGGAACGGTTCCGGAACTGCGTTGGGTCGCCATCTTCACGACACCGGCCTACCTCCTGTTGATTTGGCTGGCTTCACGCGCACGGTCCGAAGAACGGCTCTTCCGGATCTACACCTGGTTCCCTTGGCTGAATACGGGTGTCGGGTTTCTGCTCTGGACGGCCGTCGTTCATTAGGGGCGCTCGCCTGCCTGCGACCGACAAGCTTCATAGGCTCGACGTGCCTCTTCGGCCGCACGTTCCGCCTGCGCGCAAAGGGCATCCAAGCGTAACGCGAGCGGATCACGGGGATCGAGAGCCTCCGTCCGGAGGGCGCGGACGGCATCGAGCAGCGATCGGTTCCGCGCCAGCTCTTCGCACAAGACCTCACGATACGCCTCCAACGAAACCGGCTCCGAAGACGGACGTTCGGAACGGCGGTCCGGCAGACGGTTAAACGCGGACGGCATCATACGCGGGAGGGTTCGCTTAAGATTTTCTTCACGCGTTCGAGCGCGCGGTTGGCGCGGTGGAGGGCCTCAAGGGAGCGGCGCAGCTGGTCGAGGACGTCTTCGTCGGAGACGCGGGGACCACGGCCAAAGGGCGAGCGGCGGTGCGGCGGAAAGGGCGAGCGCATATGCGGGGAGGATAGCACGGTTACGGGCGGGGGCCCAAGAAACGCACCTCCGACTCCAAGCGGAGGCCGGTCTCGACGGCCACGTGCCCACGAACGCGCTCGGAAAGCACCTGGAGATCTGAGGCCGTCGCGCCCGCCTCACACACCGCGAAATTCGCATGACGCTCGCTCACGCGCGTACGGCCGGAGCGGACCCCCTTCAGCCCGACGCGCTCGATGAGCCAACCCGCGGGGATCCGCCCCGGAGAGCCGGGCGACGCGGGGATCGGGCCGAACCGTTCCTCGATGCGCGCCCGCGTCGGCGCGTCGGCATCGATATTTTTGAACAGGCAGCCGGCACTCGCAGCCCCAAGCGGCTGATGCGCCCTGCGTTGGGCGAGCACATCGTTCATGCGGGCGCTCGATCCGACCGGATCTGCCGCACGAACGAGCCGCCAGGCCGCCCGCAACACCAGGACGGACTCATGCTTGAAGCGGCTGTCACGATACCCGAAGGCGCACGCGTTCGCGTCATATCGCTTGACGGCCGCTTCATCCGCAGACCAGGCCTCGACCCAAACCAGGCCGTCACGCGTCTCGCCGCCAAAGCAGCCGGCGTTGCCGACGACGGCCCCGCCGATCGTCCCCGGCAAGCCGACCCCCCATTCCCATCCGGCATAGCCGGCTTCGGTGACCTTGCGGGCAAGCAGCGCCGTCACGACTCCCGCTTCTGCGACCACCAACCCATCTTGGCCGATTTCGTACCCCGCCAGACGCGGGCAAACGACGACCCCGTCATACCCTTCATCCGCTGCAATCGTATTTGAGCCGCCGCCAAGGACGGTCCAGGGCACGCCGGACGCCGTGAGGAAGCCGCAGAGCGCGATCGCGCGTTCCATTTGGTCAACCTCAACAAGCCAGCGAACCGGACCGCCGAGACGCAAGGTCGTGTGACGGGAAAGCGGCTCACGCTCACGGAGCCGGCCGAAACGGGCGAGGCCTTCGGAAAGGGTGGTGAGGTCCATGCATGCAGTATAGCGGCACGGAGGACAGTGAAAAAGTGCCGATCTTTAGCGGAATATCGAGAAAATAGGTTGACAAGCCGGCTTTTTTTTGGTATACTTAATTTCTAGATGGAAAATCCATGCGAGGCGGAAACGAAGCGTTTCCGCCTTCGATGGCGCCGCAAAATGGGTTTGTGGCGAGAAAAGAAGAGTGCCATGAAGAAGAAAAAACTGTTCGCCGATATGGCCACGCTCGGGGTCATCGCAACCTTCGTCGGCGTGCTGCTCACGCACGGCGGTCCCGCGCTCATCGCCCCCTGCGTGGTGACGGTGGCCATCTGCTTCTTCGGGTGGTCGCTCCACCTCTTCGGGGTTGCGATCGACCCAGGCCTGAAGGTAGGCGCACTCGGGTTCATGGCCGGTTCGGCCGTGCCGGTCTCGATGATCGCGATCGCGGCGATCCCCAACGAGCCCCGTGACGCGGGCGCAGCCGCGGCGGCGTTCGCCTTCGTCGCCATCGTGGGCGCCCTCGGCGCCTGGGAAGTGAACGCTTCCGACGCCCAGCCCTGACCCCCCTCCAGAAGCCTGACGCTTTTCCGCGTCCCCTGCCGGCTTCTACCCCTCCCCCGCAGCGCGAACCCGCCTGCGGGGTTCTCGTTTTTATGCGAGAGTGAAGATGAACGCGACAAATCCCCCGACCACGCATCGACCTGCTCGAAATCAACGAAGCAGCGATCAGCGTAATCCATCAAGATCCAGGCCCTTGCCATCCCCGCCCCGCCCGGGTACGATGGTCCCGCACCAAAAACGCATAGGGGCGTCGTATAATGGTAGTACAACGGTCTCCAAAACCGTTAGCGTGGGTTCGATTCCCCCCGCCCCTGCCA
>CAYYTQ010000011.1:0-36079 GCA_964474805.1 uncultured Gammaproteobacteria bacterium
TCGCGCTGGGACTAACGTTACTGATGATTGGAAAATGTTAACAGGACCTAGTTCAGGCGCGGCAACGATTGAAGGAGCCGTTCGAACCTTCAAAAAAAGCCCATTGCGGGCTTTTTTCTCGGGTCTGAGATCTGGTTCGGCTCGGCAAATCGTCCGGTAGGCTTGAGGTATTGACGCGGAGCGCGCAATTGATTATCTTCTTTCGGCCTCGCAGGAAAGGAAAGGCCATGATCGTCAACAGCGTTTTTTCCCGGATCAGGAGAGCTCTCTTCGTCGTCGTCTGCCTGCTCTGCGCTTGCGCGGAGCTGCCTCCCGAACCGCCGGCGCGCGTCGCCAGCGCGATCGTCGGTGATCCGGCCGACACGGACGTGTACTGCGACGCATCCCGCTTCGAGCCGGGATTGTGCGACATGATCATCGAGTACGTGGACCATGGCGGCGGATTCGAGCTGTTCGATCCGGCGCGCGTGGTGCAGTGGGGGGTGGGCGAGTTGCCGGGGGAGATCCCCCCGCCGATCTACGAGCGCGGGTGGTTGCCGTCCGTGCACGGTGGCGGCACCGACCACACGTTCCGCGTCTGGCTGTACGACTTCGTGCAGACCTGGGAACGCCTCTGCGCAAGCGCAACCGGCACCTGCGGGTTCCATGCCGAGTACAAGTCGAGGGTCAATCCTGCCGTGCGGGTGATCCTCTTCTATGGGCGGCTCGGAAGCGGACCCCGTCGCTTCCAGGTGATCCGGTACTACGGCGCCATGGGTGAGTCATACCTTCCCGTTCGCGTCTACGCGGTCGCGTACGACTTTCGTAGCGGGCACTACGGGATCACGCCGAAGGCGCATCTGCTTGAGGACGTCGGCGGGCTCGCCAATGCCACGGCTCCACCGGAGTACACCACTGTTTCTACCGTCGAAAGGCCCTTGAGCATGCATTCGCGCCCGTTCGCGACCCCGAACCCGGTCTGGGTCTTCTCGACGATGATCGCTCCGAGCATCCGGTTCAACAGCGACTGGGTCGCGTACGAGTAAGTCAGCGCCAACCATGGTTGGCGCTTTTTCATGCCAAAAAAGGAGCCTCGGCTCCTTTTTTGGTTATGCGTCCTGCTTCATGCCCAGCGACCAGCGGTCTTCGCCGGCCAGCGCGACCGCGAAGGTGGCAAACGAGAGGCCGAAGTCGCGAACGCCGACGGCCGTGGCGCCGAAGTGCGAGGTGATCACGAGGAGATGCAGCCCAACGAGCGCCGCCACCGGGCGGACGAAGAGCCCGATGGCGAGCAAAAGGCTGGCGACGACCTCAAAGATCCCGTTGAGAAGGATGATCGTTTCGGCGTTCGGGCCGATGGCTGTTGCCCAGGTGGGCACGACGCCGAGCCACATGTTTGGGTTCGTGAGCTGCGAGACGCCGAACCACATCAGGACGGCGCTCATGGCCAGGCGTACCACCACGGGCGCGTAACTGGCGTATGGGAAGGGCTTCATAGCTTATTTGAGGGTGCCGATGCTGAATTGGCTCAGGGCCTCCATCGGCTGCCCCTGTCCGCCATGCTGGCCATTGAAGGCGCTCGATCCATCCTTTCCGCAGAGGCGGATGATGCCGCGCTCGCCGCCCGGGTGTTGGGCGATCCACTGGGTGAGGTTGTAGACGTTCCCGTTAATCGAGCTCCAACAGTCGCCCTCGGTGTTATGCTTGGCCACATCTGCGGACGTGAAAGAGGTGACTGTCGGGGCCGCTGGGTTCGGGGTTGCGGGCTTTGCCGGTTCCGGTTGGGCGGGCGTCGGCGTCGTGCTGCTCGCTTGGACGTTGTTCGCCGGCATGGGTCGGGGCCGGGACGGGGGCTTCAGGAAGGCGGAAACGCCCGCGGCGGCGGCCACCACCACGAGTCCGACCACGACACCGATGGTACGGTGCGTGTTCATCATAGGAAATGGAAGGATAATACGAACGCAGAAGGATGTCCCCACCGACACCGATTCTACGCGGTCCAGTATGGACCCAAACGCGATCCGCCGTAAAGGATGGATGAGATTTGGGCTGGGGTGATAAACCAAAAAGCCCCGTAGGGCTTTTTAGCGCAGGATGTCGTCAGGGGTAAAGGTAGCACTCGGACGATAATCCCTGGGATGGCTGATGGGGGCACCGATCGTGTATCCAGTGAAGAACGCATCGGGCACGTCATCTATGAATTGTTGCCAATGCGGGCCGTACATCGCGGCAGCCACCGGTTCTGACTCGATCCAGCGAATCGTGCTTGTGGCTTCGACGACGTATACCTTTGGATCGGTCGTGATCTTCACCAGCCGCGAGCCGGGACGGTACGTGAGCGTCCCGCCGATGCGTAACATGGCCATGTCGGCATCGGAGATGCGATTGACGCGGTAAAAGTCGCTAGGGCCGAACCAGGTATAGAAGGTGTTCAGGTTCGGAAACACGTACCGTTGGCGACGGGCGTTGCTATACCAATATACGGCGGGGTTGCTCGCGGTCATGATCAGCGTGCCGGGTTGCGGCGCGGTTTGCGCGAGCGCCGGCTGGACGGACGGAGCAAGGAAGCTCAGCGAGAGGAAGAAGGCGATGAAAGGAAGTTTCATACGTAGGGGAGTATAACACACGCGTCACGGGTACGGATGGTGATCGTATGGTATACTTCCCGCGGTTTCCATTTTTTCTTCCTTCCCAACCGTATGGCCATGTCCGTCAGTACCCAATCCGCAACGGCGACCGCCTCAAAAGTCGCCATCGGCATCGCGCTCGGCGCTTCGGCGGCCTTTGCGGCCGTCAGCCTGAACGATCTGTTCCAAAAAGATGGTCCAAACAAGTATCCCGTCCAGCCTCTGCAGGGTGGCGCCATCCTCACGCGCGAGCTGTGCTGGCAAGGATGTGAAGAGACTTATCGCATGTGTGGAGGGACCGATGCCTGCCGGACGGCGTTTGATGCGTGTGCGGAAGGGTGTCTTGCCTATCCGCCCGCCGAGACGCTTCCGGGATATGTCCCCCCGGGGTATGTCCCGCCGGGGTACATGATGCCTGCGGAGCCCGTCCCGGGATACGCCATGCCGGGATATATTATCCCCGGATATGACATCCCTGGCTACATGACGCCGGGATACGTTCCGCCGCCTATTCGTCGCATCGCGGGATTCTGTAACGATCGTTGCGTCGGGGCCCGTGAGGCGTGCGTGCAGGCAGGGCGCCCGGTCGCGTTTTGTGACGAACGTGCGGTGATGTGCGGCGACAGCTGTCTGTTCGAGGATCAGCTGCCCCCCGGCTACGTACCGCCTGCGCCGCTCACGCCATGCCAGCATCTTTGCATCGAGCGGTACGATATTTGCCAGTCAGGCGCGCGTTCCGAGCGTGACACGCGTTTTTGTTCCGAGGGGTATGCGGAATGCTTTGACCGATGCGAAGGCAGAATGCCGGGGGCAGACCTGCCGCCCGGAAATCCGGACGTCGATCCGCAGGAAGACTTCATCAAGCCGCCGCAAAACAAGCTTCCGCCGGAGTACGTTAACGATAATCCACCGGATCCGATCGCCCCGAACGTCAACACGACCGTTAAGCCGCAGGAATGGGACAAGCAAGGTGGTGCGGTCGCGCCTCAGGCCGAGATCAAGCCCGATCAGGCGTATCCGCAAGACGTGTACCAAAAGCCAGAACCGGAGCAGGGTTTCTTTGACAAGGTCTGGGACTTCTTCACCGGCGACAAGAAAGAGTAAGATGGGGCGGTGGCTTCGGCCGCCGCTTTTCGTATGCCTCCTTTTCCGTTTCGGGACCACTGGCTCGTTGGGATCCTGGTCGCGACGCTCGTGCTGACGGCGGGCGTGTTGTTCCGTTTTTCGTTCCTGTGGGTGCCTTGGGTTGCGCTTGCCGTTGGGGTGGGGGCGGGAATCCTGCGCGCGCGCCTTGCGTCTACCGGGGACGTGTCGGTTTCCGCCTCCCCGGTCGCGGTTCCGAATATTTCCCAAACCAGATGGACGTGCGCCGGTCTTGTCGCGATCGCCTTGTTGCAAGCGATCGCCCTGCTTGCGCTTTTTCACGCCCGCACGGATGAGGCGATCGCCGCGCCATGGCAGGTGCTTCCGACGAGCCTGTTCGCCCTATTTGGGCTCAGCGTCTTCCTGTTGCTGATGCTGGACGACGGACGCCGTGCCCGAACCGTGGAAATCTTGTGGATGGCGCAGGCCGTGTTGGCATTTTGCGTGTCGGCGATCGTTTATCGTTTGGGTTTCGGGTTCGATCCGTTCATCCACCAGGCAGCTGCGCGGGCCTTGGTTGAGCGGGGATCGATCGAGCTCACGTCGATCTTGTATGCGGGGCAATATGCGTTCGTGGCGGGGCTTGCCCGGATCACCGGCGCTCCCGTCGGTTGGATTGACCGTGCCCTGGTCCCGGTGTTGGCGGTGGCGCTCGTGGGGTGGATTTTTCCACGTGTGGTCCGCGCGTGGGGAATCGAGCGCCCGACGGTCGGAACGCGGGTCCTGTTTTTCCTGCCGTTCCTCCCGCTGACGTTCACGGTGCCGTACCAATTGACGTACCTCGGGCTCATCTTCGTGATCATGTCGCTTCCGTGGCTCGCGACGCGGGCCGGGCTCCTCTTGGCGGTATTAACGTTGGTGGGCATGGGGACGATCCATCCGTTGCTCGCGATTCCGGCAGGGCTCCTGATCGCGTGCGGCTGGCTGGCGTCACGGTCCCCGCGTTGGGCGGGAGTGGCGGGACTCGTGCTGACGTTCGGCGGCTTGCTGGGAGCGTTTTATTTCTATGTGACGAGGCTAGGTGGGGTGATGGCCATTCCAACAGCCGAGCTTTGGCGTGTCGCCTGGCAGGCGTTGACGGCCTTCCCTTATCGCTTAGCGGATGCGCCGGTGGCGGTTGGGGCGTTCTATCGGTTTTTCCATCTATGGCCGTTCCTTTTTGCTTTGGCTGGCCTGTTCGGCATGCGTGCGCTGCCGCCGATGGTGCGCCCATTCCGATGGGTCTACGTGGGCGTGGCCGGCGGGCTGCTGTTGACCGCCTTCACGCTTGCGGCGTCCACGCGATTTACGGACATTCTATCCACGGAACAGTTCGAGTTTGCGTTGCGCTTGCGATACGCGTTTCCGCTTTTCTTCGTCCCGATGGCCGTGGCGGCGCTTGAGTCGACACGCGAGCGCTTGCCGGTGTCTGTGCGTCCAGCGCTTTTTGCCGTTCTAACCATGCTTGCGACGGGCGTGTGGCATCTTTCCTATCCGCAAGCCAATCGCTACCTCCAAATGTCAGGCCCGGGCCTGAGCCGGGCGGACATCGAAGCGGTGCGGACGATCGAGCGGATCGCGGCCGGACGCTCCTATGTCGCGCTGACGCCCCAAATGGTCTCCGCGGCGGCCCTTGACCAGCTCGGTTTCGAACGTGAGTTGCAAACGTCGCGCGGCAAACGATATGCCTATGCCATCCCGACCGGGGGAGAGTTCTATCAGCAGTACCTCCGGCTTTGGCGCGAGCCGGACGTGACGCGCATCCTCGCGGCCGCTCGGTCCCTGTCCGGACAGGAACGCGTGTTCATCGTGGTCCCGCGCGCCTGGGATCCGTCATCGGTCCTGTCCAGGCGCCTTCTTTCGCGTGCGACACGGGCCGAGCCGGTGGGGGAGACAATGACGGTCTATTTCTTTGAGTAGCGTATTCCTGGCCCATCTGGGGAAAACCGCTGACGGATGGCCTGTATTCCCCGTTTTTCTACCCTCTGTTAGGCTCTTTTCATGAACCATTTCGATTATGACGTCGTTATCGTAGGCGGGAGTTTCGCCGGGCTCACCTTGGCTCGGCACCTCCCGGCCGACCTCCGGGTCTTGGTCGTCGAGGCGAAGCCGGTCTGTGGGGCGACGGTCGAATCAACAGGCCTCATTACCGAACGTACGCGCCAAGAGCTCGCGACCTTTTTCGATATCGACCGCTACATCACCAACCCCATGCGCTCGATTTGCGTACTGGCCCCCGATTTCCAGACGCATTTCTTCGCGCATACGGAAACGCCTTGGATTTACCAAACAGACACGCGTGCCTTCGTGCAGGCATTGGCGAAGGGTGTCGGCCCCCACGTTCATATTCGGACAAGCACCGTGTTCCACGGCATCGAGAGCGAGACTGCAACGAAGGAGGGAGGGGAGATCGTTCTCACGATTCAGGCTTCCGGCCAGCAAAGGGAGACCATCCGTACCCGTATTCTTGTCGGCGCGGACGGCGGACGTTCCAGGGTGGCGCAATCCGTCCCCAGCTTGTCCCGTAACGAGACGTTCCTGTTCGCTTTCGAAGCTGTGATATTCGGCGAAGTCTTGCTCGGTGACCATCCTGAAGAGACGATCTACCATGTCTGGTTCGGTGAATTCTCGCTCGGGTACGGCGGCTGGCTGTCGCCGACCGTCCAAGACGGCCGGCCCGCGATCCGCATCGGCCTTGCCAAGGAGATGCGGGATAAGGCGGAAGTCCGGGGGCTCCTCGACCGGTTCATCGAGGAGCTGGAACGCCGTGGCCATCTCAAGCGCACGGCCGACACCCCGCCGGCGTATGTGTTTGGCAGCATGATCCCCATCGGCGGCACGCTAGAACGGATTTCGCATAACAATATCCTGCTCATCGGTGATGCGGCCGGGTTCTGCGGGGCATTCGCCGCCGACGGCATCAAGGGATCCGTCGTTTCCGGCAAGGAGGCGGCCACGCTGATCGTTCGACGATTGAACGGCGAATCCTCGTTTGGCACGTTAAAGGATCGCATGGAAACGCATGACGGCCTCATCGGCTACTATCGCCGACAGCGCCGCTACCGCCTCATTTGGGACCTCATGCGTTCCGACCGGTCGTTTTGGGCGATGTTCCGCGTCATCGAGAAAGAGAAAACGCATTTCTTGGAACAGTTTTGCGATAGCAAGGATAAGCGTAGGAGCTTGGCGTGGGTTGTGCTGAAGTGGCGCCATTTGCCGGCACTCGCGTGGTATGGAGTGTGTTTGCTGATGGATCTGCCGAAGTGGGTATGGGCGAAGATGGGGAAGTAGCGACTATGGTATGATGGCGGCGTATGCCCTTTCATCGCCCCCGTCCTGAACAGTTCGCGCCTGCTTCTTCCGGTCCTGTTCGCAAGCCCTAGACCCATCGCGCGGAGACATCCCCGAATCGTCGATTCGGCAGGCCGGCGCACACGTATCACGCCTCTGATGAAGTGATCGAGGCCCATCGTTTAGGTCGCCTCGCCTCCCCCGAGCAGCTGGATGAAGCAAGGCATAATGAGCGGCTAGCGCAGGGGCGCAAGCTCCCCGCAACGGGGTTTCGCTCGGCTGCGGACCTTCCTCCCTCGCCATGGCGCCCAAACCAGGACGCTCTACCGTTTTGGTCATCGGAGCGGCCTGATTATGTTCACTCCTATCCCGAGTCGGGTAGCCAAGAGATCGATTTCGAAGGAGGGTACGATGATGACGATCTGCGCTACGGTGCTCTTTCCGATGAGCTGCGCAAACTCGACAACCTTTCCGCGAAACTTTCCGGTCGACGGGCGCGTCGCCAGGAAGGCGTTACCCAGCCGGGCCATCGCCGTCGAGAGATGACGCTCGAAATGAGCAAAACATATCCATTGCAGGCTTCGTACAACGATTACCAGCGTCGATTGGGGATTGTCTCGCGGGAAGCGGCAGCGAAGCGGGAAGACATCACGTCGGCGAGAAGCCGACAAATTTCTCAAGGCGCTGATCCAACCTATGGCCTTAATGAGCTGAAGAAGATTGACGATTGGGAGAAGCGAATGGAGGAGGATCTGGCTACGGGTCCGCATGGAGCAAAGGCCTTGCGTGACGGCGATCAGTTGGCTGAGTATAGTTTCGCACGTCAACTGGCGCGTGAACGTGGCCGCTATCCCGAAAAAAAACCCTTCAATCCATCCCTCGATGACCGAAGGGCTCGCGAACAGTGGCGAGAAGAATCGCTCGACCTGTCTCCCCATGCCGAGGAAGATGCTCGTCAGCGGGCATTTGACGAACGGTTCTTAGGCGCTAAGAGGTGGGGCAGGATCCCCGGCCTTCTCGTTCCTAAGCCAAAGCCCGAACCGGAAAGCGCGTTCGATCCGAGCGATTACGAAGACGAATACTAAAAAGAAGCATCCGCTTCTTTTTTGCGAACCCTTGCGTTTTCTATTCCTGGTGCTAGACTAGGATTCATGTCTGGCGTATTCACTATTTCCGAACGCTTGCACGCGGGCCTGATCCTCCTGTCCGAGCTTGCGGCGTCTCCCGACCGCCTGCATTCGCTGCGAGAGATCGCCGAGCGCATGCAGATCTCCGAAGGGTATCTTGAGGAGGTCGCCGCCTTGCTCCGTCGTGCCACCCTCATCGAAGGGAAGCGCGGGAGCGCGGGTGGGTATCGCCTCGCGCGCCCAATCGATGGGATCACCCTGCTTGATGTCGTGAATGCCATCGAAGGGCCTGTCGCCCTCGTGCCCTGCCAGGGCATGCACGCGCAAGCCTGCCGCGTTTCTGAGCGTTGCCGTACGAAGCGCCTCTGGTCATCGGTCCAAGGGCACTTGCTCGAATCCTTGCGCCAAAAGAGCCTGCGTGACGTCCTCACCGTATGAAGCCCCTCATCTATCTCGACCATGCGGCCGCCGCGCCGCTCGATCCCCGCGTGCTGACGGCGATGCAGCCGTATTTTTCCGATATCGCCGGCAACCCGTCTTCCTTCCACACCGCAGGCATGCGTGCGAAGGAGGCGGTCACGGAGGCGCGGCAAACCATTGCCGGGCTGCTTTCGGCGCATGAGGACGAGATCCTATTCACCTCCGGCGGCACGGAATCGGACAATCTGGCGGTCGTTGGCATTCCGCGGGCCGCGGTACGCGCTTTGCGTGAGCGGCTTGGGGTCGAGGCGATCCCGCACGTCATCACGACGACCATCGAGCATCATGCGGTCCTGGAGCCTCTGTTGCATCTGGAGAAGCGCGGCGAGATCACGCTCACCCAGTTGGCCGTGGATGGGCATGGCGTCGTCGATCCTGAGGCGGTCATGCGCGCCCTTCGTCCCGAGACGGTGCTCGTGAGCGTCATGTGGGCGAACAACGAGATCGGCACGATCGAGCCGATCGCGGACATCGGGCGCGTCCTCCTTGCCTGGCGCAAGGAGCAGAAGACCGTATTCCCCTATTTTCATTCCGATGCTTGCCAAGCGGCCGGGGCTTGCGTGTTGAATGTCGAGAAAAGCCACGTTGACGCGCTCACCATCAATGGCTCGAAGATCTATGGCCCCAAAGGGGTCGGCGCGCTGTTCTTGCGTCGGGGCGTGAAGCTTGAGGCGCTCATCCGCGGCGGGGGACAGGAGCGCAACCTCCGTTCCGGCACCGAAAACGTGCCCGGCATCGTCGGGCTCGCCACGGCCTTCGCGCTTGTTCAGGCCGAACACGTCCAGGAAAATGCTCGTTTGGAGGTCTTGCGAGATCGCTTGATCGATGGGCTTCTCGCGATCCCCAAATCGCGCCTCAACGGCCATCCGCTCGAGCGCTTGCCGAACAACGTCAACGTTTCGTTCCTCGACATCGAGGGCGAGGCGGCCGCGCTCTATCTTGATGCAGAAGGGGTGCAGGTCTCCACGGGTTCCGCGTGTGCCTCAAGTTCGCTTGACCCGTCACACGTCATCCTCGCGACCGGGCTTTCGTACGAGGCGGCCCATGGTTCCCTTCGGTTCACCCTCGGCCACGCCACGACGGATGCGGACATCGACCTTGTCCTGCGCGTCATGCCGGGCATCGTCGAACGCTTGCGCAAGATGAGTCCCGTGAATCTCGACATGAAATATTTCACCGCCTAACCTTATGTCCGACACTTCTCCCGTCCCCATTGCCGCCGCCGCACCGGATGCCCGCCAGGGCGATGTCGTGGCTCCCAGCAAGAAGGCAGGCTGGTTCTACACGGATACCGTTAAAGAGCATTTCTTCTCCCCGAAGAATTTTCTTGATGAGGAGGTCGGTCCCACCGGTGCCTATCTTGGCATGGTCGGATCACCTGCCTGCGGAGACGCCATGAAGGTCTGGCTCACCATCGAGCGCGATCCGGACGGCGTCGAGCGCATCAAGAGCTTTAAATGGAAGACCTTTGGATGCGCTTCCGCCATCGCCTCCACCTCCATGCTCTCCGTCATGGTCAGCGAAAACGGTGGCTTGCCCGTCGAGGAGGCGTTAAAGCTGCGCCCGCAAGATATTATGGCTCGTTTGGGCGGCTTGCCGGCCCGCAAGGTGCACTGTTCCGTGCTCGGCGACAAGGCCCTGCGTGCCGCCATCAACGATTATTATCGCCAAACCGGCCAGACCGAGAAAATCTCCGTCGAGCACGGCCGGATCATCGACAAGGTACTGAAGATCACCGACCATGACATCGAGGAGGCGGTCCTCGAAGGGGCTGATACCCTCGAAAAGCTCCAGCAAAAGACCAAGGTCGGGACCGGGGACCCAACCTGCATCCCCGAAGTCGAGCAGCTGCTGCGCTTCTACAAGGAAAAATATTTCGGCGCAGAAAAAACCTCCGGGTAGGAGGTTAGGACCCGTCCGCAGGTCCGTTCGGAGGCGAGGGCGTTTCGAATCTGGCGCGCATCACGAGCGAAGCGAGCAGGACCGCGTTCGTTGCCGCGAAGTGCGCTTCTGCCGAGGTGAGATTCAGCGAGAACAGAAAGAGCGCGGCGACGCACACGGTACCAAGCACCAAGCTGTCACGAACGCGCTCCATCCATACCCCTGAGCTTCTGAGGGCGATGCCACGATGCATTGCGAGGAATAGCCAGGCCCCGAGGGCCATGTTTTTCCCCTCGCTCGTGTCGAGCATGCCGGGCCACGTCAGGAAGATGACGCTTAGGACGGCGAGGCAGATCACGGGGAAGACAAGGTGGAATTCCCGATGCTGCATGGTTCCTCTTATTGGGGGGGGTGATCCGTTCCCGCAGACTATCACCAGCCTCTCACGTGTCAATGGGCGTGTTCGTCTTCCTGCCGATTATTTGTTACATTCTTCACCGACTATGTCTCTCCCCGCCACCGCATCCGCAAAAAAACCGCTTAAAATAGCAAAAATTACCGTTGACCGTGACCTTTGCATCGGGGCGGCGCCCTGCGTGACGGTTGCGCCCGGCGTCTTTCAGTTGGATGACGAAAATAAGGCGTACGTCGTCGATCCTAAGGCGGCCGATGACGAAACGATTCTCTTGGCGGCGCAATCATGCCCCGTCCAGGCGATCATTCTTCATGACGAGGAGGGGAATCAGATCTATCCGTAACGATCCGGAACCGAAAAGAGGCACCCGCCTCTTTTTTTGCTGGCGCTGTCCTGGCCCGTGGTATGATGTGATCCATCGCATGTCTCGCATCGAACGGCGCTCCTCTCCCGATCTTCTTTTGCAGGAAGGCTTTGCCATGCTCGCGCGAGCTTACGCGCAGAGGGCTGAGGCGGTGCATGCCACTGATGCCGATCCGGAAGCTGATTCCGAGGCTTGGCGATTCGCCCAGGCGAAAATCGACGACCTGTTGGCACGGTTGACGCCTTTGCTGGAGCAGGACATCGGGCGGGCGTCATGGGTCCGCGGCCCTCTCGATGGCCTCGAAGGCTCGGTCTTGCACAGCGTCGGTCGTGATCTCCGCGCGTTCATTGATGCGCTTTCCCCGGTCGGTGAGGGCGCATCGGGCGATCCGTCGATGGCTGAAGATCCGACGCCGCGACCACGCACCTACCCTTCGCCGACCCTCGCCGACAAGGCTCGCGGAACGGATGAAGCCATTATTGCCCTCGGCACGAGACTCACCGATGCGCTACGCGTCCTGCTGACGGCCGCAGAGACGTTCACGCTCGAGCCGCATGAGGGGCGATTGCTCTCTAGGCTTGCGGTTCGCTTGGATGAGCGCCTGCGTCAGCGCGCGCACTGGCTGTCGCTCGAATGGGAGGCGCGATGGTTCCTTGACCTTCTCGCACGTTTTCGCCAACTCTGCATCGCCTACGATCGGATTCGGGCGAAGCGCGACGATGCCGCCTTTCACGCGTCCGCGATGGAGGCCTTCCGATTTGAGCTAACGAGGATCCGCAGCGATCTCGGACGGCATCCGCTCGGCTCTTCGCTGCAGGACCTTTGCACGGTTCAGGCCTTCGCTTCTGAGGTCGGCCGCCAACGCGTGCGCCGCCGCTTGCTGAATCTCGAAGCGCATGCGCTTGATGGCTACGGGATCCCGCGGCCGCGCGCGGAACGCCTTGGACGCCAGCAGGTGGAACGCGTCCGCCGGCAGGAGCGGGAACTCACCTCCGCCCAGGTCCGTACCGCGTTTTTGATCGCCTTTTTCCGGTCTCCCGAGGAGGCGGGAAAATAAGGATGTTTACGAAGATGAGCCGGCCGAATAAAAGCGCCTCACTTTGAATAAGAAAAACGGGCTTCGTTAACGAAGCCCGTTTTTTTGGCCGGCAGGATCTTCACGAAAGGCGATCCTGGCTGGAAGAGAGGCCGCCACGTACCCGAACGGATGGGGGTGTACCTGTCCAAAGCCTCCGCGCAATTACCGTTCCGTCGCTATTCGTCCCAAGACGCGGATCTTTACGCGTATGCCCGATCGGTCGACTTCCCACGCGGCGCATTGTCTCGCGATTCAGTTTTTACGTAATTTCACAATCCTCCGTCGCACCGATTGTTCTGGGCGCGCGTAGAGCAATTCGTCACGCACCTCTCCTCCGGCCAAGGCAAACGGTTCTCGTCGAAAGCCGCACGCGGCGAGCGTTTCGGAATCGAGGTCGACCCGTACGCTTGCCGTTGCCGTCCGGTAGTCCGGCCAGGTGGCGATCACGACGCCATCCGTCGCGAGAACGTCCGTCCATCGTGCCAAGCTCCGCTGCCAGAGCGTCTCCACGACGGTGCGCTCCTCTTCTAAAAAGGCACGTGGCTCGTTGCCTTGGAGTGGCGTGCCGAGATAGCCCTCGGTGACGATCGCGTCGATCGATCCGGCGTCCAGGCCCGTCGGCTCTGTCGCATCGGCCACGCGTAGGCGGATGTTCGAGGCTTCCGGCACGAGGCGTTCGGCCTGCGCCCAAGCGAGGTTCTGTTTCGCGTCATCGATGATGCGCGGCGAAATGTCTGATCCGTACACGGTCTCGATCCCGCTCCGTGCCGCGGCCTCGAGGAGCGTCCCGCTGCCGCAAAACGGATCGAGGAACGTCGCGTGTCCGGGGCCTGCCAGGTGTACCAGCATCTCCGCCAACTTCGGCGGGAGCATGCCGTTTTTCGCATTGCGGCGCGGCCGCTCAATGTCGATTTTTGTCCAGAGATCGGGATCCTGCACTTCCGTGGTCACGAACACGTGCGCCATGCCTTGCCGTCCGACGACCGTCACGTCATAGCCTTCTCGGATGAGATCCAACTTGTGGACGGCGGCGGGGGAGGTTTGTCCCTCCGGATCGGCGAACCAGCGGATCGAGCGTTGGGTCGATTCCTTCAGGAGGCGCTTCGTCTCAAGGGGGAAGCGGTGCTTGTCGGGGATGCCGTCGCCAAAAAAGCTCACGGCAAACGTCAGTTTCCCGTCGCCGCGCGGCGTTTCGGCCATCCAGTGCACGAGCCGTTCCGCCTTCAATTCCTTTACTGGGCAGGAAAATGCCAAGGCCGCGATCTTCGTGCAGCCCGTGAGCCGGGCGAGGGTCGGGGCCGCTTCTTGTTCGATCAACATGATTCCGCCGACGAGTGTCGCTGTGCCGCCGGTATATTGGCTCGCGATCTCCGCGCGTGAGAGCTCGGCGTTCATTCCCAAGAAGGCGGCGTACGTCATATCGACGTTATACGTGTTCCGTGAAGGATTGACAAAACGGTCTAGATGGGCTATGTTCTGCCGCGGAGGTTTCGCATGAAACTGGACGAGTCTCTCCAAGGCGTCGACCGCGACCTCGCCATCAGGCGCGTGCAGAGCGGACCGCTTTTGGTGGCCGACCTGCTTGTGCGCATCGTGTCCGTCACCCTCGCGCTCGCTGCGCTGTATGCCCTTGCGGGGCTGGTGCCGGCGGCCCGAATGTTTTTCGAGCGCCACACGCTGCTGTTCATCCCGATCGCGGTTTTCATGGCCCTGCCGTTCGTCCTCTGGCTCGACCGCTCGAAGGCTCTCGAAGCTTGGACGGCAAGCTTTGCGACCAGGTTCGTCGACGCGCGCAACCGTCGGCGAGTCCAGGCGCTCCAGGCCTCCGGAGCCATCATCCTGCATCCTGATCTTGTCTGGATCGGAAGCCGGGTCGACATCGCCCCAGGCGCACAGATTTCCGGTCCGGCGGTGATCGAGGACGACGTCACGATCTCCGGTACGAGCCGCATCGGCCCCCATGCGAAGCTGTGGAAGGGGGTGGCCCTCAAGGGCGCCTGCGTCCTCGATGAGGGGGTCGTCATCCGCGCTGACGCGACCGTCACCGATAGCGTCCTCGGCAAGGACGTGCGTGTGCTGCAGGGTGCGACGGTCACGGGCTGCAGCATCGGGGATGGGGGCAGGGTCTGGACCGTTCGCCCGGTTTTCCATGTCACGCTCCTCGCGGGGGAAGTGATCGAGGATCTGCCCGACGGATCTCGGGTCCATGTCCGGTCCCTGATGGGTGCGCCTGAGCCTGCGAAGCCCGCCGCTGAAGTAGATGCTGCTGCTACTTCCGACCAAGCCCGTTGCAAGGCCTAAGCGCGAGGCCCGTGCCTCACGCGCCACGGCAGACCCCCCGCAGGGGTCATTTTTCTTTACTGGATGCCTTGTTGCGAGGATTGACAGCCCTCAAAAACCATGGGACCCTCGCTGCGACGGAGGTTTCCCATGGACCCGTTCGCTCCTGAAAACAAAGACCGCGAAGAGGCCATCCTGCGGGCGCAAGCCTTTCTCGTCATGCTCCAGACATGTCTGGGCATCATCTGCATCTCCTGCCTCGCCGGACTCGTGCCTTGGCTGATCGTCCGCGCATGCCCGATTTCCCTCGGTTCGCGTGACGCCGTCCTGATGCCGCTTCTCTCCATGCCGATTTCTCTTTTCGGCGGCTTCTTTTTCGCACGTGCCCTGAAGGGTGGATCGGTGATCGCGCGTTGTCGGCCGACGGCGACGCGCATGGTCGGTGCGTTCCTGCATCAGCGGATCACCGAAGCCCTCGCCTTTCGCAAGGCCGTCATCGTCGCCCCGGATCGTGTCTGGATCGGGGAGGGCGCCATCGTCACCTCCGGAACCGTCATCGCGGGCGCTGCCATCATCGAGAAGGGCGCGCATCTCTCCGCCGAGACCTCGCTAGGAGATGGGGTGTGGATCGGTGCTCGTGCCCGGCTCGACGGCTTCTGCGAGGTCGGTCCGCGTTCGAAGATCGCCCCAGCCGCGCAGATCGCCCAATCCCGCCTCGGCGCCGACGTCACGGTTGGGGAGGGGGCGGACATTCGGGGGTGTACGATTGGCGTTGGTGCGATCATCGAGCCCAACGTGCGCCTGCGGGATGCGACGATCGCGGCGGGCGCCACCGTTTATCCGTTTACCTTCGAGGCGCGTGGGCGGCCGTGACCCTTATCCTCGCCCCAGAGGCCGTCGGGCCGCTCCTCCTTCTGGCGACACTCTGCTTATTGGGGTTACTGGTGGCCATCGGGATCTTCCTCCGGCTTTGGCGCCTGTCCCGGTCGCTCGACATCTTCGTGGCGTCCGTCGAGGAAGGGGAGCCGATCGAGATCGTGTTCCGGATCCCGCGCCGGGTGTCCGACGCCAAGCCCGAAGCACAAAAACCGCCAAAACCACGCAAGCCCACCCTGCCGAACTGACTCCTTTTGCGGGAGGTTTTTCATAAATACCCCTTTTTTGCGGAGAATTCTCTTTCTCTTGACAAAACAGGTATGATGCGCTAGAATCGCATGCTGCCGGTCCCGCCATTTCGGTTCGGGACTTCGTTTGCGGCTCCTGAAAGGGGACCCCTCCATGATCATTCCCATCCTCGTCGCCGTCGTCGGCGCCGTCTTCACTGCCTACGCCGACACGCACGCCGCCGAGGCCGCCGGCAAGCGCCAGGACGAGCAGATCGCCCGCACCATCGGCGGGCCGCCGGCGCACATCGAGCGCCGTGCCTCCGACGCCCGGCGCGCCTTCGAACCCGGCGACCCCGCCGTCGAGGCCTGGTACCAGGCCTACGAGCGCGAGTTCGGGCCGAACCCGACCTACGCGCCGGGCGCCAAGCAGAACCCGGTGCCCATCCCCTACACCGTCTAGCCCCGCTCGCCTGGGCGCCTAGGCGGCTCTTTTTTTGCGTATAAATTATCAAAAAAACGCCCAGGGCGTTTAGTGCTGCTTGAGTTTTATCCGTCGGTACGGGACCGCATACATCGCGCAGAGGTCGCGGTACCGCGCCTCCCGTTCCGCGATACTCGTTCCGCGTCTTTTTGTGCTGCGGAAGAGGCTCCATTGCATCTGGCGGAGAATGCGCTTGGCGAGGGCTGGATCTCGGGGTCGGAGATCTTTGCTGACTCGCTCGCACAGCTGCCAGGCGCGCTTCCGAAGCCTTGCCTGTGCTGTTGCGCTGAGCAGGATGCGTCCTGCCGCGGTTCCCTCAAGGAATGGGAGGAGCAAGTTTTCCAGGATCGGTCCGCCGTCATCTCCGGTCCAGAGTCTGCGGAGACGTTCGTGGGCATCTTGCGTCAGTGTCCCGCCTCCCTCTCTAGGAAGGGTGTCGAGCATGGCCTCCAGGCACTGGTACACTTCCTCGAAGAAAGTCTCGCGGTTTGTGTAGAAGTCGTTGCCCACGCATGGGAGTCGGCTGAGCAGGCTCTCGTTCAGATGTTTATGCCACGTGGTCAGTAGGTGCTCGCGGTTGGCTTCCCACCACTCGCCCATCTTCGCTTGGATGAAGAGTCTCTCGAAACGTTCAAATAGGGTGAAGAGAGGTCCGCTCAGCTCCTTCCAAGAGAGCTCCTTCAGCCCCATCTGGGCGTATCGACTGACCTGGATGATCGCGAGCGTCAGTTCTGCCAACCCGGCCTCGAACCGATCCTTATCCATTTGCGCGATGATGCTGATGGTCGCTTCGTTCGAGATGAGCTCGAGCGGCGCTACCGTGCGTCTTGGTGTCCCGAGACGGTTCGGGTCGTGCAGCGTGAGACGGATCGTTAGCGTCGCTCGAAGGAATGGGTCCCTTCCTTTCGCGGGTGCCCCTTCCGGGGCGAGCGCGGTTTTGTCGAGGATGTCGAACGAGAGCGTCAGATCCTGGTCGGTAGAATAGGGCATGGCCCTTCTCCTTGTTTGTCGCCTGAAATCGAGTTCATTGAACACGACAACCTATTGTTTCATACAATTCCCATCTTGTCAATGCCCTGCGTCCACTCCTTGACTCCCTCGCTCATTTGTGGTCTACTCTGCCCACTAATCCTAACCGACCGGCCACATCCCTGCGGGGATAGCCCCCAATAGGGGCCCGTGTCACATTCTATGGAGAATCGTTACGAGCTCCTCTACATCATCCCTACCTCCTTCACTGATGAGGAAGTCGGGACGGTAGAGACCAAGATTTCCGCGCTCATCACGAAGTGGGGCGCCACCGTCGAGACCACGAAGCGCCTCGGCAAGCTTCGCCTCGCCTACGCCATCAAGGATCAGCGCCATGGCCACTACGTCATGACCCTGTTCAAGGCCGACGGCGCCTCGCTCGCGAAGATGGAAGACAACCTTCGCATCAACAACGACATCTTGCGCCACCTTATTTTGCGCGCGGATGAAGCGGGTTCCGACCAGAAGTTCGAGCTCGTGCAGTTCACCGAGGTCGTCGTCGAAGGCGGCCGCGGCGACCGCCGTCGCGAGAAGCCGGAAAACAAGGAGGCTAAGGAAGGCGACAAGCCGGCCGAAGCCAAGGAGGGTGAAGCCAAGGCCGAGGCCAAGCCCGCCTTGACCACCGAAGAGAAGACGGCATAATGGCCGTATATGGACCTCAACCGCGCCCAGCTCATCGGCAACGTGACCCGTGACCCGGAAGCACGTACCACCCCGACCGGACAGAACGTGTGCTCGTTCAGCATCGCGACCAACTCGCAGTGGACGGACGCCCAAGGCCAAAAGCAGACCCGCGCCGAGTTCCACAACATCGTCGCCTGGGGCAAGCTCGCCGACATCTGCTCGCAGTACCTCGCTAAGGGGCGCCGCGTCTTCTTGGAGGGGCGCTTGCAGACTCGCGAATACACCACCCAGGACGGCCAAAAGCGCAGCCGCACCGAAATCACCGCCGACAACATGATCATCCTCGATCGTGCCCCGGCCGGTGGCGCGGCCGCCATGCGTTCGCCCGCCCCGGCGTCAGAAGCCTCGAATGAGCCGTCCGTCGTGCCGATCGGTCCCGATCATGCCGTCGACAAGGGTCTCGGGGCCCCGGAGCAGGAGATCCGTATCGAAGATATCCCGTTCTAACCTTAAATCAATGCGGAAGGCCGCGCCTTCCGCCTCATCCCGAGCGAAGTCCGAGAGATTCCAGCCTTTCGCTCACCGCCTATGAAAAAACATATCGACCGCCAGTGCTTCTTCTGCCAGATGAACATCAAGGAGATCAACTACAAGGACACGAACACGCTTCGCCGCTACCTCTCGTCCTTCGGGAAGATCGTCCCGCGCAAGCGCTCCGGCGTCTGCGGCTGGCACCAGCGCAAGCTGTCCAACGCGATCAAGCGCGCCCGGTTCATGGCTTTGCTGCCGTACCTGGTCCGCTAAGAGCGATGCGAAAACCTGCCTTTGGGCAGGTTTTTGTTTGTGTGCGGAGGTTCGCTAGCGTGTCATCCGCCATTGACAAGCGCCTGGTTCCTGCTGGGATGCCCTTCGGTCCTCACGAGGAGGTTCTGTCCATGTTCCATGCCGATCCGGCCATTGCCTTTTTCCAGATCGTCGCCGTGTTCATCTTCGCCGTCATCGTCCTCTTCCACGCGTCCGGCCGCCTGAAGGACTGGCAAAAACACCGTCTCGAGGCCCTGAAGAGCCAGCGCCGGAAGGAGGAGCTTGCTGCCATCAACGGCATCGTCTCATCGTATTTGTCTGTCACGGGCAAGGACGGCGACGACGAGCTTGCTGACCATCTACGGCGGGCCTTCGGCCTGGTCTCGGCGCCGTCGGTGAAGGGGTTCGACCTCGCGGCCCTCGAGGCCCAGGTGCTACGCCTGGAGCAGGCCATCCGCCGTAGCGCCGAGACGGCGGCGCCGGAGGAGATCGCTCGTCAGGAGCGCGTGGAGCAGGTCCTGGTGTTCATTCGAGACCAGCACGCAAAACAAGGCCGACGCTTCAAGGCCGAGGAGATCAAGGACATGCTCGAGATCGCTTCGCGGCCCACGATCGTCTACGTGCCCGCGGCCGAGGCGGCCCTGCGGGTGCGGGTCGCGACAGAGACGGTGGCCAAGGAGGGCGAGGGTGTTCCTGCCGCCGCTCCCGCCGCCTCGCGGACGGGTCGGGTGGGGTAGGGCTCTGCTCCGGAAGGATTCCGGAGCTTTTTCTTTGCATTTTGACAGCCTACCTTGACAGAACCATACTTTTTTGCTATCCTAGGCTACCAATTTTGGTCGGTTTTCTGGTCATAAACGGAAGGGCGAGACATGGGAAAGACGCTCACGCGCGAGGAAGCCCAGGCGTACTGGCAGGAGTACACGGTGCACGACGCGCCGTCTGGCGAGTTGCGCCCGCCGCTGTACATCGTCGACATCACCGAGGATTGCCGCCTGGACACGAGCGATTACCGCTGGCATCTCTTCTACACGCGCTTCGCGGACGGCGTGTATGTGTTCGTGGTCAGTCGGAAGAAGGTGGGCGATACGCGGAACAGCTTCTCGGTGGCCTTTTCGCTCGATAAGCTCACGGAACGGCTCCCGCCGCCGGACTCCTCGTTCGCCTTCAACGCGCCGTACCTGGGCCTCACCGTGCGGCAGTTCCGGGGGCTGGTCGAGCTGTACGCGCCGGAGTAGGGCTGGAGGTCCTGTGATCGGCATGGGGCCTTTTTTCTTTTTGGGACCCTTGACTGGGGGCCTAGAATGTGCCAGAATCGGCTTTGTTCTGCATGAAGGGAGAGAATTCACATGGAGATGAACGCAAGCGTTCGCAAGCTCATCGTCGTCCAGCCCCTGGGGGCCCAGGATGAGACGATCCTCCACGCCGTCATCGCCGCCTCCTTCGAAGCGGCGGCGGAACGGATCGGCGGGTGCGCCCTGCTCGGGGTCCCGCGCCTCATCCGCCGGATGGAGCGCGGGCATCGGCTCGGCCGCACGCAGACCGTGCTGCTGCCGGGCGGTCGGGAGGCGGAGATGCGCTGGGTCGATTCGATGACGCCAGAACTTCTTCCGCCCTATGGCTGCAAGGGGATCGCTCTCTACACCCTTGGTTATCGACAAGACGGGGTCGGTGACCATCTGAAGGCGTACGTCTTCGCCGCGTCAGTCGCAGAGGTGATCGCCATGTGGCGCGGGGTAAAGCCTCTCCCGCATGACAACGAGCTGCCCCTGCACGGGGCGGTGTGCGCCAAGCTCCAGTTCCCGCTGAACGTCTTCCGTGAGCCGGACGCCATCGATCGCCAGCTCGCCGGGATCGTCCCCATCGACCTCGTGTATGACGGACCACTTGGTCTCTGGATCACGCGCGACAATCGGGATGGGCTCACAATGTACCTGCGCCGGTATGACCTGCTGACCTGACGGTCGCACGCATGCGGGCGTTTTTTCTGTCTGACCCTCGCCACGCGGCCCTTTCTCTGCTACGGTGCCCGCATGATTTCTGTGCTTGCTCCACCGTTTCCCCGTTATTGAGCGCTTTAATTCCTTATTTTTTCGCGTGCTATGCAACCAGAGATGATCCGCGTGCGTTCGCAGGTGGTGCGGGAGGTGAGGGCATTTTTCGATAGCGAAGGATTTTTGGAGGTCCAGACGCCGCGGCTTGTCGGATTGCCGGGGCAAGAACCCTATTTGGAGCCATTTTGGACAGAGGTTGTCGAGGCGTCGGGTACGAGACATCCCGCGGCCCTCATCACGTCGCCCGAATATGCGATGAAGCGGCTGTTAGCGACGGGATTCGAAAAGATCTATGACCTAGGCCCTTGTTTTCGCAACCACGAGCCGTGGGATGGTTCGCATGATCCTGAATTCCTGATGATCGAATGGTATCGCCGCGATGCGGGCTTGGGGGAGCTCCTGCGCGATACGGAGGCGATGATTCGTGCCGTTGTGGCGAAGCTTGGAGTGGGCGACCGCGTGGATTGGAAGGCGGCACTCGCCGAACCGTTCCGTCGCCTGACGGTTTCGGAGGCGATGAAACGGTATGCGAACATCGACCTGGGGCCGCTTCTTGGGGACCGTTCCGCGATGGCGCAGGCGTGTATTCAGCATGGACAAACCGCGTCGGAGAGCGATTCTTGGGACGATCTTTTTTTCAAGATCTTTCTTTCCAAGGTGGAACCCAAGCTCGGATGGAATGACGATCGGAGCGCTTGGCGGCCTACGTTTTTGACGCACTACCCCGCTTCGATGGCGGCGCTCGCACGAAAGGACCCCGCCGACCCGCGGTTTGCGTTGCGAACCGAGCTCTATGTCGGCGACCTTGAATTGGCCAACGGGTTTGCCGAGCTGGCGGACGAGCATGAGCAACGCGCGCGTTTCCTCGAAGAGCGGGCGTTGCGGAGCGGCCTCGGCAAGCCGACCTGGCCGTTGGACGAAGCGTTCCTGCGTTCCTTGCCGGCGATGGGGGACGCGGCCGGGATCGCGTTTGGAGTTGAACGGCTGGTGATGTTGGTGGCGGGGACCGTTTCGATCACGGATATCCTGCCGCAAGGGGCAAGCGAGCGGTTTGTTCGTTGAACGCTTCAACGGTATGATCTCCGCATGAACGAGCGTCCAATGCCTTGGGTGGAAGCGCTGCCTGCCTGCGGATACCCCGGAGCCCTCCCTATTCGTGTCTTGGGCCGCCACGGCGTGTTTCGTTGGCATGATCTTGTTCTAAAGATCGCTCGACATCCCGATGAGTGCGCGAAATTGCACGTCGAAGCGGTCGCGAACGAGGCTTTCCAGGATTTGGCGGGGGAGGGGATGCGTCTTCCCCGCTGCAGGTACCTTGAGCGGGGAGGGTTCGGCATTCTGGAAGCGGAAGATCTTGGCGGCGTGCCCTATGCGGAGACCGTTGTGGGCGGACCCGTGCGTGAGATTCCTGCTTCGGCGTACGTTGCGTCGATTGCCTTCATTCAAAACTTGCGGTCCGTTCCGGCGGAGAAGGCGCCGCCCCTTCTCCTGGAGCAGGCACGCGGCAGCCTGAATGATGCGGTGTTACGGGCGCGCTTTGAAGGGTATCTTGCGAATGCGGTCACGAAAGGGGTCCTTCCCGAGCCCTTGGCTGCGGCCCTTAAGCATACCTACGAGCAGCTCCCGCTCGAACGCGGCCTGAACCATCACGATATCGCCCCATGGAATTGGTTGGACCTCGAAGACGGATCATTGGGACAGATCGATCCTGAATTTGCCCGATGGGGATTCAGGAATTACGACGTGGTCTATTTTCCGACGCAGTGGGCGGTCTCCGCCGCCTATCCTGAACAGGTTTCGCGGTGGTGGGAGGCGTTCGCTCAAGCTGGGGAGGATCCGGGTATGCTGATCCAGGCCTCCCTCAAGCCGCTCACCTATCGGCTTGCGGCGATTGCGTCGGACATGGCCCAGGCGGAAGATGTTCGATCGCGGGTCCGGGCGGCGACGGAGGCGATCGTTCGACATGATGCGTCAGCGCTAGGAGCATCCCTTGGTCTTCGTGCGGGCAAGGCCTGAAAATTGACAAAAACCCTCCGTTCCGGCATCGTGCCCGCATACTATTTGGCTTTTCCTATGGCTTCACCGTCTGACATCAAGAAGGGCGTCATCGTCAAAAACGAGCAGGGCCTCTGGCTCGTCGTTGAGTTCCAGCACATAAACCCCGGCAAGGGCGCGGCGTTCGTGCGCTCGCGGCAGAAAAACCTCCAGACCGGCAAGGTCCTCGAGGTCACCAACAAGACTTCCGAATCGATCGAGATCGTCGAGGTCGAGCATCGCAACATGCAATATCTCTTCCACGATGCGACCGGCTACACCTTCATGGACAACGGCACGTACGAACAGGTGACCATGGCGGACGACGAAGTGGGCGACCAGGGCAAGTTCCTCCGCGAAGGGCTCGAGGTCCATATCGCCACGTACGAGGGCCGTCCGGTCTCGCTCGAGATCCCGCGCAAGATGACCTTCAAGATCATCGAGGCGATGGATGCGGTCGCGGGCAACACCGTGAGCGGCGGCAACATGTTCAAGGAGGCCGTCGTCGAAGGCGGTATCAAAGTCATGGTCCCGCTTTTCATCAAGAACGGCGAACAGATCATCGTGAACACGGAGACGGGGGAGTACGTGGAACGGGCGTAACCGCCACGAATACCGGCTTGGGCCGGTATTTTGGTGCGTACTTGCGATGGCGCTAGTTCGTTCCCGCCGATTACGGAGAAATCCGTCTCGCCGTCCGGCAGGGCTTTTTTCGTGGAAAGGGGTCCTGTGAAAAACATGCCCATGCCGTATGTATAAAAAAACCGGGGAGTACGGCGCGTACGTGTCGCGCCCATCCCCGTTCAGCCCGTGGCGACCGTCCCGAGCGTGGCCATGTCGTCGGCGAGCGTCTCGTCGAAGTCGCGGGTGATCGTCGTGAGCAACCGCTTGAGGTGCTCGAGCTCGCGGTCTTGCTCCTCCCTGTCCCTGGTCTTGTGCCAGGTGGTCCCGGCGTAGCGGAGCGACGCGTGGGTGAGGCGCAGGTCGTTCACGACCCCGCTCCAGGCCCGGCGCAGCCCGCGCTTGTAGCACCGGTAGACGTGGAGCGACAGCGAGCCGACCACGGTGAGGATGGGCAACAGCGCCGTCACGAGCGCCAGGGCGAGGAGGAAGCAGATGCTCAGGAATACCCGCATCACGAAGCCGTGGACGCTGAGCGCGCTCATGTCGTCATCGTCGAAGAACGCCTCGTCCTTGCCGCTGGTCCAGATGAAGCGGAACGACCGCCAGACCAGGCGCGGGGCGTGCAGGACGCAGAGCGTGAGCTCCATCGGCGCCTCGATGGCCGTCCCCACGAAGCCCGAGACCACCGACTTGATCGCCGGGATGAGCGGGATCTCATACGGCGTCTCGGTGTCCTTGAGGGCCGGCGGGAGGTAGTGCGAGAACTTCGGCATGGCATCGGTGAGCAGCTCGCTGGCCGACCCCACTCCACTCCACGCCTTGCCCATGCCCTCGAAGATGTTGCCCTCCTCCCCGAACGTGGCGACGAACGCTGCGCCGGCCCCGTAGGCCGTGCCTGCCACGACCACGAGGACCGGGGCTGCCACGATCGCCACGGGCATCGTGACGAGGCAGACGGTCTTGAGGTTCGGCCCGAGGCGCGGGGTCTGGTAGGTGACGCGCACGCTGTTCCAGGCCGCCCTGGGCCAGTGCCGAACCGCCGGCAACGAGCGGGCGAGCCCGAGGGCCGCGCCGAAGGGGATCGAGACGACCGCGGCGCCGAGGCTGAACAAGGCGGTGATCGGGTTCATTGAGACTCCTTCGCTTCGGGAGGGGTAGAGGGCTCCCGACAAGCGCTACATGCTATCAGAAGCTATCCCTTTTGTCAAGGAGTGGTCCTCATGGCCCTTCTTACCCAAACGCAATCCGTCGCAAAGGGTTGGGCTTACGCGCTTTGAGAATTCATGTCGTTTGGAAACTGTTCTATCGATTCGACATCGGCCCTCGCGTTAATAAAAAATGAGCTTAACTGACAGGCCGTTCCAGGGCTCTCTGTATTCAAGCCATAATTGTATCAAAATATATTCAAATAAGCCAAAAATTAGATAAATGTTTGCCGCCTCTTGACAACTATAAAAGACTTTGTTAGGATTTCTCTACCGTTTGCGCCACGAGCTTCACTGCTCGCCGGTCGCGGGCCAGGAACTCGACAATTCGTAAGATCTAAAACACGGGCCGAAGTCAGAGGGTTACCATGAGGCCGGGGTGTTCTGCCGAGAGGCGCTAGACAGGCAAGAGCTTTCGCCGAGAGGCGGACCTCCAAATGCTCCGAACCTGTCGGAACATCCCAAACAACGCTTCCGGTGCCGCAAGGCAGCGGGGCAGATACCCCTCCGGCAATTCCCTTGTCCGTGTTCCAATCTTCATCCGTGGGCCGCTGTACCAGGGTTACCAAGAACCCTTCTGGAGCCCCTCCCTGGTACGTTCCCTTGTCCACGGGCGATCTCTCATGCGGGCCGAAGCAGCAGGGTTACCTCCAATACCAACCCCTGCCGCATCCACTTGTCCGCCTCTCCGTTCTCAACGCGAGCCGATTGTGAAGGGTTACCACCACCAAGCCGGATCTCTAACCCCGAACGGACTCTGTCCGTCCTGGGTCGGAACTTCCCTTCGCTGCCACTTGTTCGCGTGCCTCTCTTCCGTCTCTCTGTCGTGGGCGTCGTTACCCAGGGCTAAAGCCCTGGCGCACTCGCTCGTCCGCGGCTTGTTTTTTTCGGCGAGCCGAAGCTTGAGGGTTACCCATCTGAGCAAGTTGGCCTGTGCCGGTCATGGTGCGGGCAGTGCCCTCGGCGCCTCTTGTTCGTCGGTCATCTCGTCACGTCAGGTCCGCTTCGGGCCGCGCCGTGCAGATGGTCTGCACGGCAAGTCCTCGTCTGAAAGCAGGAGATCAGAAGTCATGAACACGCCCTACACCACCACCGCCACCGTCCTCGCCGCCTCGTCCGACGTCACTCCGCAGTCCGCGCCGATCCCGGGCTCGACCCAGGTCGCCAACTCGGCGGGCGGGTATGCCTGGCAGCTCACCGATGAGCAGCGGCTCGACCGGTTCCTGGTCCTCGGCAGCGAGGGCGGGACGTACTACGTCGGCGAGCGGTCCCTGACCCTCGCCAACGCGAACGTGGTCCTGCGCCGCGTGCAGGCGGACGGCCTCGGCACGGTGCGCCGCATCGTGGAGGTCAGCGAGGCCGGTCGGGCGCCCAAGAACGACCCGGCCCTCTTCGCCCTCGCCGTCGCCGCCACCAAGGGCGACGACAAGACGCGCGCGGCGGCCCTCGCAGCCCTGCCCCGCGTCGCGCGGATCGGCACCCACCTCTTCACCTTCGTCGACAACGCGGAGGCGCTGGGGAAGGGCTGGGGACGCGGGATGAAGCGCGCGGTCGGCAACTGGTACCTGGAGCGGTCTCCGGACGCGCTCGCCTACCAGCTCTGCAAGTACCAGCAGCGCGGCGGGCGCTCGCACCGGGACCTGCTCCGGCAGGCACACCCGGCCGCGACTCCGGGCTCGGCCCACGAGGCCGCGTTCAAGTGGACGGTCAGCCAGCACGTCGCGCTGCCGGACGGGCTCCCCGAGCTCATCCAGGGCTTCACCAAGGCCCAGGCCGCGACCACGGTCCCCGAGATCGTGGGGCTCATCGCCACCTACCCGCGGCTCACCTGGGAGATGATCCCGACCGAGCTCCTCGGCCACGCCGAGGTCTGGGAGGCCCTTCTCCCGAACCTGCCGCTCACGGCGCTCGTCCGCAACCTGGGACGGATGACCGCGAACGGGCTGCTCGCGCCCCTCAGCGCGGCCGCGCGGATCGTCGCCGAGCGACTGGCCGACGGGGAGCGGCTCCGCAAGGAGCGCGTCCACCCCCTCGCCCTCCTCGGGGCCCTCGCGACCTATCGCGAGGGGCACGGCGCCAGGAGCAAGCTGACCTGGGACGCCGTCTCGCAGGTGACGGACGCCCTCGACGGGGCGTTCTACGGCGCTTTCGGGAACGTGGAGCCGTCCGGCAAGCGGACCCTCCTCGCGCTCGACATCTCGGGCTCGATGGGTGGCGGCGAGATCGCCGGCATGCCCGGCGTGTCGCCCCGGGTCGGCAGCGCGGCGATGGCCCTCATCACCGCGCACGTCGAGCGCAAGCGCGCGTTCATGGCGTTCTGTGAGCGGTTCGTCCCGCTCGACATCTCGCCGCGCCAGCGGCTGGACGATGTGGTGGCGTCGATGGAGCGTCTGAGCTACCAGATGGGCGGCACGGACTGTTCGCTCCCGATGACCTGGGCCCTCGAGGCCAAGGCCGAGATCGACACGTTCGTGGTCTACACCGACAACGAGACCTGGGCGGGGGACATCCACCCCTCCCAGGCGCTGGTGCAGTACCGTCGCGAGACGGGGATCGCCGCGAAGCTCGTCGTGGTCGGGATGACCGCCACCGAGTTCACCATCGCGGACCCCGACGATGGTGGCATGCTCGACGTGGTGGGGTTCGACACCGCCGCCCCGTCCCTGATCGCCGACTTCGCGCGCACCTGACCGGTGCGCCGGTCCGGTCGCCATCCTCGCCCGACTCACGCCTTGCGCTGGTCGGGTTTTTTCATATCCGAGCGTGCACCGTGACGAACAAAAAATCCCCCTTCAGGAGGACAGCTTCCCCATGCGTTCACGCTTTACCAGCTCCGTGAGAGCCAGCTGCGCCGCCTGTACCTGCTCTTCGGTCGGTGGGGTCGGGTACAGGAGCTCCTGCGTGAGCCGCACGAACTGCTTGACGATCGGTACGCGATGCCATTTCACCTGAGCGTCGATCCAGAGGATCAGCTCGCAGGCGGGAAAAAGGAGGAACGCATAGGGGATCCCGATGCGTCGCGCCAGCCACTCGGCCGCGTAGCCCAATGCCAGCAGAGCGGGCAGGAATCTCCAGAGGCTGTACCGGCCACTCTGTGTCGTGATCCGCGCCGGATCGACCTCGAAGGTTCCGGTCGTGTCGTGGGCCTCGCGCACCAGTTCCGCGACTCGGGCCCATGGCGACACCTTCTGTCGCGTGTGCTGGATGGTGAAGATCCCCACCGTCACCGCTGCCGCGATCGCCAGGAAATGGGCGCCTCTTCCCGCGCCCGTGGTCGGTGGCGAAATGAGGAAGGCGATGAACCAGTTGAGCTGGATGCTGAGGTACACCCAGAGCAGGCCCAGGATCAGAACCGTGGCTTTGCTGAAGCTGCTGTACATCCTGGCCAGCACCCGCACGATCCGGGGGAACCAGCTCTCGTGGACGAGGAGCCATGCGAACCAGTCCTGCAGCGGCTCGTATGTCACCGAGTAGCTCCCCGCTTCCGCCTGGGTCACGTTCACCACTCCTCGGTTCGTGGTGAACCTGACCGATCCGTCCAGGCCGATTGTGGCAAGGATCTTGAGATGCTCTTGAGATCCCATCTTGCGCATTTCCTTTCTCGCTTTGAAAAGCTCCACATTCTTGCATTTATTCTCGCATTTGTCAAGTCCTGTGCATGCTTGGTGGCAGGTCAAAAACGCGGCAGGGAAGGGGCTCGACGCGCAAGCGGTCGGCGTTGACGATGTCCAAAAAACTCGCAAAAAATGCGAGTTTCTCCATGGTGGGCGGAGAGAGACTTGAACTCTCATGCCTTGCGGCGCCAGCTCCTAAGGCTGGTGTGTCTGCCAATTTCACCATCCGCCCGTCGCTGCATCCTAGCACGGAAGCGCCATTCCGCAAGAAATCAGGCCGTTCCGTTTTCATATGGGTTCTTTTTCGCGAAGGAAAAACTCGCCGTTCAGCGAGAGGGGTCTTCGGGCGGTGGGGGACGTGCCCCGAACGCTCGCTCCACGACCGGCGGAGCCACGTACGGATGTCCGATCGCCGCGAGCTGCGCGAAGAGGCGCTTCTTCGCCGTCTCCAGCTCCTCGACCTTCCATCGTGGCAGTCCTGCGATGAAATGCGCGGGGTTCGCATCCAGCAGGTCGCAGAGCCGGGTCGTGGTCGCCTTCGAGCGCGGCACCAGCAGCACGAGCGCATGTAGAACGGGTGGCACCCGAAGCCCAACATCCGTCGCGACCGTCTTGAAATCGCCGGGAATCGGCACGAGCTGGCCATCCGGAATCAGGGGAAGGTCCATGAGATCCGATCGCCTCCTTGCGGGAACAGAAGACCAGATATCCCAACATCTGTCAAGGCTGACCGCGACGATTTTTCCCTAAATACAAACAAAAAACCCCTCATTCAGGGGTCAGGCGTCCGGCACCTCGTGACAGTGGATGCATCGAGGCTCGTACGCCGTACGCGCATCGCGTGCCTCGTCGCCCTTCACGACGATCGTCGGGTCGCTCCGCGGTGCCGGCTTGCCGTCGACCAGACGCTGGGTCAGCGTCGCATGATCCGACAAGCACTTGGAGCAGATCGCCGTCAGCTGCCGCTTCAGCACCTGCGCATGCAGCAGCAGGGCCTTGCTGATGGGGAAGGGCTCGCCGCGGAAGTTCGTGTCCAGTCCCGCCAGAAAGATGCGCGAACCCCGACGCGCCCCGTCGATCAGGACGTCGATGAACGCCTGCACCTTGGCCTCATCTGCAGGAACCCCATCCGGCGGGTTGTAGAGGAGCTGGATCTCGTCGATGCCGAGAATGATCGGCTCTCGCAGCAGCTCCCGGACCACGGCCGTCGCTTCCTCGAGATCCTTCGGCAGGGTTCGTGCCCGAACGCTCATGCCGACGCGCGACTGGACGCGTTGGCAGTTCGTGTCGCGCGGTGGGCGCAGCCAGATCGGCTGCCGCTTCGGTCGGTACGCATGCTTGGCGCGCTTGCCTTCCCGCACCAACTCCGCGCCTTTCTCCGCGAACATGCACCCGAAGAAAAAGATGATGAATCCTTGAACCAGCGTCACCTGCGTCACCTGCTTCATGGCTTCCTCCGCGCCGCATCATAGGCGCCGTGCTTACTCTTAAGCAAGACGCATTTGTGGACACCGAACTTCTTTGGAAGGAACAACAAAAAAACCGCCACCCGCAAGGGCCGCGGCCCAGTTACTTCGTCCGCAGGGCCGCTTCCGCTTCGCGAAAGCCTTCCTGTAGCGCCTCGTCTGCATCGGGGTTCGCCTCCGCCGGATCGATCGCAACCCGGATGCCCGTTCCCTCCGTTTCCAACCCGAGCGCCGCGATGAGGGCGTCTAGTTCCACGCGGTGCTGCTCTTCTGATGCTTGGCACCACCGCATGAGCTTGATCAGCTTGATCGCCTTCAGCAGACGTGCTCGTGTCGCTTGGAGCTTTGCGATGATTGTTGCGCTATTCGCCAGCGGTTCGCGAATGCCGAGCGCGACAGCTTGCTGGTACTGATCGAAGCGTTCCACTAACTCGTTGAACGCCTCAATTTGCAGGTAGAGCCGGTACGCGAAGACCTCCCCATTTGTCTTGCGTACCAGCTCTTTTGAGATCTCGCCGCGTATGGTCTTTCGCCGCCTCCATCGGATCGAAAGTTCATTGCAGGCGTGAATCGCCACGATCAGGCCGAGGCTCGCACACACTGCGTGGGCAGCTCTGCCGCCCTCGATGTCGCTTTCCCCCACGGCGAACCCCGCGAGCACGCCCACCAGCAGAAGGACGCTCATCACCGCGTATCCCCACCTCGTCGCCTGCTCTTCCGAATAGGGTCCTGCATGGCCCATCTGGCCGTAGGAAAACAGCCTACGCATGGTGCGGTTATCCAGCTGGTCCTCGTGCAGCGTAATTTTTTCGATCCGCACACTCGCATCGTTGCTCATGTGATTCCCTCCGTTGTTTCTGAAAACGACAGTGGACTAGCATACCCAGTGAGGCTTTTCTTGTCAAGAATAACCGCTTTTTCGCACGTGCGAAATGAATTACCGATGGTACGCCTTCCCCCGCAAAATCGCCTGCGCCCGATACAGCTGTTCCAACAGGACGATTCGCGCCAGCACATGCGGCATCGTCTGTTTTCCTAGGGAAAGCACGTAATCCGCCTCTTGCCGCAACGCTGGATCCAGCCCGTTTGCTCCGCCTAGCAAAAACACCACCGGAACCCCACGCTCACCCGATTTTTCCAAAAATCCCGCCCATTCTCGTGAATCCAGCTGCCGCCCGCCCTCATCGAGCGCAACTAGGATGCTCGGGCCTTTCAGGCGTTTTCGCATTGCCTCGCCTTCGCGTGCCCGTATCCGCTCAACTGGGACCGTCGCCGACTCTCGTTCATCAGGGATTTCCGTCACTTCAACGCGTGCGAACGGTCGAATCCGCTCCAAATATTGGGAAATCGCAACATTTTGCCAGGCTTCCTGGGCCCCGCCAGCGGCAATGACATGGATCATCTGCATATCCTGTGTATAACCCATTTCCCCCTTTATTTAAAGCCCTTGACAAGCCTTTGGGGGTTCTATACAATCTCACCACCTTAGAAAAAGCCAGAGCCCAGAGAAAGCCACAGGCCGCATCCGATCGGTCCCGATCGAGTCCCGCCTGTGTCTGTCTCCACCACCCCCAAGGAACCGCGTAGGCGACCCTTGGCATGGTGCGTAGCATGGACCGCCGCTTCACAACTGAAGAAAGTAACATATCAGTAATAGATATGTGCAAGGCATCGGTATGGTGCGCGCAATCGCGCCATACTCGATTTGCAATGCAGTACACCAAGGTAAATTCCCCGTCCGCTGATCCTCGTGATCAGAGTCCGGATGGGAAAAACACGTAAGGGCGTACGGTGGATGGCTAGGCATGAAGAGCCGATGAAGGGCGTAGCAGCCTGCGATAAGCTTCGGGGAGGTGGCAAGCAACCGTTGATCCGAAGATGCCCGAATGGGGAAACCCCACAAGATGAAGTCTTGTGACCCGCGTCTGAATCCATAGGACGTGTGGAGGGAACCTGGGGAAGTGAAACATCTCAGTACCCAGAGGAAAAGAAAAAAACAAAGCATACCTCTTGTCTCGCGAGATCATTCGTGGTCTGGCTGAGACAAGAAGTTTGCAATATTCCCTGAGTAGCGGCGAGCGAAATGGGAAGAGTCAAAACCGTTTTGTATGACCGTTCGCACCGAGTTAGACGCAAGTTTAGCCGCGGGTGAGCGCGAGGGCGTGGGCCGCCTTCAAAGCGGGGTTGTTGGGACGGAGCATGCGTTCCCCATGAAACGCACGAAGATGAAGAGATCGTTAGCCGAATCCACTGGAAAGTGGAACCAAAGACGGTGATAGTCCGGTAAGCGAAAATGATTCTCTCCTTCGGCTCCTGATCCATAGTACGACGAGGACCGAGAAACCTCGTCGGAAGCAGGCACGACGATGTGCCAAGACTAAATACTCTTCATGACCGATAGTGAACTAGTACCGTGAGGGAAAGCTTAAAAGCACCCCGAGAGGGGAGTGAAACAATATCTGAAACCGTACGCTTACATGGAGTTGGAGCGGGCGCAAGTCCGTTACAGCGTTCCTATTGAAGAATGAGCCAACGAGTGTGCTATACGTCGCTTGCTTAAGTTCCTGCGGGAGCGGAGGCACAGTGAAAGCGAGCCTTAATAGGGCGTTTTGGTGGCGTATACACGACCCGAAACCCGGCGAGCTAGCCATGACCAGGATGAAGGTTGTCGAAAGACAACTGGAGGTCCGAACCCACGAGCCGTGCAACACTCGGGGATGAGTTGTGGCTAGAGGTGAAATTCCAATCGAGCTGGGTGATAGCTGGTTCTCCTTGAAATAGATTTTGGTCTAGCGCTGGTTCATAACTTAACGGAGGTAGAGCACTGAATGGGGCTGGGGGCGCAAGCCTACCACTCCCAACCAAACTCCGAATGCCGTTAAGTGTTCCCAGCAGTCAGTCCGTGGGGGCTAAGCTCCACAGGACAAAAGGGAAACAGCCCTGATCGCAGGCTAAGGTCCCAAAGTCGATGCTAAGTGTAAAAGGACGTTGAGTGGCTTATACAACCAGGAGGTTGGCTTAGAAGCAGCCATCCTTTAAAGAAAGCGTAACAGCTCACTGGTCAAGCTGCTCAGCACCGAAAACTTATCGGGGCTAAGCATCGCACCGAAGCCGCGGGATCCGCCTCGGCGGAACACGTCGCTTGTCGCAAGACGAGCCACGCGTTCCGCCGGGGGGATCGGTAAAGGAGCATTCCAAGCAGCGCCGAAGCGGAAGGGGTGACCCACCGTGGAGCGCTTGGAAGTGAGAATGTTGGCATAAGTAGCAAAAAGGCGGGTGAGAATCCCGCCCACCGTAAACTCAAGGTTTCCAGGGCAACGCGAATCGTCCCTGGGTTAGTCGGGCCTAAGACGAGGCCGAAAGGCGTAGTCGATGGACAGCAGGTTAATATTCCTGCACTTCTGTAAGATTTCGATGGAGTGACGCATGGTTTTAACTGGTCGAGTCTCTTGGAATGAGGCTCTGGGCGTTGCGGGGTGGCCGATAGGCAAATCCGTCGGTCATAAGCCCCGTGGCGAGCGCAAGCTCTACGTAAGTGGAGCAAGGATCGGGTACGCTGTGCCTAGAAAACCTTCTAGAGCTAATCTTATAGAAACCGTACCGGAAACCGACACAGGTGAGTGGGCATACGTGTGCCAAGGTGTACGAGAGAACCCATGTTTAGGAACTCGGCAATACAACGGCCGTAACTTCGGGATAAGGCCTGGCTATAGCAATATAGCCTTCAACAAAAGACGCTTTCCGACTGTTTACCAAAAACACAGCTTCCTGCTAAACCGCAAGGTGATGTATAGGAAGTGATGCCTGGCCAGTGTCAGAACGTCAAGCGGAGAAGTCATGATCTTCGGATCGGCAGCTTTGAAGCTAAGCGCTGATGAACGCCGGCGATAACTATAATCGTCCTAAGGTAGCGAAATTCCTTGTCGGGTGAGTTCCGACCCGCACGAATGGCATAACGAGAGAGCGACTGTCTCAACATGGGACTCGGCGAAATTGCAAGTGGGGTGAAGATGCCCTGTACGCACAGTCAGACGAAAAGACCCCGTGAAGCTTTACTACAACTTGATATTGGGTTACGACTTAACATGTTCAGCATAGGTGGGAGCCTTCGGGCACCAGTGAGATACCACCCTTGTTCTGTCGTCGCTCTGATCGAGGGCCATGAATCTGGCCTTCGAGACAGTATCTGGTGGGTAGTTTAACTGGGGCGGTTGCCTCCTAAAAAGTAACGGAGGCGTTTACAAAGGTTGGCTAGCTCCGGATGGAAATCGGAGTGATTCCGCAATGGGATAAGCCAGCTTGACTGCAAGACCAACAAGTCGAGCAGCTGCGAAAGCAGAACATAGTGATCCGACCGTACGATATCGGACGGCGGAAGCTCAACGGATAAAAGCTACTCCGGGGATAACAGGCTGATCTGGTCCAAGAGTCCACATCGACGACCAGGTTTGGCACCTCGATGTCGGCCCATCGCATCCTGGGGCTGGAGAAGGTCCCAAGGGTTAGGCTGTTCGCCTATTAAAGCGGTACGCGAGCTGGGTTCAGAACGTCGTGAGACAGTTCGGTCTCCTGTCTACTGTGCGCGTGGAATGTTGAGGGAACTGTTCTTTAGTACGAGAGGACCGAGAACAACGAACCTCTAGTGCACCAGCTGTCCTACCAAGGGCACCGCTGGGTAGCTACGTTCGGCACGGATAAACGCTGAAAGCATCTAAGCGTGAAGCCGTTCCCAAGATTAACATTCGTTTAGGACCCTCCGAGATAAGGAGGTTGATAGGTGGTAGGTGCAAGGACCGTGAGGTCTTCAGCCGAGCCATACTAATAGTCCAATGTTTTTCCCATCTGGATTAACGTTTGCCTTTCATAGGCAACGAGAAAGATGGAAATTTCCTAGGTGTCCTGCAAAGCAAGTCGTGCAACATGCCTTGCACATATCTGGTTCTGATATATCCGCGTCTTGTGACGCCGATCCAGCATGAATAACTCCGTTGTTCTGCGTGATCGGTGGCTCAAGCAGTGGGGTCACACCCGTTCCCATCCCGAACACGGTCGTTAAGCCCACCAGCAGCGATGGTACTTGGACCCAACCCGGTCCTGGGAGAGTAGCCTGCCGCCGGAATCGTTGAAACACGCCCTAAAGGCGTGTTTTGCGTTCCCTGAAGGGGCGGGCTTTACCTAAGGGTTTTTGTATGGATGGCCCGGAATACTGCGCTTATGGGGTTGATCGTCTGCTTAGCCTCTCGTTTCTGCGTTTGATGAGCGGCTCCGCGAAATTTGCGGCCTCCTCTGTGCTGGGCATTTCGGCGAGAAGACGAAACGCTCCGCTTCCAAAGCTATTTTCGATTACACGGGCCATCGGGAGAAGATTTCCTTGGAATTTCGCCTTATAAAAAAGTGTTTCCACGTCCTCTAGCCTAGGAAAGCGGAGAGGGTTGTCTTGTCGAATGCTGCTGAGGACATAGAGCAGGATTCGCCTGGGGACGTAATAGGTTAAGAGTTGCGCATCATCGCCATCTTTTGCCGCCCAAAGAACTTCGCCGAGCGGGCCCCGTGCCTTTGCGCGTACGCGTGTCTAGCCTGTTTCGCCTCTTCATCGAAGGCGTCTGCGGCGATGGCGATGAATCCTGGGTCGGTTCTTGCTTTGATGATGCAACGGAACGTAGCTTCTTCGTTGAGGGCCTCGTCAAGGCCAACCATCCGGAGGCTGTTTCTGTGGCCGTCTCCAAAAAAGGTGAGTCCCCCTCTCCGCTTGCGGGACCGTTCGTCTCTGATGGTGGCGCTGAGGAACGACTTGGCGTGGAGCATCTCATGGGTAAGGACTTTTAGGAAAGCAATTGGGTGTTTTCTGACGGCGGGCGCCTTTAAGATGATCTGTCCAGAAAAGGGGAAGACGATGCCACCGCCGTCAATCATCAATTCGGGAACTGTCCCCAGGGGGGCTTTTGGAAGAAGATGGACTTTTTCGGGGATGATCTCGATGGCATCTCCGCCATATTTTTGGGAAAAGTCGTTCGTTATGGTGTTGGCGAGGTCGATTAGGTACTTCTCTTCAGGGGTTTTCGGGAGCTCGTGTTCGGCGAAATGGGCTTTCCAACTGGGCAGAAGGTGCCGATTGCTCTGCCAGGTCTCGCGGGTAAAACGCAAAAATGCTGATCGTTCCTTCGAGCGGAGATCGTTGGGGACGATGTGCATGCGAGGATGGGTGCGCATGGATGGATTGTAGCGTGTTTGTGAGCGGGTTGCGACGGCGGAGCGGCAGAAGTGAAGCGGAACTGGGCTAGCGCCGGGGCGGGCTTTTTATTCTCGCGTGTTCTCCCGATATACTGTCCCTATATGGCTTCTTCTAGGTCCTGTTAACATTTTCCAATCATCAGTAACGTTAGTCCCAGCGCGATGA
>CAYYTQ010000012.1:0-34556 GCA_964474805.1 uncultured Gammaproteobacteria bacterium
CGAGGCCTTCTTCAAGAACTCCACCGCCCTTGTTCCAACTCGTTGACAAGAGCCCGTTCTTTCATCGGTTGACAAAACCAGTAAAATATGCTAACATAGAGCAACCAATACGGCCTCGAAATGGTACGGAAACGACTCTAAAAAAAGCGTTTTCTCAACAGATTTCCCTCCAAAAGGACACAGATGCCCCCCATCCGTTCGTTCGCGTTTCTCGCCTGTCTTTCGGCTCTCGGGTGCGCTGGCCAGCAGCGCATGACCCTCTTCGACATGCAGCCCGGCGAGGAGCATCTCGCCGTCCGGTCCGGCGACGAGTGGGTGCTGCAACCGGCGCCGCGTCCGGCCCCGGTCCGCCGGTCCCGCCCGCCCGCGCGCTTCTGCGTGACGCGCGTCCCGGCCGGCAACCGGGAGCTCACGGGTTGCTTCGTCCGCTACGCCAGCGGGCGCGAGCTCTGCGTCGCGACGACGAGCCTGGCCGGCCGTCGCTGAACCGTTCGGTCGCATCTCGCGCGCATCGCGAGAGGAAGGGGCGCAACGCTAATCCAGCGCTGCCGCATCCAGCCTCTCCCGGTGCGCTTCTTTCGTTTTGGGGCATCGTCCTTTTTCCGTTTGCGAAAAGAAAACACCCGCGTATACGGGTGAGGGTCCTTCAGCGCAGCGGCGTCTCGATCTGCTCCGTCGGCGCGTCGAAGGTCATGAGGGCGCGGTCGGCGGGCGTCCCGCGGTCGAAGGCGGACGGCATCCCGAGCCGGTAGTCCACGAAGAAGGCTTCCGGGACCGTGCGCACCAGGCCCGGACGCATCCAGCCCTCGAGGCTCATCCCGTCGCTCAGGGCGATGGGGCTTGCCACGCGGTTCGCGCCCACGGCCCACACCGTCGGGTTGGCCGCGATACGCACATAGGTCGAGCCCGGACGGTAGGTGACGTTGCCGCCGGGTTGGATGGCGATCACGTCCGCGTCGCTGAGCCCGATGACGTCGAGGCAGGCGCTCGGATCGGCCGCGTCGATGCCGACGTGGCCGGTGCCTGAGGGGTGCCGCCAGGAGTTCAGTTCGCCGCTCGAAGGGAAGAAGGCGCGGGCCAGCGTCCCGTCGCGGCGGCTGAAGAGGTAGTAGATGTTCGGCCGGTCCAGGCTGCGCACCAGCATCCCGCTTTGCGGGTGGGTGCCGGGTTCGAGGGACCGCCAGCGCCCATTGGTGCAGCAGCCGCGGTACCCGTTGGCGTCGCCGCCAGGCAGCCCGCTCAGCGGGTCGTCGCAGAACCAGAACTCGCCGCGCTGCCCGTCCGGGTCGGTCACGAGCGGCTGGCCGTAGTCCGGGCCCGTGACGGTGATGGTCATGCCCGTGTAGACGCGGTCACCCACGATCTCTTCGGGGCGGGCGAGGCGCCGCTCTCCCGTGAGGCCGATGGCGCCGGCGGGGAAGAGCCGGCCCGTCCCCTGGTCGCCGACGGTCACGCGCACGCCCTGGTTGAGGAACGGGCAGCGTGGGTCGGTGAGGCGGACGTCGGCCGTCACGGCCATGGCGGTCTCGGAGCCGGCGGCAAGCCGAATGGGGAGTGCCCCGCCGAGCTCGCCTGTCGCCCGCGGGCTGCCCGGGCTGCCCAGCAGCTCCCCTGCGACGGCGAGCGCGGTTTCGCCATCCATGCCGTTGCGCAGGGCCACGGCGCGGTAGTTGGGTGCACCCTCGTTGCCGATCGCGCAGGCGCTCTCGCGGACCTGGTCGAACGACAGGGGGACGCGATACAGCTCGACGTCGCGATGGGCGATGAGCGTCAGGGCGAGGAACGTCGCGCCACGCGTGCCCCGGGCGTACGAGCGGTCGGTCATGTCCGAGAACCGAACGGTGAGGGCCGGCTCGACGTGGGCGATGTCCGTTCGGGCGAGGTCAGGGGACGCGCCGTCCGGGGCACCCTTCGGGAAGACCCCCGGGGCGTTATCCGTGAGGACGGTCGCGTCGCCTGCGCCGGGAGGCATCGCGTCGAAGTCCCCCGTGCCGTTGACCTCGTTCGCGGAGGACCCGCACCCGAGGGCCAGCAGAGCCAGGGACAAGGATCGAGACAGGAGCTTCTTCATCGTGTCCTCATGCGTGTTGGGATCCGGTACACCCGGATGTTCGTGTCGCCATGCGCGGCAGGCGCCTCGAAATGTAGGGCATTTCGTGTTTTCCGGTGGTCGCGACGATGGCTTAGGGTACGATAAAACGGCGGCACCGTCAAGGGCAAGTGCGGGGCCCGTGGTACACTGTCCCCATGTCTCCCTCCGCCCGCGCCATCGATGGGCACATCGCCCGTTGGCCCAAACAGACGCAAGCGCTGCTGCGCGCGCTCCGCGCGCTTATCCGTTCCGCCGCCCCAGATGCGGTCGAGGGCATCAGCTACGGCATCCCGACCTTCGATTTCCATGGGCACCTGATCCATTTCGCCGGATATCCGCAGCATGTCGGGCTGTATCCGGGCCCGAAAGCGATCGTCGCTTTCCGGCGCGCGCTTGCTCCCTATCATCCGTCCCGCGGGGCGATTCGGCTGCCGCTTGGCCGTCCCTTGCCGCGCGCCCTCATCACGCGTTTGGTCGCCTTTTGCGTCCAAGAGAACCTGCGCCGTGCCGGCCGCCTGTTTCCCAAGATGCCCGCCCCGGCCCGTCGCGCGCTGGACGCGGCCGGGATCCGGACGCTCAAGGACCTCTCGAAATGGACTGAGACGCGCCTGTTGGCGCTCCACGGCATGGGTACCGCTTCGCTCCCGTCCTTGCGCAAGGCGCTTAAGGAACAGGGGCTGCAATTCAAGGCGGAAAGGCCTGCCGCTAAAGGAAAAAAGGCATAAGGCCTTTTTTCGTTTTGGTGCATCGCCTCACGCGGGTCTCGTTCGCAAAAGAAAAGCCCCTCACGGCGTGAGGGGATCAGCAGGCCTGGGGCCTCCGTGCTTCAGGGCGACCGCTTGGGGGCAGGATGTTCCGCCTGTAGCCGCACTTCGAGGCGGGGGAACCGTTGCTGTAGCTCGGCGAGGGCCGCCTTCTCGACGCTGACGTCCGCCATCCCGATGAAGGCACTGAAGTCGTGCACCCTGACGCGTGGGCCGAGCGCGTCGAGGGCGGCCTTCAGTTCCGCGCCGCGCCCCACCAGCTCGAGGGTGCAGCGTTCGCGTGGGGGATCGCTCTGGTTGCCCATCACGTGGACGTCTTCGATGTGGAGGGCTGGGAAGCGTCGCTGCAGCTCCGCCAGGTCTCGGTCGTCGATGGTCACGACGACCATATCGACGAAGACCTGGAGGTAGAGTCGGTCCGTATCGTGGTAGAGGATCCGTTCGCCGAAGGCCTTGAGGGCCGCCTTAAGCTCTTCCCCGCGACGGGTGAGGGTGAGGTATTTCTTGACGGTGGGCATGGGGCCTTTTCGCGTGTTGGGTAGAACGGCGTCACATGGGCGCGCGCACCGTTCCTATCACGGATTTCTCGAACGGTCAATGGGGCTGCGCCTTTGCGCGATAGGCTGTGGGCCGAACCGCGGCGAGATTTGAACGCGCGCAGGAAGGGCTCGGAACAGAAAAGAGGCCTTCAGGCGTCGCGCGTGCGCGATGGCCTTAGGGCCTCAGGCCTTGCGCCCGCCGGAGACGCGTGATCGGCGCGAGCGGGAGCCAGCGGTCGTTAAAGGGTGCGAGGGTATTGGTACCGGCCTTTGCCTGGATGCGCGCCTCGGCCAGCCAGCGGTTCACGTGGTACGTCGGCTCGTCGAGATCGCTGACGCAGTCGTCGGTATCCACGAGCGTGATGCGGTCCCAGCGCGGCTGGTCCGCGCCAGGGGCGAGGTCGAGCAGGGTCCGGAGGCGGCACCGTCCGCGGAGCCTTTCTGCGAGGCGAATCGCGTCACGCAAGGGCATGATCGGGACGCTCGCGGTGTGCCGCGGGTATTGTTTCCATCCTGTTTCCCAGCTGACCGTGATGCGCGGCTCGACCGCGTGCTCCTCGACGGCAACGAGGGTGAGCTCTTCATGCGTGGGCGAGAAGATGGGGAGGGCGGGCAGGTTTGGCACATGGGTATCGGCGGGCAAGGGCGCCGCGCGTACCGAGCCCGGCAGGCAGTCGAATCCGTCCGGCCCATCGATGTAGAAGATGTCCGCACGGTCGGTGATGTCCGGCCAGGCGCGGGCCAGCTCGCGCCATTCCTCGGCGGATGGCTCGTTTTCGGGATCCTTGATCAGCATGGCGTTTCGCTCCGAGTGGTTGGAAAAGGCGTTCCGTATCCTAGCGGAAAACCGGAGTTCTGTCAATCGTTATCCGGCGACGGTGGGGAAAGAGGAGGTCTATTTTTTCTCTAAAACAAGGTCTTTTTATGGAAGCGACGCTTGACAGAGGGAGCGGTTCCTGTTAGGATCCGGCATCGTTTGCCCCTCCTGGCAGGCGTGTTCCTGCACCAAGAAAGGATGTTCCCATGCCTCGTCTCACGCTCGTCTCGCTCCTCTCGATGGCGGTCCTCGCCTGTGGGGCCTCCAGCGTCTCCGGCACCACGCCGGACGCGGCCTCGGAGGATGTCTCCCAGATCGCTGATGCGGTCGCCGAAGGGGTGGCCTCGCCCGACGTCCCCGAGGTCCTGGTGCCCGACGTCCCCCCGGTTCCCGATGCGGACGCGGCCCTCGACGCGGATGTGGCTCCCGCCCCCCGCCTCATCGCGCGTCTCTCCTCCGCGACGGTCGCCGCCCAGGAGGTCGGGCCGAACGCGACCGGCGTCTTCGCGGCCGCCTTCGACGTGACCGTGACCGGTGACGCCGTGCCGGTGCGCGCCTTCCGCTTCCGCCGCGTAGGGGTGGGGCGTGCGACCGACATCGCGAACGCCTACTTCTTCGCTGTCCCCAGCGGTTCGCGGTCCGGCCTGCCGCTCCGCTTCTCCGCGGGCCGGGCCGTCAACCCGGTCACCAACCTGTTCGAGTATCCCCTCAACAGCACGGTGCGGGCCGGGGTGACGGTGACCATCCTCGTCTTCCTCGACTTCAACGCGCCCGACGCAGGTGGACAGCACGCCATCGAGCTCGTCGAGGCCGTGACCGACCGCGAGACCATCCCGTTCGTGTTTCCGCGCGGGTTTCCCATCACGGTCGTGCCGCGCCGGGCAGTCCGCCTGGGGATCCGGCCGGGTCCGGACCTCGGGCCCACGGTCCGCGACGTCGCGTCGGCCCCGATCGTGTCGTTCAGCCTCGTTGGCGCCGAGTCCGTGGTCGCCTTGCCGTCCCTCGCGTTCACGATCGCGAGCGGAAGCCTGGGGATGCGTGCCGAGGAGCTGAGCGACCTCGAGCTCTGGCGCGGTCCCGAGCGCATCCCGCTCATCGAGTGGAACGTGCCCTTCAATGGCATGCTCTTCCTGGTGCCGACGCGGCCGCTCGAGGTGCCGCCGAACGCGACGACCGACTTCGCCGTCCGCGGCCGCATCACGGTCCCCGTTGGCAGCCGCATCCGCGCCTACGCCGAATATCCCGCCGACTTCCGTGCGCTCGATATCGTCCGCGGCGAGCGAGCGGCGACCTGCCTCTCGGCGACGCATGCCGTCGGCTGCGATGGTCCCGGCCAGGCCAACTTCGACGGCCGCGACGAGACCGCGATGAGCATCGTGACGGTGACGCCCTGATCCCTCCCCGTGTTCACGCAGAGCACGGGGTTTTTATGTCCTCGGGCTCGTCTTTCGCTCGTGGCGCCAGTCGAGGAGGTGGTACAGGCCGAACCCGAGCAGGGCGCTGTTATACAGGATGCCGAAGGGAAGGAAGCCGGCCGGGACGAGGAAGAGATAACAAAGGCCAAGGAAGACCGGTTCCGGGATCGAGGCGGCGAACGTCGACAGGGCCGTGGCCGGGCGATCGAAACTGCCGATCGAGGCCAACCCCAACAGGAAGACGGCCGCCGTGGCGAGATAATGCAAAACGGTGAATGCGAGGGCGATCAGGAGGTGGCGGCGTGGCGGGGTGAGGGGCATAGGGTTTTCCTCATCGTATGGGGCGTCGCGTTTCGACGTCAATTGCGCTCGTCCGCTCCGCGTGGGACGCTGCCCGCATATGCCGACACCCATCTCTGACCTGCTTCATGCCGCGGCCGCTTACGTCTTCGATAACGACGGCACCCTCGTCGATACCGAAACGCTCTGGATCGAGACATATAATCGCTTGCTCGCGCCCTATGGCGTGACGCACGCGCTCGCCGTCCAGCGCTCGATGATGGGCCTGTCGCCGCAGGCGTGCGTCGAGGCGATGCAGCGCGCCTATCCCGCCTTGCCGCAAGGCTTCGAGGCGATGGAGACGCTCATCCAGGAGCGTCGCCGCCTGTTCCAGGCCGTCCGTTCCGAACGCGGCATCACGCCGCTGCCGGGCGTCGAGGCCTTCTTGCGGAAGGCGAAACAGGCGGGAACGCGCCTCGCGATGGCCACGAGCGCCACGCGTGAAGACATTTCCGCGCAGCTGGCCCGCCTCGGTTGGCAAGGCCTTTTCGAGGTCATGGTGACAGCCGATGACATCACCCATCACAAACCCGCTCCCGACGCCTATCTCGAAGCCGCCCGCCAGTTAGGGGTCGAGCCCGGACGCTGCCTTGCGTTCGAGGATGCGGGGAATGGCCTTCGGAGCGCCCATGCGGCCGGGATGCCGGTCGTGTTCGTGCGCGATGCGAGATTTGGGGTCGAGGCGCCGGTTGCGGTGGAAGGGACGGTGGGGTCATTTGAGGAGTTATGATAAATGAAAACATCCCTGATGGGATGGATGATGGGACGGCGCGAGGTCACAGATCGAGGTGGATGACTCGCGCGACCCGGTTTGCGGAGGATGGGCGGGGGTCGATGATCCCGAATCCCCGAAGGCAGCTCCGGTCGCAGGTTGCGCGCTGGTCCAAATCCGAGCACGACCAGTGGCAGTAGCCGCGAATCTCGCGCTCTGTGGTCGGGCGTGGGTGCGCGGATCCGGCGAGCGGCGCGGGCGGATCCGGCGTGGGGCGGGTGTAGTCGCCACATGGCTTCCCGTGGTTGTTCGGCATGACCCACCCGACGCAGGTTTCATAGCAGCCTTCGTAGTGCCAACTGGGATCGTGGCACAGCTGGAAGCAGCGGTTTGCGCGCCCGCGCGGGTGTTGGTAGCGGTCGGGTCGCGGGAGGACGAAGCAGTTGCCTGGCTTGATATATCGCCCCAGAACCCAGCGATCTTCCCTCGTAAGCTCGGAACGGTGTGTAGCGACCATTTGCTTGTCGGGGTTGGCCGCGTCTGGGCTCACCGTCACGGTTCCACCGTTTTCCGATGGGACGTGTATCGCCGTCAAGATGATGGCGATCAGGACGAGGGGTGCCGCGCTCACCAGTTTTTGGCTCCGTGTACGCATTTTTTTGGTGTCCTTACCTGGTTCTTGAGTGGAAGGGGCTTTTCTTGAGGATGACGGAGGGTACACGAATACGCCTTTTTTGTCAAGATATCACGATTCTTTTATGAAAAAACCCCATGCGTCGGGGTCAGGGACCGGCATCATGTAGATTTGTGGCGTGGACGGACGCGTCCGGAAGCGGTCCCGGTGGCAGGCGGATGCCGTACTCGATGGCGCACTCGCCGCCGCTGTCGCGCCCGGGGGCGTAGGGGAAGCGGATGCAGGGGCGGCCGGTCCAGGTGCTGTCCTCGAACCGCACGTAGCCTTCGCAGGTCAGGATAATGGATTCCGAAGGCCTTCGTTCAGGCGGGTCCGAAGGTTGCCGCGGGGGATCTGCTTCGTTGGTCCGCCGATGGACGGCGACGACTACCCCTACCATGCCGAGACAGGCGAGGGCGATCAGCGAGGTCCGCCAGAGTCGGTTCAGGAGCTCTTGCCGTCGCTCCCGTGCGTAGCGACGCCCTTCCTCGTCGATGCTTTGGCCGAGGCGCTTCAGGTGATATCCGCCGGTGTCGCGATAGTCGGGTTCCGGGTGTCCATCCACGGCGTTCCTCCTTATGCTGGTGGTGCCCCACGAGCCGGATGCCGGCTCATGTCACGCATGGTTGCGGAAGCGAGCCCTGCCGTCAAGGCTCGAGCCCCTTCCGCTTTCGCATGCCGGTGGTATCCTGAACCGGTGCGGATTGACTCTTTTCTCTGAACAATATGCTGCAGAAAATGCACCTCACGATTCATATCCGCGCCGCTCGCGAGAAGGTGTGGGACGTCATGCTCCAGGACGCCACCTATCGTGACTGGACCACCGCCTTCTCGCCGGGTTCCTATTACGTCGGCAGCTGGGAGCCTGGGGCGGATATTCGTTTCCTCGGCCCATCGCACGAAGGCGAAGGGGAAAGCGGCATGATCAGCCGCATCGCGGAGATTCGCAAGCCGGAATTCGTCTCCATCGAGCACCGCGGCTTCATCCAGAACGGGAAAGAGGACCTTTCCAGCGACGCCATCAATGTGTGGCGCGGGTCCCGCGAGAACTACACCTTCGTCGAGAAAGATGGCGGTACCGAGCTTGTCATCGATATCGACGTTCCCGAAAACGAGAAGACACAAATGGAGGGGATGTGGGTGACGGCCCTGGCCCGCCTCAAGGAGCTCGCGGAGGCGCACGCGTAAAAAAGTGGCAGAAATAAAAAGACCGTCGCATCTACTGGGATCGGCAGTCAGAGCTTGTCGTTCGCCGGGGGCGGGCACGAGGTGGCGGCGCGCATGGGGCGCGTGGGCGCCTTCGCGATCGACGTGGTGGGTTCCGGCGCGAGTGGGTAACGCGCCTTGAATTCCTCGAGCGTGAGGACGGCGATGCTGTGGATGCCGTGCATGTTCGCGCTCTGGAATCGCGACCCGCCTGCGCCGAGGCATCGTCCGACTCGTGCGGCCGCTACCTCCTCCGCGGTCGCGTCGGAGATGCGGATCTCCGTCCAGGGAACTCCGCCCTCCTCGTTGGGAACCTCGAGCTTGATCATCTTTATCGACATGTCGGCTCGTCTCCTCTTTTCGCCGGTGATGTGGAGCGGCGATTCGGGGCAAGTTAGCGTCTTACGAGGGGTCCGTAGAGGGTGGATGCGTGTATTTTTATGAAAAAACCGCTTAGAAAAAGATTTTCTGAGCGGTTCAGGGCTCCGGCGGGTCTCCGAACTCAATCGCCTCGATCCGGTCACCGACGCGGATCTGCGCCAGTCCCTCGTGGATGGCGTAGAGACCAAAGATCGGCTGGCCGTTGGCGTGATGGATCCGCTTGAGCGTATCCGTGGGTTCGTTCGGATGGTCCGCCATCCCGCTCACCTGGTTGATGCGGATGATGGGGCAGCGCACGCATCGCTTCACGCCGTGGATGGTTGCGTTCGCGATGCGGAAGCGGTTCCAGATGTCCTCTTCCCAGGGCGTGCGAGTGCGTACGATGAGATTCGGACGAAAACGGTCCATGGGGAATGGCTCGCATCCCGCCGGTTGGGCGCGGTTCAGTGCCTCCAGGGAGGCCTCACCGGCGATAAGGAGGGGGTAGGCGTCGGCGAAGCTCAGGCCGGTCGCGAGGTCGTGTGGCCGGCGCTTTGGGATGCGTCCGTGTGGCGTCGGTTGGGAGACGAGGCGTACCCGCTCATGCATGCAGTCCGACAGGAACGCGTTGATGTGCTCGTCGTACGCATGCGCGGGGCTGTCATGTCCCCAGATCCTGACGACCGTGAGGGGGCCTTGGTGCCACGAGCTGAGATGCACGAGGCATTCCTCGTTCTCGAAAGCGATGGTGAGTCCATCGGAGGTCAGGCGGATGCGCATCCGAGCCATCTGCGGATGTGTGCGCTGCGTGAGAAACCGGCCGTCCGCGTTCACGATCATCAAGCGCCGGTCGAGCTCGAGACCGTCCTTCCCGAGTGTCGCTTCTGTGACCGAGAGGCCCGCGCAAGACTTGATGGGGTAGATGCGGATGCCCGTGAGTTCATACATGGGATCTCCTTGTCTTTAGTGGGTGGGATCGTCGGCGCGCCTCTCAGCCTGGGGTATCCGGGCCGCGTTGGCAAGGGGAATGGGCGCGTCCCGACCGGTCTGCTACGCTGGTCCCATATGGAATTCTTCTCTCGCCTCAATCCGAGGCAGCAGCAGGTCATGCGGGTCACGGGGATGGCGGTCTTGGGCGTCGCGGTGCTCTCGGTCGTCGTCCGTGTCGTCGGTTCGCCGGCCGGTCTCTTGGGGCGTCCGGGCCTGATGGGGGAGGTCGGGTCTGCGATCGCTCCCGCGCTCCCATACCAAGAGGCGTCTTACGCGACGGTAGGGAGCGCGGCCATGGACAAGGCGGGTGGATGGGCGCCGACGCTTTCCGCGCGCAACGTGGCCCCGATGCCGCCGAGCCAGCCAGGGAGCGTCAGCGGCAATGACGCTGAAGCCTTCGAGGTCACCCACTACCGAGCGCAAATAGAGACGCGCGACCTGGGGCAGGCTTGCGACCAGATCGCTGGGTGGAAAGGCCAGAGCTACGTCATCTTCGAGCGGGCAAACCGCGGCGACCGGACGTGCGATTTCCGCTTCAAGGTCGAGCGCGCGCGGGTTGACGAGGTTCTCGGCCGTCTCCAGGCCCTGAAGCCGAAGGAGCTGACGCAAGACACCGAGACGATCAAGCGCGAAGTCAGTGATTTTACGAGCGAGCTCGACATCCTGCAGAAGAAGCAGCGCTCGATCGACAGTACCCTCGACAGCGCCACCCGTGCCTATGACGAGATCTCGACCCTGGCCACGCGCACGCAGGACGCTGCCAGCCTTGCCCGTGTCATCGAGGCGAAGCTCCAGACCATCGAACGCCTCACGGCCGAACGGCTCGCCGTCAACGAGCAGGTGGACCGCTTGCAGCGCCTCAAGGCCGAACGCCTCGACCAGCTCGACTACACCTATTTCTCGGTCGACGTCTACGAGCGTCCCTATCTCGACGGCAAGCAGCTCAAGGAATCCTGGCAGGCTGCCGTCCGTGAGTTCGTCCGCACCGTCAACCAGATCGCGCAGGACCTGACGCTGGGCCTGGTGGCCCTCGCGGTGTTCGCCGCGCAATATGTAGTCTATCTCCTCTTGGCGGTCCTGTTGGCGAAGTATGTGTGGAAGGTGGTCCGTGCGATTTGGAAGGCGTAATAACCAGAAACGGCCGCACGTGAGGGTGGCCGTTTTCTGGTCCGTACGAAAAACCCTCGCGGGTGCGAGGAGGGTCCCTGTCCGTCAGCGTTGGGTGCGCTGGTAGGTGAGCAGGATCGTCTGGCCCAGGGCTTCGGTCGGGGCGATGAGGAGTTCGTAGCCTCCTTTTTCCCCGAGCGGGAGCGGGAAGCCGTCGTGCCGGTTGCCATCCAGGGTGCGGACGTACGCGCGAGCCCCACGGGCGATGGCCCAGAGGGCGCCGACCTCGTCGAACTTCTGACGGGTCGAGAAATAGCCGTTCGCGTAGCCGAAGGCGGCGAGCACGGCTTCCCAGGCGCTGTTGCCGAGGGAGCGCACGTTCCCGGAGCGTCCCTCGAACATCTTGGCCAGCGCCAATCGGACCTCCGGGTAGTAGGTGTCGGCGAAGAGGGGATGATTGCCCAGGTCGACGCCTCCCTCCAGCGTCAGTTTCGGCCGCCGTTCTTCCGGGAGCATGGGCAGGGCGCCGATCGTCTCAGTCAGATAGCCGCCGTCCGGCTGCCGGTAGGCGCATGCGGTCGACCCATCGAGGTAGTTCATGACCACGCCGCCGATGATGTCGTGGAACTCGGGCTTGCCCTCTTCGGGGACGTCGACCAGCGTGCAGACGGCTGAGAAAGGGAGCATGCCCGGCGACACGAACTGGTTCTGACTGCCATCGATCTCGTCGATGAAGGCGAGCCGGCCGTATGGCTTGTCCCGCCAGACGCGTGGCGAGCCTTCGAATTGGAGGCCGTCGATCGGGAATGCTGCCAGGCGGTCGCGCAGCCAGTCTTGCATCTGCGTGTCCGCCAGGGTCAGGGTCTGACGTTCGCCCGGGAGACCCATTCCATCGCCTGCCACGGCGATCCGGCCTTGCGTCCGTTGCGTCTGCAGGTACACCCGCCCGAGGGCGAAAGTCCCGGCGATGCCCAAGGTCAGGCCTTGGGCGGAGAGAGGGGAGACGTGCATGAGGGTCCTTGTTCCTTTTCGATCCGACTTGGATGATGCCTTGCCAGTGCCATCAAAGCCTAGACGAAGGGAGGTCGTCAATGCGGTTGCCTGACTTGAAAACGCCTATCGGCATGGCTCGCTTGACGCCTTTTACGCTCGGAATTACGTTGGAACGAGAAGGCGAATCAGGGGACACGAGTCTGACGGCCAACATTCGGAAGCGTTCGTGAGCCGAGGTTCCCGCCCGCTTCCGAGGGCTGGCCCGCAGCGGACGGCGCCTGCGTGCGGCAAGCGCTCGACGATCATTCAACTAACCTCTCATTCTCCTATGACCAACGCAGAAGAAAGTCGGCGCGGGTTCGCGGCAATGGATCCGAAGCGGCAGCGGGAGATCGCCCGTCGGGGCGGGCAGCTGAGCGGTGGGAATTTCGCGCATGATCCTGCCCGCGCTGCGGAAATGGGGCGGAAGGGGGGGGCAGATTCGGGGACGAAATTAGGTGCACAAAACACCCGGATATTCTGGGTGTTTTTTCATCTTTCGCGAACGGCGCGCGTGTCGTAGAATACAGGCATCTCGTTGCTCATATGCTCTACGATCTTCCTTCCGATACCGGAAACGCTTCGCCTGAGCTGGTTCAAACGCGGGAGCGCGATGCCGCTTACCATCAGCGTGTTCGCGAGCGTTTTCAAGTTTTTTTAAGTGGCATCGTCGGTCTGCTGGATGAGCAACCCCCGGAGCATTGGTTGCCATTGGTTTATCGATACTTGTGGCGCGCGCGTGAGGAGCTCAATACGTATGAGCCGGAGATCGCGCACTATTTCAAGCGCAATCTCGACGGGTTGTTGGAGACGCTCCGCCGTCAGGCGGCCACTCGTCCCGCCGAAGGGTCGGCCGCGCTTTCCGCCGATGACCACGCCCAGGCTGCTCAAGAAGTGATCCATGCCATCGAGCATCTCCTGTCGCCCACGCGCGAACAGGTGCGCCATTTCACAGTCCATCGTGTGTCGCTCGCGGAGCTGTATGAAGACCCGGAGCATTTTAAGCGAGGAATGATGAACGGCCCATCGGGTGAAGCGATTCCAGCTTTGTTCGTGCGGGCTGCAGCGGGTGACCCTTGGTATCCGCTCCCGATGCCAAGCTCGAATCATATCATGCATAAAGGCGGGACACCGCGCGTGATCTTGAAGATTTTAGCGGGTGCCTCTGTCGAGTCTATTCGAGCTGAGCTGCCTCCGAATGATTTTGACGTGATTGCGGAAGGCGAGCTTGTTGTGCGCCAACGTGAGGCGATTGCGATGGGCGTCGACATCGAAGGAATTGAGCCGGTAGAGTCTCTAGACGACTTAGATCGCTTGTTCGCCGGTCGCGACATTACCCTAAACCAATGCTTGCTTGGTTTGAATGGGCTCGTATTCACGGAACAATGTCTCCAATCCGTTCGATCTGGATCAATTGCTCTGGTTGGATCGGACCGTGGCCTTTATGGGACGGAGATCCTGGTATATGATGGTCAAAAGCTCGCGAAAAGTCGAGGCTTACAGCGCCTCCTCAAGTTTGTTGCCGAAGGGAAGGCTGAATCCTTCGAATTCACCCCGCTCAATAAGCAACTTGATTTTGGTATCTATTGGTTGGCGCTCGCCCGCAAATACGCTCGCAAGAAAAATGCTGGCGTGCTGCTTGATCGCCTCTTTTATCTCGGTTGTCAGATTGGCCAGGTGCGCCCCGAAGAACGTTCTATCTACGACGTCCTTACCCGCATCCACGAGACGTATCCCTTTTTTGACATGCGAGACCTGACGATCGACCACCCTGCTCTAGCTCGTTGGCTCGGCGGTAAACTCGCCAAGTTCGCCGACCGCCGCTTTCGTCAAGAGGAGCGGATTTCGCTAGGGATCGGTCTGGAGCGCGCGCCGAGCGATGATGTTCCGTATCGAGTGTCTCTAGACGGGTATCATCCCGATCCAGATCGGATTGCGCGGGCCCAGGGAGGTTGGTCTGACTTTGTCCGCGCCTGCCATGACCGCACTGAAGCGTACCATCGAGCCGAACCCGACCGTTTCGCCCAACGTCGGCAACGTGTGAGTAACGACGTTGCTCGTCGCTCGCACGCTTCTTCTGACTCTGCTGCTTGATCGTCTCGTAGAGCGTTCATGTGAGCATTGTCGCGCTTCGATCTCTCTTCAAACACCGCGCCGAAGTCGGACGGGGATGGCGCTCATGCGGGCGCTGCAAGGCCATGTCACGGGTATTGCCTTGCCGCGGTACGCGCTTGACCTGCCGGGCGGGCATGGAAAGATTCCCCTCGGAGATCCTTGGCTTATCCGGCAGGGGGATGGTACATACTATGCGCGGTGCCCGTTCGGTGTGGGCATGGTCTACGCGGAGCCGACGATTCCGGGCGGTCAGGGGATATTGATCCGCCTGAGGCGGGGTGACGCCTTGACAGGCGCGCGGACGCCTCCTGTGCTGCCTCACGGTGGGAATCAAGCCCTCCCACCGAAGGAGCCTCAAATGACGTACTACGGCGGCGACCCCAGCTTCAGCGTCAAGCGTGATCCCGAGCTGCACCCGGGCGGGATCAAGGTGAGCCGGCACATGCGCGACACGCGCGAAGTCGGCGTCACCCTCGACCCGCCTCCCGGGATGACCGAGAAGGACGTGGTCGTGAGCAGGGACGCGCTCGGCCACATCTCCGTGCGCAGGTGCTAGCGACCTTCCACGCCGTTCCGGCGCAATCAGGCTGAACCCGTCAATGATCCAGCCGGTCCGTCTCTAGGACCGGTTCTTCTTTTCCAAAAAGAATGGTTGATCGCGGGGTCTGCTTCCGCCGTTCGGATACTCAGCGGAAGAGTTCGACGAGCCAGCCTAGGAGCCGCCGGAGGGCCCCGACCTTTCCTGGCGCTTCCGCCGCCTTGCGCGTAAACAGGACGGTCGCCTCGCCATCGGCTTCGCCCGAGGCAGGATTAAAGTCGTGCAGGGAGGCCATGAGCCATGCGCTCGGATAGGTCTGTGTCCCGCTCTTGGCGGGATCGACGACGGTGAAGGTGTCAGCCGCCTCGTCATAGCCCGTGAGGACGGCCACGTGGAACGAGTCTCCTTCGGGGCGCGTGCCATAGAGCGCGTACATGTCGATGAGGATGATCACGGGCCGTCCCGCCGCAAGCTCGCCGCGCAGGCCGTCGATGGTCGGGTGTTGCTCTATCTCAGCGGAAAAACCGCCTTTTTCTTGAATCAGCTGCAGGGTCTCTTCGGCGGTCGTGTCCGTATTCTTCTTGAGGGTCGCATCTTCCCAGGCGACCATCTCGAGCATCGCCGCCTTGGTGGCGGCGGGCGTGAGGGTTGCCTGTCCCTCGTAAAATCCGCGAACCATGAGGATGCTCGCTTCCTCGCAGGCCTCGCTCCACGGTAGGACCCACGCGCCGTCGGGGACCTGCGAGACGTAGGGGATAGCCAAGGTCTTCGTCGCGGCGTAGGCGTTTCCGGGGATGATTGAGAACGCGACACCAAAGATCAGCACCGCCAGGACCGTCCGGAAAGGATCGTTCATGGGGAAAGGGGCTAAGGAGTCTTTCTATAACGGTATTCTTCCTCAAGATCCTGTCAAACGAAAAAGACCTGGCCGATGAGGCCTGGTCATGTGCCGGTGGTTAGCGGGAGGCGCGGACCCGGTCGTGGTGAAGGTCGTTCGGCCAGCGCAGCAGGGTCCCCGTGTTTTTCGCGGCGCGGACTTCGATCCGGTCGCCGATGCTGAGCGTCCCGCGGTAGGCGCCGTCGAGGTAGAGGGAAGGGGACTCGCGCTGGTCCTCGGGCAGGCCCAGGTTCGGCTCGACTTCGGTGAGCGTGAGGCGCAGTGCCAGGCTCTCGGCCGCCGAGACGATGCGGCCTCCCGTCGGCGGCTGTCGGTCGTTCACGCCCTTCACGTAGAAGGCTGGCACCCGCGGATCGATCAGCGGGGCTTGGAAATGCGCTGCCATGGGACTCGTGGAGCCGATAGCCGAGCAGAGGCAGAGGCCGGATCCACGCACGTCCTTAAGTCAGTCCGTGCGGTGCGGGCCGACCTGCTCGAGCCGGAGCGTGCTCCAGACCATGGTGCGCTCGACAAGCAGGTCGTTCACGGCGCGATACGCGCGGGCCGCGACCCTCGTTTGATGGATGACTTCCATGATGGGAACAGGCATCCGTTCGAGCCGACCCTCGAGGGCTGCCTCGACGGTCGTGAGGAAGCGATTCGGGTCGCGTTCGGTCGTGAGGAAGCCGACATGGCCCGTGTTGAGCGCGAGGAGCGTAGCCTTCGCCAGCGCCTCATCACGCAACGTCTCGAGGAGGGTCCCGTCGCCCCCGAGGACGAGGAGCAGCTCCGCCTCGCGTGCGGGTGCGGGCGCGAGCTCCGGGTGCCCTGCCTGCAGGTGCCACCGAAGGCGGTCTTGCCAGCCGCCCGCCTCCGGCAGGTTCTGGCGTGTGATGATCCCATACGTCTGGTAGCGTCGTTCCATGCGTCCTCTATAGCAGGGAACAGAGTCGAAGCCTGTGCCTAGCGATAGAGTGTACGTATTTTTTACATAATTGGACGACGGCAACACGTACCGTTTTCTTTTTGCTAGATTCTGTTCATGGAGCGAATGGACGCCCCATCTGTCCCTTCAAAGGAGAAGAGGCCATGCAGCACGACTACGCCGGATTCCCTGGCCAGAAGACCGCCCGTCGGACCGCCACCCAGTTCCCCGCCCAGGCGCGGGTCATCACCCACCGCGGGCAGGACCTGCTCCTGCCCGTGTTCCCCACGGAGGATCCGATCGTCCTCCGGCCGAACGCGGACGCCGCCCCGTTCGACCTGTCCGCCGACGCGCCGGTCCTCCAAGACATCCACACGCCCTGGGATGTTCGGAAGCATGCCATCGCCCGCCACCCGGTCTCGCTCGGGGTCGTCGCGCCGGAGGTGCGGTCGGCCTTCGTGCGGCCGCTCCCGGCCTGGTGCCGGCACGTGCTCGACATGCCGATCCAGTTCCCGGGGACCGACGTGCGCCTGCCGCGCGCCCTCGCGAGCGTGGCGCCCGCCGTCCAGCGCATCCTCGACATCGAAGCTCGGGTGAACCCCGCGTTTCGCGACTACTACGCGTACCTCAGCGTCCACCAGGCCCGCATCGAGCCCGGCTCGCGGATGCGCGAGAACCCGTACCACGTCGACGGCTTCCAGGGGCCGCGCTGGGAGCGCAAGCACCCCGTCAACCACAGCTACCTGCTGGCCAACACCCTGCCGACCGTGTTCTACCCGGTCGCGTTCCCGCTCGACCACGTCGACCTGAACTTCGACGACATCTACGCCGAGTTCGGCCAGGTGATCGAGGGGCGGGCCGACACGCCCACGTGGCGCGCGGAGGACTTCGACCTCGTCCTCATGGACGCCTACTGCGTGCACCGCGGCGACGTCGCGACCGTCCCCGTCGAGCGCACCTGGCTGCGCGTCTCGTGGGAGACCCGCATCTTCGACCGCCTCGGCAACGCGCACAACCCGCTCTTCGACTACGCCTGGGAGATGGTCGCGCGCGACACCGATCCCCGCATCCGCCCGCGCCTCGCTCTTTCCGCGTAGCGTCGCGCCCTCTGCGACCGACCTTCCTGTGGTCGGTTTTTTGTTTTCGGAACCGTATGGAAAAAGACCCGACGGGAGAGGTCGGGTCAGTTGCTGGCCGGGAGGCCGCGTTCGAAGCGTTCGTGGCTGCGCAGCAGGCGCGCGTACGGGCCATCGGCACGGGCCAGCTCGCCAGGTGGGCCAACCTCGACGATGCGGCCCCCTTCCAGGTACACGATCCGGTCGACGTCCTTGACCGTGGCGAGCCGGTGGGCGATGACGATCACCGTGCGCCCTGCGTCCGCAAGGTCGCGGATCGCCTCGTGGATGGAGGCGTCGCTCCTTACGTCGACGTTGGCGGTGGCCTCATCGAGGATGATCACGGGGGTCATACGTAGCAAGGCGCGGGCGATGCCGAGCCGTTGCCGTTCGCCGCCCGAGAGGCGGGCTCCGCGGTCACCGACCCGGGTGTCGTAGCCGTGTGGCAGGGCGCGGATATAGGCATCCGCGTGGGCCTGGCGCGCGGCCGCGGCAATCTCATCTCGGGTCGCATCCGGCCGGCCGTAGGCGATGTTGGCGGCAGCGGTGTCATCGAAGACGTCCGTCTCCTGCGGCACGTACCCGATCGCCTCGCGCAGGTCGTGCAGCGTGAGATGCCGGATGTCGACGCCGTCGAGCAGGATCCGCCCTCGTTGCGGCTCGATGAAACGGAGCAGCGCCTTCACGAAGGTGGACTTGCCGCCGCCGGACGCGCCGACGATGCCGATGGTCTCCCCCGGGCGAATGGTTAGGCTGACGCCGGTGAGGGCGGGCCGATCGGGGGCGCTTGGATAGGTGAAGTGCAGGCCTTCAACCTCGATCTCCCCACGTACGGTGTCGAGACGTACCGCGTGAGGCGGATCCTTGATGGTCGGTTCGCGCCGGAGGAGATCGAGGGCCTGTTGGGTCGCTCCCGACGCCTCCACGAAGCGGTCGAACAGGTCGATGATGCCCGCGCAGGCGTTGAACAACCGTTCCGTGAGGAGCAAGGCGCCAAGCCCTTCGGCGAGGAGGCGCGTACGCAGGTCGGCGGGAGCGTGCGCCGACCGCCAGAGGCATACCGAGAGGCAGGCGATGGCCGTGAGCCCGGTCCAGGCGAACCGCCAGAACTTGAGCCGGTCGAAGCCGACATACTCGGCATACAGCATGGCCGCCGTCTTGGCCTGGCGGGCCTCGATGCGACGCACTTCGTTCGCCTGCTGGTTGTTGGCGCAGACGGTTCGTGCGTGCGAGATGCATCCGCCGATGATGCGGTCCGTCTCGCGGTCGAGGTGGTGCCGCTCCTGCCGTGACTTGGCCCCCGCCGCACGCACGCGAACCGATACGGCGAGATAGGTTGCGGTCGCGGGCAGGAGGATGACGAGGTACAGCCAGTCGTACCAGGCCACCGCCACCGAGGTCGTGACCGTGAGGAACAGGAGCGGGAGCGCATCCTGCCCGGCGAGGTACGTGAGCTGTTCCAGGTGGGAGATTCCGCGCGAGAGGTCGCCGTAGAGACCGGCGACGTTCGTCGTCTCGTAGAAGGTCCCGTCGAACGACAGGAGGCGGGCCAGCAGCCGCGCGCGCAGGCCTCGTTGCAGCTCGGCCGCCGCTTGACGGACCCGCACCGACTTCGGGATCTGGACCCAGCCGATGAAGGCATAGACCGCGAGCGCTCCCGCGCATTCGGTCGCCGTCGCTGGCCAATCGTCCGGCGCCCGGCGACTGGCTCGAACCAGGATCGAGGTCAGAAGCACCGGCAGGGCTGCCGAGCAGGCCTGCATCACGAAGATGAGGAGGGCGGCGACCGCGAGCCGCCGATGCTGGGGCTGCGACAGGTCCCAGTAGGCGCGGAGGAAGGGGAGGAGGCGAGGCGTTGAGGCATCTGACTCCATGGATCGGCCTTTCGCTGGGGGCTAGGCGTACAGTTCGCTGAAACGGTTTCGGGATTCTAGCGAAAATAGCGATCCTGTCAATCCCTGAAATAGCTTGACCCGCACCGTTCCGCATGTGATCTTCCTCGCCGTAGGAGGAAGCACATGATCGTGGATGCGGAGCGGGCCTTCTGCGCCCTGCAACAAGCCGTCATCGTTCTGGATACGCAGCTGAAGGAGCGGATCAACGCGCAGTATCTGGCGCTCAAGGGGCGCGGTACGCCCCACACGGATCTGATGAGACCCGGGCCTGAGCTGTACGAATGGTTCCTGGGAAGGCCTGGCGAGCCGGTCGACCACATCGTGGCGCGCATCGCGATCACCTGCAAGTGGCTGGACTACGCGTGTGGCAATCCGGCCCACATGCAGGAGCGGGATACCGTCTATGCGCTTACGCTGGCGCGGACGGTGTTTCCCGTACTTCTGCGGCGGACGGACGTCTCGTTTCAAGATCGGACCCTGCCGTCCCGATCCGAGGCGGAACGTATCCAGATCATCAATTCCGATCTCACGCACCTCGGCTACAAACTCCGCGCGCTCGTGCTCGCGGGCTGTTCCTGCCTGTCCGAACTGCGTCGCGATTATGTCACCTTGGTCGCGTTCCTGGCGCCTTCGTCCGCCACCGGCTGATGCAGGCGCTTTTTTGTTTCCAGCTTCACGACTTCCACGCCATACAGGAAGATCTGCGCCTCATAGAATACCCAAACCAAGAAGACGGCGAGCGATCCGGCCGCGCCATACACCGAAGCGATGCTCGTACGGCCGAGATAGAACCCGATCACGAATTTGCCGACGTTGAATAGGATCGCTGTCAGGAGGGCTGAGGGCCACACGGCCCGCCAGGGGACCCTCGCCTCCGGCAAATACTTGAAGATGCCCGCGAACAGCACGGTGATCATGCCTAGTGAGACAACTGCATTGCCGAGGGGCAGGAGCCAGGGCAGGTCGATGCCTACCCGCGCGCTCAGGAACAGGTTGCTTTGCGTGAGGATCGCGCTCGCGGCGAGGGAAGCGAGTAGAAGGATCCCCGTCGCGCCCAGGAGGAACAGCAGGAGGAGATAGTGCGAGACCTTTTCCCAGGTCGTACGGGGGCGTTTTGGCGCGTCCCAGATCAGGTTCACGCCTTCGCGCAGCCGCTGGACGCCGTTGATGGCCCCGAAGAGCGTGAGGCCAAGGCCGATCAGGACCGCCCAGCCGCTTTGTGCGGCGAACCGCTGCTGCTCCAGGACGGAGGTGACGAGTCCGGCCGCCTGCGGTCCGAAAAAATCCGCGATCATGGTCAAGAGCGCCGCTTGGTTCGCTGCTTGGCCATACAGGGCTCCTGCGATGCCGAGCGCGACAATCAGGAGCGGTGCCAGTGAGAACACGGCGTGGTACGAGATCGCTGCCGCCAGGTAAGAAGCCTGGTCCGCCTGCCACGCGCGGAAAGCGGTCTTGAGGTCATGGAAGGAAAGCATACGGGTTAGCGGGGGAGTGGCTTACGCATCAAATGGATTCCGCCCGCCGCGCACAGCGCTCCGATGACCCCTGCCACGAGGGCCGTCCAGAGGCTCGCGAAACTCCAGTCCGTCTTCTGGATGAGGAACAGGAAGAACCCGGCCAAGAAAAACAGGAACGTCACGAAAAACGAGATCGCCGCCGCGATGAAGCAGGCGAGTCCTAGTCCAAAGTGCTGGATGTACGGTCGGACCGCCAGCATCGTCGCCGCGAGGGTCCCTTTGATCTGCGTTCCCATCTGGTAGCCAAGATATTTGAAAAGGAGGGAAAAGAGAGGCATGGGATCAAGTGTGGGCTGTTTGTGGCGAGGCGTAAAGGGTTTGTTGGGAGGGCTAAGGGGTGTGGTTTGGACGGAAGGCGCTTTCCAATAATTCCTAAATAATGGCTTAATATAGGATTTTCTGATGTGCCACGTCCTTGACGTATTACATGATACCTGCTAATAATCAACCATTGCACCGACCGATGTCGGCCGGTACACACCCAGAAAGAAGGCGATCATGGACCGATCGAAAATGGTTTTTCCCAATGCCGCGAAGAAGCTCGGCTACGCCCTCGACATGATGCATCGCGCCCGTGGGCGCAAGGGTGTCTGGGCCACGGCCAACGCCGACAGCCGCTACGGCAACACCTGCTGGATGCGGGACTTCGCGTACTGCCTCGCGCCGCTCCTGCTCAAGCTGGGAGAAGACGATCTGGTCCGCACCCACCTCGAGAACGTCAGCGCCCTCCAGCGGCCGAACGGCCAGATCCCCATCGTCTTCCTCGACGACGAGGCCGCCTGGCTCGACCGCAAGCTCCGCCAGGAGCGGGAAGCCGGCCGCAAGCCCTTCATGCTCCAGCGCTACGAGGAAGGTGAGCTCTGGAACCTCACCCCGGGCACGCGCGACTCGGAGCTCTGCTACCTGCTCGCGATGTACACCTACGCGGAGGCAACGGGCGACGAGGCCTTCCTCGAGCGCTGGAAGCCCCAGATGGATGCGGCGTACGCCTACATCGAGACCAACCTGGTGCGCGACGGCCTCGTGATCGGCTGCGACTGGCGCGACACCATGCACGAGGAGCTGGGCGACAAGCCGCTCCTCACCAACAACATGCTGTGGTTTGCGATCCGTGAGCTGCATGGGGATTACGGCGGGATCGCCTCGCATTGCGAGCGGATCCACGAAGCCTTCTACGTGCCGCCGCCGACGGGCCAGGACGAATCGGCGTCTCTCGGACGTCTCGTCGACTATCCCGGTAGCGAGCGGCCTGACCCGCTCGGTGCCGCCTTCGTCATCCTCCACGGCGGGACGTTCTTCCGTGACACCGTGATGTGGGACGCGGCCCTCAAGACCTTCCGCGACCTGAGCACGCCCTTCGGTGTCACCATCAAGTGCAAGCACAAGCCGGCCCACGGTGGGCGCGCGGACGAGGCCGAGGTCATCGAGCGCACCAATGGCGTGGTCGTCTGGCCGTTCGTCCAGGCCTTCGTGGTCCGGGCCTTGCTCGGTGAGGGGCGCAGGGAGTATCGCGAAGAGGGTCTGCGTCAACTTCAAGTCCTCCACGCGCACCCTGGCTTCGACGAGTGGTTCGATCCCAGTACCGGGATCGGCTACGGCGCCCCCGAACAGCTCTGGAGTGCCGCCGGCTACGCGCTCGCCTTCCTCGAGACGCTCAAGTGCCGCTGATCCGCCCATTCGACCGCCGCGTCAAATGGGCGTTTTTCTTTTTCCTTGCAGGCATGAGTGCGGTGATGGACCGGGAGACGCCACTGTGGAAATGATTCAGCTGAGGCCGGGGATGGGGGAGCGGCCATAACATCAAACCCCGCACTGGAATGTGCGGGGTTTGATGTTATGCGGCAGGAGCGAACCGTTGGAGCTGTCTCTGAAGATGATGCGTGACTTCCACCAGCTCACCCGTTTCATAACGGATTTTGTTCCACGTATCGTAGTCGAACTCCTCGCCCCTAAATGCTGCCGATTCAATTTGTTCAAGCCTGTTGCTGACGTGCCACAAGGCTGATTCCGCTCTTCGTAGATCGGCGCGGAGTTGCTCCTGCAAACGGACAAGATGGTTATTCTCAACCTGATAAGGCGCTCGTTCCGATGCGGGGGAGGGCGTACGCCAGTTACGCCAAGCCGCATCAAGGGAGGTCTGTGCACCGCGCGCGATGCGACGCTCGCCTGAGAGGGGTTTGTTCCGTGGATGTGTTCCCGAGACGGTCTCGCGATCATCGCGTTTACCGTCCGGATTTGAGGAGGCGCTACCTTCAAAGGGCGATCGAAAAGGATTCATCATAGCTTAAGAAAGTTACATCACCAATTGTAGCATGACCCCGGGCGCTCTTCACCTTTGTCCATTTCCGCCGCTTCTGGCATGATCCTCCGCATGGCGATCGTCCTGCAGCTTCAGGGGGTCGAGAAGGCGTTCGGGCCCAGGCGCCTGTTTTCGGATGCGACGGTGTCGATCGCGGAGGGGCAGCGGGTGGGGTTCGTCGGCGCGAATGGGGCGGGGAAGACCACTCTACTGCGCATGATCCTGGGCCAGGAGGGGATCGACGGCGGCCAGGTCGTGTTCCATCCGACCGCGCGTTTGGGCTATCTCGAGCAACATGAGCGCATTCCGGCCGAGGAGCGCGTGCTCGATTACCTCGTCCGCGTTTCCGGACGCGAGCCGTGGGAATGCGCCAAGGCGGCGGCCGCCTTCGCCCTCACGTCCGCCGACCTCGAACGGCCGTTCGGCGATTTTTCTGGCGGCTACCAAATGCGCGTGCGCCTTTCGGGCGTGTTCGTCCGCGAACCGAACCTGCTCCTCCTCGACGAGCCGACCAACTATCTTGACCTGCAGACGGTCCTGCTGTTGGAAGAGGTCTTGCGCCAATACCGCGGCGCGCTCTTGCTTGTCTCGCACGATCGCGAATTTTTGAAGAACGTCTGTACCCACACGCTCGAGCTCGAACACGGCAAGCTGAACCTGTTCCCGGGCGAGATTGAGGCCTATTTGGCCGACAAGGAAGAAAAGCTGGAAGCGGCCCGCCGTTACAACAAAAAGATCCAGGCCCAGCGCGCCCATCTGCAAAGCTTCGTTGACCGCTTTCGTGCCAGCAAGTCCGTGCAGGCGCAGTCAAAGCTCAAGCAGATCGCCAAGCTCCAGACGATCGAGATCGCCCATTCGTTGCGGACGGTCCGCATCCAGCTGCCTCCGCCCGTCGTCTTGCGCAAGGGGACCGCGCTTACCTGTCGTGATTTGGCCGTGGGCTATGGCGAACGACGCATTTTGGACGGAATCACCTTCGAGATCGACCGCGGTGATCACGTGGTGATCTTGGGCGAGAATGGGCAGGGGAAGTCCACGCTCCTAAAGACCCTCGCCGGCGACCTGCCACCGCTCACCGGCCTCGCCAAGTGGGGCCACAACCTCCGCGTCGGCTACTACGCCCAACACGTCCCGCAGATGCTCCCGAAGCACGGCTCCGCGGGGGATTATTTGCGCCAAGTCGCCGGCGAGGTGCTGCCGGAAGACCTGTTGCGCATGGCTGGGAACTTTTTATTCTCGAAAGACGACCTCGACAAGCCGATTTCCGTGCTTTCCGGCGGCGAACGCGCGCGTCTGTGCCTCGCTGGCATCTGCCTGGGCCGGTACGACATCCTCATCCTCGACGAGCCCACCAACCACCTCGATTTCGATACGGTCGAAGCCCTCGCGGAAGCCTTGCAGGAGTTCCCGGGCACGATTTTCTTTGTGAGCCACAGCCGCACGTTCGTGGCCCAGGTCGCGACCACGATCCTCGAGATCAAGGATGGCACGCTTCGCCGCTACCCATACCCATACGACGTCTACGTCCACGAGCTGAAGACGCATGAGAGGATCGAGATCGAGGAGGCCATCGAGGAAGCGAAGAACGAGGGCGAGGTGCCGTATGTGCGCTGCAAGACCGACGTGTACCACGACCAGCAAAAGGAAAAGCGCGTCCTCGAGCGCCTTGAGAAGGAGATGGCGGCCCTCGTCCGCGAGCGCGAGACGATTTTCCGCGCGTATGCCGAGCAGCCGCTTTTGCAGGACGTCACGCGCGCCAAGCGGCTGAAGGCGATCGAGGAAGCCTCGATGGCCGCCGAAGCCGCCTGGTTCGCCACCCACGACCGCCTGGAGGCCCTCGAAAAGGAGATGCGGACCGCCAAAGAAGAGTATGGCTAACGCGTTTGCGGTATCATGCCGGCTATGACCATTGCGATCATCGGCGGGGGAGCGGCAGGCCTCATGGCGGCCGCGACCCTCTGCGAACAGGCTCCGGACGTCCGGGTGATTTTGCTTGAAAAAAACGATGGGTTAGGGAAAAAAGTGATCATTTCGGGCGGGGGACGCTGCAATGTCACGACGGGTTTGCGCGATCTCCGCGAGGTCCTGAAGCGCTATCCGCGCGGCAACAAGTTCCTCCTTTCCGCCTTTCACCAATTTCCGCCCGAAGCTGTCTACGCCTGGTTCGAGGCCCACGGCGTCCCGCTCAAGATCGAGGAAGACCTGCGTGCCTTTCCCCAGTCCGACGACGGCCATGACATCGTGGCCGTGTTCGAGCGGCTGTTCCGGAGGGGGAATGTCGAGGTTCGATTGAAGGCGAACGTCATTCGATTGGAGAAGACGCCGATCGGATTCCACCTGTTCTTGAAGGACCGACCCGAACCGCTCGTGGCCGATCGGGTGATCCTGACCACCGGCGGCCAGGCCTATCGCCACACCGGTTCCACGGGCGACGGCTACGCCTTCGCGCAGGCTATGGGCCACACGCTCATGCCGCTCGCCCCGAGCCTGAACGCGTTTTTCACGAAGGAGACGTGGCCCGCCGAGCTTGCGGGGCTGTCGTTCGGGCGCGCGACCGTCACGGCGCATCGGGGGAAGGGGCATGCGTATACGGGGCCGTTCCTTTTCACGCACAAGGGCATCACGGGTCCGGCCGTCTTTGCCGTTTCATCGCTGGTGGCGTTTGAGAAATATGATTTGCAGCAGCCGCTCCGCGTGACGCTCGACCTCTTCCCGGATGAGGCGGCCGACGCCCTGCGGGCCGGCATCGAGGCGTCCCTTCGCGCGAACGGGCGCAAGGCCCTCGCGACGGTGCTGGGATTCGTCGTGCCGAAATCCCTGGCGACGCTCCTCTGCCAACAGGCGGGCGTTCCGGAACACAAGAACGCCGCCGACGTGAACAAGCAGGAGCTTGCGCGTATTGTCGCCTGGCTCAAGGCCGTCCCGCTCGACGTGACGGGCCGCGGGGCGGGGGACGAATTCGTGACGGCGGGCGGGATTCCCTTAACCGAGGTGAATCCGAGCACGATGGAATCAAAAATCACCCCCGGACTGTTTTTCGCGGGGGAGATTTTGGATATCGATGGGTTTACGGGAGGCTTCAATCTGCAGGCGTCGTGGGCGACGGGGAGGTTGGCGGGGAGAGGGGCTTTCGTCCGTTGATGCGAGTGTCGTGACTTCTAAAAAAAGACGCGCCTCAGGGAGGGAGCGTTTGCAGCGAGTTTGTATGTGGGGGGACGTCGCCTAGAGTTTCCCCGCTTTGCGATGGTCTTTTGTCTTGCGCTGAAACCACGTCCTGAGGCCCAGCAGATCAAGAAGTGGGAAGGCTACGGCCAGGATCATGTCGGTGAGCGCCTCGCGGGGGCGTGGAAGGCCCCAGGCGATCCGATGGGCGTACTCCATTCCGCGGCAGAGCCAACGCACGCGGGGAAAGTGCAGGAACGTGGAAATCAGTATGACGCGAGCACCCTCCTCTCGCGCCAGTCTTTCGACATGTTCGAGCTGTTCGATCGTCTCGACGCCCTCGCGGATGATGCGGAGGCGCGCTTCCGGGACCTGTTGCGCGAGCAGTTCCTGTTGGTAGAGATCCGCGTCTCGCGGATGCCTCTCGGCTGCCATGCCGGAGACGATCAGGATCTCCGCGTTCGGGATCGTGGCGATCAGGTTGGCGGCGAGGCGACATTCACGTGACCAATCCTGCCATTCCCGCGGCCCGATGCGTCCGGTGGACCAAGGGCTTTTCGGGAGTGGAACGATGAGGGTTTTCAAGAGAATTCTCCATCGGTGGGGTAGTTATGTCCGGTGTTTGATCTTATCGAAAAACACCGATTTGTCAAGGGTTCCGACAATGGTAGCGATTCGCCCTGTGCCGATGCTGTCTTCGTTGTGTTTTTTGTAGGCTTTTACGTAGTTCCGTGAAGGTGATTGGAGCTGCTGTGCAACATAATCGAAAATCACCCCCGGACTGTTTTTCGCGGGGGAGATTTTGGATATTGATGGGTTTACCGGGGGGGGGTTCAACTTGCAGGCGTCGTGGGCGACGGGGAGGTTGGCGGGGAAGAGCGTCGGCGAATAGGGAGCGTCTTCCTATTGGTTCTCCAATGCTTCTTTGAGAAGCGGGACGATTTGTTTCCGCATGAGAATATCGGGCCGTTCTGCGACGTTGCCGGAAAACCGAACCGTAAGGACCTTTTCGAGCAGTTCCCGTGTTTCTGGTTCGTCTGTCACGAAGAAGTTTTTTACCTCCTCCAATTCGATCGTGTTCTGAAAAACGTGGTCCAACGCGTACGCTTTCTTTAATGCGGATAGGGCTTCAAGGATCTCCGTTTCCCGTTCCGTGACCAGCTTTCTCGCGCCGATGATCTCCAGCTGGGCGATGCCGACGTGCATCCCACCCATCATGAAATGGGCGAAGTCACCCTCGATGCGTTCTGCGAGCTTTATTCCGGAGAGGTTAGATTTGGCCAGAAACAGGTCTTTCCAGAAGGATTCGGGAAGCTGTACGCGCGCGTTCAGCCAAGCGGCCGCCTGCTTGTCCCGTTCGGTCGTCACGGTCGCGCGAAAGTTGAGGGTATTCGAAAGGATCGCCCCGTAGAGGAGGGTCGCCGACATGTGCGAGATCGCTAGTTCCTCCGCCATGAATTTTTCCGCAATGAGAGTCGCTGCCGCCCCGACAAGCTCGATCTGCGCCTTCGCGTTTGGAAACGCGGTCGCTTCGTGGGTTTTTCGGTGGTCGATAATCTCGATGACCTGCTCGGGTCGGATCTTTCCCGCCAATCCGTTCAAGTCACTCGCATCGACCAGGATCACCTCATCGTACGCTTCCGCATTCGGAATGAGGGTTGGGGAGGGGAATTCGAAGCGCTCAAAAACGTACTTCGCTTCATCGTGGGGCTCCCCGATGATCCCCGCCTCGCAGGCAATTCCGCGTTTCAAGAGAAAATCCGCGTACGCAATTGCGCCGGCGACGCCATCTAAGTCTGGATTTACGTAACAGGTAACAAGTTTCGGTTTCATAGCCAAGCTCTGCGTCTTGTAGATTTAATCAACCCTCATAATCCGATACTCCGTCCCCCCACTCTCATTCTCCACCCGCACCGTCTCTCCAACCTTCCGGTTCAACAGCGCCGCCCCCACCGGCGACAAATGCGAAATCCTCCCTTGCGACGGGTTCGCCTCATGCGGACCCACGAGCTGGTACGTCCGCTCCTTCCCATTGACCTCAACCGTCACCTGCGACCCCATTGAAACGCGTCCGTCATCCGATGCCTGCGTGATGATCGCGCGCTTCAAGCGGTCCTTGATCGTCAAAATGCGAGCCTGCAACCGCGCCAGCTTCGGTTTCGCCTCCTGATATTCCGCATTCTCCGAAAAATCGCCGAGGGTGATGGCGTAGCGCATGGACTCGAGGGCGGCTGGAAGGTCCGTCTTCTCGATCCGTTCGAGCTCGCGCTTGAGCTTCTCGACGCCTTCGGGAGTGAGGTAGACGACGTCGTCGCTGGTGTCCTGGTCGCGCAGCTGTTGGGAGGTTCGTTGGGGGAGGCGCATAACTAGTCTGTGGGCGTGTCCTTGCTCTTGGCGAGGCCGTATCCTCCTGCCGAACCGGCCGCGAAGGCGATGGCGCCCGTGATCACTTCGCCCAGGTATTCTGGGGCGTAGAAAAGACAGGTGAAGAACAGAACCAAAAACACGGCCGTGATCACGAAAAAAGCCAATAATTGCACCTTTTGCCGGGGCGAGAGATGACGGCGTTCCTCATGGGCATAGTCCATCTCCTTTTCTTGCAATTCAAGGATGCGGTCGACTTGCGCCTGCGTCGGCATGTACGCCTGCGTCTGGTTGCCGAACATCTGCAACAAATGCGTGGTGACCGTCTCATCGATCACCGGGAGCTCCTTCTTGTTCACGGCGAGGGCCTCGTCGCGCTTCGGTTCAGGCGGCATGGGATTGGCGGTTACGGCGATACGAGAGCGACAGCAGCTGCTTGCCCGCAACCGGCTGGACGGCCAGCCGTTCGACCTGCTTGCCGAGGAAGAGGTTGAACTCGCGTTGCAGGAACATCCCTAACAGGAAATTAAACTGCGTCCGATCGATCTTTTCGGCGCGCAGGTCGTCCTGCAGGGTCCGCATGAACGTGAAGAGTTGGATGGGGGAGCGCGTGGGCATAGCGATACCCGTACCGTACCAAGGGGCGGCCGAAAAGGGAAGAAATGGAAAGGCGGTACAATGCGTGTGTGATCCGCCGGTGTGCGTGCTGTCGCCTTGGCGGTCAGGCTTTGGTCTGGTACGCTGAAGACAGCAACAATGCAATATGGAGCAGCTCTCTCATGATTCCAATGAACGCCTGGCGGCTGAACAGGCGGAACTCTTGATCGCACAACTCGAACCTGCTCTTCGGACGGCCTATCCGGAAAAGGCTGACCGGATTCTTCCCAGAGAGCGTGCGTTCGCGGAAAAAATATTGGGTTTTTGCGCTGAGGCGGCAAAGAGGGGGCCCGGAATCGTTTTTTGGGATCAGGATTTTGCCCTCGGGTGCGGCGATGAGTCGTCACGCGGATCTTTTTTTCCGCGTCCGATTGCGAAACCGTTGGTCGATCGGCTTAAAGAACTCTTTCCTGAACTTGCGCAGAGGGTCTTGACTACGCACCGGCTTCGGATGCCTGAAACAGATATGTCTGCGGCTCCACCGTTAAGCCGTACCCCCGCCTGGGACGGGTTCGACTTGCTGGACGACGTTGTTCCTTATTCTGAAGACGGTGAACTGACTGGGGGTCTAGAGCCATTGGAAGAGGGATTTCTAGAGCGCGCGCGTCAGGTCGCGCGAGAGAAAGAGCTGCCTCTCAATTTCGCCGATCTTGGAAAGCTATTGTACGCCTATCGTTGCGAGCGTTCGTTCCCGAATCGTACCTCCTATTTCATCGCGTCGACTTCTCTTCCGGACGTTGTCGGTGAGCCTCGCGGTCTGCGCATCGAGCGATCTGAGGGAATTCCCTCGTGGCGGGACGCCGTCATCAAATGGAGAAAAGAACACCAAGAGGGTATTCCGGTGCGGATCGCGGTTAGTTGGTGGGTCGATCGTCTACGTGCGTATAACGAAAAACCCGATGTTTTGATGAGTGGGCCGTGGTCCGAAGATATCCTTGAGCGTTTCGGCGTTTTCTTGGAGAAATCGATAAAAGAGTCCCTAAGGACGAAGGGGGAGGTCGTGCTCTCGGTGGACAGGCAGGCTGACGATCTCCTGCGGGATGCGGCGATTGCGGCAGGTTTTAACCCTCTGTACCGTTTTCCCAATAAGACCACTATGTGGGTCAGCTATGAACGTGTCTTGGCACGCGGCGGATACGGAGCGCCCGCTAGTGAGCTATATCCTTAGCCGTTGTCCGTTCGCCTTTTTCCCGACCCCTTGCTATCGTCGGGGCATCATTCGTTTTCCCCTTTCCCTATGCTCACCGTTGGCGACAAGGCTCCCGATTTCCGCCTGCCGGACCAGGACGGCACCGAACACACCCTTAGCGAAGTGAAAGGCCAATGGGCGCTGGTCTATTTCTACCCGAAAGACGACACCCCGGGCTGCACCAAGGAGGCCTGCGGCCTCCGCGACGCCTTCCCGAAATTCAAGAAGCTCGGCTTGACCGTGTTCGGCGTGAGCGTCGATTCCGTCAAGAAGCATGCGAAATTCGCTGAGAAGTATCAGCTTCCGTTCATCCTGCTCGCCGACGAGCAAAAAGAGATGGTCGAGGCGTACGGCGTTTGGGGCAAGAAGAAGTTCATGGGCCGCGAATACATGGGCACGAACCGCGTGAGCTTTTTGATCGATCCGAAAGGGAAGATCGCTAAAGTTTACCCGCAAGTGAAGCCCGAAGTCCACGCAGAAGAGGTGCTCGCGGACATGAAGGCGCTCCAAGCCTAACCCATGGCTGCACCTCTCTCCGCGGCCGCCTGGAGCAAGCGCCTGCAAGCCGAAGGCCATCCGATACGGGCCCAACACGCCCAGCGCTTTTTTCGCACGGGGCCGGGGGAATACGGGGAGGGGGATCGGTTCTTGGGGATCACGGTCCCGGGATTGCGGTTTCTCGCCAAAGAAGCCAAGGCGCTTTCCCGCGAGACGCTGGAGCGCCTGCTCGCCTCGCCGTGGCACGAGATCCGTCTCTTTGCGCTGATCATCCTCACGAACCAGGCGCGCCGTCTGAAGGATCCGGCGGCGCAGGCGGAGCTTGCTTTCTGGCTATACGACCGTCGTGCCGCGATCAATAATTGGGACCTCGTTGATACGAGCATTCCCGTGATCTTTGGTGGCTGGGTACCAACCGCAGCCTGGAAGCGAAAAATGGATGTACTCCTGCGCTCAAAGACCCTCTGGGACCGCCGCATGGCCATGCTCGCGACGTTCGGGTGGATGCGCTTGGGAGATCTGGAGCCGTGCTTCACGTATGCCGAACGATTGCTGAATGATTGCGAGGATCTCATGCACAAGGCCGCGGGCTGGATGCTGCGCGAGGCCGGAAAGCGGGACGTGGCGCGATTGCGGATGTTCCTGGATGTACATGCGCCGGTGATGCCGCGGACCATGCTGCGGTACGCGATCGAGCGGTTACCGGAGGGCGAACGGAAAGGGTATCTGGCGCGAAAAGGCGGTACATCGTGAATCCATTTTCTTGAATCATATGAGCCAAAATCTCCACCAAGCCATCTTCGCCGCCGGCTGCTTTTGGGGCGTCGAGCAGGCCTTTCGTGACATTCCGGGCGTCGTCGACGCCGAAGTCGGGTATACCGGCGGCCATGTCCCGAACCCATCCTACGAAGCCGTCTGCACCGACACGACCGGCCACGCCGAGGCGGTGCGCGTCACCTTTGACCCCGGGCGCGTGACGTATCGCGAGCTGGTCGACCGCTTTTGGTCGCTCCACAATCCCACGACCTACAACCGCCAAGGCCCGGACATCGGCAGCCAATACCGCTCGGCCATTTTCGTGCTCGATGAGGCCCAGCGCGAGGCGGCAGAAGCCTCCAATGCTGGAGCCCAGCCCAAGTACCTGAGCCCCATCGTCACCGAGATCGTCCCGGCGGCTCCGTTCTATCGCGCCGAAGAATATCACCAGCGGTACGTGCAAAAGCACGGGGGAGCCGCGTGCCATTTCTAGGGATCACGGGCAGGTGTCCAGGCGTGGCCGGATCTGGTAGCCTGGCGGGGTATGAAACGCTCTCTCGCGCTCTTGGTGGGATTTGCAGCGGTGGCCGTGATCGCCTGGTCCATGGGGCTGTTCAAGGGGTGGTCCGGTTCGCTCGCGAACCTCGTGCCATCCGCGCCTGCGGCTCCGGCCGCCTCCTCGACGGCTCCTGGGCCCGTATTTGGCGGTGACCGTTCGCGTCCGTACGTGGTCGACTTTTCGGGTGGCCAAGGCGCGACGGCGCTCGATTGGCAGGTTACCGTCGACGGTCGTGCGCACGGGTATGCCTACACCGCTACTGACGCCTACGAAGCCTATGGTGAGGTCTCCACGTCGACGGACCAGCTTTTCCTTACGGCCTATCGCCCCACCGGCGAGATCGTCGCCACAGCGACCGCGACGTGGGCAGGGAACGCCGCTACCGGCACCATGCAATTCGCAGGCGCACGGAGCGTCCCCCTACGGCTCGGCGAGGTGTCCAGCGGCACGGCGATGCTTACGTTTGAGAAAGCCGAGGGCGGCTGGTCTGATGAGCGGCGCCAGATGTCATGCGACTTTTCCCTGACGTATCCTGTGGTGCGCGTGGGCGGATCCGTCTCGCGTGCCGCCGCCGAGCGGATGAATGCCGAGATCCGTCGTAGCTTTCTCGCGCCCGTTACGTTCGCCTGGGAAGAGTATCGCCGTGGCGGCCCGCAAAGCGCCGAACAGGTGAAGGAGGACTACCTCCGCGCCTGCCGTAACCAGCTCGATCAGGAAGCGGCCGATTTTGGTCCGGTCGAGGAGGCGGGCGGCATGTTCCGTCGTAGCGAACTCACGTCGGTCGCGGTTTCGTATAACCGGAACGGGTATTTTTCATTCACGACGGACCGTTCGGTGTACACCGGCGGCGCCCATGGATCGGTATTGCGCGAGGGGTTCGTCTTCGACCTCGCGACCGGCCAGCGTCTCGAGATCGACGACGTGATCCGCGCCGATGCGCGTCACCTGTTCGGTCAGCGCCTGGCCGCCGATCTCTTGCGCGACTATCGTGACGAGCTGTTCGACGAAAGCGCCACGCGCCTCCGTACCTTCGTCGCCAGCGCTCCCGCCCGCGCCAAGGCGCGCTGGGACACGAACGAGTCCGGCCTTTCCACTTCGACGGTGTTCTACCTCATCCCCACCGGGATCCGCGCCGTATTCCAGCAATACGAAGTGACGCCGTATGCCGTCGGCTTGCCCGAGGTGACGCTTCCGTATGCTCGTTGGCGCGATCTCGCGACGCCTAGCCGCACCTGGCCGTTTTAACGAACCGAGTCTTCTCTATGTTGCTTTGGCACGCGGTCCTGCTTGGGGTCATCGAAGGCCTCACCGAATTCCTGCCCGTTTCCTCGACGGGGCACCTGCTGCTTGCGACCGAGGGCTTGGGCCTCACCGACGCCTTCTCCCAGACGTTCGCCATCGCGATCCAGGCCGGGGCGATGGCGGCCGTCTTCGCGTTCACCTGGCGTGAGTGGCTGAAGCGGGCCGTCTGGACGCGCGTGCTGGCGGGGTTCCTGCCGACGGCGGCCATCGGGTTCCTCTTATACCGGTTGGTCAAGCAATATCTCCTGCGCCCTTCAGTGGTGGTGTGGGCGCTCTTGATCGGCGGGGTCCTCATCATCGTCCTCGAATGGTGGTTGCGCCGCGCCCGTCCCGTGCCGGAGGGTAAGGTCGTGCCCGTCGAGCAGATGACGCATCGTCAAGCCTCGCTCATCGGGCTCGCGCAGACGCTGGCGGTCGTTCCGGGCGTTTCGCGGTCCGCGGCCAGCATCCTCGGCGGCCTTTCGCTTGGGTTGCCGCGCGCGACGGTGGTCTCGTACGCCTTCCTGCTCGCGGTTCCCACCATCGGAATGGCGGCGGCGTATGACCTATGGAAGCAACGTGCCCTCCTCACGGCCGACCGCATTGACTTGCTCTTGGTCGGATTCGGTGTGTCCGCGCTCGTCTCCTATGCGGCCATCCGTTGGATGCTCCGCTATGTCCGGACGCATGACTTCACTTGGTTCGGCGTATACCGGATCGCGTTTTCCTTGTTGGTCGCGTGGTGGGTGCTGGGGAGATAGGG
>CAYYTQ010000013.1:0-29196 GCA_964474805.1 uncultured Gammaproteobacteria bacterium
GCGCTCCGCCTCCGCGCGCGCGCGCTCCGCTTGGTCGTCCGAGTAGAGCGCGCGCGTCTGGTTGTACGTTTCCTCGTAGCGGGTGCTGCTTCCGTACCCCATGGGATCCTCCGTCTTGGGTGAGGCCTTTCGTGAGGCCAGGTGGTTGTCCTTTGATTCAAAGCTTGTTCGCATGGAACCAGCTTCGAAGAAAGAAGCTGAGCCGGCGCCGAAGCGCTGCGCTCAGCAGGTGGTGGTGGTCAGCTCCGCCGCGCGCTCGGTGGCCAAGGAGTCCCGCCGCCCGTGATGGGCGCCGGCTCTGCCCGGGGGTACCGGTTGCGGCCGTACTCGCGTGCGGCGGGGAAGGTGCCGTTCGCCATCCAGCCCGTCAGCTGGTGGCCGAGTCGGTGCAGCTGCTCGAGCAGCTCCCCGATCTCGGTGGGGGAGCCCGCGTTCGGCACGAGGTAGGTCGCCGCGTGCACGTAGCGCACCACCGTCCGCTCCATCTTGCACGCCGCCTTGTCGATCCTGTAGTTCAGGACCTGCTGCATCTGCGCGACGTCGTTGACCCTGAGCAGGCTGAGCAGGTCGTCCCGCTCGAGCATCTCGCGGATCTTCCTGCCCTCGTAGGCGAGCGCGCGGGCGGTCATGCCCCCGTCGCCGCAGAGGGCGTCCTTCAGGAACCCGGCCAGGGTCTCGGACGCCAGCAGCACGCTCTCGGGGTCCGGGTACTCCGGCGACTGGCCCTGCAGGAAGGCCCTCACCAGCTGCATCTGGTCCTGCTTGGTCTCCTGGTTCCAGGCGTCCAGCGACCGGTGGAACTCGCCCACCGCCCGGTGCAGCTCGCTCAGCTTGGCGAACAGGCGGGCCCGCTCGTCGTCCGTGGGGGCCAGGTTGTCGAGGCCGTAGCGGCGCGCGGTGACGAAGTCGCGCAGCTCCTTGTAGCCCTTGCCGACCTGTGCCTTGTCGTTCTCGTTGCGGATCCGGATGACCTCGACGAGGCGCTCCGGGAGCCCGTGCAGGCCGTTCTTGCCCACGAAGTATGCCTCGACGAGGGCCTGGATCCCCAGGGCCTCGTCCTTCTCGAAGCTGGTCGTCGCGGCCAGCGCCGCGAGGAAACTTCCGCTCTCCGGCGCCTCCGGGATCAGGTCGCGCGCGGGCTCGCGCAGCGTCTTCCCGCCGCCGATCCGGCCCGACGCTGGCACCTCCACGGCACGGGGCCCGCCCTGGAGTTCCTGGAGGGCCTGGCTCAGGTCGGCCTTCGCCGCGTCGTGGAAGACCGTCTTCAGGTCGTCCGCCGTCACGATGGCGGGGTCCGCCATCTGCAGCGCGGCCCGGTCGTTCGCTGCACTGATGAGCTTGGGTTCGGCGTCGAGCAGCCGTCGGGTGACCTCCTCGAGGGTGATCCCGAGGTGCTCGGCGAACGGGCGCAGCTTCTTGCGCCAGGCGTCGCTCATCTGGAGCATCGAACCGGGCGTGGTGCCCGCGGCGTCGTTGGCATCCTTGGTGTCCTTGTCTTTGGCGTGGCGCATGGGTCTTCTCCTGTGTTCGTGTCATTATGACACTATCCGTACGGGCATCCCGACTATGGCACATCCGCCGGATGTTGGCAAGCTACGCCGGTTTGTGGGGATTTGTCAAGCCTTGGCAGGTGGGGAGGGACGAGTGAGGCGTGCCCGTTCCTCCTTGGAAAGGAGCCCTCGGAATGCCTCCTCAAGCGCCTCGATGCCGTCATCGTCGTTCGCGTGCGAACGCAGGAGGTCTGCGAGTTGGGCAAGCCGTAGGGCCTGGCGGGGCTCGTCGCGGTCAATGAGGTCCGACAACCGTTCGATGGTGGCCTCGACGAGCGCTTTCGGTCGGGGCGGGTCGGTCCGCAGCAGTTGCCGGAAGGCTTCGCGGCGTTGTTGGCGGGGCGATGTTTCGGCGAGGGCCGCGAACGACCCTTGCAGGGCGGCGAATTCTTCCGCGCGCTCATCCCGGAACCCGAGCGCCTCTGTTTCGCCGATCACGAAACACGCCCGTTCGCTTCGAAAGGTGAGTCGCTCGAGCAGTTTTGCGCGCTTGGCGGGATCCGTTTCGCGTCGCAGCTTCGCCACGGCCTTTCCCAGCTCGTCGAGGTCTTTTGGCCCTAATCCGAACGCTTCCAGGGCCTTCTTGAAGCCCGCGAGAGACGCCTCCTCGCCGAACGTCCCCGCGACCAGCGCCTGCAGCCGCGACATGTCCATCCGCACTTCAGGCACTAAGGCCCCGCGCTCGTTTCGCGTGAGGCGCACCGACCGGACGATTCCCGCATATTGCCCGATGGTCTTCTTGATGACGTCCGCGCCGAATTTCCGGTCCACGGCTTGCCGATACGCCGCTGCGCGCTCTGGGGAGACGCGTCGTGAGGCTTCAAGTGTCGCGATGGCGACGTTCATGTCCGCCTTGAAACGGGCAAGCGCCACTTCCGAAAGCGCGCCTTCCGCCTCAAGGTGCAGCCGCGCGTCCTGTAGGACCCTGATCGTCTCAGGGTGGCGAAACAGGTCCATCGCTTTCGTTTCCGCCGTCACGCCCAACGAATCCACCGTCGACACGACCGAGCGGATCAGCGGCCGGTTATACGTGAACGGGCGCTTCAGGCTAGGTTCGGAGCGCTTGTTTTCGTAGAGCGACGAAGGGTAGCTATGGTTGAGCAAGACGTCGCGGATCACTTCGAGCCCGTGCTCGCCAAAGGTTCGGCGATAGTATTCGGCGTTCGTCTCGACGTACTTGCAGCCCACGCACGGGTGGTCCTTCGCGGCCCCGCTCCCGTCCTTCGCCTGGGCGGCAGGGGTCGTATACCCAAGGTCGTGGTCGATGATGATCTGGCGCACGAGAACGGCGTCACGCGGCTTCACGTCGGCGCCTGCCTTCGCGGCGCTAGCGATGAGTTGCTCGGCGAAGGCCGTGTTCCCTTGATAAATGTGGCGCACGCCGTGGTCGCTCCCGCTTAGGGTGCGCTTGTCGACCTTCGTCTGGTACGCCACCTTGCGGGCGTTATCGCGAAGCACGGTAAAGAGCTGTTGCGGCAGGTCCCGCCCAAAGCGCCGGTCGAAGGCATGGACGAAATCAAGCGCATACCGTTCGGCGTATTCCAAGATCACCTCCGCCTCGCGGATCGTCACGAACCGTTTCTCGATGAAGGTCGCCACCTCCTGCCGCACCCCCGCGACCGCGCGCTCGATAGCGTGGGCATGGCGCTGTTCGAGATGGCCTTGCCGCACGAGGGGCTCGAGTCGGGATGCCGTCTGGGGAGTCGGGACGGATTCTAGCGGACGATCCGGCGTGTCGAGCAGGTCCAGTTCTTGGAGGATCGAGGCGTTCAGCGCTTCCGGCCGAACGAGTCCGGCGCGGATCTTCTCGTCGAGGGCTTCCAAGGCGTATTCCTGGGCCATCTCTTCAAGGCGGATGATGTCTTGGGCGTCTTCCGGCCCCGCTCCGACCGGCAGTTGCGCCAGTTTCCGTTCCTCGCGGGCGAGCGCCTCACGCCGTTCGCGTACCGTGCCATGCGTATCGGGTTCCAGCCCAAGGCGTACGCGTGCCTCCAGCCGCTTCAAGGACTTCCGCTGCTTCTTGACGGTTTTTTCTTGCTTTGCGCGCTGTTGCCAGTGCAAGAGCTCCGCCAGGCGCTGCCGGACCCTCGTTTCCTTGGCGAGCGGCCGGTCGGTGGCGGCGCGCCGCGTGAAGTAGCTTTGGATGCAGGCTTCCGCATTCGCGGCACACCGGTCCATCTTGCCGCGGACCAGGCTCTCGCCATACCGAGCCCCGAGGGACGCATCTTCCCAGGCGGTCCGCAGGTCCTCGCCGTGCTGGCGGGCATAAGCGCGCCCTTGCTCCCAAAGGAGGGAGGAGGGGTATTCCTGACGTTCAGGGGATGGTTCGGGTCCTACCGATGCCCGGTCACCCCCGCTCGCAAAAAAAGTGCTTTCCATAGCCGATATTTATCATGATATCAGGGATCGTTCGACACGGCCATGTAAGATCTGGCATCATACTTACGTCATAAGGGGTATACGGCCAAAGACGGCCGTTGCCTGACGTTCGGGCAAGGGTACGTGAACGTGATGGTCTGAATCATTAACGCCACCGGCGCTGGCTTCGCTACACTCATCATTCTCCATGCCTATATCTATGCCGTTCTCTTCTTTCCCATTGACCCGACGCCTCCTTGTGGGGCTAGGCTCCCTTTTTGGGGCGCTGGTCGTGTTGTTCGCATTCGCTCATTCTGTCGACGCGCGTACGTCTTACGCGGGCGGGGCTACCATTCCGCTGCGCTTAGGGGTTTGGGCTCGGCATGAGCTGGATGTTGCGCCGTCTTCCGCGGCGACGCCGCTCACCTGGTCCTGGCGTCCGACTTCCGATGCGGGGGTGGTTCCGCCCGGTCTTAGCCTCGATGTTGATGGAAGCCGCTTGAGCCGCTCGGCGCTCATCTCCGGGGCTCCAACGACCGTAGGCACGTATCAAGTCAAGGTCCGCGCGATCGGACCATCCGCTGAAGCATACGAAGGCGTATACACGTACAACGTCATCGCACCTTCGCTGGTGATGCTTCCCGCCACGATCCCATCCGCGACGGTCGGCACGCCGTTCTCCATGCAGGCGTCGCTTGAAACGGGGAGCGGGATTCGTCTTGGCGCCTCGCTTTGGCAGGAGGATGTGATGAGCACGCTTCCTCCCGGATTGAGCTTTGACGCCGGGACGGGCGTCCTTTCTGGCACGCCAACCGTTGCAGGAACGTATGTCTTCACCCTCGCCGGTCAAACCTCTACGGATGTCGCCAGCTACGGCTATCGTGAGTACACGATGCGCATTTTCCCGGCGATCAGCCTTCGCTTTACGGAAGCCTCGCCAGTGAACGCGACCGTCGGTTCCGCCTATCGCTACCAGTTCCTGGCCGGTGGGGGAACGGCGCCGCGCACCATGCACGCGACGAATGCGAGCCAGTTGCCGCCAGGCCTGACGCTCGCTTCGGACGGTACCCTTTCCGGTACGCCGACGGCGGCCGGGATGTACGCCTTTACGGTGAAGGTCGATGATGCCGCCGGTGGCAGCGTGAGCCAGGCCGTCACGATGACGGTCGCGGCGGCCGCTTCGCCGCTCGCCATCACGCCCGGCTTGCCTTTCTTGCCTGGGACGGTCCGTGTGGCTTACCCGCCCCAAATGCCCCGCGCCACCGGTGGTCGGGCTCCCTACACCTGGAGCGTTGCCAGCGGTGAGCTGCCCCCGGGTCTCCTGGTTGACGGGGGAGAGGGAATCGTGAGCGGTACGCCGACGGTCGCCGGGACGTACACGTTCCAAGTCCGTGTTGATGACGCCGCCGGTGCCAGCGCATTTGCGACGTATACGATCGTGATCAATGCGGCTACGGTTACGACGCCGTCCATCCCGTCACTGCCGACTGCGCCGACATCCCCGACGTCTCCGACCGCGCCGACGTCGCCCATCGTGACGCCGCCGATCGTGGGTTCCGTCACCTTCCCGACGACTCCTGCCCTCACGGCCCGTCTCGATGTCTTGAGCCGCCTCGGTATCGGCGTTCACGCATTGGTCAAGTTGCCGGATGATGGGAACCGTGCGACGCAGGCTGATAGTGCCGTCTATTACATCGGCGCTGATGGCCGCCGCCATGCGTTCTCCAATGACAAGGTCTACTTCACCTGGTATACGAACTTCGCGGGCGTGCGGGTGGTGAGCGCGTCCGCCCTGGCGGAAATCCCACTGGGCGCGAACGTCACCTATAAGCCGGGTGTCAAGCTGGTCAAGTTCCAGACGGATCCGAAGGTCTACGCCGTGGCTGGCCGCCAATTGCGCCCGATCGCGAGCGAGGCCGTGGCCCTGGCCTTGTACGGGAGCGCCTGGAATCGTCAGATCGATGACATCTCGGACGCCTTCTACACCGATTACCAATTCGGGAGCGAGATCCGCGCCGCTGCCGACTACAGTGTCAGCGGCTCGCGCGAGGCCATGACATATCCGAGCGACGCCTTGCCGTCGTAAGAAAAAAAGCCCGTGATCACGGGCTTTTTTTGTATAAAAATTCCCTGGACGTGTCAGTGGAGAAACGGCTTATCTTTGCTTGTCGGGCCGACGGAGAGGAGCCTTACCGGAAGGTTGAGGGCCTCCTGCAGGAAATCGACGAATCCCTTGGCGGCGGATGGCAGGTCGGCGGAGCGACGACAGCCGCGCACGTCCTCGCCCCATCCGGGGAGGTCGATGCGGGGGTATGGGATGAGCTCGCCGATGTCGCCATGGAGGAGAAGTGTCGTGGCCTCGCGTGCCCGGATCGGGGTGACGAGCTCACGCTTGATCCAGGGAAGGAGATGGATGTTCGGGGAGTATGCCGCGTCCTTTCGGGTGGGGATTGGCCTGGGACGGCTAAGGGTCGTGTATCACGCAACCGCACGCGCATAAAGGCTTTGCGGATAGGTGGGGCGCCGTTTTATGGCATCGGCGGCATGCGCATTTGCCCGTTCCGTTTCCGGGTGCATGGTGGTATTCGTCCCGTTCCTTATTCTTACTGCCGATGCCTATGGCGTCTCGTTGGGAGGGGTTGGCTCGATGGGTGGGGGTCGGGCTGTTTGTCGGCTTGTTCGTGTTCGAAGTCTTGAATCTCATCGGGGTATTGGAAACCCGCGTCGATTATACTTGGCGTGGACGCGTGATCAGCACGGCGTTCGTGTTTGCCGTGATGGGGGGATTCGAGGCGGCGATGCGGCGATGGGTGGGGCGGGCATTGTCGGGTTGGGTATGGTTAGCGGCAATTCTACTGATCCTTGTCGATTTCATGGGGGACGTATTCCACTTGTATTTGGGGTTCGCATGGTATGACCGGTTCGCGCATGGGTTCAGCGGCGTGTTGGTGGCGGGTGGCCTGTTCCGATTCTTTGGGGATTTGGCGACGGGATTAGGGTGGCGCGTACCGACGGGGGTCGTCGCCTTGCTGGCGTTCGGGGCGCATGAGGCCTTTTCTGTCTTGTATGAGCTGGAAGAGCACCTGGAAGACGTCTTCTTCGGCTCGCAACGGTCCGGTGGGGCGGCGGATACGGCCGATGACCTGCTGCTCAGTTTTGTCTACGGAGCGGTGACGGTGACGGTCCTGGCGCTGTTCGAGCGGAGGCAGGCCCGCCGTACGGGCATCGCGTCCAGCCCACCTTCTCCGTAAGGCCGGCGAACGGATCGGCCTGTCGTGTGGCTCACGTTTGCCGTATGCTTCTCAAGCCTTTTTTCTCTTTTTTGTGGAAACCCTCCTCGCCTCCATCCTGCTCTACAAATACGTCCTGCTCATCCCGCTCGCGATCATCGAGGGGCCGATGGTCAGCATCTATTCAGGCTTCCTGATCCAGGACGGTACCATGCGGGTGGCGCCGGCCTACTTGGCGTTGATGCTGGGTGACCTGCTCGGTGATATCTGGTGGTACGCCGTAGGGTATTTTTCCGGCACGCCGTTCATCCGCCGGTTCGGGAAGTATTTCAGCATCACCGAGGCGTCGGTTGCCACGGCCACGCGCGTCTTCCATCGGCATAAGGACTTCATTTTGCTCTTTTCGAAAATCACCACCGGGTTTGGCCTGGCGCTTGCGGTTCTCGTGACGGCGGGGATCGTGAAGGTCCCGTTCCGGCGCTACCTGTTCCTCAATTTCTTGGGCCAGATCGTGTGGACGGGGATGATGCTTTCGCTCGGGTACTTTTTCGGGCACTTGTATGCGCGGATCGAGGGCGTGTTCGGCAGGCTTTCGTTGTTTGCGGCGTTCGTGGTCTTCGTGTTCGCGCTGTTCGGGTTGGGGAAGTATTTGGGGCAGCGGTTTATCCGTAAGCAGGCGTAATCCTCGCGTTATGAATAAAAAACCCATCTTTCTCGTCGGAGCCGGACTTGCGCTCGCCGCCACGGCCTACCTGCTCTCGCCTTTGTTCTATGATCGCGTGGTCGCGGAACCGCCGCCCGCCTTAGTGCGTGAGGCGAGCGTGCCGATGGCGTCATCGTCCACGCCGGTCACCACCGCTACCTCGACCTCGACGCCGATGACGCCACCGCTCGCGACGCGCGGGTCCTTTGTTGGCGTGCTTGGCCACCAGGCGACCGGAACCGTGCTGCGCGTGCGGACGGCGACGGAGGACCTGGTCTATTTGGAAGAGGATTTTGTCGCGACCAACGGTCCCGACCTATTCCTGTATCTCGGCAAGGATGGGGAGATCGATAAAAGCAAGCGCCTGGGGGCCCTCAAGGGCAATAAGGGTTCACAGGCCTATCAAATACCCCTCGATTGGGCGGTCGAGGGGCATGACGAGGTCTGGATTTGGTGCCGCGCGTTTTCGGTCCCGTTCGCATGGGCAGAACTGAGGCCGGTCGTGCGATGATCAGATCATTTCCACGTAGGCGAGGTCCTGCGTCTTGAAGCGGTAGAGCTGGGCAGGACGATGGTGTCCGAGACGGCGCTTGTTGGCGACGGGCTTGATCATGCCGAGGGAGAGGATCTTTTTGCGGAAGTTACGCTTGTCGAACGTCTCGCCGAGGATCGTCTCATAGACCTGTTGCAACTCGCTTAGGGTGAACGTCGTGGGCAGGAGGCTCCAGGCGATGTTGGTGTAGCTGAGGCGGCCGCGTAGGCGTTCGCAGGCGACCTCGGCCATGTGGACGTGGTCATAGGCCATCTTCTTAGGGAGTTCGTCGACGGGGCACCAGCGGACGGCTTGGTACTTGTCGGTCGTCTTGAGTTCGATGCCGTCGCAGGGCAGGAGTGCGAAATGGGAAACGCTCACGACACGGCCCAGGGGATCGCGGTCGAGGGCGTCGAACGTGCCAAGCTGCTCGAGGTAGCCGGAAGAGAGGTTCGTTTGCGTCTCGAGGATGCGTTTGGCGGCGTCCATGGCGGTTTCCGTAGGTTCCATGAGCCCGCCTGGGAAGGCCCAGAGCCCGGTGAACGGGGCTTTTTTCATTTGGATCAGCAAGACGTGCAGGCGCTTGTCCTGGACGGTGAAGATCACGGCGTCAACGGCCACGCGCAGCGCGGGAGCGGAAGGCTTCATATGAGGCGCATGGTACACACGGGGAGGGGAAAGAGGGAAGGGCTTGCGAAAGAAAACGACCCGCCGGGTGGCGGGTCAGGAGGGGATCATGCTCAGCGTCGTGTCGCTCATGACCTGGCCCACCAGCCCGTCGAGCAGGTCGGCGAGCCAAGTGAGGCTTCCGTGCGTGTCGGGCAGGGCGAGGGCGAGCGTGGGGAAGCGGGGGTTCGTTAGGTGCGCCCGCAGCATTTCCGCCAGGAGCCTGATGCGGGCCTGCGCATCGTGCTTCTCGATGGCTTGCGTATAGGCCGCCCGGTGCTCCATCGACGCGCCGTTCACGAGGTCCGCCGTCCGGTGCTCACAGAGGGCGTACGCTTGCGCTTCGAGGCCGCGGTCCGTGAGGTTCTCCATGAACGTCTTGCGGTCTTCCGCATCGATGAGCGCCCGATTGAGCCAGGGGTGGGCGCGTGCGAAGGCGTCCGCGCCGATCACGTCGGGCAGGTGGCGCGAGGAGACGGCCGAAAGGGCGCGTTCGGCATCGATCACGAGCTCGTCGGGGCGCTCGATGCGAACCCGGCCTTCCCAGCTCCAGGGGATCCGTTCCGCGTTGATCGGGCGGGCTGCCTGTACGGCGGTACCGCGCTGCACCCCATGGCGCGGCTGGGCCTCAATCGCATCCATGAGCGGGATGAGCATGTCTGACAGCAGCTCTCTGACCCGCTCCGTGTCGTTGCGCTTGTGCGAGGCGATCGACATGATCGCCTGCAATGCCATCGCCGGACAGGTGACGAGGAGAAGGTTCGCGCCCGCGGGAAATCGCGTGAAACTGATCCCGTGGCAAGTCGTATCGGTCTCGGGCATGGGCTTTCCCTTTCGAGGGTGGGGAATGGGGGTGGTGCTTGCCGTACCATATCAAAAATCGGTCGTTTGTCAACCCATGGCGCCCGGCCGTCGGCCTTGCTACCCTCCCATTACCATGACCAGCTCTTCCCATCCGACCATCCTCATCATTTTCGGTGCCACCGGTGATGTGGTCGCGAAAAAAATCGTTCCGGCGCTCTTCCGCCTGTTCGTGGCGGGCAGGTTGCCGAAGCTCTTCCGGATCGTCGGGTTTTCGCGGCGCGAGCAGTCGGATGAGGCCTTCCGCGCCTATATCCGCGACCTCATCGCGAAAAAAGCCGACCTGAACGCGAGCGACGCGCAGACCGCCGCGTTTGCCGCGTTGTTTGCTTATGCGCGCGGCTCGTTCGACCAGGGGGAAGCGTACGTCGGCCTCGCAGAGGCGCTCGGTCGCGTGGATGGGGAATGGAAGACGTGCGCCAACAAGCTGTTCTATCTTGCCGTCCCGCCCGACCTCTACGAGCCCATTTTCCACCACCTCTCGGACGCCGGCCTCACGAAGGAATGCGGCGAAGACGGCGGCTGGACGCGTATCCTGGTCGAGAAGCCGATCGGCATGGACCAGGCGACGTCGGAGACGATCGACGGGCTCTTGGGTGAGCTGTTCCGTGAGGAGCAGATCTATCGCATCGAGCACTACCTCGCGAAGGAGATGATCCGGAACCTGCTGGTCTTCCGGTTTGGCAATGACCTGTTTGAAGGGGTATGGAGCCACGAGCATATCGAGCGCATCCATGTTCGCTTATGGGAAGCGATCGGCGTCGAGACCCGCGGCGCCTTCTACGACAAGGTCGGCGCCCTCCGCGACGTCGGCCAGAACCACCTCCTCCAGATGTTGGCCCTCGTGACGATGGAGGCGCCCTCCGTCCTCGACGCCGATGGGATCCGTGCGCAGCGCGCAGCGCTGCTTAAGACGCTCCGTCCCGTCACCGCGATGCATACGTTCCGTGCACAGTACGAAGGGTATCACACCATCCCCGGCGTGCGGCCGAATTCGCAGACCGAAACGTACTTTGCCGTCGAGACCGTCCTCGACCATCCGCGTTGGCAAGGCGTGCCGTGCCGGTTGGAGGCGGGGAAGCGGCTGGGGCGCGCCCGCAAGGAGGTCGAAGTCTGGTTCCGTCATCCGGTCCCGTGCCTGTGTCCGGAGGGGGAACCTCACCAGCGCAATCGGCTTCTCATCTCCCTTGAGCCGCTCGAGGGGATCACGGTGGAGCTTTGGTCGAAAAAACCGGGATACGGTTGGAAAACTGAAAAACGCTCGCTCGATTTCACCTTGCGCGACGCTTCGAAGCGCGTCCAATACACCGAAGAATATGAAAAGGTGATGCTCGACGCGATCGAGGGCGACCAGACGCTCTTCGTGAGCACGGAAGAGCTGCGTTCGATGTGGGCCTTCATCGATCCTATCCTGAAGGAGTGGGAAGAGGGGCGGACGGCACTCGCGACATACCCGCCCGATACGGAGACCGTAGCGACCGAGGCAGAAGGGAAGATCGGTGAGAACGCGTGATTCGTCTCCTGCTAGAACCGCATCCTCACTTCGTGCTATCATCCCTCCCATCCGCCCTATGCCTACCATCAACGACGTCCTGCAACGCATTCGCGAGCAGAAGAAAGAGAAGAAAAAGATCAGCGAGGCGTATCGCGACGTGCTCGCCCAGTCGAAACCGTACCAGGACGCGCTCGAGAAGCTTAAGGAAGCGCGTTCGAAGAAGGTAAAAATCGAGGCCGAGATCCGGCAGGAGTTCGCCGCCGAATTTGAGAAGGTCGAGAAGATCACCCAAAGCCTCAAGGCCGACACCCAGCTCCTCACGGATCTCGCCCTCAACAAGTTCATGAAGGGCGAATCCATCGAGGTGACCGACGAGAATGACGTCAAGTATGAGCCGGTGTTCAAGGTCGCGTTCAAGAAGCAATCGTAGGTCGAAAAACAGCCGCTAGGGCTGTTTTTCGTTAGAAAAGGGCGCTGTAATTCGCGTTCAACGCATTAAGGGCCCGTATCTCCTCGTCGCTTAACGTGAAGTCGAACACGTTGGCGTTCTCGATGATGCGCTCGCGCTTGGCGGATTTGGGAAGCGGGACGAGGCCGTGTTGCAGCGACCAGCGGATCAGGATCTGTGCCGGGCTCCGTTGGTGGGCGCCCGCGATGCCCGCGATCCGCGCGTCCAGCAGCTTCTTGCCGCGGGTGAGCGGGCTATAGGCCTCGATGACGATCCCTTTCGCCTGGCAGAACGCACGCACCTCCGTTTGCGACAGGAACGGGCTCACCTCGATCTGGTTCACGGCGGGCACGATGCTTGCTTTCCGGAACAGGTCCTCAAGCTGCTTAATCGAATAATTGCTCACGCCGATCGCGCGCGCCAGCCCGTCCGCAGAGGCCTGTTCGAGCGCCTTCCAGGCCCGATCGCGGCCGACGAAGGGCCAATGGACGAGATACAGGTCGAGATAGTCGGTCTCGAGCCGGCGCAGGCTTTCCTTTAGGGCCTTGGCGGGTCGCAAGAAATCGGTCGGCCACAGCTTCGTCGTCAAGAAGATCTCCGAACGGGGGATCTGGCTTTCTCGGATCGCGCGTCCGACGTCCGCCTCGTTGCCGTAGAATGAGGCCGTATCGATGTGCCGATAGCCCGCCTCGAGCGCCCAGCGCACCGCCTGGCGCGTGGGTTCACCGGGCTTGAGCTGGTAGACGCCAAAGCCGAGCGCGGGGATCGCCGCGCCGGTATTGAGGGTAATGGCAGGATGCGGGGTGGGCATGCCTAAAGCCTACCCCTACATGCACATTTGGGAAAGAAGCATCCCGGCCACGTGGCGCCCGGTCCCTGAAAAAAAGAAAATCGCCGTCCGGAGGGCCGGACGGCGAGAGGGTCAGGGCTTCACGTCCTTCGCCAGGAGCTCCTCGCGGAGCGCGTACTGCTCGGTGATCTTGGCGGGATCGAACAGGGCGGCGTACTCCCCGAAGAAGTTCGGGTTGCGGTCGGGGGCCGGGTCGAGTTCGCGGTTGAGGCGTCGGTTGTCCGCATCCGAGCGCCCCGGGACGTAGTAGACCATCCGGTGGTGCGCGAGGCTTGCCTTCACCGTATCCAGGCTGCCCTTGCAGGCGTCGAGGCGGCCCGCGCCGAACTGGTCCATCCCCAGCGCGAGCACGTAGCCACGATCCGGGACCGGGTAGAGGTGCCAGGTTCCCGAGTAGCGGCGCGATCCGACCTCTCGACCATCCGTCACGAAGGCCGCCTCCGTGCGCGGGTCGAGACCGATCGCCTCGAAGAAGCGGAACATCGCCTCGCGGATGAACGGGTTGTCGTGCCCGGCCTGGCGCAGGAGCCCGCTATCCAATGTGTCGTCGATGAGGACGGTCACGTCGTCGAGCTCGTCAGTTGACGTGAGGTTGCGCGCCAGCCGGGGCAGGCGCTCCGTGCGCGCCGCGAACTCGAATGGGGTCTCGAGCCGGGCGTCCGGATGCTTGACCAGCTGTCGGAACGCCTCCTCGCTCGTGAACGTGCCGAGGGGGTCAGTGTTCGACGGGATGCTCACGATGAGCCGCTTCGACTCACGCTGCTCGCCGCCGCTCTCGAGTCCGAGCATGATCAGCATCTGGTGGCGCGCGGCCGTGTCATTGCGGAAGAATTCCTGGTCCCCGTAGAGTCGGAGTTCCTTGGGGGCGATCGTGATCTCTTCGAGTAGGGCGGCCTCGTCGAGCCGGTCGAGCTTGGCCGCGAGCACGAGCTCGCGGCACAGGTCGACCTGCTGCCGGGGGAAGCGGGCGGATCGGCGCTCGTTGAGGACACGCCAGGCCTTGTCGAGCCCGTGCACGCCGTCGGGGTCGAGGCTGTAGATCAGGTCCTTGGTGTAGCGCTCGTGGTCGTGCTCGTGCTTCCATGGCGTGTCCATGGGCTCGGTCAGCATGGCATTGACCCGAGCCGTCGCCTTGGGGAGGTCCTTGAGGAGCGCTTGACGCTCCGTCGTCCAGAAGGCGTGGAGGAGCTCGTGGCTGAGCTGGCTGTTGAGCCGGGCGTTCGCCTGCCTGAGCTCTTCGTTGAGAGCAAACAGGGGTGCCGTGCGCCGTCCGAGCCAGGTCGCCGCCTCGCCCTGGGTGGGGAAGCGGCCGAGCGCGCGGAGGGCTCGGGCCAGCAGGAGCTGGCCACCTTCCTGCGCGAGCAGCTCTTCCGCGCGTTGGCGGACGATAGGGAGCCGCCGCTGCGCCAGCCTGAGAGTTTTACCGAGATCCGTGAGGGTCTTCATCGCTGCTCTCCTATCGTGACGTCAATGTTCCGACGTCGTTTGCCGGACAGCCTTTTATAGCAAGAATCCCTCTTCATGTCAAGAGCCTATCCTTCATATTTATTTCCCTTATCCTAAACAAAAAAGCCGCGTCACGACGAAGGTCGTGTGCGGCCAGGAGCGTCACTGCTGCTGTCGGGCCTCTTCGAGGGCGCACCGTTCGCTGAAGTGCGCCGCGATCCGCTCGAAGCAGAAGGGGTGCCTGCGGAAGGGGTTCCGGGTCGCCGCGGCCAGCGCCGGCTTGAGCCCCCGTCCCTTGCGGAACTCCTCGAAGCTCACCTCGTCCGGCCCGTCCCCGATCACCGGATCGGCCCGTTCTGCCAGGAGGTGCTTGGCGAGCTCCAGGTCGCCCTTGCAGACCCACACCTCCGGACGCATCTCCCGGTCCGGGATGCTGATGATGCAGGTGTGGCCTGCGGCGGTGGGGTAGAAGTAGTGATACCCGGCGCCGTAGCGGCTGACCTTGCGCTTCGACACGAAGGCTGCGTCCTTGCGGGGGTCGATCCCCAGGGTGTCGACGGCGAGCCGGAAGGCTGCCTCGCGTCCGAATCGCTCTTCGCCGCTGATGCTCAGCAGATTGCCGTCGGGCAACGCGAGGAACAGGCGGTCGGCCGGGTCCGTGCTCGCCTGCTTCGCGGCGAAGTGGCGTGCGTACTGGGCATACGTGCGCTCGTAGTCGAGTCCGAACGCGTCTTCGGGGTGTGCCCGCAGGTGCTCGACCGCGCGCGAGAAGCCGCTCAGCCGCGTCTCGCGGCCGACGATCTCAAGCGTCTGCCCGCTCTTGAGCCCGAGGGCCTCCAGCGTCCCGTTGACGGCCTTGCCGGACTCGGTGAAGAACGAGAGGAAGCTGTAGGGCTGCTCGACGTTCTCCGGGCGGTTGAGGTCCGCGAGCAGGTCGGTCTCGTCGGCCTTGTCGAGCCGCGCCTGGCGCGCGGCCTCGATCGCGGCGGCCACCTGTGCACGGCGGCTTTCGTTCAGCCGCTGCTTGCGCTCGGTCTCCCAGGCGGTGCGGAGCGCCTTCTGAGCCTCGTCCTCCATCTCGGGCAGGCGATCGAACGCGCGCTTGATGTAATCGATGGGGTAGTTCGGCAGGTTGCGGTGGTAGTCCGCCACCGGCATGGCCAGGGCGAGGTCCGCCAGCTGGCGGGCCGCCCCGGGGAGACTGGCCACGCGCTCTGCGGTCCAGAAGCCGTGGATCAGCGCGTGGTCGCGCTCTGCCTCGACGGCCTGCACGGCCGTCCGCAGGGCCGCCTGCGCGTTCGCGAGGCGGGCCTGGTGGCGGGCGAGGAAGGTGTAGGCCTCCCCTTCCGTCGGCAGTCGCGGCTGCGCGAGGAACAGGCGTGCGACGAGCTGCCGCACGTTGAGGGCGTCGAGCTCCAGCCCTGCCCGCTTGGTGTCGAGGTAGGCCTGGATCAGTTGACCGTTGTTTTCCATTTTCCGTCTCCTTTTTTAGCCCTGTGTGCCAGGACGGCTTTTCGTGAGTCAACCGATTCGACTCGAAAAGATATTCAAAGATAGCAAATACCGGGCATTTTGTCAAGCGATTGTCTTCGTATGCGGAACGTAAAAAAAGAAGCGCCGGCCCATCCTCGGGAGGATGGGCCGGCCAGGGGTCACCGGTACGGCCAGAGCTTCGCCTGGAGCGCGGCACCGAGCGGGTGGCTCCGCAGCGAAGTGGTCTTGGGCGCCGTGATGGTGCCGTGGGTGCCCTTGCGGATGTGGCCGATCACCGTGTCGAAGCCCAGGTCCTGCCCCTTGTCGCGGAAGCTGGAGCGGCCGACCACGATCTCGTTGAGCAGCCGCTTGCTGAGGCTGACCTGCCGCGAGCACCAGTGGGGGACCGTGTCCGTTGTTTCCATCTGCACGCCCTTGGTGAGGAGCGTCAGGAGCGCGCTCTTGTCGGTCTCGTCGAGGTCGGCGGCGTGCACGATCGGGGTGAGCAGGTCACGCGCCTCCACCATCGGCGGGGTCGCCTCGTGCCCGGCCCTCCGCATCTCGGCCAGCTCGTTGAAGAGGGTTCGGCAGACGGGCTCGTTCTGCGTACGCATGTTGGCGATCGCGTGCTCCAGGCGAGTGACCGGCGACTCGGAGCCCAGGGGCCAGAAGGCCATCGGGTCGGTGATCGCCAGGTTGTCCAGGGCGATCCTCCTGCCCTTCTCGCTCAACTGCGCGAGCCGCTCGGGAGTGCAGAAGTTGCGGAGGATCGCCTGCTCACGGAGTACGGTCGCCCGGTTCAGCGCCTTGCGCGCGCACTCCTCCAGGGAGGCGAGCGCCGCCGCGCGGGTGGCGATGGCCCACGAGAGCTCGGTGCCCGTAGGCAGCTGCTTGTTGCGCGCCTCGCGCGCATTCTTGAGGATCATCCGCTTCAGAAGCTCGGCCATGGCCGTCTCCTCGGCGTCGGTGGTGGTCGTGGTGCCGAGGATGAGGCCGATGAGGTGATCCATGGTGTTTTTTCTTTCTGGGTAGATGGATGCGATGGAGATGAGCGTCTTTTGCGGAGAACCCGCATCAGGTCGGTCTCTTATGATAGCATTTTTTGGGCGTTTTGTCAATAAGAAAACCGAAAAAACCCTTAACAGGGACAAGATATGCGTGTTTCGGATGTCGGCCTCTCCATCCTTTGATGGTGCTCTCCCCGGGAGGGGAACGAGGGATACAGAAGGGGGGCGTTTACTTTTTCCCTAACATAAGCCTTTTTATCTTTACCTCGCCGCCCGATCCGCGGTATTTTTGGGATTCAGGGCTTTTGCAAGCCGTCGCAATCCGTCCCCAAGCCCAGCCAAGATCCCGACCCATCCGAGCGTCGCGGCGCTCGCCGGCAGCCAGCCGTAGAGAAGGTCGTGTCGTGAGAGCAGTGGCCAATGGAGAAGGTAGATCTCATAAGAGCGTGTCCCCAGCCATTTCAGGAAGGCGCTTTCGAACGGCTTCACGAGAAAGAAAACGAGGACGATCCCCATGGTCACGAGGCTGACGGCTTGTTCGCGCCAAACCCCTTGCCCGATCCCGGCATAGAGCGAGAGGAAGGCAAATGGAACAAGGAGCGCCAAGCAGAATCCTGTCCGCGAAAGGAGCGTGGCCCAATGCGGATCCTCGATCCGTTTCCGCCAGAGCTCAAGCTGCGCCCCGAACCGTTGGGCCAGGCCGGCCGCAAGTAGGCCCAGCGAAAAGGCGAGGACATGCAGCCGATACAGCGCCAGAACCTCTGTAAGCGGCGCCCAGGAAATCGACAAGACGGCCACGCTGATCGCGCCAAAGAAAAAGGCTGAGAGGATGGGCTGTTTTGCTCGATATGCGACTGGGAAGAGGAGATAATGCGCGATGATGAACGTGAAATACCAAAGCGGGGAGTTGATGTTCTGGTAGAGGTCCGCGCGAGGAAACATCCCGAAGAGCGCCTGGACGACCTCAGGGGCGGGATAGGTCCGCCCGATGCTGGCCGCATCCAAGAGCAAGACGCCGATGAGCACGATCCAGAAAGGAGTAAAGAGGCCCCTTAAGCGTTTTACATAAAATGCCCCGGTCGAAAGCGGCTCGCGTGCGCTCGATTGCGCAAGCCCATATCCCGAAAGGAACAGGAACAGGTTCACCGCGACGCCGGCGGAAATTGAGAGCGGGTATAAAAAGCGAGGATCGTCGACGAGCGCATACCCGATGTGCGCGAAGAGGACGGCAAGGATCGCGAAGCCTTTCAACTCATGGGTGGCGTCCTTGGTCAGTGCGGACACCTGTTTTCGTCGTAGGGTCAGCAGGAGGGCTACGCATAAGGCGAGAATGACCCACCAGGTCTGGGTGACGGCATCTGTTATGTGGATCGGCATAGAGATCCTTATACCATGTCCCTTCGGAAACGCGAGCCCTTCCCGTTCGGGCATCCAACAAAAAACCCGTCGTGAGCGACGGGGGATCAGGGCGTAAGGCCGGTCATCACGGCGCGGAACGGGGCGGTCCGGTCTTGCCAGGCGGCTTCGGCGGCCGGGTCGGGAGCGTAGGTGTGGGCAATGGCGCCCGACACGCAGCGCACGAGTTCGGTGTAGGTCACGCGCCGGTTCGGGGGCGAGACGCGGATGCTGGTCAGGGAGCCGTTCTCTTCCGCCAGGCCCAGCTCGCGAAGGAGGGCGGTCGTCTCGCGCCGCTGGCGTCGGATCCAGAGGCGTGTCCCACGGCCAAACGGGTCCCGTTCCTCGAAGTTGGCGGCGTGCGCATCAGGAAAGTCGCGTCCGAGCCGGGCGAGATCGATCATGACGTGGTTCGCCTTTCTGAGGGCATGCCGGATCGCCTTACGCGTCTCGGCGGTGTCTTCGTGGCAGCTCGCGAACTCCGTGCAGATGGGCGTGCCGTCGGTGGGGGTCAACAACGGGGCCAAAGCCGCACGCACGACAGCCTAGACGCGGACTGCCTTCATGTCAATCCGAGAGCGGACGACAAAAAAGCTTGACGCTTCCCGCGGATCGATCTACGGTGAAAAGACATTGACCTGAGCGAAACGATGGGCCGTTTCATGTGGAGCCGTGCGTAGAGGTGGGCGCTTATTCCTCTCACCGATTCTCTTATATGAACGACACCTTGTTCGTGTGCGGGACATGCGGTTCCGCCTTTTGGGAAGGGAAGCGGTCCCATGCCGACCGTGACCACATGGCCTTGCTCGGCCAGGCTGCGGCCTTCCAGGGCCGGCATTGGGATGTTTTGCGTAAGGACCGGCGCGTCTCCCCGCAAGACCGCCGCCAAAAATGGGAAATCGCCCGTCATCAGGGCGAGCGGCGCGAGGAAGGCAGGTAGGGAGGGGTCATCGAACGGGGCTCCATTCTTTGCTGAGTGCCCGGCCGAAGAGCTTGAACCAGACGGCGTTCCCGATCCAGGTCATCAGCAGGCGCAGGTGTCCGACCTTGTGGGCGCGCCGGCCCGTATGGAAGGCCTGATGCTGCGACAGGAAGCGCGTCTTGCCGACGCCCCCGAGGCGGTCGAAAAGGTCCCAGTCTTCGTACGCGACCAGGTCGTCATGAAAGCCACCGACCCGCTCGAACGCGGAACGTCGGATGAGCTGGAATTCGCCGGAGGCCGAACCGGTCCCGAGCAGGTTATTGTTCAGTCGATGGATCGCGTTTACGGTTCCGAACAGGAGCCGATCGCACACGGTCTCATGTTCCTTTTGGACGCAAATGGGGATGGTCACGGCCACCAGGTGCGGATCGGCGGCGAAAGCGCCTAACGCGTCGCTTAACGCCTCGTTGATCTTTGGCAGTTCGATATCCGCGTCCAAGAACAGAAGGAACTCGCCGTTTGCGGCTCGGGCCCCAAGGTTACGCGCGTTCGCGATCGTCTGGCGGGCCGTGCCCTGGTATACGACGACATGATCGGCAAGGGCGCGGGCGATCTCGAGGGTCGCGTCACGGCTGTTCCCATCCGAAACCACCACCTCGTAAGGGATGGCGGTCAGGGCCCGCAAGCGCTCGAGGGTGGTGCGCAGGACGCGTTCCTCGTTGAGGGTTGGGATGATGATCGTGAGCATGTGGAAAGCGGCGGAATAGGGCCGGTGCCGTCTGTTGGGTACGGTAATATACCCCGTTGTGGCTGTAAACGCGTGATCCTTGGGTCGTGGCATGAAAAATGGCTTAATCTTGCGCTCTTTTCGGGCTATCGGGCGTCTGGTACCCTCCTCGTATGACCCTTCGTTCCGTCCTTTTCGTCGCCGTCGTCACGGCAATCGCCGCGCTTCCGTTTCCGGCGCGTGCCTTTTCGGATGTCACCCCGAAGACGTTTGAATACGCCGAAATCAACCAAGTCATTGCCGATGGCTGGTTGGTCCCGCAGGCCTCGACGACGTTCGGGTATGGGGTCGCCCTTATGCCGGATGAGTGGTTCCGCATGCTGATGTTCTTGCGGACCGAGGATGCGTGTCCGGAGTTGGGCAGCCGTCCGACCGCCTATTGGACCCCGGAAAACATTCGTGGCTGCTTGACGGGGGCCGGCGTGCCGACCGCGACCGAACGCGCCGACCGCGTGCGTCGCGATGAGGCGATGCAGCAACTCTTTGCGTTACGCCGCCGCTCTTTCGCCTTCCAGGAGCTCGAGACGAAGCCGTTGGGCTATGTCGAGCCATCGGATCTGGAAAGCCTCCCTGCGAATCGCCAGGGCGCCTTGGTTGCCGCGGATCGGTTGAAGCTGCTGTTTCGGACGCGCGGCGCGATCCTTCCGGCGTCGCCGTTGTTGCGTGAGGATGGGGCCCTGGCCGTCCGTCGGCTGCTCGCGTGGGAAGCGCAAGGTGGTGTCGAGGCAGAGACGAGCCAGCAGGCCGTCCTCACGCCTGAAGCGAAACTCCATCGTTGGCGGGACCTCGAGACGGATGTCTACGTTATCGAGCTGAAGACCGGCGGCGATACCGTCGTGCGTCCCATTTTGCCGCGCCGATCGTTCACGCCGGCAAGGCCGGGGGCCGACCTGAGCAAGATCCGCGATGAGTTCGTGTATCAGCCCGTCTCGGCGCTCGCACAAGAATCGGGCGCGTTCGCCGCCATTAATGGTTCGTATTTCAATGTCGATTGGCCTTGGGGGTCCCTTGAGGACGTCGCGATGATCGACGGCAAGACGTATTTCGCCCGCGATGACCGCAGCACGTTCGTCGTGTGCGCCGACCAGTCCATGTATATCGGGCGTTACGATCTGAAGGCCTTGCGGGCCCTCAAGTGCACGCCCCAGCACGCCCTAGGGGCTGGTCCCCTGTTTCTCTCGAACGGGACCGTCTTGGACCAAAGTACCAAAGAGGGATTCGACGAGTTCACCTTGTGGGAACGTCGTGTCGGCAAGAACGCGCGCACTGCGATCGGGATTTCCGCCGATCGGAAAACGGCGTATCTGATCGTCGTCGCAGGGAAATCCTACCCCGCGTTCGGACAAGGGGGATCCTCGCTAGGCGCTTTCCTCAAGGAAAAGTACCCGGACATGCACGAGGCCATGATGTTCGATGGTGGGGGATCGACGACCTTGTACGCGCAGGGGAAGACCCAGGTCGCGGCCGGGACGAGTGGCGGCGCCTCGGAGCGGGCAGTGATCTCCGCGCTTGGGCTCTTTTCAAAGAAGGCGGAGCAGATTGCGGCGCAGGCCTTCAAGAAAGAGGCGATGAAGCGATGGGATGCCGGCGTCGTCAAGGTAAAGGCGCCTCGCCCCACGGTCCCATTCGCTTGGACGCCTGTCATGGAGGCGAACCTTCCGGGGGTCGGGGTGACGCGTTCCGGAACGCGCGGCGCGCGGATCGATTTGGCCCTGCGTGGCTTTGCGACCGGGACGTATGCCTTCACCTTCGATCGTCTCGCTTATGACGCGACGACCACCAAGCTTCTCATCGCGCGCCGCGAAGGCACTCATTCCAGCGGCTGGCGCATTCCGACCGAATTGCATGTGATCGACCCGAAAACGGGAACGGACACGGACCTGATCCGCCTGTTCGCCTATATGCCCGCGGCCCAGCGTCCGGACCTGAAAACGTTTGACGTCCTCCAATTCGGCAGGACGGGAATCCTGCTCGGCGACGGGACGGGACGTGCCTGGTTCTATTACGCAAGAGACCGGCAGCTCAGTCCGGCGATGTTTGTGGGCGCAGCCGCGTCGAAGGCTCGTTGAGCCCGCGCCTCATGCGTCTGGGATTCTTATGAAAAAGCCCCTCGAGGAGAGGGGGTGTCGCTCATGTGGCGGGTCCCGTGCCGCCCGCGGTGAGGTCCCGCTTCAGCTGATCGATCGTGTCCGCCTTGCGGATGAACCCCGGGACGTGGCCGTAGCGACCGCGGAACTCATCGGCTTGGAATGAGCCGACCCCGTGCGTGTTCACGATGTCGGTGTACAAGTCGCAGAGCAGACGCATCTTCTGGTCGGTGTCCATGTCTGGCGCCTCCAAGTAGCACGAAATGTGACGCGGGCGAATTATGTGAACATGATCTTCCTTTGTCAAGGGCGGGGTGGTAGCGCTTATTCGAAGAATAGCTGGGTGAAATACGTAGAACCTTCGGCATTTTGTGCGACCCCGATCCCGGTAGATGCGTAGGAAGGGCGTTCGATGTTGGCCTTGTGCCCCGGACTTTGGATCCAGGCATGGACGGCCGCCGCCGCGGGTCGGTCTTCCCAGGCGTTCACGGCGACGTTTTCGCCGATCCGACCGGCAGCAACCGCCTGCAGGACCCGGTCCGCGCGCGTCTCAAAATTCGCATGACCAAAGGGTACGGTCCCATCGGCCATGTCTCGGCTATGGGTGCGCGCCGCCTCGGCGGCCGCCTCATTCCAGCGCAGGTCGGCAAGACCGAGCGTACGTCGATGCGCGTTGATCAGCTCAAAGGTCTCGCGCTCAAGGGCGCTCGCCTGAATGGATTGGGAAGATGCTTCGGACGTCGGAGGCGTCGAATGCTGTGATGGGGTCGTCGCCTGGGTCGGCGCGTTCGGGAGGGGAGCGCTTTCCGGATCGATCGCGATTTGCCTCAATTGCCGGTCCGTGATCCCGAGCCCGTATTGTCGCATGAGCGCATAGGCGTCGCTTGCTCGCCCGAGATAGATTCCCTGCAGGGATCCGGGCACGACGTAATACGCCTCTCCGCGCGCCTCGACGTCGAGAAGGATCCTTCCCGACAGCCGCTTCGGATACCCGTGGCGTTGGTACCGTGACAACGTCTCATGACGCACCCCTAATCCCTTTCGTCGCATCAGCGTATACGCATCTTCTGCGGTCCCCAAGAAAAACCGCTTGCCACTGTCAGGATCGACGTACCACGCCTCGCCTCGCGCTTCCACTTGCAACAGGATCCTTCCTGCTAGCCGTTGCCCTAATCCCGCAGCCTCTATGTGGGCTATCGGCGCAAAGAGTCCGACCCAGGCCAAAGAACCAGCAATGAGGCGAGTGAGCATGCGCATATGTGATGCAGTATAAGCCATCCGTCCCGAGCTGACGAACGATTCCCGTTCCGATCTCGGCTTCGTTCATGCCGACGCCAAGACACGGTTGCGAGGTTTTACAGGAACGGAAGGCGCATGTCGCCCCGGGGCCGTCCCATGCAGAAAGCTGGCTATGAGGCACCGGTCCCATACGTGCACCCTCTTGACCTTGACGTAACGTTATTCTTTACCCTGTAAATCGAGGGAAGCCCTGCTTTCCTTGCTATGTCTTATTCCATCCAACAATTCGCGAGACGCACCGGGGTCACGCCGCGGGCGCTCCGTTTCTACGAGCAGAAGGGGCTGCTGACGCCTTCAAGCCGCCGTCCGAACGGGTATCGCGTATACACCGACGGGGACTCCGCACGGCTGCAGCAGGTCCTGTTCTTTCGCGAGCTCGATTTCCCATTGGACGAGATCAAGCGACTGCTCGACCATCCGCGCTTTGATGCGCGTGAGGCCTTGGCGTACCAAAAAGAATTGTTGGCTCTCAAGAAAAAACGTCTCACGCGTCTGATCCGTACGATCGAGACGACCCTTGACCATATGGCCACCCATCAACCCGTTGACGACAAAGACCTTTACGGCGCGCTCTCCCAGGCGGAGATCGATGCGTACAAGCGCGAAGCGCAGGATCGTTGGGGAAAGACCGACGCCTATCGCGAATCGCAGAAGCGCGTGAAAGCCTTCACGAAAGCGGACTGGCAAGCAATCCAGGCCGCCACGGATGCGAACCTGAGGGCGCTTGTCGGCTTCCTCGAGGCCGGCAAGGCGCCTACCGATCCGAAGGTACAAGCGGAGATCGCGAACCATCATGCCGGGATTGAGCGATTCTATCCCTGTCCGCCGCAGATGTATCGAAATTTGGGGGATATGTATCTCGCGGACCAGCGCTTCGCTGATTTCTACCGCAAATACCACCCATCCCTGCCGGAATTCCTCGTGGAGGGCATCCATGCCTTTTGCGACGCCAGGGAGGCTGTTTCTTCATCTGCATATTAGCATCAAGAAAACCGCCCGTCCCGAAAGGATGGGCGGTTTTGTTTCGCTCTTGACGCGGGAGGGAATTCCGTGTAGGCCTGTGTCGTCGCCTCTAGCCAAGGAGAGAGCAGTGATGGTCACGCACAATGCATTCCTCGACGGGAAGCCGCTCGATCTCGGGACCGAGGCCCCGGAGGCCTCAACCGCCGATTTTCGGGGCCGCATCCAGGTCCACACCGGCAAGGCGGAAGGGCAGTGGGTCGGCGAGATCCTGCTGCGTCTGTCGGCCCATGGGGGCACCTGGCGTCGCGTCCCCTGGCGCTGGCTGCGCAACACCTACTTCCGCTATCCGTGGTACAAGCGACTCGCCTTGCGTTGGCGCAAGGCTCCGCCGCCGCTGTTCGACGAGGAGCCCATGGTGACCTGGAACCTCGGCCGCGGTCGTCCAGCCGAGACCATTCTCATCGGCCTCAAGAACCTTTTCGACCACAGGCTGATCGAGCGCTACGTCGCGGCCGACGGGGAGGTCTTCTTCTCGCCTGCGCCGGCGCTCTTCCGCTGCGTGGTCAGCAATGCGCGGCCGATGAGCCTCGGTCGTCACCTTTTCCCCTTCGACGATCCGCCGCCTGCCGCTGACGGCTCCAAGTGAGCCCCGCCCGGAACCCTTCCGGGCTTTTTTGTTTTCGCAAACGTGATTCCCTCACGGGCGAGGAGCGCGGCCTTGAGGCGGGGTCCCCAATGGTAGCTGCCCAGGGACCCGTTTGCCGGCAAGACGCGATGGCAGGGGATAAGGACGGCGATCGGGTTCCGGCCGACCGCTGTCCCGACGGCCCGGACGGCGGTCGGGCGCTTGATGGCGCGCGCCAGGGCTCCATACGTCGTGAGCGCGCCGCGTGGGACGCGAAGCAGGGCGTTCCAGACGGCCGCCTGGAAAGGCGTTCCTATGAGGTGGAGGGGGAGGGCTTTTTGTACCGGGGTCTTTTCGAGGAGCAGGCGCAGGGCGCGTTTCTGTCGGGCGTCTTGGCCATGCTTAAGGGACGCGTGCGCGAAGCGTCTTTTCAGCGCGTCGAGCCCTTCGTGCTCGGAATTCGGGAACCCGATGAAGCAGACGCCATCCGGGCTTGAGGCGATGAGCGCGCGACCGAAGGGGGTGTCATGGAAGCTGTAGGAGAGGGAAGCTCCCGCGCGTAGGCGGGGATCCACGGCGACGGTGGGGAAGGACCCCGTTGGGTGGATGGTACGCATGCGGGTTAAATGGGGTGCCGTCATGAACGTCGAGATGGGTCGGAAGGGAGATCGCGCGTTTCCGCGAGCACCACTCTCCCATCGAATCCGCCCCGCCTCTCCCGTTTTTCTAAGCGAATACGCTCAATCTCCTCAAAAGGAATGCCTTTCGCGGCGCAAACGGCATGCATCACCTCGAGCAGGTCTGCGAGCTCGCCCGCCAGATCCGTTTCGGCGAGGACCTCGTCGAGCTCCTCTTGCAGTTTCGCTTTCAGTCTCGTCCAGTGCTCGTCCGCCTCCGCGATATGGGTGATCGGCTCGTCGCCGTTTTTGCGGATGAGGTCCGGGATCTTGTCTCGGACCAGCTTGTCGTAACGCATGGAGATTACATCAGTTCCAGGACGGCTGCCGCGATCATCAGGCACCCGAGGGAGCCTCCGGCCATGATCACGATCTTCTTCAGGACCATGCCAGGCCTGGTGCCGCCGAACAGGACCGCGCTGATCTGCGTCGGCAGGACGAAGCCGAGCCAGGCGAACCCGGCGATGCCAAAGGCGTGCCACGTGCCCGGGAATTGCGCCTTGAACAGCGCGAGGACAGACGTGGTGAGGATCGTCACCAGGAACTGCCCGAGCAGCGGACGCCACATGTCTTTCATCATCCGCGCCTGCTCGTCCTTGCTGTAGGCGTCGAAGCCATGGATCTTGCCCCAGGCCTTGCCGAAGATGGGGGTGTACCAGATGGCGCCAAAGATGAATTGCAGGACCGAGGCGATGAGGACCGCGAAACCGTTAACGGGCATACGAAAAGAAAAAGGATTATTGGCTTTAGTCTAGGGATCATGCCTAGCGTTGCGCAAGAGCAGCGAGAGGCGCGCCTCTTCATGTTCGGCTCCCTCTATTCCCTTGACGGAACAGCTCTTTCTTGTTCAAATAGCGCTAGACGGTTTTCCAAGGAGGGTGGCCATGCACGTCGATCCAAAAACGGGCGAGGCGATTTCTGCTTCGGTCGAGTCCGCTCATGATCCGGTCCGGATGGCGCTCGCCGCGCTCGCCGGGCTGTTCCTGCCCGTGTTCGAGGAGATGTTTCGCGATCGGCTGGTCACCGTACTCAGTGAGCCGATCGACCTGTCCAAAGAGGACCCTGAAGTGATCCGTAAGCTCATCCGGCTGGACCATGCGCAGGATCGGATTGTCACGGATGAGGGCTACGCCGAACGGGCATTCCGCGCATTTTCGGAGGGTGAGACTGCCCTGGAAGTCCTCGTCGCCGAAATGCCGGCCGCCGATCTCGAGGAGCGGTGCGCTGCCTTCTACGGGCGAGCAAAGCATCCTCCCGAGCCGTCTGCTGAGCAGGTGCGGAACCTCCTCTTCGACTACGCGTTTCAGGTCGTCCGCAACTGGACCAACGATCTCCTCCTCGCTTCCCGCGAGACCGGTGTGGTGACGGTTGATGGGGAAATGCTGGTTGCCGGGGCGGCCTCTCGCTGGCTCTCTTCCAGGCACCCAGATCCCGGTGCCGCTGCGTTCCGCATCGAGACTCAAGAGATGCGCACGGTCTTTCGTCGGGTCAAGGCGATTCATGCGGCGGATCGGCCCGTGCCTGTGGCGATCGAGCCCATCCTTACCCGCTTCAAGGTCACGGCCGTGCTCGCGCCGGTCTGACGGTCCCGCCAACGCTTCCGTTGGCCTTTTTCTTTTGAAAAAAACGCCATTTTTTTAGGCGTTTTTTGATCATTTTTGGAGAAGGGCTTTCACGTGCGCTCCTCAAACAAGGGATGGTCCGGCATCAGCTCGCGGAGGATCTCTTGTCCGTGCAGGGACCATTCTCTCACCGCATCCACATGGCTCAGCCCTTCCGTCTGACGGCGGCGCAGGAAGGCGAGTTTTTGTTCGAAGAGGGCGTGGTGCTTGGCGAGACGCTCGGGATCATCGAGCGTCCAGAGGCCTTCCTTGATCCCGGAGGCCTCTTTCTCTTGGAGGAGGGCCTTATCCAAGTAGCGGTTCTTCGATTGGTCGAAATCGATGGGGATGACACGGACCGTCGATCCTTCGAACACCCGTGCGGCAAGTGTCGTGACCCGTTTCTCCCGCGTCTTTTCGCAGAAGGCCGTCACGTCCTGAAGGGGCATTTCCGTTCCGATGAGCTCTTTCGCGAAAACGAAATTCTCTAGCGTGGAAAGCGAGCGCGTCTCTGGGCGCACGATCCAGCCGGCGGTTTGGGCACGGACGGGTTCACGGTCCATCAGCTCGCGGAAATAGCCGGCGATCGCTTCGGCTTCGGTGCCCTCGTACGGCGGGGTGCAGTTCGTGGGGCCGCCACAGGGGATGATCGTCGCGGGTTGACCGGCAGCCGTATCGTAGACATGGTTGAAGGCGAGATGGAGGTAGGTGAGGTAGTTCTGGTCGGTGCGGAGGTTGGCGGGGATGCCATAGCCGCAGATGAGGAAGATGGGCATATACGTCGGGGGCGCTGGGGGAGGCGGTCACTCGTCGTGAATATCGCGACAACAGGAAAACCCGTGGAAATCCAGGGGCTTTTCTCAAAAATAGTTGATCCCAATCGCCTTCCGCACCTCTGCCATCGTGCGCGCTGCCTGCTCGCGGGCGCGGGCCGTCCCGGCCTTGAGAAGGGCGGTGACCATTGCCGGATCGGTCTCGTAGGTCTTTCGGCGTTCGCGGATGGGAGAAAGGAGGGTTTCGAGGACGGTGATCAGCCGCTGCTTGATCGCGACGTCTCCGAGCCCACCGCGACGATAGCGGTCTTTCAGGCGCTCGACTTCGGCGGTATCCGGATCGAATGCGTCGAGGTAGGTGAAGACGACATTGCCTTCGACCGTGCCCGGGAGGTCGACCTGCGTATGCCCCGGATCGGTATACATCGCCATCACCTTGCGCTTCACCTCTTCAGGCGTGTCGCTGAGGGAGATGGCGTTGCCGAGCGACTTGCTGGCCTTGGCGTTGCCGTCCGTCCCGACGAGCCGTGAGGTCGCGGATAGGACGGTCTCGATCTTCGGGAAGGTGTCGCCGTAGAGAGCGTTGAACTTGGCGGCGATCTCGTTGGCCTGCTCGATGACGGGAAGCTGGTCATCGCCCACCGGGATCAGGTTCGCCTTGAAGGCGAGGATGTCGGCGGCCTGGCTCACGGGATACGCGAGGAAGCCGGCCGGCACGTCTTCGCCGAAGCCTTTCTGCTGCATCTCGTTTTTAACGGTCGGGTTGCGGCGCAAGCGAGCGAGGGTGACGAGGTTGAGGAAAAGGACGGTGAGCTCGGCGATTTCTGGGACTTGCGATTGGATGAAGAACGTCGTCTTTTCAGGGTCGAGGCCGACGGCGAGGTTATCCATCGCCACTTCAAGTACGTTCGCGCGCACCTTTTCTGGGTTGTCGGCGTTGTCGGTGAGAGCCTGGACGTCCGCGATCATGTAGTAGGCCTGGCCGTATTCGGCTTGGAGACGGAGGCGGTTCTGGATCGAGCCGACGTAGTGACCGAGGTGAAGGCGCCCGGTGGGGCGGTCGCCGGTGAGGATGGTGGGGGTCATAGACACAGAAGATTCAGGGCAAGAGTGTCATGGTTTCGGGGAGGTGGCAAGAAACGGGTGGGGCTATGCGGCGAGAAGGCGAATGATGGCGAATGATTAGGCGTGCTAAGATTCTGAATGGTTTTTTCTCCAAGTAGAAGATATTCTCGCAACCATTGGCAAGTCATCGATGTTCCGTGTTTGTGCCCGGGTATGCAGCTCGGGGACCCGTGGTAATATACAGTTGAGTTTATCTATCAGGAAATCGTGAAGCTGAATATGCGCTGGGGTTTCACTGGTTATGCCGTTGAACGGCATCATCGATGCGGGCACCCAGGGAAGCAGCAGGGTCGCCGCTTTCCTTCAAGCAGCTCCGCACACAG
>CAYYTQ010000013.1:29296-31103 GCA_964474805.1 uncultured Gammaproteobacteria bacterium
GTAATGAGGACGAGGGAGATGTCGATCGCTGCCAAGACGTTGTTTCGTGCCCAAAATTGCAGTGGGGTGAAGGCGGCGTTGAAGGCGAGATTCAGGACGAAAGGTAGCGCGAGAACGCGAGGGATCCGCTTGCGTAGCGCCTGGTAGAAGACGGTGCCGAAGCTGACGGCAATGATCGCGTAGAGCACCGTCCAGACCGGACCGAAGATCCAGGCGGGCGGCGCCCAGCTCGGCTTGATGAGCTCGGCGTACCAAGAATAGGTGTCCATAGGCATTGTCTCCATCGTACGCGCTCCTGGCGGTGATGGGAAATGGCCTCATGCCGGCAGGCTGGACGCGGGTCTTGTGGATGCGCCCACCGTCGCGCTTGCCCGCGTTTTATGGGGGGGCATCGCCCAACGATGCCCCAGCGGCTTCAGGTGGGGATGCGGAGCGCTTCTGTTCCGCCCGCGCGCTCGCTCGGGCGCGTGTTTGGTGACGGCTCCGCATTCGCCCTGACAACGCCCGCACCGGCTGCTACCGTTTCGCACATGCCGCTCAAGCAAACGACCCAATTCAACGAAGCCCGCCGCCTGATGCTGGAAGGCGGTCCGTTTACCTTCATCACGGGTCGCGCCGGAACGGGCAAGAGTACGCTCCTGAAGCACTTTCGGGAAACGACGAGCCTGATCGCCCCGGTTCTGGCGCCGACCGGCGTCGCCGCCCTGAATGTTGACGGGGAGACGATCCACCGGTTTTTTCGCTTTTCGCCCGGGATCACGGTCAAGGACGCGCGCAAGAAAGGCAGCCTCGCCATCGAGCCGGGGATCTATCGTAACGCCGATCTGCTCATCATCGACGAGATATCGATGGTGCGCGCGGACCTGATCGACTGCATGGACCAGTTCCTGCGCGCGATCCGCAAAAGCGCGAGCCCGTTCGGAGGGTTACGCATCGTCGCGATCGGCGACCTGTACCAGCTCCCGCCGGTCATCGCCTCCGTGGAGCGCGAAGCCTTTTCGCAGCTCTATGATTCCCCGTATTTTTTCGCCTCGCACGTCATGCGGGAATTGCTTGCGGCGGGGGAGGTCTCGTTCGTCGAACTCGAGACGGTCTATCGCCAGTCCGATCCGGCGTTCATCGCCTTCCTGAATGGGGTGCGCGACAAGACGGTCAGCGAGGGCGAGCTGGCGCGGCTCAATGCCCGCGTCGGGGCCTCTCAGGACAGGGACGCGATCACGCTGACGTCGGTAAACGCCCTGGCGGACGAGGCGAACCGTACGCGCCTGGACCGGCTCCGCGGTCGCGAGGAGACGTTTCGGGGAACGTTCACCGGCGATTTCCCGGAGCGTGAGGCTCCCGCCCCGTCGGAGCTTCGCCTCAAGGTTGGCGCCCGCGTCATGTGCCTGTGCAATGACCAGGCCAACCGGTATGTAAACGGGAGCCTCGGGTACGTTGTCGGGTTCAATGATGCGGCGAAAGGCGGGACCGGTGAAACGGTGGAGGGGGCGGAGGCTCCCGCTCCCGAGCCGTCCGTGATCGTCAACCTTGATGAGGGAGGCACGGTCTCGATCTCGTCCCATACCTGGACGGTCTACCGGAGCGGCTATGACCGCGCGACGAACACGCTGGACCGGGAAAAGGTGGGGAGCTTCACGCAGGTCCCGCTGAAGCTCGCCTGGGCCGTCACGATCCACAAGAGCCAGGGGAAGACCTTTGACCGGGTCACGATCGACCTCGGCGACGGGGCGTTCACGACCGGCCAGGCGTATGTGGCGCTCAGCCGTTGCCGTTCGCTTGACGGGCTCTCCCTCAGGCGGCCGATCAG
>CAYYTQ010000014.1:0-29854 GCA_964474805.1 uncultured Gammaproteobacteria bacterium
CGGTGAGCATGAAAATATCATAGCAGAGCGAAAAGATTTGTTAACAGGACCTAGTAAGCGTTCTTTTTCGTCTGGCGGAGATTCATTTCGTGACGTGATCTCTGACTTGGGTGAGCGAGGAAGGGTCTTGGAATATGCGGGGACCTCGGTCGGCTCGCACGTGCAGTCGGAACCGATTCTATATGGCCCTGATGGACGGCCGTTGCCACCGGCATCGGATTGGGAGATCGAAATCCAGGCCAACCGCGACGGGTTGCCGTCGCGGGTCACTCCGCCGCAAGATGAGGCGGATTTTCCGCGTTTCTTGCCCAGGAAGGAGGCGTATATCGACCGTTCACGGGAACTGGGCGATAACATGCTGCGAATTTCCTTTGATTTTGGGCGGTTGTGCCCGTCACCGTTTGAATTCAACCAGGAGCTGATGGGGGAATATATTAAGGCATTGGCATTGATTCGGGCGCGTGGGCTGGAGCCGATGGTCACGCTGCATCATTTCACGATGCCGACGTACCTATTGGAAACCGATCGGAATGGGGATATCCGTGATGGCGGCTGGGAGCATCCGGAGGTGGCGCGGCATTTCCGTTTTTATGTTGAGAACGTCTTCCGGTGCTTGGCGGATACCGATCAGGTGCGGGTTGCGCTCCAGTCCGTCGGATTGGATGTGCGGGCGCAGGATCACTTTTTAGCGCAAGGGCTGACAAAGTATTTTATGAGCTTCAACGAGCCGGCTGTTACCCTCTTCAATAGCTATATTATGGGGGTTTTCCCGCCCTATAAGCGGGGAGGGGTGTTGGTGGCGAAACGGGTCTTGGGGAAGATGGTGGAAGCGCACGACATGGTTCTCCACGAGGCAAAGGAGTCGGCCTATGGGATGGGGAGGGAAGCGCAGGTCGGGGTGGGCTATAACTGGCAGCATTTCGACGGCCTGTTTGGTGGGGTAGTGCATGAATTCGATGAATATTATACCGACAAATTTGAACGGAACGGGATGTATTCTGACTTTTTGGGGCTGCATTACTATTTCCGCATGACCCTGCCGCTGCTGGCGGGCCGGAAGGATCGCGTATACGGAGACCATCCTGCCTTCGGCGATATCCATCCAGAAGGGGTCGCGACCGTGCTTGCCCAGATGCATAAGGCGTATCCACAGAAGGAGATCTTTGTCTCGGAGTTTGGCTTTTCGGATACGCATGATCGGCGTCGGCCGTATTGGATCCTGGAAACGGTGCGCCATATTTTACTGGCGAAGCGGGCGGGTATTCCCATTAAAGGGATGCTGCTGTGGTCACTGGTCAATAACTTCGAGTGGGATTTAGGGGCGACCCAGAAATTTGGACTATTTGAGGAAAGAGAGCTGTATCGGCCGCTGACGGCTTCGAAAGAAGGTGTTCGGAGTTGGGAGGTTTGGCGAGCGGCGATGGCGGCCCTGGCGGATCCGGCGCCGGAACGGTTGGATGAATTGGAGAGGGTTTTTCTGCTTGCGCAGGGGCAATATAAAAAACAAGGGTGAGCCTTGCTAGGCAAGAAGGGGTGCGGCTGACGCCTCGCTGGACGCCCTTTTCCGCTCCAGCGGGCTAGGGGATCTATAGAGGAAGGAAAAGATGTGAAGAAGATTAAAAGAGGCTAGAGCGAGGGATGAACTCATATTTGACTGGTCATCACGTGGGCGTTTGCCTCTTCCTTGATGCTTTTCTATCATGCATGCATATGATCTCCATCTCCCCTCGCCTCTTTGTCGTCGCGTTGTTGTTGGGTGGGTTTGTGTTTTCTGGGTGTGGGATGACGAACGGGGTGGAGGTGACGGAGAATGGGGTGCGGGGGACGGATGTGCGGACGGGGGATGCGGTGGCATTTGGCGATGATATTGCAATTCCGGCGACATTTCCGGCGGATTTTCCGAAGTATCCGGGGGCGCGGACGCAGGCGGCGTTGCATGACACGCAACAGAACTCGTATACGGTGAACCAGCAGACGGGGGATGGGGTGTTGCAGGTGAAGGCATGGGCGGAAGGGGTGATGGCGGCGAACGGGTTCACGAAGATGGTGGACCTATCGGATGCGGCCAATGCGGTCCTGTCGTACGAGAAGGGGAGCGTGAAATACCAGGTGCAGGCGTCACGTGATGAGGCACGGAGCTTGACGTATGTGATTACGGTGCGGGTTGGGGGCTAATCTGTTTCTGCCGCCTTTTCGGGCGGCGCAGTATTTTGTGTGTTTACAAAAGGCCTTTCTTTAGCAAAATAAGGGCTCTTTTTGCTCTGTATTGGTAAGATGAAGAAAGGTTTCCTTGTCGCTATACGCTTTTATACACGCCCTAAATCCCTTGACAAAAACCCTATTTCATGTGACGGTGCACGTACCCCGCCTCTGTTGGCGGGAAGCAGTTCCAGGAGGTAATCGTCATGTGGATCGGAGCCTTGGTTTTGTTCGTCATGGTCGTTGGCGCTGGCTGGTGGGTAGGTCGCATGCTCAAGCAGAAGGAGAAGTCGAACGAGCTGAGCGCTTTCGCGGCCGTCGTCCGGCGTGGCAAGTGCCTGCGGGTCGAGATCAGATCGGCGCGCCAGGATCTCGCGAGGCAGGCACAACTGGTCGACGACGGCTTCCAGCTGTCGGACGACGCTCGCGGAGAGGGGCCTGACGCGGATGGGGAGGATGACGGGCCGGACGAGCCGGAGCTTCCGGTGTCCGATCCTCACCTGCTCGCCGTGCTCCGCCTGCTCACGCAGAAGATGCGCGTGGAGGAGGGGAAGATCACGGGCGATGTCCAGCGCCACTGGAAATCCTACGAGGACGCCATCCGGCGCTATGAGAAGGACCCTCAGCCGTCCCGGCGCCGCGCGGCCGAGACGGAGCTCGTGTTCATCGAGGCGCTCAAGGTCGACCTCGAGGCGCTCGCCAAGCGGATCGACCGCTCGGCCTGCGAGGAGATCCTGTCGCGCTACCGCGCCCAGAAGGGGGTCTACCGCGACCGCCTGGTGGCGCAAATCGAGCGCGGGATGAAGCGCCTCGCGGCGCCGGGGCTCGAGTTCCCCGACGTCGAGGAGCAGCGCCCGGGCATGCTGCAGTACCTCGGCGCCTTCGACGAGGAGACGGCCACCGAAGAGACGTGGGGCATGGCCAGGGAGGTCAGCCTGCGCGTCGAGGACCAGCTCCGGCAGCACATCGACGGGCTCGAAGAGCGGGCACGCCAGCGTCTCACCCTCAAGTCGCTCAGCGGGCTCGTCGAGCGGGGGATCGCGTCCAGCAAGCGGCGCCTGGAGGCGCTCGTCGCCGAGGGGTACCATCCGCAGGCTGGTTCGGCCGACGCGGCCGTCCGGCCCCTCGAGGAGGGGTTCGCGGCCTGGAAGGTGCGCTATGACGCCGGCGTCCCGCTGACGGGCGACCGGGAGGGGCTGCACGTCCTGCGCGACCGGCTGCTCGTCTTCGAGCAGCACCATGTGTCGGCCTGGGCGTTCTATCAGGCCCGCGTCGCGGTGCGCGGCGACTTCTTCGCCCGGCTGCACCGGCTCACGGCGAGCTTCGCGGTCGTCGAGCAGGGTTCGGGAGGTGCTGCGATGATGGACGAGGCGCGGCGTGAGCTGTTGGAGCGGATCCGGCGGACGCTCCAGGAGGCCAAGGAGTTCCACGACACGCTGCTGCGCCCCTTCGCGTCCTTGAAGGAGCCGCCGGCCGAAGCCGCGATCGTCGCGGTACGGTCGCTGCACGACCGTCTCGACACGAGCCTCGACGAGCTCATCGCGGCCACGTCCACGGTCGCGCGGCGGTTGCGGGGTGTGACGGGGTCGTTCCCCGTGGGCAGGTCGGCCAAGGTCTAACATCTGGCGCTTCGAGAGATCGGGCGCTTTTTCATTTGTGGGGTGTGCTATACTCGGGAAAGCTTTTTTATGCGCACGGAGAACCGTATTTTCGTCAACCCAGCCGAGGCGGGGAGATTGCTGCAGGCCTTCGATGCAAAGGAAAAAGGCCAGGCGGCAGGACAGCCGTCCCCTTCGGGGGACGTAGTTCGGGAAGCGCGGCAGCGAACCGCGACGGCCGTTGAGGGGCTGAGGGGTGCGTATTCCGGAGATGGAGGGGAATCGGCTCAAGAGGTCGCTGAGCCACGTGAGTCCGGCCGGTTCATTGCGACCACGGATGCGGCGGGGAGTCCACGGCTTGAGCGGTTTGATCCGTCATCTCCGGAGGTGATCGAACGGCAGCTCAAGGCCTCCACGGAGCGGGCCCAGCGTCTCACGGAGAGCTATTATCGCGCCCTCATTGACATTGCCCAAGCGGACGAGGAGATCAGAGCGTTGCAAGAGGAGGAACGTCAACTGAACGCATATGGTGGGGCAGATGTCGCTGCGGGACGTGCGTACCAAGGGAAGCGGCAACGGATCGTGGAAGATCTTGCGGCATGGACGCAGTGGCGTGATGGAAGGAGTAAGTCGGTCGCGCAGTATTCGCGCGAATTCACTCAGAACGAGGCGCAGTTGGCATCCGTCCGGGAGATCAAGCGGTTGCGGGAGGCGCAGAGTCGATTGCCTGATTTACGTAAAGAATACCAGGCCCTTTTTCAGAAGAGCGAAGAATATTGGCAGACCCTTGAAGCGAATGAGGCGGAATTGGCTTTGCTGCAGGATCAGTTGGCGAAGGCAATGGCTCAGGCCGCCTTGGAGCAGCCTGCCGAAAAGCCGAGAAAGAGGGATATCTGGGCGTTTTTTCGAGCTTTTCGTGGGGATGGAGTGGAGGCGCGTTCCCCGGAGTATGGGGCGACCACCGAAGCGGCGAACGGACAGGTCCAGGCGATCCTTGTACGGATCGGGGAAAAGAATCGGCAAATTGAGGCGCTGACGATGACGAAGACGAGGAACGATCTGCGATTGCAGGAGATTGGGGCGCAGATTCAAGAGATCGAGAGCCCGACGGTGCCGAGGGCGGCCTAGGGGGGCTTGTATGAAAAAGAAAAGGCACCTAACAATGCGTCAGATGCAGGCCGTCCCTAGAAGGGGCGGCAGACGAACGGGTTGAGCAGCGGGCAGTCGGCCTTGCCGGTGCAGCTGTTGGTGGGGAGGAAGAACGCCGGGTCGTAGCCACCACCGTGGGGCTCGTAGCAGGCGCGGTCGGGCGGCTGTTCGGTTTGCGTGCCCTCGGCGGTGACCTTCCAGACCTGGAGCTCGCCGTGGAGGGCGGGGAAGCGGCCCAGGCGGTCGGTCGCGATCGCCGAGAGGCGCTGGCCGGCCTGGTACTGGTTGAGGACCTCGAAGAGCGGGGCGTGCGTCGCCGGCAACCCGATCAGGACGCTGGTGGTCCAGGGATTGGCGACCGATGGGGCTGAGGCGTGGACCAGCTCGCGCGTGCCGTCGAAGGTGACCAGGTTCACATCCACCGTATGCGGACGCAGACGGGCCATGAGGTGGTCGGAATGGGCGGGGCTGGGGGTCTTGTAGCAGAGGTGCCACAGGGTCATCCCGGCGTTGGCGAGGGCGAGGGTTTCGGTCGACATTGGCAGGCGGCGGCCGTGGCAGGTCGTCGGAGCGAGGAGGACTGCGACGGGCTGGGTGGGCGCCGGCGAGGTGTCCGGGCGGACGCTCGCGTCGCTTGCGGGCGGCGGGCTGGTCCCCGCATCGCTGGCGCAGGCGTTCGTGCGCAGGTCGACGGCGGGAAGCTCGCCGCACATGAACGGGTTGACCCGCGGGCGGTCGCGCGTGCTGGCGTCGACATGCGCGTCGCGTGTGTCGGCGGGGCCGGCATCGGCCGTGGGCGGGCGCTCCGGCCAGGCCGCGTTCGCGGCGCAGCCGTTCGTGAAGAGGAGCGCGATCAGGAAGGCTGTACAAACGATGAGCAGGCGGTCGACGGGCATGGGATCCTCCGGTGCCTTGAGGAAAGACTCAAGACTCTCCACTCCGTTCCCTAAACCAAACAGCCTTGTCAAGGCTGTGGATTTTTTGCGTTAATGTAGGCTTTTTTCTCGCGGAAGTAGGCTTCCATCTGGTCGTAGTACTGCTGGACTTCGGGATGAGCGGCCCGTTGCGCGGGATCGGCGGCGAAGACGCGTTCCCAGTCGGCTTTGTACGTCTCGAACGCTTGTTTTTCTTGTTCTAGGTGGGCGTGGTCGTGATGGATCGGGGGAGGGGGCGTGGGGAGATCGGCTGTTGTGGACGGTTGGGTTTTGATGGGTGGAGGGAGGGGATTCTGTTCAGAGGGAGCCTTTTCTTCAGATGCCATTGCGGGGGCGCCGGAGGGGGTGATGGCATCGAGTGCATCCAGCGATGGGCGTTCCGGCTCGTTGGCGGATGGGGCGGGCTCGTTCCCTCGATGGCGCGGGGGGACGTCGGCAATCTCTTCAGGGAACGGTCTTTGTCGGGAGAATGGGTCTGGCTCGGGCGGGAAGGGTTCGTCTCGTTGCGGACGTCGATCCAAAGGCGGATAGCCCTCGCGGGCCGGAAGCGGCGTTGCACCAAAATCGTCGAACGGATCGCGGTTCAGCGGGCGTTCGGCGGGAGTGATTTCTTCGGCTACCTGTTCCTCCAAGAGGGTTTTTTCGATCGTGTGGAGCGCGTCTTGGACGTCCATCAGTTGGCTCACGAGCGACTTTAACCGTCCTCTGGCCTCTTCGGGGACAGATTGGCCGTTCAGCGGATGTTTCGCGTCCGAAGGGTCAAGTGTTTTGGCGACGGCTTCCAGTTTTTTCGAGAGCGCCAACAGCTTTTGGAGGTTCTCCCCACGGAGCGGGTCTTCGGGCGGACGGCGCAGCGCGGGCGCATCATCGCCGAATTCCTTGAGTAGGTCGTCAAAGGGCGAGGGGGAGGCCATAAGGATGCTCACATGATACACGAATTCTGCGTTGGAGGCCCGCTTCTTTTGTCGGGTCGTGGTATCATGGACCTATGTCACAACAGGCTGTGCAGGAGCAACTGAAGGGGATCGAGGCGTCCCTTGAGGCGCTCGAGAAAGAGGCGAGGGCAGCTATCGTCTTTGCGGTCGAAGCGATTTCGGCGAGCGAGATCGCCGAAATCCGGAAGAAGATCGCTGCGATCGAGTGACGGTGGCTACAGGTGGCCGTGGGTCAGGGGGACGCCGGGGTCACGGACCGAGAAAAGGGTTTTTAGGCTATTTGACGTGATCGTTTTCGTGAGGACGAGGGCGATGACGTAGACGAGGCCCGTCATCAAAATGCCTACAATAAGCGGAAATTTAGCAAAATAAGTGCTAGCAATCCACATGAGGGCGCTTGAGGCGGTCGCGCCCACGCAGAGGCGGAATGAGGGTGAGAAGCGGACGTACCCCCAGACCGTGAGCGTCGAGCCGATGAGGACGATCGTTTCGGAAAGAACCGTCAACCAGGCCGCCGAGAGAGCGCCGAAGCGGGGGATCAGGAGGATGTATCCGCCCAGCGTGAAGATCGCCGTAAACGCGTAGAGCGGTAACATGCGCCGTTGGGCCTGGAGGGCGACGATGGCGTAGGAAAGGACGGTATTGAAATAGATCGAAGCCACGGCGAACACGAGGACGCGCGCAAGCATCCCTGCTTCGGTGAAGTCTGGGCCGGAGATCCAAACCAAGGTCCGTTCGCCGAACTGATTGATGCCGACGACGAGCGGGAGCGTCAGAAGGATCATCACGTCTAACGAGCGGGAAATCAGCTGGGAGAGATCCGAGAGGCGGCGGTCGCTCCAAGCCCTCGAAAGAATCGGCAAGAGGAGCCCGGCGTAGAGGAACGGGATGCTGATGAGAACCTCAAGCATGCGGTAGGCCGCGCCATACCAGCCGACTTCCGCTTGGGGACGGTAGTATTGGAGGACCAGCGTGTCCGCTTTGTAGTAGATCAGGTTGAGGGCGATCGAGAGGCCGATGGGCCAGGAACGTTTGAGGGTACTGAGCCAGAACGGCGGGTCCCAATTCCAGGCGAGCGGCAAGAAACGGCGTGAGGACCGGGCGTTGATGGCGAAGACGACGGCGGAAGAGGCCGAAATAATCCAGCATTGAGCGATCAGGCCCCAACCGAGCAAGGGAGCGAGCAGCAAACCGCAGATGTTCACCAGACGTCCAACATTCTCCGCGATTGAGGAGAAGCCGAGATGGAGCCGTTGCTGCTGCACGCCGATCATGATCTGCTGCAGGTTTGGGAAGACGAACGAGAGGGAGAGGGCGATGATGGCGAGCTTGATCTCCCATGGGAACGGCCAGGCGAGGGCGATGAGCGGAGCGATGAGTAGCAGGACGACCGCCGCCATCAGCAGACGGAGCGTAAAAATGGCTGAAAAAGCGCGTTTTTGGAAGGCCTCGTTATCGGCATGTTCGCCGAGGAGGGCGGGGAAGGTGACGTTGATCCCGACGTCCATGAGGAGCGAAAAGATCTGCAGGAAGGCGTTCGCCGTCGCGTAGGCCCCGAACCCTTCGGCGCCCAGGGTGCGGGTCATCAGGCTGATGACGATGATGCCGGTGATCGTCGAGGCGACCTTGCCGCCGATCTGGATGACGGTGTTGAGCGCGAGGGCGCGGGCGATGGACATGGGCCGAGTGTAGCCGATTTGCCGGGGCTGTGCTACGCTCCATTTAATGACGCGTTCTTGCTCTTTTGCGTTCTTTCGCCGGCTCCTGCTTGCAGGAATGGTGCTGGTCGGGGCGACCGTGTTCCCTGGATCGCCGGTTTTGGTTGCGGAAGCGGCGGTTTGGCGAGGGTATGACGCGCGGGTCGTGGAGGTGAAAGCCCCGTCCAGCCTGTCTGCAGGGGAGCGGGCGGAAGTCGTTGTCCGTTTCCAGAATACGGGAGACAAGGCCTGGCGCAGCGATGTCGCGGATTACGTTTCCTTGTACCATTGGGACCCTGTCAAAAAGGTCGAAGCGACGTCGCCCTTGGCGGATGCGAGTTGGAATACAGCGCGTCGTCCGGTCCGTTTGACGGGTGCCGGCATTGGGAAGGGCGCCGAAACGGCCATGCGGTTCTTCGTGAAGGCTCCGGCGACGGCGGGCACCTACACGGCCGAATTCATCTTGGCCGCAGAAAACGTGGCTTGGCTGAAGGAAAGTCGCTTCCAGGTAACGATTCGGGTGAATGGCTCGGCCTCTGTGCCGGCTCCTGCGCCAGCGGCGACCCCATCAGCGCCCACGACGACGCCCACGTCGAACGCGACCCCGTATGTCGAGGATGCGACAGGTCGCTTGGCGGCGCGCGTAACGGATGGAGGCGGCGTTTCATGGAACGTTGAAGTGGGCCAGGACATTCCGTTGCGCTTCTCTTTCCAAAACACGGGTGAGTCGCCTTGGGAGATGACAGGGCCTGAGGCGTTGCGCTTAGTTCCATTAGAAACGGATGGACGCCTGCGCTCAAGCGGCTTCTGGCATCCTCGTTGGGTTTCTCGTGACCAGGTCGCGCCGCTGGCAGGACGCGTGAGCCTGGGCGGCGACGCGAATTTCAGCCTCATCCTTCGCGCTCCTGAAACGCCGGGATCGTATCGTGAGCGCTTTGCCTTGGTTACGGCTGCTTCTGGGAAGCGCGTACCCGGATCGATCATCGAATTGCCGATCAATGTGTCACCGGGGACCGGGTTCGTCGCAACGGACGTGAGCGACTTGCAGGCGGATGCGGGAACTGCGATTCCAACCCCAAGCCAGAACCTCCCGAGCGTTCAGCTGCCTTCCAATGATGGTTCATTGGCGGCGACTCCAAGCGTGCGTTCGGTTCAAGAGGTCTCCTTGTTGGGAAATGGCCGGCAGCAACTGACCATCGGGTGGAAGAATACGGGAAAGGATGCTTGGTCGAAGCTTGGGGTCCGCCTGGTCTCTTCGGACCCGTGGGTGCGGGCCAGCTGGTTGGCGGATACGACGTGGAGCGACAGCCGTCCTCCGGAGGCGTCGATCCAGGTTCGGCCAGGGGAGATCGGGTTCTATAGTTTTTACGTAAAAGCTCCACCAAAACGGGGGACGTATAGCCTGCAGTTTCGCTTGTTTGCCAACGGCCGGCCCGTGCAAGGGGGCGACATCACGGTTGCGGTGAAAGTGACGGCGGATGGTGTCGTTCCGGCGGATCCGACGCCAGCGCCCCGTCCGTCCACGCCTTCCACCCCGTCCACACCGGTTACCCAGCCGCCGCTCGTGGCCCAACCGTTGGGAGGCGATAGCTCTTCGTTGCCGGCTGAGCCCTCGATTCGTGTTGGTATCTACCAACCCCCACATGGCCGTCTCCAGGTCACGGGACGCCAATCCGGGATGGAGGTGCGCACGAACGGTAGTCTCGTCTGCCAGCTCGGGACCGGGCAAACCGTCACTATTGAATACCAGCGCTCTAGTGCAAGATATGTTTTGACAGGTTCCGATGCCTGTAACGGGAATTCGGCGCAACCCTACGTCGTCCGGGCGAGCGACGGCCTGTCACCGCTAGAAGTCAGTGATTTTGTGCGTCCGTCGACCTGGATCTCGAACGCGTCCGACAACAAGTTTCGGACGCAGCTGGAATTGCGGCTCTCACGGGATGGGGCCCAGCTCTGGGTCATCAACGAGCTGCCGATCGAATGGTATTTGAAGGGAATCGCGGAGACGTCTAACAGCAGTCCATCGGAATTCCAGCGGACGCTGCTGGTTGCGGCCCGCACCTATGCGATGTATCACGTGAACCGCGGCGGCACGAAGCACGCCAACGAATATTTCACGGTGGATGCGACCTTGGATCAGCTGTATCGTGGGTACGCCATCGAGCAACGGGCACCGACGATCTCTGCGGCGGTCGATGCGACGCGCGCCCAGATCGTGACCTATAATGGACGGTTGGCGATCACGCCGTACTTCTCGCGTTCCGATGGCCGGACGCGGTCATGGGGCGAAGTCTGGGCCGGCGGTTCGAGCTATCCGTGGCTCATCGGCGTTCCGGTTCCACAGGACCAAGGACGGACGTTGTGGGGCCATGGCGTCGGCATGTCCGCGACCGGCGCCCTTGCTATGGCGAATGAAGGGCGGCGCTATGCGGACATTCTGAAACACTTCTATACGGGGATCGAAATCCTGCGAGTCTACCAGTAAAAAAATACCGGCCGAGGCCGGTATTTTTATATCGCTGTGCTCGATTAGCTGATTACCTTGTCGATCAGGCCGTATTTCTGGGCTGCCTGCGCGCTCATAAAGTTATCGCGTTCCGTATCATTCTCGATGACCTTGAGCGGCTGGCCCGTGTGCTTGGCAAGCATCTTGTTCAAGCCGGCTTTCATCTGAAGGATGCGTTCAGCATGAATCTGGATGTCGGTGGCTTGTCCTTGGAATCCGCCGAGGACCTGGTGGATCATAATCTCGGCGTTTGGGAGGGCAAAGCGCTTGCCGGCTGCGCCACCTGCAAGCAAGACGGCGCCCATGGAAGCGGCCATCCCGATGCAGATCGTCTGGACATCGGGTTTGACGTATTGCATGGCGTCATAGATTGCCAAGCCGGCCGTGACAGAGCCGCCGGGGGAGTTGATGTAGAGTTTGATGTCCTTTTCGCTATCTTGGCTTTCGAGGAAGAGCAATTGCGCGACGATCACGTTCGCAATCTCGTCATCCACGGCGCTGCCGAGCATGATGATGCGATCCTTGAGGAGGCGGGAGTAGATGTCGTAGGCACGCTCGCCTTGGGCCGTCTTTTCGATGACGGTCGGGATCAACCAATTTTTCGCTGGTTCAATGTTGGAGAGGGAGTACGGATTCATACGTTCACCAGCATACAGGGTGAAATATTAGCAGTCAAACACAGAGACTGCTAATGCTGTTTGAATGGTCTATCGAGGGTGTGGAAGGCCTACAAAGACGCATAGGTGAGAGAATATTCTTCTTTTCGGACGATGGGCGACGGGCTCGCCTCTTCCGTGACAAGTAAATCTACTCCCTTGCAAAAAAGCTTATTTTTAAGCAATATAGAGATATATGTCCTTACGAATGGATGCCGGATTTGAGCACCTGCGCCAAGCCATGGCGAATCTTTTCGCGGAACGCATCGAGTTTCCTGTAGGCGCCTTCGTCACGGTCCTCCGCGCCAAGATGACCGCGAACACCGCCCACGCCTCCTTTACGCTCTCCGTGATGCCGACCGCCATGGAAGAGGCGGTTTTGAAGATCCTTAAGGAGATGGACCACGAGCTTAAGGACGGCCTCGCGGATTCCCTCCGCCTGCGCCGCATCCCGGACCTCCATTTCGGGTTCGACCATACCGAAGCGAAGGCGGAAGTGATCGAGCAGACCCTGAACCGCCTCCGCGCCGACGGCGAGATGTAGCGCCATGCGTGATCCCGGGTTCCTTCAGCTCCTTGAACGTCTGCGCGCCGCCAAGCGTGTGCTTTTGGTTTCGGATGGTCGTCCGGACGGCGACAGCCTCGGTTCGACGACGGCTACGTTCCAGTGGCTGCAACGCGACTATCCCGGTCTCCATCTCCGTGCCTTTTGCCAGGAGCGCACGCCGGTCTCGTTACTGTGCCTGAACGCGATCCTTCGCATCGAAAACGATCCCCAGGTTTTCCACGAGCCTTGGGACCTGATCATCCTGCATGATGCCGGCGACCTGATCCATGCCGGCATCGCCGACCACTTGCCCAAGACGCCGGCCGGGTATGTGTTGGTGGATATCGACCACCACGCGACGAATGCGCGGTATGGGCATATCAATATCGTGCAGACGGACGCCTGTGCGACCACGCAGGTCCTGTACCGTTGCTTTAAGGAAAACGGCATTCGCTTGAACGAGGATATCGCCAGCTCGCTCCTCGCCGGCCTTCTGACGGATACGGGTGCCTTCGGAAATTCTAGTACGACCGCCGATGGTCTCGCGATGGCTAGCGAGCTCCTCCACCAAGGCGCCCGCTACCAGGAAATCATGCAATCCACGCTTTCCCGGCAAAGTGTTGAAAGTTTTCATCTGTGGGGGAAGGCTTTGGCGCGCTTGAAGAAGGATGCAGCTCTCGACGTCGCGACGACCTACTTTTTTGCCGAAGATTACGCGAATGTGAAGGACGAAGAGGCGACCAATGGCCTCTCGAACATGCTGAATGCCACCTGTGGCGATGCCGATACGGTCATGGTGTTGAAGGAGACATCCGACGGCCTCGTCAAAGGCTCCGTCCGCAGCGCCACACGCGACATTTCTAAATTCTGCCAAGCTCTCGGTGGAGGCGGGCATAAGAAGGCCGCGGGGTTTACGGTCCCAGGAATGTTAAGAAAACAGCCGGACGGTTCGGTTGAAATCGTCGCACCGCCAACGAAATAAAGAGAGTGAGGGGGTTCTGCCGCCTCCTCGCGTCCTTTTGTTATTGCGAGGAACGCCTGACGAAGTCATCCATGGCAGTAAGCTGGTGACCCAAGTCCATAAAATCGGCTCCCGCACCCTCCCACCCTTGACAAAACGCGTCCTTTATCGTATAAAAATAAGCCCCACATCAGTGGGAATGGACGGAGGGATGCTGCGTATGGACGGAAATGGGTCTCCGCAGGGCCGGCCTGAGCGGGCGCGGGTGTTTCTGGGTTGCCGGAAAGTGGAGTGGTCGATCGCGTTCTACTGGGTCCTGTTTCAGATGCCGATCCGGTGGTTCGATGGCGCCTGGCGGGTGCGGTTGCCCGCGGAAGAGATCGAATTCCATGAGCTGCCGCACCAGAAGCTCGCTTTCGGTGCGGGGACGTCTGACTTCGATTTCGGGGTTCTGAATCTGGAGGAGACGCTCCGGCGGCTGCGGCGACATGGGCTCAAGCCGACGCCGACGGCTTCGAACGTGTTCCTCGATCCCGATGGGCGGCGCATCCGCGTCGTATCCGTCTACAAGCCGGCCGACAACTGACCCTCGCAGGGATGCGGGGGTTTTTTCTTTTCACGAAGAATGGTTTTTCCTGTCTGGATCCAGCAGGAAAGAGGCGGCGGAGCGTGTTTTTGCCGTTTTGGCGTAGGCGCTCGCATGGGTCCAGGCGACTTTTCTGAATCGATCCACGCTTGCCTTGTAGGAATCTAGGCAACGGAGGAGTTCAGGAAGTATCTCGCGAATCGTTTCCGAGGGGTCTGCAATGAGGGAAATCCCCTCCGTTTTCTGGAGGTGGCGCAACCAAAGAAGGGCGCGCCAGGTCGCGTCGCGTTCCAATAGTTGGCGCGGATGGCGCAGTACAGTTTCAAGGATGGCGAATCGTTCCAGGCGACGTGGGCGAAGCGCTTGGGTGATCCGGTGAAGATTATCGTAGATCTTATTTTTTTCGTCGTCGAGACGCTCCTGTTCTCGGCTGAACTGTTTGTAGGCCGACATCCGTTCTTCCGAGAATCCTTGTATATCAGGACTTACATGCAGCCTGACAAGAAAGGAGGCGTCTTTATTGGCGTAGAAGGATTCTGCGATCCCATCCGTTGAGTTCTCTAGCTCTCCCGTAACGGGCGTATTTGTTTTATCGCGAACCCAAGAGAGAAAGAGGGGAAGCGTATCCGTATAGAGGGGATGTTCCTCGGACAGCTCAAGGCCGTAAGGACGTATGGCACGCCAGATCGACGCTTTCACGGCGTGCGGGAGCGGCTTCGGAGAGGGGTGGACGGTTACCGGCAGATCATGCGCCCTTAGAACGGCTTCCACCTTGTCGATCAAGGGGCTGAAGTCTTCCCGAATCAAGGCGTCCGACTGTTCCCGAAGCGCATCGATTTCTGCGAAAAGCTCTTCGCGTCGATGTTCGGCGGCTGGCCTTTGCTTTTCCGCGAGCGCACGGTCTGTTTCTGCAAGTTCGTATAGGTCGCGTTGCTCAAGAAGGGTGTCCCGATGCTTTTCCAGCTCCGGACAGATATCGATGATACGGAGCGCGGTTTCGTACAGCGCCTGCCGTTGTGCGGTCGTTTTGTGGATATCAACGAAGCGAGGGTCGCCGACCCTATAGTAGGGGTTCAGTTGCCGCATTTCTGGATCCGTCGACTGTTGCGTATGGCCAGCCTCATGGAACAGCGCGGCGATATCCGTGCCTGTTTTTAGCGGCGGACACGTGAGGTAAAGAGGGGTGCAAGCTTCGTCCTGAACGGCGGAATAGTTCGCCGCGGGTTTCCCGTGCATGAAAATCGGCACGCCCGTCGGATTGATAAGCTTTAATAGGTCATAAGGCGCCTGTCTCCCGGGAGAAAACGCCATGAGGGATGTCAGCTTTCGCATGGGCGCATGGGCGTCCTCTTCATTCAGGAGCGCTCTTTCTGTCGCGGTTAGGGGTACCGTTTCTGTGACGATAAGGCAATTGCCGATGTGTTCACGACGCCGGAAGCGATTTGCATCTCGTGGCGTTTCTCGTTCCGGGTACCGCGTCAATTTCATATTTCCCGGCAAGTATACCACGCCCGTTGCCCTCCCTCGCAGAACCCGATAGCATACCCGCATGCGTCTGAAACGGCTCGAAATCCAGGGGTTCAAGACCTTCGCTCAGAAGACGGTTTTTGCCTTTGTTGAGCCGACGGATGGGTCGGGCGGGCTGACGGTGGTCGTGGGGCCGAATGGGTCGGGGAAATCGAACGCGGCGGACGCGATCCGGTGGGTGATGGGCGAGCAAAGCCTGCGCTTGCTGCGCGGAAAGTCCTCCGAAGACGTCATTTTTTCTGGTTCCGCAACGAAGTCGCGCAGCGGGCTGGCTGAAGTGAGCATCACCATCGAAAACAACGACCATCCCGACATCGCCTTCGCCGAAATCACGTTGAGTCGCCGTCTTGATCGGGACGGGCATTCCGTCTACGAGATCAACGGCGAACAGGCGAAGCTCTCCGATGTCTCATTGCTCTTGGCCCAAATTGGCATCGCCCAACGCTCGTATGCCGTGATCGGGCAGGGGATGGTCGACCAGGTGCTGGCGGCGAGCCCTTCCGAACGGAAAGTCTTTTTTGATGAGGCGTTTGGGCTGCGGCCGTTCCATCTTCGTCGTGAACAAGCCTTGCGGAAGATGACGGAAGCGCGCGAAAACCTCGAAAAATCCCAGCTTCTCATTGGCGAATTGGAACCTCGAGTACAGGCGTTACGCAAGCAGGTCGAACGGTTCCGCGAAAAAGAATCCCTCCAGAAGGCCCTCGTCGAGATGGAGGAGCGTTGGTATGGGGCGGAATGGCGGCGGTTGCGGCGTGAGGTGGCGCGCGTCGAGCAGGAGGTGCGTGCCGTGGGCGAAGAGGAGCGGCGTCTGGAAGCACGCTTACGGGCATTGCCATCTTTGGAAGGGGGAGCCGTCGCTGCGCCCACACAAGATGTCTCCTGGACCATCCAAGAAGACCTGAAGGCCTTGCAGGAACAGCGTCTTGCCTTGCGCGAACGCCGTTCCCGGCTGGAAATGCAGCAGGCCGTCGCCGCCGCGAAGAGCGAGCGCCCCTGGTCACCGCTCCCGCTCTCGAAGATCGTCGAACGCCTCCAACAGCTCCAGCGTGACGGGAGTCTCTTGCAGAGTGCCCTGTCCAGCATCGATCCCCAGCAACTCAGCGCGCGCTTGCGGGGGTTCACGGAGGCGCTTGGCCGTCTTTTGACGGAATTAGAGCGTCCTGCCCCTGATCCGGTCGCGCCAAAGGCTGATCACGCTGTCTTAACGGAATTGGACGAGATCGAGGTCGCAGAACAGGCCCTTGCGGAACAGATGCGGCAGCTTGAGGCGAGCGTCGCCACGTACCGACAACAGGACCAAGCGAAACGCCAAGCATGGATGGAACAAGAGCGGCTGCGTTCTTCCTTGGAGCGTGAGCGCTTTGCCTTGGAGCGTCGTCGCAGCGAGCAGGCCGTTGCCTTGGCCCGTGCCGAAGAGCGTCGAGCCACCCTGTTAGAGGATGTCGACCGTCTCGTGCCGGAGCTGCGCGATCGCCTTGAAGACTTGGCCGACCGCGCTGGGGAAGCTGTTGACCCGGGTCTCCCGAACGCCATCCAGCGCCTCCGTTCCCAGATCGAATGGGTCGGTTCGCTTGATCCGAACATTATGAGCGAGTACGAGGAGACGCAAGATCGCCTCACGACCCTCACGACCCAGGCCGCCGATATCGAAACCAGCTTGCGGAATCTAGATGCGGTGGTGACGGAGCTCGACGCAACGATCCTGGAGAAGCGGCGGACGGCCTTCGATGCCCTGAATCAGGCCTTCGGCCAAGCGATGCGCGAACTGTTCGGCGGTGGGGAGGCGAGCCTGGTCGACGTGCGCGCGGAACCGGAGACAGATCCGGAAACCGGTGAATCCGTCGAACCGGAAGAGGAGATCGTCGGCATCGACATCCAGGCGACACCGCCCGGGAAGCGCCTGAAATCCATTTCGCTCTTGTCGGGTGGGGAGCGCGCCCTCGTGTCGATCGCCCTCATCTGTGCGATTATGGCCACGAACCCGTCCCCGTTCGTCGTCTTGGATGAAGTGGACGCAGCTCTCGACGAATCCAACGCCCGCAAGTTCGGTGAGATGCTCGCAAAAATGGCGAAACAGACGCAGTTCGTCGTTGTCACGCACAACCGCACCACAATGATGCACGCGAATGCGATCTACGGCGTGACCATGGAAGAGGGGATTTCGCGAGTCCTGTCGATGCGACTCGAGAAGGATCAGAAAGAGGGATCGGTCCACTGATGTGGATCGATTTCTTCAATTGAAAAAACACCCAAATGGGTGTTTTTCTCTTGAATTTACGCCTGCTTTTTCTTCGCGATCTTCGCTGCGCGCTTCTTGGAGATCTGCATCAGCTTGCGCTTTTCGCCTTGGATGACGCCCTCGTTGATGAGGAGGTTATTGACCGTATCCGAAGTCTGGGCGCCTTTACCGATCCAGTAGAGGATGCGTTCCTTTTCGAGGGTGATCTGTGCCGGGTTCACGAGAGGGTTGTAGGAACCCAAGATTTCGAGGGCCTTGCCCCAGGGGTCACGGCCTTTTTCGCTGACGATGAAACGGTACGACGGCTGGCCTTTCTTGCCGATGCGGCTTAAACGGATGGTCAACATGGGAGAGGCGGGCAAAAAGCCCTAGATTTACGGATAATTTTGGAGGGTTCGCCGCGTGGTGTACCAGCACCCCGTGGCGTTGAGCATGTCCGGAAGGCTACCGAACCACCGGATTTTTGTCAAGAACGAGCTCTTTTTTCGCGAGCGGACTTGATTTTTCGGCGAAAATGTGGTATTCTGTAAACAACCCTGATACAGGGCTAATCCTTAGCATCATTTGATGACCCACGTCGCTATGGCCGACATCCAGCATGACCAACAGTTCTTGGAGACGGTGGTGAAAGCGATTGTTAACAAGCCTGAGCTCGTGAAAGTGACCCGCGAGGTCGATGAGCTTGGCGTGTTGCTGACCCTTTACGTTGACCCATCCGATATGGGCTTCGTGATCGGGCGTCGCGGCCAAATGGCCCAGGCGCTCCGCATCCTCCTGAAGGGGGTCGGTGCCAAGGTGAACGCCCGTATCAACATGAAGATCTACGAACCGGAAGACGCCCGTCGCGCCCACCAGGAGACGAAAGCCTCCGCCGCGCCTCGCCACGGGGAAGCCGGTCTCGTGACCGACGAGGACCTGCAAGGTCTCGGGATCTAAGGAAAGACGTCCTGCCGCAAAGGTGGGACGTTTTTTCGTATTCATGTACCATGGAAACATGAGACGTCACTTCCGGTGGATTTCACTTGCGGCCCTGTTTTTGTCGGTCATTTGTGCGGGGGTCGTCCCGTTCGTTCTTGCGCAAGAGCCGCCGTCGTTGGTCAAGTCTCCAGAACGGTCGGATGTCTATTACGTCTATTCCGGGAAGCGATACAGCTTTCCCAACGAACGTGTCTATTTTTCCTGGCAGACGAATTTTGATGCGGTTCGCGTCATCTCGTCCGCGCAATTGGCGGCCTATCCGCTCGCCGGGAACGTCACGTATCGTCCGGGTACCCGATTGATAAAAATTGTTTCGGACCCCAAGGTTTATGCGGTTGAGAGCGGCGGGGTCTTGCGCTGGATCAGTAATGAAGCCATCGCGCGCCAGCTCTATACGGCCAACTGGAATCAGCTTGTGGACGATGTTTCCGATGCCCTCTTCACCGATTATCGCTTAGGGCCCCCCATCTCGACGGCTGCGGATCATGACCCGATTCGGGTTCAACAGGGGAACCGTTTATTTATTCCGCCGCCGGCAAGAGTAACCGGTGCTGAGGCTCCGTCAGTGGGACCCGTCTTTCCGGTCAGAATGGACCAGCCATTGACGAGTACCAGCGGGAAACGCTTGCGCGTAGACGTGATCGTTGATACGGATACCGTTGTTCATGGCCAAGCGTTCCTTGATGAGTTCATCAGACGCGCGAACAACCTTCTCGTTTACCGTTCGGATGTGGAGCTCGAGGTTCGTTCTACCATGTGGAACTCTTTTCGGGACCTACAAACGAGGCTCTGTCCTGACTGCTCCGCGAACCATAGCCGGATCGCTGCGGAGTACTATCGTGTAACGGAGACCACCCCTCCGGACGCGGTCATTCTCTTTCGTGAGGATGAAATCTCCGGCGCGAATGGCGGCTATTCAACGGTCTTTCCGGTAACGGATCCAGCATTCTGCCAACGTTTCCCATCGCCCTTCCAAGCGACCTCGTCGTTGTACGTGGCGGTCGTGAACCCTAATCATCGGTATGCGGCTTGCGGATATGGGGGTGGCAAGCAACGGATCGGGACCGTTTCTATTGGCGGTGAATGCGCGAATCGGGCTGGGACGGCGTGCGTCTTGCGGCCTGGATATGGGTATGCGCAATGTGACCAGCCGGCGCTTCTGGATTCTATCTACGGTCGAGATCCGTATGCCTTCTCGGCGTTCACCATCGTCCATGAGCTCTTGCATCCGTTCGGGCCTGCCGGGGCGCAAGACCATTATGGAGCTGCGTCTTGCCCCGGCCTTTCGCGGGAGAATGGAGCGCCTGAGGAATACGCGGACCTCTGTCCAGCTGTTTATCGCGTCCTTTCGGACGCCTATCGCTCCTGTTCCTAAAGGGAATTTGCTTTTCCATGCGGGACAGTGCTATGAATCCGCTCATGAAACCACTCCAGGTCGATATCCTCACCATCTTCCCCGAGCTCGTGGAGCCGTATCTCCATGCGGCGATGCTTGGGCGTGGGGAGGCGGCAGGGGCGTTGAAGCTGGCCGCGCACCAGCTCCGGCAATGGACGCATGACCGCCACCAGAAGGTCGATGACCGTCCCTTCGGGGGCGGGCCCGGCATGGTGATGAAGGTCGCGCCGTTTTTTGAAGCCTTGCAATCGTTTGGGATCGTGACGAAAAAAGGCGAGCGGTCCAAGCAGGCGAAGAAAACGCGCGTGATCTTGATGAGCGCGAAAGGAAAGCGGTTCACGCAGGCCGATGCGCACCGGTTGTGTTCGTACGAGCGTCTGGTGTTTTTGTGCGGGCGGTATGAGGGGGTGGACGAGCGCGTTGCGGAGCATCTGGTCGATGAGGAGCTGTCGTTGGGGGATTTTGTCCTGACTGGCGGCGAGCTGGCGGCCCTCACGATGGCCGATGCGGTGGCGCGGCTGCGGCCCGGCGTGTTGGGTGATGAGGCCTCCGCGCATGATGAATCGCATAGCGAAGAAGGCGTGCTCGAATATCCGCAGTATACGCGTCCGGAAGTGTTCGCTCCCGCCAAGGGACGCGCCTGGGCCGTGCCGGACGTCCTGTTGAGCGGCGACCATGCGAAGATCGCCGCCTGGCGGAAGGGGAAGAAGGGGCGGCGGTAAGGGGGCGCGTCAAGACGGCAGGATTTTTGGTGATGGGGTGACGATCCTGCTTTCTTCGATTTCTGGAAATATCCCTTGACGGAGCGAGAAAACGGCCATAGAATCCACCCACGCCAGGCGTTCCGCCTGCCTTCACAAGGAGATGCGCGATGACGGGAAAGCGTGGATTGGGTTTCAGCTTTGGCCGCGGCACGGCAGGCATGCCGCAGCTCAGCGCGGGAGACGATCCGGACCGGGCGGCGGCGTTTGCCGTGTCGATCAATGGGTATGGCGCCCCTCAGGATCCGCCGACGGACGGCAACCTGTGCCGGTACCTGGAGCGGGTGTTCACCTGGCTCGACCTGCATGAGCGTCGGGTGCGCGAGGTCTTCCTCTGCGGCGGCTACACCAACCGCCATGACCTCAGCGAAGCGGAAGCCCTGCGCGACTGGATCGCGGCCCACCGTCCGAACTGGCTCGCCCGCGTGCAGCTCGTTGATACGACGGCTTCGGTCAGCGAGAACATCCGCGCGTTCGCTGCGCGGATGCTGCCGGGACCGCACGCCGTGCTGTTCTGCGAGCGGTCGCGCCTCCTGACGGTGTTTTGGCTCGCTTCGGCCATCTTCGGCAGCGGCCATTCGGTGACGGTCGTCGGGGTGCGCTTCGATGAGCGGTCGATGGGATTCATCCATCGTCTCACGCAGCTCCTCATCCATGCGCCGATCGAGCGGCTGAGCCTCGCATGGCCCTGGCTTGATCGGTGGCGCAGCCGGTTGCGTCTGCGCCGGATCGGGAAAGCGCGGGCGGCGTATGATGCCCAGCGCAAACTGGTCGGAGGAGGACTGTGAACGTCTGTCTCGAACCGATCGGGCCGAATGACCAGGCGGTCGAAGGCCTGTTTCCCTGCGACTGCTGGGCGGCATTGCGCCTGGTCCGGACCGACCATGCGCGGGAAACCTGTTTCGGACATGCGCTCGTGATCGCGCTTTGTCCGTGGCATCGTGCGGTCCAGCAGGCATTTGAGCGGTGGGCGAACCGTCCGTTGCCTTTTCCGGTCGGCGTGCCGGACGAGCATCCGTTGATCTGCCGCCGGGATGGGTGCCGCGAGCGGGTCGTCGGTTTGCGCCGCGAGCTCGCCCTGCCGCATCCCTACTATCCCCACGAGCGATATGTCGCGGTCTGCGGGGACCACCGGGGCGTGCCCGTCGAATGGGTGCCGCTCGACCTGTCAGGGCCTGAGGAGCTCGGACTGCCTCCGTAACGGAGGTTTTTTGTTTTGGTTGGACGTTTTTTGTGGCATGTGCCATGATCTGCCGCGCACGTCGGTTCGTAAGAAGGAGGCAGACATGATCCAGATCCATCGTGGGTATCAAGTGCTCGCGCTCACGGCCGAGCGGTTCGAGCGGATGCGCTCCGCGATTCGCGCCGGCACCGGCCGCCGTTCGGTGCAGATCCGGTGCCAGCCGTTCCTGTTCCCGGCGGATGATGCGTCTGATGGTGGGCTCGGTGATTTCGGTCCGCCGCCGTTGGGGGTCTTCCTGCTGGATGCCGCCGGGCCGCTCGATCATGGTCCGCTGGCATTCACGGTTTTCCGGCATCACGGTCTGGAGCGCTTCTTCCAGCGCAGGCGTGGCTTGCCTGAGGACGTCGTCATCAAGGCACGGCCGCTGCGACAGGCCGGCTTCCGCCTCCGGATCTCACCGAATTCCGGGATCGGCGAGAGCGAATTCGCTTCGTTCCTGTTCGAGACGGATGCCGGGCTCGACCGTTCGTGGGTTTCGCCCGTGCAGGATGGCGCATTCCTCGCGCGATCGGTGGAAGCGATCGCCCTCACGACGATGGAGCTGCTCTGGGAGCGGTCGCATCGCCGATGGCCGCGGGTGCCGCACCTCGACCGTCAGAGCACCTTCGGATTCGAGCTCATGCCTGGAATGTGGATCGCGCTGCCGAGTTCCTGGCTCGCCATGAGCCATCGTGGGAACGTCGTTCCGGCGCTCGTCTTCGACCCCGAGCGCTATGCATGGCGCGAAGGGGTGGACCCGTCACGGTCGCTGGAGCCGCAAAATACCTACCTCGCGGCCGATCTCTCGGCGTACGGCGATCGCGCGCGCTGGGATCGGCGCCTGATGCAGGTCGGGGAAGATCCGGATGCGCTGCCGACGATCCGGCAGGTGGTGGCCGACCTGTGCGTCGAGCGGGCGACCGGCAAGGCGCCGGCGACCATCGAGTGCCGGCCGTTCGTGTGGGCGCGCCTGGTCGATTTCTGAGGGGACTGCGAGCGTGAAGCGCTCGTTTTTTCGTAGGGATGGGGCTTGACGTCGTGAGAAAAACGTGTTAGCTTCGCGCTTGGATTTTCGTGAAGGAGGAGAAGAGAGATGCTCACGATCCCGATCGGATACCGTATCATCGCCCTGACCGAGCCGCGGTTTCGTCAGCTCGTGGCCGCGCAGGCCCGCTTCGCAGCCGGCGGCCGACCCATGAGTCTCCTGTGCCAGCCGTACCGAACGGTCGACACCGATCCGGGTGTCGCCGAACACGAGCTTCCCGAAGGTATGGTCCCCGTCCCGGCGATCGGGATCCTGCCCTACGTGTCACGTGACCCCATCGAATACGGACCGCTCGCGTGCACGATGGTCCGCCATGCCGAGGTCGAGCGCTTCTTCCGGCGGTTGACCGGGGGCATGGATATCGACATCCCCGTGCTCCTGGAGGCGATCGAAGGCGGATTCCGCCTCACGACCCAGGAGCGGGTGGGGCTCAAGGGGGCGGGTGGGCATACCCAACTCTTTCCCTTCGAGGCGGACGAGGGCCTGGACCAGTCGTGGTTCCACCCGCCCCGGGATGAGCCGTTCCTGCGGCGTTCGATCATGGCCGTCCGCTCGGTCTGGAGCGAGTACGCGTACGACCGCCGTCGCCCGCTGCCGCCGCTGCCTTCGCTCGATGATCGGGGCATCGCGTACGAGCTCGCGCCCGGCGCCTGGGTCACCCTGGTGTCGGAGTCGCAGCGCCGATTCTTTTCCGAGATTCCGCCGGCACTCATCCTGGATCCGGTCCGGTACCGGTGGGCCCAGGCGATCGATCCCCGGGCGGTGCTGTTCTCACGCGAGATGTTCCTCGCGGCCAGCTTGGGCGCGAACGACGCGATGCGGGCGTGGGAGGAGCGGCTGGATGCGCTCTGGCACGGCGACCCCCAGGCGAAGGGGGAGGTCGAGCGGGCGATCGGCCGCCTGTACGTCGAAGGCACGACGGAGAAGCCGCCGGAAGGCATCTCTTGTCGTCCATTCCTTTGGAAGCGATACGTCGAAGAAGCGTAGGGCTGCGAGCCGAGAGGCTCGTTTTTTTTCTAAGATAAAGGAACATCGAGTATTTTTTGGTGAATGCTTCGACGTCGGCGGATTGTTCGGCGACGGTTGACAAGAGGCGCGTTACTTGGTAGGATCCACGACAGCTCGATTCTTTGGAGGAATGAAAATGGCACACGAGCACAACTGGTATCAGGTCCTCGGGCTCCAGCCTGGGGCGACGCCGGAGGAGATCAGGCGAGCCTATCGCGATCAGGTCAGGCAGACGCACGAGGATCGGACCCAGGGGCTGCCGGAAGCGGAACGGGAGGAGAGGGGGCAGCGGTATCGCAATGTCGTCAAGGCCTATCGAATCCTCAGCAATCCGACGTCGCGTCAGCAGTTCGACCGGCGGTTCGCGCCGCCGTGTTCGTTGCATGACTTGCTGCTGCGCCCCTCTGGGGAGCGGGTCGGCGACCAGCTCTTCGCGCGTGGGGTCAAGGAGCCGGTGCGTGGGGAGGACTTGCTCATGCGGGTCACGGTGCCGACGGCCGACTGGCGGCCCGGTGGGATGCTGGAGGTCATGGTCGGACGGGAAGCGGTGCGCGTCCCTGTCCCGACGGACCTGACGCGGCGCTGGCTGCGCTTCGAAGGGATGGGAGCCCCGGGATCCAATGGGGGATCCGCTGGGGACCTGTTCGTCCATGTGGACGTAAGCGGATGAGAGGAAGACGATGGCAAAGGTAACAACGATTGATTCCAGGCGCGCCCGCGAGTTCCAGATCGCCTTCCAGGCGTACGTACGCGCCGAGAGCGACCTGCGTCCGAGGACGGTGCGTGAGATGGCGGTCCTGGACCCGCCCGTCTTCATCGCCCAGATGGGCGAGGTGCCCCAGGACGTGGCCGTGATCTTCTCAACCGAGGTGGCCGCCGGTGACCAGATCGCCTGGTCTGAGGTCCTGGCCCTGAAGGGCAAGGCCCGTGCGGAGGCAATGCGCCTCCTGCTCGCCAACGGCCAGCGGCCCTTCCGGTTCGCTACGCCCAATCACCCGGCCAAGCAGCTGTTCAAGCGGCTTCTCGTGCTGCCGGAAGGCATCGGGTTGTGCGCGGCTGTGTACGCGTTCCTGGCCTGGGCCGTCCAGCAGCCTTCGTATCGGCCGCACCTGTTCTCGGGTGACCGGCCGTCGATGGCGGTCCCGGAAGAGCCCGATCTCGACGAGGTGCCCGAAGGCACCGAGGAGGGATTGGCCAACGCCGGCCTGCTCTTCGATCCGCGTGAGGATGATGCCGACTGCGGCGACTCCGATGACGAACCGGCGGGCCGCGGGTCTGCCCTGAACGACGCGCTCGACGAGCGCGAGGAGGAGAATGACGATGACGAATGAAGAGAGCTCGAACCCGTCCGTCGCGCGTTCCGTGGAGACCCTCGCGACTGCGCGCGAGCAGCGCCAGCTCGCCTTGAGCGCCTTCGCCCACGACCGTCCGGACGTGGGGATGACGCTGGCCAGGTCGGCCCGCGCCGTGCAAGACGTCCTCGGGGCGATCCCCGATCCCGCCGAAGCCCGCGAGGCATTCGAGGCCTCGCTGGGCCCGGACCGTCGCCTCGACCTGCTCGGGGTGATGGGGGACATCGACGATGTCGCGTTCATGATTGCGGCCCCGTCCGATGCTTTCGCCGCCATCCTGAAGGCGCTCCTCGACGAGAACCCGATCGCGTCCAAGATCGCCGTCGAGGACGATGCGGCGCCCACGGCTGCCGCCAGGCCTGACGTCGAGTCGGACCCTGACGAGGAAGCGGACGGGGAGGCCGATGGCGACGAGGACGACGACGAGGCGTACTTCGACGACGAGCCCGATACCCGGGACGAGATCGACCTCGTCGCGCTCCTTCCCTGGGTCCGCAAGCTCCGCGATCGCGATGACTACGCCGCCCTGCTCGACGAGGTCTTCTGCCGGCACGCGTTTCGCGACTGGGTGCTCCTTGCTCTCCTTGCGGACGCCGAGGATCCGCAACAGGTCTCCTCGGCGTCGATCGACGAGTTCGGCCTCGACGTCCGCGAGTCGTACGAGCGCCTGCGCCAGCTCGGGGCGCAGCCCGAAGACGAGTACCGTCTCACCCGAAACGAGCTCCAGGACGAGCTCGAGCGGTTCCGCGGCGAGATGCGCGCCCCCGTCAAGACGGCGGGCCAGCAGCAGGTCGAGTCCCTCAAGGACACCATCGACCTCTGAACCGTACCCTGGCCCGGGGTTCGCTCACCCGAGCGGATCCCGGGCCTCTTTCCTTCTTGCTTCACACGGTTCCCGCATGCGTGCGGGGATGGTGCGAGCCAAGAAACGGCTCCCGTTCCTTCCAACCACCAAAAGGAGCCTCTGCCATGCGAAAGCGTCCCATGTTTTCTCCCATCCCTGACGAGCGTGCGCTCGCGCCTGTGCCGCCAGCCATGGAAGAGCCGGTACAGGCAACGGTCTTCCAGATGTTCCTCCAGGCCCTGAACCCGTCAACGGAAGACGAGCCTGTTCGCTTCGGGGTCGCTTGGGCGGATCTTCTGCTCGAGGATATCGTCCTTTTCGGCACATGGCCGATCTTCGAGCGGGTCGCGCAGCGCCTCGGATCGCCGCTCTCAAGCCTCACGCAGGCGACGGACGAGGTCGCGCCGCGCGCCCAGCGCCTCATCGATGCGGGCCTGCTTCGGACCTACGCGTCCCCGGCAGACGCCGCCACGGCATTTCGGGAGACGGTCCTCAGCCCGTTGGACGCCGCGCTTCAAGCGGCCGCCCGTGGGGGTGAGGTTCCCTCGTTCCGTGCGCTCGCCATGCCGCTGTCGTTTGCCTTCTTTGCGAAGGCGTTTGCGGCAGGGAAGGCGCTGGCCGATGAGCTCGAGGGGCTCGTTCAGCGGGTCGTGCGCCAGAATGTTGGCGAGGCGGGAGTCTTCCTGGTCCCGGAGTACGCGACGGGCACGACCGCAAACGCGTTCGTGCAGTACCTCAAGATTCTCACCGACCAAGCGCATGTGCCGTTTCCGTTCGAGGCCAAGGAGAACACGCTCGATTGGGCTGCTGCGCGCGGCACGTTCGAGGAAGAGCTCCTGCGCCTTCGTAAGATGCTGCGCCTGCAGGCCGCCCTCCGTGACCTGCCGACGCGCCTCGGCGACTTGCTTCGGACGGTGTTCGATCCCATCGAATTCCGTTCCGCCCACTACTCCATCGCGGATGAGTGGCTGAACACCCAGCTGCTGCTGGCGGCCGTGGACGGGGAGGACGCCGAGCATGTCTACGAACACGAGCGCGTTCCCATGCAAGAGGCGGCCTATGCGCTGACCGATGAGGTCCTGCTCGAGCGGCTCAAGCGACGGCTCCGCGCCCGCGGGTGGGCCCCTTCACTGCCGCATGAGGCCCTGGTCCTCGAGCGCGCCCGCGAGAACCTGGTCCGGTCCCGAGCCAATCGGTATCGGTCGGGGTTCGAGCTCTGGCACGTGATCGCGCGGCTCGACGTCGACGCCCTCATCCGCCTCGAGGGCGCGACGCAGCTCGTGACCTCTTCCCATTACTACGACGCCGCGATTCGGCGGGCCCTCGACAAGCAACGGCGTTCGGCTGCCGATGCGGTCGACTGGCCGTCCCTGGATGGGTTTCAGGTCGAGGATCTCATCGGTGGGGCACGCCTCCCGATCGCCGAGATCGTGAAGCGCTTCCCCCTGCTCAGGCCTTCGGTGCGGGAAGCCTGTCTCCCGAAGCTGCGCGCGGCCGTGGGCCGGAACCGTCGGGCCTACAGCGCCCTCGTCCGTCTCGGCTACGTGCGCCTCGAGGTGTCCGAACTGATTACGGAGGAGGCGTTCCTGACGCGCCGTACCCTGCTCAGGGCCGTCCGTCTTGCCCTCCATGACCGTGCGGTTCCTGGCAATGCTTGGATGGACCTCCTGTTCCTGCTCAGGGCGCGGGGGTTGCGCAAGTCCGTACGCGCCCTGCTCGCCCGCCCCGAGCTCAGGCGGGAGATGGTCGATCTCTTCATGAATGCGTGTGCGCACGATTGGGATTGCGGACGCTTCAATCAGTCGAAACTGCGCGCCCTCTTCGGAAAGGTCCTCTGGCGGCGCTACCTGTTCGCCTGTGAGATTTGGGCGCGTATCCGCACCTTCGAGGAGGTGGGGCGCGGCAGGCGCCTTCAGATAGATGACGCGTACGGCAACCATCGCTGGAACCGCATCCGATGCTCGGATCCCGAATCCAGCTTCGCCGCGATCGCGTACGATCGCGCCTTGGAAATCGAGGAGGGCGATTTCCCGCGCGTCCTGCGCGTCTACTCGGAACGACGCAGCTTCTTCTGGCTTTATGCGAACGAGCCTGACGTGGAAGCGCGGTGGCGTGCCTACGTCCGCGGTCGGGAGGCCTATTTCCCGATGCTCGAGGCGGCCAAGGCACGTTTCGGCCTCGTCAGGGATCGCGATCCCTGACCTTCCCCCGACCGATTCGGGGGATTTTTCATACATAAATCGGGTCGAGTCTGATTGCCAAGGACCTGGTATTATTTCAGAAAAAATAGGGCTCATTTACGCGGTCTTCCAGCGCGTCCCGGCTGGGGCGGTGGTATAGAAAGATCGGGCTTGAAAGCGGTCCGCGCCGTCTCCTGGATGCCGGGTCCCCATTTTTTCTCTTAGTGGTGCGTTTTTTTTTGGATCTCAAAGGGATCGGTGACCTGGATTGACAATCTGAGGGCGGCTTGTCTATACTCATGGCGCTGCGGCTCCTTCGTCTAACGGTTAGGACAGCGGCTTTTCAAGCCGTTAACAGGGGTTCGATTCCCCTAGGGGCTACCAAGGAAGAAGAATCCAGAGATGGGTTCTTTTTCGTTTGATAAATTAGCGATAATTCAGGGGTTCCAAGGTATTTTCCATCGAATGGGGTTGCTTTGATTCTCTCCTTTAGGCCAAGACATATGCTAAACATGATAAGCAGGTTCTTCGTTTTTGAGGAGATGACCAAAGGGGATTTTGGAACCCGGTTTTTCTTGCTATGTATCTAGCACGATATTTGCTAAACCATACAGACGCTCAACAATAATCAAAAGCTCCTCGTCTGGTATGTCAGCGAGGCTTGGATCAGCCTTTCGGCACTGCTCCAAGCTAGGCATGTTTTCATGCTAACGAAATACGTACACATGATTCCTTGGTTATCCACATTTTACCGCTGAGAACAACTTAGTAGTCCTTCTTAGGACTACGGCAAACAAAGAGCATCCACGATTCTATATCGCCAACGATCGAATATGGAAGGTTGGCCATTCTTTCAATCACCCTGATAAGTTTGAGGGAATAGACGAACAAATTGAAAAAGGGAATGAGTGGAAGGACTTCTGGGAAGCCTCATGGATCAGTGGACCGATCTTGATCTGACTATTTTAGTCCTGAGAAGGCAGCATGTCTTTAGTGGCAAAGTTCAGTGCCTGACTTATCAGCTCTTGGTCTTCCGGTGACATTTCTTGTTCTCTTTCGAGCTCTCCTTCCACTTCAACCCTTTGTGTTGCCTTGCCCCAGACCTGCTCAAGTATCCATTCGATGGCTCTCGCGTTCGGAGGCTGCTTATACACCCGAATAACGCCTTGAGCGGTACGGACTTCTCTGTAGTGACCCAAGGCAAGATCCAGCTGCGCACGAAAAATACGGTTGGCTTCTTGATGTACCTGTTCTATCCATTCTTTTTTCATCTCTCTGCGAGTTTTGGTATCCAAATTTTCCGATCCTTTCGGTCGGCCGCCTTTCTTGCCGTTCGTTCGACTGATGTCGCCTGCCATACCAGGTTATTTTACCTGGGAACCTGGAACAATAACTCTATTTACCCCCATCCTAACAGGTGAATCGCTGAGACGTTCTGTAACGTAGACAGCTGCTATCAAAGTGTTTCAGCTCAAAATGTGGCACGTACCCCATACACTAGACACACTTTCTCGATTTGCTCCAAGATATGTC
>CAYYTQ010000015.1:0-29743 GCA_964474805.1 uncultured Gammaproteobacteria bacterium
GGTAGGCGCCGATGTGCTGGGTGATGCCGCCGGATTCGCCTTCGACGACGTTCGTCTTGCGGATGGCGTCGAGGGTCTTCGTCTTGCCGTGGTCGACGTGGCCCATGATGACCACAACCGGCGGGCGGGACTGCAGGCCGCTCGCCGCCTGCTTGGACAGGACCTCCTTAATGCGGCTTTCCTCATGGACCGCCTCGACCTCCTTGGCGTCCGCGTTCTCCGGCTTGGCGACGTAACCCAACTCTTCCGCAATGATCGAGGCAGTCGTGAAATCGATGCGCTCGTTCTGCGAAGCCAAGATGCCGGCCTTCATGAGCTGCTGGATGACACGCGTGACGGGCAGGTTCAGCTTGCCGGCAAAATCACGCACGGCCAAAACCGGCGGGAGTTCGATCTCGCGCGGGGCGCCCCCCACCGGTGCGGCGACGCCGGACTGCTGGCGGGTCAACTGGTCGCGCAACCGCTCGCGGCGGGCATGCTCGATCCATTTTTTGTAGATCTGATCGGCGACACGATCATCCACCTTGATGGCGCGGGCCCCCACGTCAAAGCCGAGCTCAGGGAGCTTGGCAAGGAGTTCTTGGGGGGTAACGCGCAACCGGCGGGCAAGTTCGGTGACATTCATCGCCCCGGAGTGTAGGCCGCCGGCCCGTTCCCGTCAAGGCGGCTTGCATCGATTTTTTGGCTCAAATACAATCCGATCATGACTTCCCCTTCCGGCCTCCTCCTGGTCGACAAACCGTCCGGACCGACCTCACACGACATCGTGGACCGCGTCCGCAAGGCCCTCGGGCTCCGTGCCGTTGGCCATGCGGGCACCCTGGACCCGTTTGCCAGCGGGTTGTTGATTTTGGGGATCGGCAAGGGGACGAAAGCGCTCACGGCCTTGGTCGGGTTCGACAAGACCTATGAAATCGAGGCCCGGCTCGGGGCCCGGACGGACACGTTTGACCGAGAGGGGGCGGTCCTGACGGATACGCGACCGATCACCCCACCCACGCAAGCTGCCGTCGAAGCCGCCCTCAAGCGCTTCCGCGGCCCCATCAAGCAAAAGGCACCGCTCTTTTCGGCGATCAAGCAAGGTGGGAAGAAACTGTACGAACTCGCCCGCGCAGGAACGGCGACAGAAGCCATGCGCCCGGAGCGCGACGTGACGATCCACGAACTGACGCTGAAGGAATATGCCTGGCCGAAGCTCATGCTGACGGCGCGGGTGTCTTCGGGGACGTATATTCGGAGCCTGGTCGATGACTTGGGGAGCGCGTTGGGGGTCGGTGGGTATGTGCAGGAATTGCGACGGACGCAAATTGGGACGTTTTCTATAAAAAACGCAATCGGTGAAGCGCGCTTAACCAGAGAGGAGATCGAGCGGGCCCTACTCGCGATTGATTCCTCAAATAAATAGGTTCCTCGACTATAATTCATCTCACCCATAAAACGCGACTCGAGCAGATACAGAGAATATGAAGCTGCTATCTTGGTTTAGAAGAATCTTCTTTAATAATGAAAAGGCGCTCGATCTCAGTGGAGATAAGGTGAGCGAAAAGGCGAACAGAGCCATTCGGATCACTTCAGCGATAGTCGTTGCAACTCTTAAAAAATACAGCGAGGAAGCCGTCGCTTTCTGCCCATGGATTAAGGATGCGCCCTCTAACACAGCCCTATTGACAGCTATTGAATTTTTCATATTCAATTGCTTTATCCTAGACGTATTTTGCCACCAGCAACAGACGGGCGACTACGCCAGGGAATACGTCATGAAACATGCAGAAAGCATGTTAGCGAAACTCCTGCCCCGAGAGGGCGGATGGGATTCGAATAAGATCGCCAAACTCTACGCAATGCGAACGAGGCTCTATGAATCCCATGTCAAAAAAAGTACGGACTGGCTAGGAAGCTGCCTAAGAGAGCTGCTGGCCAATGTCTCGCGTTCATCAGCCATCGGTAGCACACACATGGATGCGGTCGCATTAAGTACCAACCCCATCCAAGATTTCCTTAATTTTTCGGCAATACGTGAGGATATGGAAAGCTACAATAGAATAATTAACGTGAGGCGAATACACTCATTGGCTTTAGCGATAAAAAACGCGCCGACCCAAGTAGTTGAAGTGTAGTCGCTACAACCTCTCTCCTCGACACCCCTCCCAGGACCTGGTACGCTCGCACGGCTCCCGGATCGCTCTGGACGCCCGGCTGGAATGGCTGAAATGCCCGAGAATCTGAGCAAATACTCCTATGAATTACCTCTTTTTGATCCTCGCGGGCGTGTTTGGGATAGGCGTGGGGACGGCCGCCGGCTATGCCTGGCGCGCCTATCGCGGACAGGTGGACAAGGCCAGCGCGGAACAGCAGGCGCTCCAGATCCTCAAGGAAGCGGAGCTGGAACACGCGCGACGGCTGACCAAAATGGAAGAACAACTGAAAGAAGCCGAGCAAAAGCATCAGGACGTGCTTCAGCGCGCCAAGGAAAAGGCGATCAAGATCCTTGAGGAGGCGCGCCTCGAGGAAAAGAGCCTGATCGAGACCTTCAAACAGCAGCAAGGCGAGCTGGTAGCACGGGAGCAGGCGTTCGCACAGAAGCTCCTCGACATCGATACCCGCCAAAAGGAGATCGAGCAGGTGCGCGCCAACATCGAAGCGAGCAAGACAGAAGCGGAAGTCCTCACCGCTCAATGGCGCGCCGAACTGAGCCGGCTCGCCGAAACGAGCCGCGACGCCGCCCTCGAGCGGCTCCTAAAAGACATCGAAGACGAGCAGGCCGACGTCCTGCTTGCGCGCATCAAGAAGCTGGAGACGCACGCCAGTGAAGAGCTGGATCGTCGCGCGAAAAACCTCCTCGCCACCATGATCCAGCGGCAGGCGGCCTCGCACGTCACCGAAACGACCACTACGTACGTCGAGCTGCCCACCGAAGAGATGAAGGGCCGCATCATCGGCCGCGAAGGCCGCAACATCAAGGCGATCGAGCTGCTCACGGGCTGCGAACTCATCATCGACGAGACGCCGAACGTGGTGACGATTTCCGGGTTCTCCCCCATCCGTCGCCAAGTCGCAAAACGGTCGCTGGAAAAGCTGGTCGCTGACGGCCGCATCCATCCGGGCCGTATCGAGGAGTTCGTGGAAGAGGCAAAGAAAGACCTGGCGGTGGACATTCGGAAGGCAGGCGAAGATGCGCTCTTCCAGCTCGGCATTTCCCCCGCCGAGATCGATCCGAAATTCACGCAGATCGTCGGCCGCCTCAAGTTCCGCACCAGCTACGGGCAAAACGCGCTCATGCACTCGCTCGAAGTGGCGCAGCTCGCCGCCATCCTTGCCCAGGAACTCGGTGCCAACGTGAGCGTCTGCAAGAAGGGCGGCCTGTTCCATGACGTCGGCAAGGCCGTTGATCATGACTTGCAAGGCAGCCACCCGGAGTTAGGCTACCAGATCATGAAAAAGTATGGCTTCCCGGAAGAGATCTGCTACCAATCGATCGGCCACCACGAAGATAAGCCGAAGACGCTCGAAGCGATCATCGTGAAGGCGGCCGACGCCATCTCCGGCGCGCGCCCAGGCGCCCGTAAAGACTCCCTCGAGTTTTACATCAAGCGCCTCGAGGATCTCGAACGCACGGCTAAATCCTTTGAAGGCGTCGAGAAGGTATACGCCATCCAGGCCGGCCGAGAAATTCGCGTCTTCGTGAACCCGCGCCAAGTGGACGACCTGACCGCTGAAAAACTGGCCCGCGCGATCGCGAAGAAGATCGAAAGCGAACTCAAATACCCCGGCGAGGTGCGCGTGACCCTGATCCGCGAGACCCGCGTGGTGGAAGTGGCTCGATGAGCGAAGAGGCCCCGGTCGGCGGGGCCTCTTTCGTTCCGGAAAATAGGACAAATCAGACGGCCCAAAAAAATCCCTGAAATTGCACAAAATTGACGCCCCTGCTAGACTAGGAGCGCATTTACTCTTCTCTCAGGTTTTTCCCTCCTCCTATGAACAAGGCGGAACTCATTGCCACGCTCGCGGAACGCGTCCAAGACCTTTCCAAGAAGCAGGCAGAAGAAGTCGTCGAGGTCCTCGTCGAGACGATCACCTCGGTCCTCTCGAAGGGCGGCGAAGTCAACATTGCCGGGTTCGGGGCTTTCATGGCCAAGACCCGCGCCCCGCGCATGGGCGTCAACCCGCAATCCCCCGCCCAGAAGATCCAGATCCCGGCGGTCACGGTGCCGAAGTTCAAGGCCGGCAAGGGATTGAAGGACGCGCTGAAGAACAGCCACCAGGCCGCGGCGATGTAAGGAAGGAACACCCTCGGTTTCGAGGGTGTTTTTTGATGGGCATTTGACAACCATCCCTACATTCTGGCGCGCTCGACCATTGCTTCCCACGAAACGAAAGGAACGTCCCCATGCCGGAAAATCCATTGTCCGAGGACATCAAGAGGCGAGTGATCCACGAGGACAAGGACCCCCGGAAGGATCCACTCGTACCACCCAACGAAATGCTCGAGATCCTCACGAGCCTCGTTCCCCTCATCCGCCGCAGCTACCGGCGCGTGGGCTAGGCACGGCGCGGCCATCCCCCGCCTCGAACGCTTTCTCTCGAAAGCTTTTTTTCTTATATGGCGGACCTCTTGACAATCCACCCGAAACGAGCCATAAATCCAACATCCGAAACAAAAAACCACGGATCAGGCAATCTGGCCCGACACGGAGAAAGACATGGCGGACAAGGAACCCCACCCCCTCATCAGGTACAACGAGCGCATGGTCGCGCGTGAGCGGAGCAAGGCCGAAGGCCTCCTGCGCCAGGCGATCCGACGACGTCTCGACCGGATCGTCGTCGATGGCAACGGGCACGAGATCTCTCCCGACATTCTCCGTCGGATCCCGGAGATCCGCTTCGCCTCGACCAAACCCGGATGGGACACGAGCATCGACGAACTGAACGCACTCACCGACTCCATCGCGTCGGGCCGCTTCACCCACGGATCGACGCATTCCATCGCCATCGACCTAGGCTTCAACGGGCGCTGTTACTTCTGCGGCCAAGGCCACGGCAAGACCGCGCCCCCCGTCTACCGTCTCGACGGCAACACGCTCCGTGCCGTCACCCCCTGCCCCGCGGAAGAGGGCCCCTTCACGGTCCATCTCCCCATCCCGTCCGGGATCCTCGCCATCGGGAACGACTTCTGGGAATACGGGGAGCCGGATCCGGACGCGCAGGAAGACGAGGCGCAGGCGTTCGCGGGCGAGTCGCTCCCGGCCGAGCGCGCGGCGGTCCTCCTCGGGGCCCGGCGCGGGGCCATCACCGTGGTCCTGCACGAGGACGAGGGCGGCATCTACCGCCGCCCGGACGGGACGATCCTCGTGGGCCGGTACAGCCGCCTGGGCAAGACGGAGGCCGGCGTCCCGGAGGCCAAAAACCTCGGCGGCTACTGGCGCGCGTTCGCTGACGGGGACCTGATCCCGGCGAACGTCGAGCGCATCGCCCGCGTGCCCGTCGAACCCGGTACCTACGCCTTCACCATCCACGGGATGGGCCTCGACCGCGCCAACTTCGGAACGGAGGAGTGGCACCACCCGGCCGTCGAGATCGAGATCCGACGGATCACTGATCACGGATCCACGAACGCCTAGATGGCGTTTTTTCATCGTCCCGGAATAAAAAAGCCCCTTCCGATTCCCATCAGAGGGGGCTTCCGATTACGAACCCATCTTTTCCAACAGGTCCCCCAGCTTCACGAGCTCCGCCTCCGCCAACGCGCGGCGCTTCACCTCGGCCGCTCCTTCCGCGAGGCTCTTTTCCGAAAACAGGACGCGCGTCGGGATGCCGATGAGGTCTGCGTCTGCCAGCTTCTCGCCCGGCGAGGCGTCCTCGCGGTCGTCCCAAAGGACGTCGATACCCCGCGCACTCAAGCCGTCGTGCAGGTCTTGTGCGGCCTGCTGGATGCGCGCGTGAGTTTCGGGCGTCTTGCCGCGGAACGTCACGAGATGGACCTGGTAGGGCGCGACCGAGGCCGGCCAAATGATGCCGCGCTCGTCATGGCATGCCTCGACGATGGTCCCGACGAGCCGGCTAACGCCGATACCGTAGCAACCCATGATGACCGGCTGCTTTGAGCCGTCTTCCGCCGCGTAGGTCATGCCGAAGGCGTCGGAATAGCGCGTTCCAAGTTGGAAGATGTTGCCCACTTCGACCCCCTTCTTCCATTCGAGACGCTCCGTCGGATGGTCCGGACAGGCATCCCCTTCCTTCAACGTCGCGACCTCTTGGTTCTGCCCATATTTCCACGATGGAGAGGTCAGGATCAGGTCTTCACCCGCATCCGTCAGGACCTGGAACTCGTGCGAGAATTTGTCCGAAAACACGCCGCCTGAAGCCTGGACCACCTTCGCCTGGACGCCGCAACGGGAATAGACACGCAGGTACCCCTCCATGACTTGCGTATAATACGCGTCCAGATCTTCTTGCGTCCGGTGGAACGAGTACATGTCTTTCATGATGAACTCCCGGCCGCGGAGGATGCCGCTCTTGGCGCGCAGCTCGTCACGGAACTTGGTCTGGATCTGGTAGACGCTGGTCGGCAAGTCCTTGTACGACTGGACATACGACTGCACGAGCGGCGTCACGACCTCCTCATGCGAACAGCCAAGGGCGTATTCCTTGCCAGTTTGTGACGGCAGCTTGAAGAGAATGTCGACGGTATCCCAACGGCCGGTCGTGACCCATGCCTCCTTCGACTGCAACGCCGGCATGAGCACTTCTTGGCTGCCGAGCGCGTCCATCTCCTCACGGACGATCTTCTCGACCTTGCGCAAGACACGCAGCCCGAGCGGTAACCACGAATAGACGCCCGCCATCTCCTGACGCACGAAGCCGCCACGAAGCAACAGCTGGGCATTCATCGATTCGGCCTCTTGGGGGGCCGCACGGAGGGTTTTGACCCCGAGGGAACGGTAACGCATATGAGGGTGAGGGTAACGGAGATGAGCGCCGCTGTCTACCGGGGATCCTCGCGCGACCGCGAAGGTTGACCTTACTTGCGTCGGAAAACGGTTCCTTTTACAAAGGGCGAGCCGATCTGGAGAAGTTCAAAAAACAAGAAGGCACAACCCCAAAAAAGTTCCCGAAGATAGCATATTTTCCGAGAAAATCCGTCAATCACCTTGACAAACTCGTGCCGCTACGCTAGACTCTTGGCGTCCGCCGAGGCACCTTCAACACCAAGGCGGATGAAAGAGAGGCCAACCATGGCCAGCACGGCAAGCACGGTTTGGGGTCGAATGGACAAGGGCAATGATCACACGATGAGCGAACGCGCCTTCATCGGGATGGTCGCCTTCTGGACCATGGCAGGGCTCGCCCTCAGCGGCGTCCTCGCCCACTTCACGCCGGCGGCGTTGGCGCAGAACACCTTCGCCATGATCGGGCTCAGCGTGCTCCCGTTCCTGGGGATCTTCCTCACAGCGAAGAGCAAGAACCCGGCCGTATCGCTGATCGGCTACATCCTCGTGGCCGGGCCCTTCGGCGCCCTCCTCGGCCCGGCGACGGCGCAGTACCAGCACGCCAGCGTGCTCCGTGTCCTCGCCATGACCGGTGGGATCACGCTCGTCCTGGGGACCGTCGGCGTCATCTACCCCAAGTCGCTCACCCACTGGGGCGGCTGGCTCTTCACGGGGCTCGTCGCGCTCATCATCGGCATGCTCTTCGTGCCCATCATCGGGCTCATGGGGCTCCCGATCCGCGGCGCGCTCACGGCGATCGACGTCATTGCCGTCGTGCTCTTCTCGGGCTTGATCGTGTACGACATGAACCGCGCGCTCCGCCTCGAACGCACGCGCGACAACGCCATCGACGCGGCCGCGTCCCTGTATCTGGACGTGTTCAACCTCTTCCTGCACCTCCTGCAGCTCAACGGCGACAAGAAGTGACGGGACTCGACGCCTGATCCGCGTCTTTTTTCATATCGAAAAACGGACGCCGCCCCCTCACCCGGATACGAAAAGCCTCCCCTTATCGGGAGGCCTTCCGCTGGTGCGACGGCTGGGGGTCGAACCCAGGACCTTGGGCTTAAGAGGCCCCTGCTCTACCGGCTGAGCTACCGTCGCATACCGAAACGGTCTGGGCCAGATGGTAGCGGAAGGGCGGCAGGCCGTCAATATCGGGTCTTGCGGAAAGGCTTAGCACCGGCTAGTCTAAGGCCTGGACCGATAAAGGGGACCAGATTCCTCCAGACGCACCCCTAGCTCAGCTGGATAGAGCGCTTCCCTCCGAAGGAAGAGGCCAGACGTTCAAATCGTCTGGGGTGCACCACGGAAGACGCGACTCGACACGAGTCGTGTTTTTCGTTTCTAACAAGCGATTTCTTGAGTTTGATGGCTTTCATCTTCAACACAAACGTAAACGCTGGCCTTTCGAGCACGCGTACGGAAAAAATCGTGGGCGATTCGCCTCGGAATGGCGGGAGAGCATGCCGCAGGAAGGCGCAATGCTGACAATCGCGTGATACCGAACATGGGTTGGCGCATAATCGACACGGCCATCCACGAATTAGGCGGCAGACAGCCCTCGATTCGTGACGACCCATCAAAAAACCTACGCATCTCCACGTAGGCAGCCCCATCACCCACTCCCCGGCACCCGCAAGAACCCCATCCGCTGCCGGAAACACATGTCACGGAAGCGCGCCTCGATGATTCCCGCCCAGGCGAAATCAGCGAGCAGTTCGCCGTAGGCCGCCCAGGCAAGCTTCGCATCGACGTAGAGATGGAAGTGGCCCCGCGTCCGCGACGGAATGAGGCGGATCGGTACCGTGAAGACGAGTACCGCCCCTTCGCCGGGGATGATGTCTGCGGGCGCCGGACCGAGACCCGTCTGGTGGAGCCGCCCCCAGACCGCCTGCAAGAGGTCGTTCGGCACGGCTCGATCGAGGCACAGGCGCGTCCGTCCAGGAACCGATCCGTCGGGACACGCCACGGCCTGAAGATCGAGATCGAACAGCGGCGCATGGAACCCGTCTTCGGTAAGCGAACCGATGAAACCCGCATGAGCTTCCGCCGACGCATGCAAGGTAAAACCGATGACCTCACCGTAATGGTCCCTCTGGTTCGACCACCCTTCGGACCAATGGGTGCGATGCATGGGATCGGGCATTGGGATCTCCTTTCAGGCGTACATGCTTTGCGAAAAACGTCTTTTTGTCAAGAGCCGTCCGAAGAAGCGTAGCCCGGGAACGCCAGAGCCGAACCTCCGTAGGCGGTTGCAAGCATTGGCTTATCTCACCAACCGCTCCAAATCCAACACCTGGTTCACGCCCACCTGAGCCACAAAGTCCGGCGCGTGGCTTACGAGAATGACGGCCCCCTTATACGAAGCCAACGCCCGCGCGATGACCGGCAGGTGACGGAAATTGATGTGGTTCGTGGGCTCGTCCAGGATCAGCAGGCCCGGGCCCTGCAAAATGAAGCGCGCAAAACAGAGCAGGCCTTTCTGCCCTTCCGAAAGCGAACCGACCTTATTCTTTAGCAGATGCGACGTGAGCAGGAATTCTGATGCGACGGCGCGCAGGCGCTCGTTCGATGGCAATTCCATCACCTCCTCAAGGACCTCATAGGCCGTCTTGTCAAAATCGAGTCCGGAAAAGTCTTGGCGATAGTAGCCGACCTTGAGGCCTTTCGCGAGCTTGACCCCCTCATCCGCCCCTTCTGCGAGCGTCTTGAGGAGCGTCGTCTTGCCGATGCCGTTTGGACCGATGACATGCCACCGATCCCGACGGCGAACGATCATCTCGTGTTCGACACGTTGCGGCTCGCCATTCTTGAGGAGGACGAGGCTCGAAAGCTCGAGCGGCGCTTCCGACAATTCCTGGGCAGGGATCTCGAAATCGCGGATCGTCCGGTCGTCACGACGCACGTCCACCATCTCTTCCTCTGCTTCCTCGACCTGCTCCCGAAGCTTGCTCGCAAGCTTGCGCATCTTGCCGCCCTTGTGCGCGAAAAAGTTGACCTTGTCCTTGCGATCCTGGATGTCCTTGAGCAGACGCGCGTTCTTCATGCGGTCACGCTCGACTCGAGCGGCGATCTCCTCCACCACATCAAAATAGTTACCGACGTATTGCTCGACCTTGTGAGTGTACGCGTCAAGGTGGAGCACGCCTTCGGTGAACATGTTCAAGAAATCCGCGTCGTGCGAGATCACCAGCACCGTCTTGGGATACATGATCAAAAACGCTGTCAGGTGCTCGATGCCCGCCTGGTCGAGGTTGTTGGTCGGCTCATCGAGAAGAAGGATGTCCGGCTCCTGGATAAGGGCATGGGCCAGGAGCAGGCGCGCCTGTTGGCCGCCCGAAAAGTCCTTGAGCGACTTGTCGAGCGGGGCGACCAGGTTGACGGTCTCGAGGACGGACTTGATGCGGGCATCAAGGTTGTAATGATGCTCCGTGAACGCGCGCGCGAAAAACGCACGGACGGTGTCCTCCATCCATTCACGCGGGATCACCTGCAGGGCGATCGCGACGGTCGCGCCGGACTCGAGGTGGATCGCCCCTTTCTGGGGCTTCACCACGCCACGAATGAGCTTAAAGATCGTGCTCTTTCCGGCGCCGTTTTGGCCCATCAGGGTGATCTTCGCATTGTCGCGGATCGAAAAGTCCGCCTCTTCCAAGAGGGGCTTCTCCTCATCGTACCCATAGGTGACGCCGCTGAAGCGGACGATGACGTGGCCGTGGTCCATAGAAATGGGGGTGAGTTAACCAGAAAAGGGGGCGGATGGCAAGAAAAATGTCCCTCAACGAGGGACAAGCGGGCTGCGATTTCAGCAAAGGCCTGGGCTCCACGCACGGAAATACCGTCCGGCGACCTACGAATCGCCGACCAACACGAGAGCCGCCGCCACCCCGTCATGCGCACCGAAGGCGAACAGACAGTGCCCTTGGCGCCGGCGCCGCAACAGGACCTGCAGGGCCGCGAACAGATCATCTCGAGCTGCCAGCCGAGCGACCATAGCCGCATAAAGAGACGCGCGCAGCAGCTTGAGCGAGAGGTAGGCGGATCGATCGCCATGAAACTCCTCGGCGATGAGACGATCCAGATCATCCTTGCCGAGCCTGGCGTACGGGAAGACGCGATCAAGCATCTCCCGGAGCAGATCCGGCCGGTTGATCGGGCAGCTGTCCAGGACGCGCTCATCGAGCGCACAGTTGAGCGGAGTAACTCGCTCGAACAGCGTATAGACCCCCGCCTCAGAGACGGTGAGAGCTCGGACCGTCCTCACCCCCATCCAGCCGCCAGCGGCAAGCATATCCATCGCGAGCGTCTTGTCTTCGGGCTCGAACACCGGCCTCCAGCCCACGAACGGAGCAAAGAGCTCGGCGAACGTCTCAGCATGCCGAAAAAAAACCGGCCGCCAGTACTCGGGATCCCCCGCCTCCTTCTGGACGAGCAGGCTGGAGAGATGTCTGGATGTTGCTTTTGTCATCTATTCCTCCGCTTGAAGGGTTATCACGTGCAAAATTAGGTGTCAATATTTTCCATTCTGCAAAAAAAGCGTCGAAACGCTTTTTTTGGACTAGGAAGCGAACGCTTTCAACACCTTCAGCGCCACCTTCCCCTTTTCCCCTCCGATCTCAATTTCCGTCACGAATTCCTTCGCCTCAACCCATTCCGTCACGAGGTTCACGCTTTCGGCGCGGAGCTCTTTCGCGAACGCGCCGTTTTCCTCAAGGATCGCGTCGCGGACGTCGCCCTCCGGAAAGAAGAAAAGCACGTGCGCCTGGTCCTTGGGCTCAAGGCCGGCCTGCTTGCGCAAGTTCATCACATGACGCGCGAATTCACGGCGGTAGCCTTTCTTGAGGAGTGCAGGGGTCATCTCGAGGTCGAGCTCGACTTCCCACGGTTGGGCGAGGCCGGTCTTGCCTTCGACGATCACCTGCTCGACGTTAACCTCCTCGCGCAAGACATCGAAGAGCGCCTGCCTCCCTTGCCAGTGCTCATGGAGCGCCGGATCGGCGAACGAGACCTTCAGCGAAGCGAGCGCCTGGCGAACCGGGACGCCCTTCTTGGCGCGGACCTCATGCGCCGCCGAAGCCGCCTCGCGAAGCCAGGCCATATCTTTTTCGAGCGCCTCATCACGGGCACGCGAGATCGCCTTCGGCCAGGCTTCGAGGTGGACCGACGCCTTCGCCCCTCCAAGTTCCTGGTACACCTTTTCAGCGAGGAACGGGATGAACGGGGCCGCGAGCTTGGTGAACTCGAGCAGCACCTCATAGAGCGTCTTCAGCGCATCCGACCGCTGGAAGGCCTGGTCGGACTTGAGGCGATCACGCGAACGGCGCAGCCACCAGGTCGACAGGTCATCCATGAACTCGCGGAGAGGACGGGTTGCCTTCACCAGCGCATACCCGTCCATGGCCTGCGTGACCTCATCGGTCAGCTGGGCGAGGCGGGAGAAGATCCAGCGGTCCAAGACATGGCCGCTACGCGGCTTTTCAAGCTTGACCCCTTCGCCGGCGTAGGTCTTGTAGAAGGTGACGACGTTCCAGTAGAGGTTGAGGAAGGTGCGCGTGATGGTCTGCAGGTCCCGTTCGGAAAAGTTTAGGTTTTCCGCTTCGACGACCGGCGAGGTGAGCAGGTAGTAACGCAAGGCGTCAGCCCCGTACTTGCTGAGCACGTCCCACGGGTCGGGATAGTTCTTCAGGCTCTTGGACATCTTGCGGCCGTCTTCGGCAAGCACGAGGCCCGTCACGACGACGTTCTTGAAGGCGGGCTTGTTGAAGAGGGCGGTCGAGAGCACGTGGAGCGCGTAGAACCAGCCACGAGTCTGGTCTTGTCCTTCGGCGATGAAATCGGCCGGCGAATGCGCGTCAAAGAAGCGGCGCTGCTTGAACGGGTAATGGAGCGAGGCGACCGGCATCGAACCCGACTCGAACCAGCAATCGAACACCTCCGGCGTCCGCTTCATGGTACCACCGCATTCACATGGGATCGTGACGTTATCGATGTGTGGACGGTGGAGGTCTTGGTTTTTCGTGCACGTGCCCGGCGTGGCGATCTCTTTCAGTTCTTTCAACGATCCGACGACGCGCATCCGTTCACATGACGAACAATGCCACACCGGGATCGGCGAACCCCAATAACGGGTACGGGAAACGTTCCAGTCCGGAGCGGTCTCAAGCCCTTTGCCGAAGCGGCCTTCGCGAAAATGGTCGGGATGCCAATTGATTTTTTGCGCGGTCTTGAGGAGGCGGTCCTTTAACGCCGTGACATTCACGAACCAGGCCGGCTGGGCCTTGTACATGAGGAGGGTCGAGCAGCGCCAACACACCGGCACGCTGTGGGTGACGGTATCGGCACGATAGAGGATGTTGCGCGTGCGCAGGTCCTGGATGACGAGAGCGTCGGCCTCCTTGATGGGGACGCCGGCGAATGCGCCACAAGAGGCAGACATCTTGCCTTCGTCATCGACGGTCTGGATGATGGGTAGCCCGTGCTCGCGGGCCATCTGGAGGTCCTCCTCGCCGTAAGCGGGCGCCGTATGCACGATGCCGGTCCCGTCTTCGGCGGTGACGTGCGTCCCACCGACCACGCGGAAGGCGCCTTCGCCCGCCTCAACGAAGCGGAACAGCGGCTCATAGCGCTTGCCGACCAGCTCGGATCCCTTAAAGCGCCCCATCACCAACACCTTCGCAACCCCGGCCTCAAGGCCGCCCCACTCTTTCAGCACCTCTTCGGCACGGCTTTCGGCAAAATACAGCACATCGCCCGTCTCCTGGATGCGGACCTTGAGGTAGGTCAGCTCGGGGTGGACCGCGAGGCCCGTGTTTGCCGGAAGCGTCCACGGCGTGGTGGTCCAGGCGAGGAAGTACGCGCGTTCCTCATCGGACACCGGGAACTTTACGTAAATCGCCGGATCCTCGCGATCGACGTACGAGTTCCCCATCGCCACTTCGAAGTTGGAGAGCGACGTCGAACAGCGCGGGCAGAAAAGCGAGACGCGCGTGCCACGATAAGCCAACTCCTTCTTGTGGAGCTCGGAGAACACCCACCACACGGATTCGATGTAGTCCGTCTGCAGGGTCATGTACGGATCCTTGAAATCCACCCATCGGCCGAGGCGGTCGATGTATTTGCCCCATTCGCCCTCGTACCGGAAGACGGAGGCGCGGCAAGCGTCGTTGAACGTATCGATGCCGTGGGCCTCGATCTCGCGCTTCGAGCCGATCTTGAGCTCCTTCTCGATCAGGTTCTCGATCGGCAGGCCATGGCAGTCCCAGCCCCAGCGGCGCGGGACGCGGTAGCCTTTCATGGTCCAATAGCGCGGCACGGCATCCTTGAGGACGGATTGGAGCAGGTGGCCGTAATGCGGTAGGCCGGTCGCGAAGGGCGGGCCATCGTAAAAGACGAACGTCTTGCGCGGGGAACGTTCCTTGATCGTCCGTTCGAAGATCTCCTGGGCCTTCCAATAGGAGAGGACTTCTTCTTCTAAACGCGGGAACGGAGAGGTGCGTGTTTCGCCGTTTTGAGACGGGGAACCAGCGGACGAGGGGTGGTCGGCCATATGGGGGATATCTTGTCTGGGGGCGGCGCGGGCGTCAAGAATGGCTTGACGGAGCGGAAAAAATACGGTATGAACCAGGCTGGACCTACAAAGGAGAGGAATCCAGATGAACCTTCGAAAACACTGCGGGCCGCTCGCCTTCAATCCTGAAGACGCCCGGGCACAACGGACCGGAACGCCGGTGGTACGGCTGGTGGAAGGAAAACGGCAGTCATTCGCCTGGATCTTCCTTCCGAGCGGACTCCAGGTGATGGCTCCCCTCAAGCGGCTGCCGATCGTCAACGTCGCCGTCGCGATCCGGCAAGGCGCGTACCATGAGGAGAAACCCGGGACCGCCCACGCCCTCGAACACCTCGTCTGCAAGGACGTCCTGCAGCCGGGCGTGCACCCGGCCCTCCAACCACTCATCAGGGCCGGGCTGCGCACGAACGCGTACACCCGTGGCGAGCTCACCTGCTACTGGGCGATGTCCCCCTTCCGGAACTGGCGCGCCCTGCTCGACGGCCTCCTGCGGATGGTCTTCCGGGCGCGTCCCCTGATCGATCGTGAGCGCTGGGAGAAGGAGCGACCGGCGATCATCGAGGAGTCGCGACGCGAGCGGAACGAGAACATGCGCATCGTGCTGGCGATCCGCGCGGCCGCCTATGCCTCCTTCGAACGAATGCGGCATCCGATCGACGGTACGGTCGAGGACATCGAACGGCTGACGGTCGAGGACCTGGTCCAGACCTACGAAGAGGCGTACTTCCCCGACAATGCCGTGGTGATCGTGCACGGGTTCGGCGCCGTCGATCCCCTGCTTCGCTGGTTCGAGACGCGGCCGGAAGCCTACGATCGCAGCTCGCCGCATCCGCGCATCGTCTCCGCCCCTTTCATGGACCGCGGCCGGAGCGACGACCTCGTCGTTCCCGTGGCCGGGGGGCCGAGCATGGAACGCGCGCTGTACGTCTCAGGCCCCTTCCCCAACACCGAATCGAACCGGAACACCGGCTGGATGCTCGCCGAGATCATGACCAATGGGCTCCTCCGCGACGCCTTCCGCAGACAGCGCGGATACACCTACCGCTTCGACATGTCGCACGTGCTGGGATACGACGACCTGCGGCACTTCGAGGTCGGCGGCCGCATGGGAAGCGCGAACATGGACTCGGCCCGGAAGCTGTGGGACACCCTCTGGAAGGATACCTGCCGCCGCCTGCCAAAGCGGCCGCAAGACCTGCAACCGTTCATCGAGCGGACCATCGGAGAGCATACCTTCGCGCGAGCCAGGTCGCGCATGGAACCGCCGGAGGACCTGCGCAACCTCCTCCTCAACCGGTGGCTGATGCAGTCACGCCAACGAACGATCCGCAACATGCTCGACTGGACCCCGGAAGAGCTCTACCCCCTGCTGAAGCGGACCCCCTCCTTCGCCGACCTCCCCTGGCAGGAGATCCGCGTCCTCCCCACGCCTTAACGGCGTGGGTCTTTCTTTTCCGGCATGGTACACTTTCTGAGTCTATGCCTACGTTTTTGCTAGGAGCCGATCACGGAGGATTCGCGCTGAAAGAGCACCTCCGCAAGACGCTTGACCGTCTTGGGGTACGCTATGAGGACCTTTCTCCGGAAGTCGTGGAAGGCGACGACTACCCGCTACACGCGCAGCGGGTCGCGAAGCACCTGACGCAGGCACGCGATACGGTCGGGCTGCTCGTCTGCCGCACCGGGTTCGGAATGGACATGGCAGCGAACCGATTCCGAGGCGTGCGTGCGGCCGTGGCCCGCTCCACGGCGGAAGCCCGCTTGGCGCGCGAGCATAACCATGCGAACGTCTTGGTGTTGGGCGCCGAATTCACTTCGCCCAGCCAAGCAGACCAGATCCTGAAGACCTGGATGGAGACGCTCGGCTCGCACGCGCAGCGGCACGTCCGCCGTATCCACCAGCTTGATGCCGACGTATGACGCAACTCGTCCCTGAAATCATCCCGGCACTGCTCGTCAAGACGCCGGAGGAGGCGCAGGCGCGCTGGTCGCAGGTACTGGAAGCGGACCATGTCCAGATCGACTGCCTAGACGGCCATTTCGTTCCCAATACCAGCTATTTCTCGCCTGAGGCGTGGCCGACGAACGGACCCGCCATCGAGTTGCATCTCATGTGCCAACAGCCGCTTGCGGTGATGCGGGCATGGGAGCGCCACCCCCTGTTCCGCCGCGCGGTGTGGCACATGGAGGCGCCGGTCCATCACACGGAACTCATCGCCTGGTGCCGGCAACGGCAGGTCGAATGCGGTATCGCGCTCAATCCCGAGACCGAGCCGGAGCGGTTGGCGGGCCTCGCCAAGGAAATCGATCTTGCCCTGCTGCTCAGCGTGCACCCGGGCTGGAGCGGACAGCCCTTCCTGCCGACAACGTATGCAAAAATCACGCATGTCCGCGCGCACTTCCCCGAACTCGCCATTGGCATCGACGGCGGCGTGACGGAAGCGCTGATCCCGAAGCTCAGCGGGTTGGGCGTCAGCCGCTTCTACCTCGGTTCCGCCGTCTTTGCTGCCGAGAGCCCTCCGCAACAAGCCTTACGCCATCTTACGCACCTAGCCCATTCCCCTTCCTTATGAAACGTCTCCTGACTGCGCTGGGGCTCATCAGCCTGTCGCTGCTGGCCACCCCTTCGGCGTCCGCCACCTCCCCGGATGCGGGCCGCCTCGTCCGCAGCCCAGAGCATCCGGCCGTCTATTATTCGCCCAACAACGGCACGCGCTACGCGTTTCCGAACGAGCGGATCTTCCGGAGCTGGGGCATCTCTTTTGACACCGTGGAGACGATTTCGGCGGGCGCCTTGGCGCAGTTACGGCTGGCAGGCGCGATCGTGTATCGCCCAGGACGCCTCATCAAGATCGACACCGATCCGAAGGTCTACCTCGTCACGGAAAACGGCGTGCTACGCTGGATCGAGACCGAGACGGTCGCGCGGGCGCTCTTCGGTGACGCCTGGGCCCGCCAGGTAGACGACATCCCGGACGCGTTCTTCGCGGCGTACTCATACGGTCCGTCTATCGCAAATGCCGCGACCGTCACGATGCCCACACCCGCTTCCGGAGGCTCGCTGCTGGCCATCGGCCTCAACCAGGGAATCATCCGTGCGCCGGACGCGACAACGACCACGGTCCCGACGGTCCCCAGCCGCCCAACCCCAACGCCGCCCGCCCCTGAACCGGATATCCTCGTCCGTTCCAGCCAGCCCAATGGCATACGCGTAAACGAGTCCGTCCGCATCGACGTCTTCGGAAAGGGAACGGCCCCACGCCAGGTCACGATCCGCCTCAACGGGGCGCCCGTACAGAGCTGCCGGGAGGTCTCCACCTGCTCGTACACGTTCACGCATCCTACGCAATCAACCCTGACCGCTTACCAAGTCCAGGTCGAAGCGGCACTCGCCGATGGGACGACCCGTACCCAGTCGCTCAGCATTCCCGTGCGTGACCCGCAGGGAGGGGCGCTGCGGCTCAATTTGACGCAAGACGAGACGCGCTCCCCAGGGAACATCGATCTCGAGGCGGAATGGACCGATACCCTGATCGGCGCCCGCTCGATCACGCTCACGGTCAACGGCGAGGACCAGCGGATCTGCTTCAATGTCACGACATGCCGCCTTTCATACGGAGTGATTGGAGCCATCGGGTCTCGGTTAGACATCCGCGCCATCGCCGAAGACACGGCCGGGAACCGCTGGATCACGAGCTCGAGCTCGGTCACGGTCGTCGGCAACGACCGCCCGACGCTCACGGTCAGCACGAATGCCGGCGTCGTGTTCATGGGCGAGACGATCAGCATTGAGGCCGAGGCGTCAGACATCGACGCTATTGCCTTTGTCGAGATTTGGGAAAACAATGAACGTCAGGCCCGCTGTGAACGGACCCGCTGCAGCTTTACGACCCCGCCCCAGGCGACCGCCGGGACACATGTGTTCCGGGTGGTCGCCCAAGACCTCCTTGGGGCGCGGCGCGAGGTGACACTTGATCCGATTCTCGTCCTGCCGACCGTTCGTTAATTCTTCCCTAACCCTTGCGAAGATATGAACAAGTCCCTGGTCTCGGGCGCGCTCGCCCTCTCGCTCCTGGCCGCGCCGATCCTGCCCGCGTTCGCCGCCGAGCGCAGCACATTCAATGCCGGCGAGCTCATCAAGAGCCCGACCAATTCAGCGGTGTACTACTTCGCCGCCGACGGCAAGCGCTACGTGTTCCCCAACGACAAGACCTATTTCACCTGGTACACCGACTTTTCTGGGGTGAAGACGATCCCGGCCCGCAGCCTGTCCGCCATCCCGCTTGGCGGCAACGTGACCTATCGCCCGGGCCGCAAGATGGTGAAGATCACCACCGATCCGCGCGTGTATGTCGTCGACCAAGGCGGCGTCCTGCGCCATATCGAGACCGAGCAGCTCGCGCAAAGCCTCTACTCGATCAGCTGGAAAGGCCAAGTCGAAGACATCCCGGACGCGTTCTTCACGAACTATCGTCTCGGCACGGCCATCCAGTCGACGCGCGACTTCAACCCCCAGAACGTGATGACGCAGACGACCACGATCGCTCAGGACAAGCAGATGACGCCGGAGATGGCGAACATCACGATCGGCGACATGGAAACAAGCTTCGTCCCGGCCACGATCACGATTAAGCGCGGCACGACCGTGACCTGGACCAACCGCGACATCACGAACCACACCGTTACGGGCTCCGGCTGGAACTCGGGCATCATTGCCCCGGGCGCCACCTACTCGCGCACCTTCTCGACCAGCGGCTCGTTCGATTACGCCTGCTCGATCCACCCGAGCATGCAGGGGACGATTAATGTGGTGCCTTAAGCAGATCCTTCTTGCAGCGAAATAATCCGCCCTTCCCAAGGCGGTTTTTTCGATGCGTTCGGAATCCTCTCTCCAACTCTGCTATACTCCCCCCATGCGCTCCTTATCGATCCAAGAACTGGAACTGATGGCCAACACCATCCGCCAGGACATCATCAAGGCCCTGGTGCGTGCCGGCAGCGGCCATTCGGCAGGCCCCCTTGGAATGGCGGACGTCTTCACCGCCCTCTATTTCCATGTCCTACACATCGATCCGAAGCATCCCGATTTGCCAGGACGCGACCGGCTCGTGCTTTCGAACGCGCACATCTGTCCCGTGCTATATGCGACCCTCGCCCGCCGTGGCTTTTGCTCGATCGAAGACTTCCATGATTCGCTGCGCACCTTAGGCTCCCCGTTCCAAGGCCATTCCAACACGCACTTCGGGATCGGCATCGAGACCTGCGGCGGACCGCTCGGCCAAGGGATCTCCCAAGCCGTCGGCATGGCCCTGAGCGCCCGCATGGACCGTGCCCGCTGGCGCACGTACTGCCTCATGGGCGACGGCGAACTGAACGAAGGACAATGCTGGGAAGCGTTCATGGCGGCGAGCCGTGAAAAGCTCCATCAGCTCACCGTGATCGTCGACCGCAACAACATCCAAATCGACGGGTACACCGAGCACGTCATGCCGCTCGAGCCCCTCCGCGAGAAATTCGAGGCATTCGGCTGGCACGTGATCGATACCGATGGCCACAACATGCGCCGGATCATCGACAGCCTCGAGGAGGCCCAGGCCGTCTACGAAAAACCGAGCGTCATCCTCGCCCACACCGTTCCGGGCAAGGGCGTCAGCTTCATGGAGGCTGATTTCGCCTGGCACGGCAAGCCGCCGAACCAAGATGAGGCCCGCCGCGCCATCCACGAGCTGCGCACGCTCGCCGGCGCCATCGAATCGGAACACGAATAGCCCTATGCTGCATCCTGACCTCTTCACCGAACGGCAACAGCTCATCCCCACCCGCAACGGCTACGGGGATGCGTTGCTTGAATTAGGGAAAACCGACGAGCGCGTGGTCGTCCTTACCGCCGACCTTGCCGAATCGACGCGCGTCCACTTGTTCCGCGATGCCCATCCCGACCGTTTCATCGAAGCCGGCGTCTCGGAACAGAACATGGTCGGCATGGCGGCCGGCCTGGCCCTTTCCGGCAAGGTCCCGTTCGCGAGCTCATACGCCGTCTTCGTCCCCGGCCGGGCCTGGGATCAGCTACGCGTCTCCGTGTGCTATACCAATGCGAACGTCAAGATCGCCGGTGCCCATGCCGGCCTCTCGGTGGGACCAGACGGCGCCACGCACCAAGCGCTCGAGGATCTCGCCATCACGCGCACGCTCCCGAACCTCACCGTGATCGTCCCGTGCGACTACCACGAGACGAAAAAAGCCACCCTCGCGATGGCCGCTACCGACGGCCCCATGTACGTCCGCTTCGCACGCGAGAAGACCCCTCTCATCACCAGCGAACAGACGCCATTCCGGATCGGCACGCATACCGTGCTCCGCCCCGGGAAGGACGTGACCCTCATTGCCTGCGGACCGCTTGTCTATGAGGCGCTGGTCGCAGCGAGGGCCCTCGAGAAGCAAGGCGTGAGTGCCGAGGTCATCAACGCCTCGACCCTGAAGCCGTTCGACGACAAGACCCTCCTCAAGAGCCTTAAGAAGACCGGCTGCGCGGTGACGGTTGAGGAGCACCAGGTCCATGGCGGCCTCTATGGGGCCGTGGCGGAGATCACGGCGTTACTGCTACCGGTCCCCCTCGAACCGGTTGCCATGCCAGACTGCTTCGGCGAATCGGGTGAACCGAAGCAGCTCCTCGAAAAATACGGGCTCAGCGCCGAACAGGTCGTAAAAGCCGCAAAAAAAGCAATCAAACGGCGTGACGCTTGAATGGCGTCACGTTTTTGCGTATACTCCCCCAGCGAAGAAAGGAACCGCCGTGATCCTGGACCAGCTCAGGCATCGGGCCACCGCCCACGTGAAACAGCTCAGCCACGCCATCAGTGCCCTCGAGGACGAGATTCGTACCCCGCCACCCCTGCCCGCACCGCAAGGCCACCCCTCGGGTGCCGGCATCTGGGTGATGCTGCAAGTACACCCCGAGGACCGGCAGGCACAGGAGCTCCGTCAGCGGCGCCGTCAGGAGCTGCACGCGCAGTCGGTCCAGGCCCAACGCCTGCAAGAGGCCCTCGCGGTCGGAAACGACCCGTCGCAAGAAGGTCAACGCCTCGCCTTCAGACGGGCGAAGATCCCGCACAGCCTCCTCTCCGCACATGAGCTGGAAGCCGCTAGCGAAGCGGCCGCCATCGAACCCGGTGGCACCCCCGTTCGCGTCATCACCACCGCCGCTTGCTGGCACGTCTTCAAGCCCGAACCCGGCGGCTGGACCCTCTTCTCCGTTCCTCGCCACCTGGTCTACCAGGACTGGCGCGAAGCCCTCGCCAACCGCCCTTCCCGCCCATCATCGCCCAGCCCCCCATCGGGAGACTGGCCCCCCTGAATCCCGCCGGGATTCTTTTTTGAAGCCGCAACGGGGCGGCGCGGCGCCATCAGGATTGACAAAATCGCTTATCCGTGCCAACATCCCGTTTCGGAAGGAGTCTGACACATGAGCAAGAACGCGTTCGTCGTCATCGACCTGGGGTATGGCGACGCGGGCAAGGGCACGCTCACCGATGCCCTCACCCGCCGCTATGCGGCCCACACCATCTTCCGCTTCAACGGCGGCTGCCAGGCCGGCCACAACGTCGTGACGCCGGACGGCCGGCATCACTGCTTCTCGCAGTTCGGTTCGGGCATGTTCGTCGAAGGCACGGTCACCTGCCACACGCGCGACGTGCTCATCAGCCCGGAGGCGATGCTGGTCGAGGCCAAGGCGCTCGCCGCCAAGGGCGTACCCGATGCGATGGCCCGTACCTTCATCAGCGAACACGCCCTCGTCGTGACGCCGCTCCACATGGCGGCGACGCACCTGCGCGAGCTCGCGCGCGGCCAGAATCGCCACGGCAGCGTCGGCGTGGGCATCGGGGAGACCGCGCGACTGGGCAAGACGTACGCCGATTCCGCCATCCGCGCGAAGCACCTCGCGGCGAGGGACCCGGAAGCCCTCAGGCAACGGCTCCACATCATCCAGAACCGTCTCCGGATGGACCTGCGCGACGAGCTGGAGACGCTCCGTGGCACCCCCTTGGCCGAGACCGACCGCGCGTTCCTCGAAGGCGCGCGATCCGTCGACCGCATCCTGGCCGAGTTCGAGACGTTCGCCGCGCAGGCGAAAGGCCGCATCGTGAGCGACGAAGTCCTCCGGGAGCGGCTCCGGCGCGACGGCACCGTGATCTTCGAAGGCGCGCAGGGCGTGCTGATCGATGAGGACGTCGGGTTCTTCCCCTACGTCACGCGCAGCCACTGCACCACGCGCAACGCCCACAAGTTCCTCGGCGACGCCCGCTACGACGGCCACGTCGAACGGGTCGGCGTCGTCCGTGCCTACGCCGTCCGGCACGGTCCCGGCCCCTTCGTGAGCGAGGACCCCGAGCTCGGTACGCGGCTCCACGAGGCGCACAACGTCCACCACGACTGGCAGGGAGCCTTCCGCCACGGCCACTTCGACGTCGTCGCCACGCGATACGCCCTCAAGAAGTGCCCCGTCGACCAGCTGGCCATCACCTGTCTCGACCAGCTCGAAGGCGTCGCTGCGAAGGCCTGCTTCGCCTACGACCTCTCCGACGACAGGCGCATCACGGAGATCGTCGAAGACCTCAGCCCCCACCACTTCCCGGGCCGCGAGCGCCTCACCGCCCGCCTCAAGCGCGCCCGCCCGGTCTTGACCGAGATGCCCGACCCCCTCGGCTTCATCACCGAGACCTTCCCCCTCCCCGTCCTCGCCACCTCGCACGGCCCCACCGCCCACGACAAGCGCTGGTACGAGAACTGGGACCGCTGACGAACGCTCCCGTTCGTCTTTTTCTTTTTGTCCTTTCTCATGCTTTCCCCGTAGGTCCCCGGCGGGCACCTCTTTTTGCGTGAGCTCGGTGTCTAAGGCGACCCATCCCAGACACGAGCAAGCCGAGAGGAGCCGCGAATGCAAAAAGAGGCGCCCGCCGGGGATCGGCCCGCCCGAGCGGGAAAGGGCGGGCCTTATGGGGCGCCGGCCCCATAACCCCCTGGCCAAGCAAGCCGATCTCCTGCGTTTGACGCAAAATCTCCTTTTTGATAAAGTCCCCGCGCTTAGCGGACAAGACGACCCGCCGTTGTAGCTCAGTTGGTAGAGCACATCCATGGTAAGGATGAGGTCACCGGTTCAATCCCGGTCAACGGCTCCACGAAAACATCCCTCAACGAAGGGATGCTTTTGTTAATACAGATAAATGGCCGTAGATCCTTGACAAAAAAACTGGTTTTCGCTAGAGTCGCTCTACGGATCTCGATCAGCCGTCGTGACGACGGCCTTACGAACAGGGCTCGCGCGCCCCGCCACCCCCCCCTCGGCGCGTCCAGAAACGCCCGCGGTTCTGAGGCGGCTCAACGCGAATACAAAACAGCCTGAGTCGGAAGCGGACGGGGAAACGGGCTCCCGGACCATACAGAGGCTCCGCGATCCCCCCGAGCGGTTCGCCTCTGCGACGGGATACGGCACCCCCCTCCCCCGTCCCCGCCCGCCCACCCCTCTCACGCTGCACCGCCGCCCCCATAGGCCCGCCGACGGAGAGACGACCGCTGCGAGACCCGTCTCGCGACCACTGAGCCCACCCTGGGCAGGTCGCGATTTTTCATATCCGGACCCTCCCTTGCCAAGCCCCCGCCGAATCGGTAGTCTCTTCCCACAACACGAACGGGTGGATACCGAAGCGGTCAAACGGGACAGACTGTAAATCTGTTGGCCCTGCGCCTTCGAAGGTTCGAATCCTTCTCCACCCACCATGCAAAAAACTCGCTATTGCCAGCGAGTTTTTGCGTTACCCTATTTTTTTCCATGTTGGCGCACGGACGCGGGGACCGCGAGGACTGCGGGGACTGATTTATTCGTATCGCAGCGCCTCAATCGGGCTCATCCGTGCCGCTCGGCGTGCCGGGAAGTAGCCGAAGACCACCCCAATGGCCGTCGCGACCACGAACCCGATGATCATGGCATTCATCGGCAAGATGAAGGACCAGCCGGGCTGGAGGCGGTTGATGACTTGGATGGCGAGCCACGTGAGGGTCGTCCCGAAGACGATCCCGACGAGGCCGGCGAGGACCGTAAGGATCACCGCTTCGGCGAGGAACTGGCCCAAGACGTCCCGCTGGCGAGCGCCGAGCGCCTTGCGTAGCCCGATCTCGCGCGTCCGCTCCGTCACCGTGACGTACATGATGTTCATGATCCCCACGCCGGCCACCACCAGCGAAATCGAGGCGATCGAGCCTAGCAACACCTGAAGGATGGAGCCGATCGTGTCAACGCTCTTGACCGTGTCTTCCTGGGAAGAGACCCGAAAATCATCCTTGCTGAGGTCATCGCCAGTGGCCTCGATGTCATGGTTTTCGCGAAGGGTTTCGCGGATGCGGCGCTTCGCCTCTTCCGGCCGGACGTCGCCCGCCTTGAGCGAAATGAAGTTCAGGCGGTTTTTGTTATATGCGTCAAAAAAGGCGGTATACGGCAAGAACACCTGGTCGTCCATGTTCGAGAAGAATCGCGTACCGGCCGGGGCGAGCACCCCAACCACCCGAAAGGGCTTGCGGTTGATGCGCACCACCTTCCCGATCGGCTGGTCCTGGCCGAACATGCCGTTCGCGACGTCGCGCCCCAACACGACCACGCGGGCACGCGTCTCGACGTCGCTCTCGAGGAGGAAGCGCCCGTCGGCGACCTCGAGGTTGAAGATCTGGGCCTGGCCAGGCGTGACGCCGGAGACCTGCGTAAAGCGGTCGGCGCCGCCATAGGAAACCAAATCGACCGAAGCGACGGAGGCGTCGCTTGCCGTGACCCAGGGCATCGCAGCCAACTCCTCATAATCACGTTCCGTGAGAGATTCCTTGATGTCGGCGCTTGGCGGACCGCCGCGGGTCTCGTCACCGCGCCCATTGCCCACGAACACCAAATCGCTCCCAAACGAGGCGACTTGGGAGATGAGATATTGCTGCGCGGCTTGGCCGACGCCCAACATCAGGATCACCGAACCGATGCCGATGATGATCCCAAGCATCGTCAGGACCGAACGGGCCTTGTTGATGAGGAGGGCGCGCCACGAGAGGCGCGCGAGGTCGATGGTCGTCATACTATTCGAAGCGTAAGGCCTCGATGGGATGGAGGCGTGCGGCCTTGCGGGCCGGGAAATACCCAAAGATCACGCCGATGAGGCCGGACACGCCCAGGCTCAAGGCGACGGATCCCCAGGAAACGGCGAACGTCCACCCGGGCTGGAACTGGTTGATGCCGATGATCGCAAGCCAGGAGAGGCCGACGCCCAAGAGGATCCCCAACACGCCTCCCAGCGTCGTCTGCACGACCGCCTCGAAGAGGAACTGGTTCCGGATGTCCTGCTCACGCGCACCCAGGGACTTGCGGAGGCCGATCTCACGGATCCGCTCGGTCACGGAAACGTACATGATATTCATGATCCCGATGCCGCCCACGAGCAGCGAGATCGCGGCGATCGAGATCAGCAGGATCTGCAGGATCTGCGTGACCTGGCTCGCGCTCGCGACAGCATCCTCCTGGGTGGTGACGTTGAAATCATCCTTCTTGTCCTCGTCGAGCGGGTTCTCGATGTTGTGGCTGTCACGCATGAGGTCCTTGAGCCGGCGCTTCGCCTCGTTCGTCGTCAGCGTCGTCTTGACGGCGATCGAGGACAGGTTACGCCGGTTGAACGTATCGAGGGCAGCGGTATACGGGATGTAGACCTGGCGGTCGACGTTTTGGAAGTTTTTCGTCCCTTCCTTTTCCATGACTCCGATGACGCGATAGCTGACGTTATTGATCTTGATGGTCTTGCCGAGCGGGTCATTGAAGCCATAGAGCTTGTCGGCGAGCTCGTAGCCCAAGACGGCCTCGCGCGATCGGCTGTCGACGGCGGCCTGCGAAAAGAAGGCGCCGAGACGGGGACGGATGTCGCTGATGACCTGCTCGTCCGCGGACGTGCCGACGATCGAGGCGGACAACTGGATCCCTTCGCCCGTGATCGAGTCGGATTGCGACACGCGGCCGACGACCTGCGCGATCCACGGCTGCAGCCGGAGCTTGCGGACATCCTTCTCGACGAGCGACGGCTTGATGAAGAGCGTCGGCAGGTCGCCCTGCGCCTTGGAACCATTATTGATGAACACGATATCCGAACCCAGCGCGGAGATCTGCGCCAGGATATACCGCTGCGCCGCCTGCCCGATGGAGAGCATGAGGATCACCGAAAGGATGCCGATGACGATGCCGATCATCGTCAAGAAGGAGCGTCCCTTGGTGCGCCGCAGGCTATCGAACGAGCTTTGGATCAGGTCCGCGAAACGCATAGCTATTTTTTCAGCTCCGTTTCTGCCGCCAACCGACGGTGGAGTACGGGCGCGTCTGACTGGATGAGCCCGTCCTTGAGTCGGATGATGCGCTCGGCATGCTCGGAGGTGTAGGTCTCGTGGGTGACGAGGATGACCGTATGCTTTTGCTTGAGGTTGAGGTCCTGCAGGATGCGCATGACTTGCGCGCCGGACTTGGAGTCGAGGTTCCCCGTCGGCTCGTCGGCAAAAATGACCGGCGGCTTGCGGATGAGGGCGCGGGCAATGGCGACGCGTTGGCGTTCGCCGCCCGACAGCTGGTTTGACAGGTTGTGTATCCGATGCCCCAAGCCGACGATCTCGATCGCCTCTTTCGCGAGCGCGTCGCGCTTGGAGAGCGGCACGTCGGAATAGAGGAGCGGCAGCTTCACGTTCTCGAGGACCGATGTCTTAGGCAGCAGGTTGAAGGCCTGGAAGATGAAACCAACCTTCTCGCCGCGGGCACGCGCCAGCTCGTCCTCGCTGAGGCTCGAGACGTCACGCCCCTCGAACAGGTATTTCCCCGTCGAGAGGACGTCGAGGAATCCCAGGATCTGCATCAGGGTCGACTTGCCGGAACCAGACGGGCCCATGATCGACACGAACTGGCCTTCGGGGATATCGAAGGAAATGCCGTGCAGGACCGGGGTCTCGACGCCGTCGTTGGCGTAGACCTTGGTGAGGTCCTGGACGCGGATGATGGGCTTGGGCATAGGTTATTTTTTCGCGTTTTCGGCCTGGAGCTTGGCGTAGGCGTCGGCCGTGAGCTCGGCGACGATGATCTGGTCGCCTGCGTTAACGCCGGTGAGCGCCTGGACGCGGCCCTCATCGCCACGCAAGCCGAGGGTGATCTCGACCTCCTTCGCGGTGCCGTCGGCCTGCAGCACGCGCACGCGCCGGACGCCGTTCTCGGTACGGATGCCGCGCAACGGGATGATCAGCGCATCGGCGGCTTCACCGGTCGTGATGGTGATGTTCGCCGTCATGCCGGGCTTGATCGGGCGCTCGGTCGGATCGATGGCCACGGACACCTTGTAGAAAATCGCGTCCTGGATCTTGATACGGTCCGGCTCGATGCTGAGGACCTTCGCGGAGAAAGGCACGTCGTCGCCGAACGCGTCGAGCGTGACCACGGCCGTCTGGCCGACCGAGACCTTGGCGATGTCGGCCTCAGGGACGGAAGCCTCGACCGTGTAATTTTCGGTCACGACCAAGCCCATCACCTTGCCGTTCGGGGCAAGCTGTTCGCCACGAGCCGGGATGATCTCAGAAATGACGCCGGCGACCGGGGCGCGGAGCTCCGTGTCGCGGACCCGTTGGGCGGCTTCCTCATATGCGACCTGGACATCCTGGACTTGGGCGCGCAGGACCTGCAGGTCGACGGCCCGAGCGGGCGAGCGGCGTTGCGACAGGGTCGCCTCGGCAGAGGAAAGCGCGGCGCGCTGCACCTCGATGGCGGTCTCCGCGGACTTCACCTGGCTGCGCTCGTTGGAGACGGCGATCGTGAGGTTGGATTGCGCGGTGCGCAGGGCATTTTCCAGCTGGGCACGCGTGGTCGTGCGCGTGTTCTCGGACGTGCGCAGGGCCTGAACCGCCGCAGAAAGGCTGGTGTACTGCGTGGCGGTAGATGCGCGCAACGTCTGGATGGCGGAGCGCTTGGTCGCGAGATCGGCGGTAGAAAGGGCCGTATTCGTGCCGGAATTCGTGAGGACCTTCTGCGTCTCGTCGAGCAGGGCCTGTGCCTGCTGCAAGGCATCGACCGTGAGCTGGCCGGAGGCGATCAAGTCCGCCGCCGACGGCGAGGAACCGAGGACGCGTGCGGACCCATCGGCCTGACGTTGGGCGACGCGGGCACTCAGGAACAGCCCTTGCGCGCGGGTCAGTGCATTGCGGTCGTAGATGCTGAGGACGGACTCGTAGAGGTCGTTCGCCCCCGTATTCTCGACACCGAGGATTGCGTCGGCTTCGGTGAGCGCGGACGACAAAACGGCCGTCGCAGAAACGATCGACGCGCGGAGCGACGTGAGGCTGGTCTGCACGCCAAGGTCGACCCCCTGGCCAGAATTGGCGAGGTTCTGCTGGGCAGTATCCAAGGCGATCTGCGCCTGGCGAACCTGCTCGGCGGAATTGGAACGGATCTGGATGAGGTCGGACTGGGCCTTCTCGAGGCTCGCACGGGCCTGGTCACGCTGGGCTTCGGCGATCTGGATGGCCTGCGGGCTGTCTTGGGCCTGGCGGGCGGCAAGGTTGGCCTGCGCCTGCGCGAGGCTGGCCGCGGCGCGACGAAGGGCGAAATTCGCGTCTTGGGCGTCGAGGGTCGCCAACACGTCCCCCATCTTCACCGTCTGGCCGACGGTCACGAGGAGGTTCTCGAGCTTACCGCCGGTCTTGAAGGACAGGTCGACACGCGTCTGCGGTTTGGCCTCGCCGGTAACGTCGACCGTCTGCTTGAGCAGGCCGCGCTCGACGGCCTGGGTCTCGTAAAACGGTCCGTCATTGGCTCGGCTCTTCAGGAAGATGCCGCCGCCGATCAGGACGACGATGGCGATGGCGACGAGGGTGGATTTCTTTTTGAGGAAAGACAGGTTCATAAGGGAAAGCTAGGATTGTTTGGAGCGGCGGGGCCGGGACAGGCCGTCGACGTAGTCGGACATCTGGCGGACCATCTTTTGCATGCGTTCGACAGGCAGGAACATGACGGGGCTGTCTCCTTGCTGCATGACGATCAGGCGGGTACCCGAGACGAGACCGAGGCGGTCACGGATCTCTTTTGGGATGACGACCTGGCCGCGCTCCCCGACGACCGTGGCCCCGATCAGCTGGTCGGCCGGCA
>CAYYTQ010000016.1:0-29613 GCA_964474805.1 uncultured Gammaproteobacteria bacterium
CAAGAAGCCTGGTCTCCGTCGTGCGCGTCGGAGCCCGCAGTGGTCCAAGCGTTAGGACGCGAAAAACACCCTTCGGGGTGTTTTTGGTTTTTGGCTGATGAAAAAAAGCTCTCATGCTTGCCCGTCTTCTCTGTGTACACAAGTGAAAGAAGCCAATGGCGTGCAAGAAGGGATACGCTTGATGGCGGATGCGTGCCTCGGTTGTTGGCGAGTTTGAAATGTGGTATCTTCCGATCATGGAGCACTTTTTCTCGGTACTTGTTCGGTCTGTGCGGGCCTTCGGGATGGTATTCGGCCTCGCATTTTTGTTCGCGTCCTTGGCACCGACGCCTGCTTTGGCAGCCGACTGTACGGTCACCACGGATACGGTGATCGACCAGGCATACGTCGACGCCGGTTCATGCGGAACGATCAGCATCGAAGGGAATGTGAGCACCACCTGGATCGGGACCGTGAACCTGCAAGGGTCAGGCACGGTCACCGTGCGCAGCGGATACGTCATGACCATGGGATCAAGCAGCGAGATGATCCTCGGTTCGACAGATGATTTCGTGATCGAGGCGAACGCGACGACGACGCACCTGCTTGAGGACATAAACGGCATCAAAATTACGGCGCGTAACATTACGATTAACGGGGCGTTGACCGCGAAAGAGAAGGGGTGCCGGGCGGCAGCCGCGTTTGGCGAGGATGGGTACGGCGTGGATACGACCACCGGACTCTGCGGCTTTCGGGTTGGTGGGTATGGCCGTGGCGGTGGAGGTGGCGGCGGTGGAGGTGGCGGTGGTTCGCACGCTGCGGCCGGCGGCACCGCAGGGGGTGGGTTAGCGGGCGGGTCAACAATATATGGGAATTCCCTTGCGCCTAGATTCATCGGATCCGGCGGTGGTTCGGGATATTTCTTTACCGCGTTTGGAGGCGCTGGCGGCGGTTTGGTGCATGTAACGTCTACCGGTACGCTTACCGTGGATGGGGTCATCTCCGCTGCGGGGGGAGTCGGCATCTATAATAGAGCATTTAATGGCGGGGGCGGTGGCGCGGGAGGATCCATCCTTCTACGGGCTTCGACCCTGGCCGGAAGTGGTACGATTTCCGCTAATGGCGGGAATGGGTCGACGGGGGGTGGAGGTGGTGCCGGAGGTCGTGTTGCGGTCTATTTTGGGACGAATGGCGGTTTTTCCTTGAGCTCGATCACGGCAGCAGCGGGCGGGAGCCAGGGGGCTGGATCGGCGGGCGCCTCCGGGACGACGTTTGTCGTGGATCGCTATACCGATGACGGGGCTGGGACCGTCACGGTGACGTCAGGATTTGATTTCCCATCTGGAGGGGACTACGTTCGCACGGCCTATGACATTGGTTCAGGCGCCTATTTGCGCTGTTCGGACACGATGTCCGCCCTTACGGTTTCCTCGACCGCTTGGTTGTCGCTGAGTGGGGTGCAATGGACCTGTGCGAATTCCGTTGATGCGTTTTCGCTCGGTTCTGCGACGGGGATATCGACCACCAATACAACGCTGACCTTTTCTGCGGCGACCTCGGTAACGGTCATGGCTCCGGTATGGACCAACGTAACGACGACGATCGCTGCGACGCAAAGCGGATCCCGGTCAACGATCGACGTGACGTCGAGTCTGACTCTGCGTGGGTTTACGCTGACGCTGGGGGATGCCGGCGTTCTTGATGCCTTGGGCGGGTTCGTGACGTTTCCCCGCGCAATTTCCTTAAGTATGGTGAGCTCCACGCTGGCGGCAAACGTCTCATCGACGGCGTTGACGAGCCTGACCATGGATGCCTTGTCGATCATCGATGCGTCCGGACATGGATGTCCGAAGCCGCTGGGAGGGAATAATGGATATGGCCCAAACACGACAACCGGAATATGTGCTGCTTCGACGTCGGGATACGGGGTAGGTGGTGGGAGGGGAGGCGGCGGTGGTAGCGGTGCTGCACATGGTGGTGCCGGCGGCAACACGGCGGCAAACCTTGGGAGTACGGCGACCTATGGTTCATCGACGAATCCATCGTTGTATGGCTCGAGCGGAGGTGGTGGATATACGCCGTTCGGTGAGGCAGGCGCGGGCGGAGGCGGGGTCATCCGTCTCGCCGTATCCGGCACGGCGACCATCGACGGGGAGTTGAAGGCGAATGGGAGCGACGGTATCCATCGAAGATTTACGGGTGGCGGCGGGGGTGCTGGCGGCAGCATCTACCTATCGGCGGCGACCATCGCCGGTTCGGGGACGGTTGCCGCAAACGGCGGTGCCGGGGCGAATGGTGGGAACGGTGGCGGAGGCGGTGGGGGCGGCCGGATTGCTTTTTCAACCTCGGCCTTAACCTTCACGGGGACCTCTTCGACGAGCGCCGGTGCGGCTGGTACGGGAACGGATAGCACCGCAGGATCGGTCGGGTCGATCTACGTCTTTATCGCCAACCAGACGCCCTCGGTCCCGTCTTCCCTGGGGCCGACAGCGCTCGTGAACGGTTCGACGACGGGAACGACGAATCCGACGCTGAGTTTCTCCTTGTCGGATCCCGATGGGGCCGATACGGTCAAGTATCGTATTCAAATCGATGACTCGAGCGACTTTGGTTCACCGGCTGTCGACTATACCTCGGCGCTTGCCGCCCAGGGATCACGGACGTTTCAAGTTGGTCAGGCGGCGGGTTCGGGTGCCTATACGGTCGGGAGTTCCGGTCAGACGCTTTCGGATGGCTCCTATTATTGGCGGGTAAAGGCGATTGACGGTTCGGAGGCGGCTTCCTCATACGTCGCCGCGAATTCGGGAGGTGTTGCGTTCGAGGTAGATACAGCGACCCGCCTCCTCTCTTTCCAGGCTTCGACAGGTTCCGGTCTGGAGAGCGTGACGGCGACCTCGATTCGGATTCTTTTGGGCGCGACGCATTTCGAGGACGTCACCGTGGATTATGCGGTGACTGCCGGTACGGCGACGGGAGGAGGGGTCGATTACACGCTTTCTTCTGGGACCGCCACGATTTCCGCGGGGCAAACCTCGACGACGATCGCCCTGGTCGTCGTCAATGACGAATCAGACGAGAGCGATGAGACGTTGACGATTACCTTAAGTAATCCGGTTTATGCGGTGATCGGCTCCAATACGTCGACGGTTTATACCATCCTTGATGATGATGCGACGCCCGCGCCGGCTTCATCGGGGGGCGGAGGGGCCGTGAGCGCTGGGGCGACGGGTGGGGCGATCGCGACATTCATGCCGAATGCCGCCTTGGCTCCGGTCGCGATTCCTGCCCCATCACCCGCAGACCCCGCCCCTCCGGTGACGGCGACTCCTGTGGTGCCACCACCGGCCGAGGCGCTGCCGCCACTTCCTTCAACGCCTCAATCCTTCACGTTCGTCAATCCAGATGATCTTGCTCAGGTCGTAGCTCGTTTTGGGCCAAATGGCGCTCGTGATGAACGGCGTGAATCGTTGGCACGGGGGTATGTGGCCCAGGACGCTCGGGCGTTTGGAGTAAGGGCGATGGATAGTCAGTCACAGGAGCACCTCACGACGTTCGTGGCCTATGGCCTGACGCCGGAAACTGCTCGGCTTGGGGTGGGGGAGCGTCGCGCCCTGCTCCGGGATGCCTACGAGACGATGCGGGCCGTTCCTGCTTTGGCGGACCTTGAGCGGTTGGCGCGCGGCCAGATCCCGCAGGCGCGTAATCTTGCGGAAGAGCGTCGCCAGTCAACCCGCGCGCTCGCGACGTTCCGTACGATTTATGGGCATGCGCCCGACTATCGGAATCCGGAAGAGAACCTGGCTTGGAACACCCTCCTATATCGGATCCGTTTCCCTCGCGACATGGCCAGGGAGCGGGCCGGAATCACGGAATTCCGGGCACTGTTCCGTCGTGATCCGCGTGACCCGTTCCAATGGGCTGTCGTGCGTGTGCTGGGATATGTGCAGTGATGGTTTTACGAGTTAAGAGAATCGCCCGTCATCGTTGAGCGCGCGGGCGATTTTCATTTTTTTGAATTCGTTTAGGCAAAGAGGTGCCGTCGTGGTATACTGCCCGGGTACTATGAAATACCTTGGATTTGTCTTTGCGTTCGTTCTAGCTTGCTTAGGTGTTCGCACCGCGAACGCGGCAACGCTAACCGTGTGCGCTTCAGGATGTGACTATACCTCGATTTCCGGGGCGGCGCTGTTCGCGAATCCTGGCGATACGATCCAGGTGAATGGAGGGGGTGCGAGTCCGTACAGCGCCTCTTCGGAGACGTTCAATATCGCGCTGCTGTTCGCCAGCACCACGATCCAGTGCATCAACGGGGCGACTATTGGCCAGACGAGCCCGACCGGTAATAACGCGCTTTTCTTGACGACCAGCTCCACGGTTGCCGGCTGCACCTTTTCTAACATCAACCTCCGCATCTCTCCCGATGCGGTTGCCTCCGGCGTGATTATTTCGGGGAATACCTTCTCTTCGACCGCGACGGGGACGATCAGCTTCGCCGGGGAGGCGCGTAACTTCTCGATCATCAACAATACCAATATCGGGACCATCGAATTGGCGGCAACGACCAGTAACGGCTTGATTGAGGGGAATACGATCTACGGCCGCAGCACGGTCGGGAATGGGAACGCGGCCTATTTTTTGAGCTCGGTCTCGTCCTCCCAATTGACGGTTCGAAACAACACGTTCAACAGTTATGTCACGACGACCAGCGATACCAACATCACCGCAGTCGTGCTTAGGGGGGAGGATGTCACGTTCGTGACGAATACGATTCGAATGGTGAACACGCCGCCTTCTGCGTTCATTGGGAGCTTGGGGGTGCATGCGAGCGGTACGGTGACGGTTTCTGGAAATAAGATCGATTCGCCCATCCGCGGCGCGGGTACGTGCATCATCGTAAATGTGTCACCTCCGTCTGATGTTCCCTGGTCCCAGGCGTTGACGTTTAAGAACAACACACTGCGCGGCCGTTGTGATGCGGCGGGTGGATTAAACGTTACGGATAGCTCTTACGCGTCACCGATTTCAATAACGGCGACGATCAGCCGTAATGCGCTTTATGGGGCCAGCAGCGACGCGGGTTTCCGTTTCCTTCGTGGCGCCGGCACGACCTACTCGATCACGAATACCGATAACGGGGTGTTTGGCTATGCGGTAGCCCTAGTGAATGCCGGATCTTCCAATGTAACCCAGGGAACCGGGTACAAGCTGACGAACCCGATGCTGCGGACCGATGACGTGGATACGACGAATGACCTGGAAATCGCTCCGTTCAGCGATTACCTGGATTATCAAGGGACAAATGATATCGGTGCGACGGTGGCGACGCGCCGCAGCACCGTTTATGTGGATGATGACGGTACCGTTGATTATTCCAGCGTCGATGCGACGGCCCTGACGTATGTGACGAGCACGTTACGGAGCGGCGACACGCTCTCCTTGGCGGCGGGAACCTATCCTGCTTTTTACGTCTCGTCGACCACGGCGACCACGAGTTTGACGATTGCTGGCGCCGGTGTGGGAACGATCGTCAATGCCGGCACCAACCAGGATGCGTTGCGGCTGACGAGCGTTACGTCGACGGCCGTCAGCGGTCTTGTGCTGCAAAACGCTTCCAGCACGAGCTACGGCTATACGGGAACGCGCATGGGGTTTGTCTACGGTGGAAATGCATATGATCAAGAGAGCCTCGGTGACGAAGTACCGGCGAGCAGTACGCTGCTGATCACGACCGGGTGCACGGTCACTCCGTATAGCACGGATGGCGTCAGCCTTACTTCATTTTTAGGCGATGCGACAAATGACGTGAATATCGCCCTGCTTGACCTGGGTGGTGACCACGTGACCGCGCTCGTTAGGAATGATATCGCGTCGTCGGGTGCGGCCTTGGAGGCGTTGTGTGAAAGCGCGTTCACGGCGGACCGCTTCGTCTCTTCAGCTTTTACCGCATCAGGCAGCGTATACACGTACCAATCCGCAACGGTCGCCGCCGCCGGCCTCACGCTGGCGAACGACGTGACCACGCCCGCCATCGCTCGCGCCACGACGTCGTATGCGGGCGTGAAGCTCGACGGCTCTGGTGGAATCACGGTGACTAACGTGACCTCGACGGCAAACGGGTACGGTGTTTGGTTTGCTTCCGGTGGAGGGAATAGCGTGGTTGACAGCGTGCTCTCGTCTAGCGTTTTGTATGATGTCTACCAGGCAGCCACCGCCGCCACGAATACGCTTGATAACGTCACGTTTACACGCGTCTCGAGCACGGTCGACACGCTTGCCAAGCCCATCTTGGTAAAGTTCCGGATGCGGGCCCAGGTGTATCGGGCCAGCTCGCCGAGCACCATGGTTTCAAGTTCGGCAGTTACGATTCAAGATGCGCTCAGCGATGCCGCTTCCCTCGGCTCTACGGGGCCTGATGGGTACACCCCCTATGCGCGCGTCCCCGCATACACCATCACCAACGCTTCAAGTGCGCTGACGAATGGAGGATACAACCCATATACGGTTGTTGCGGGTGCGGTAACCGGATTTAGCGCTTCGACCACGACCGCGACGCTTTCGTCACGTGATCAGACGCTGACGGTTGGCCTGGTCTCGAGCGCAACCCCGGCGCCGCCAACGGGAGCCGCAGCCAGCAGCATCACGACCTCTACGGCAGTCATTTCTTGGACGGATGTCGCAACGACGGAAGACAGTTATGTCTTCGATTACACGACGTCCACCCTTGGTCTTGGCTTTCCGGGGACGGTGAGCGTTTTGGCCGAAGATACGTCGTCTGCTTCGCTGTCTGGTCTCTTGCCGAACCTTGGGTACCAGGCCCGGGTCGCTTCCCGTAATGCCACGGGGGATTCGAGCTACTCGACGACCGCCGAATTCCGCACGCTTGCGGCCGTTCCTGGAGCTCCTTCGCTTACGGCCCTTTCCGGGACGACGGCCTCGGTGACGGTGAGCGCCAACGGAAACTCGACATCCACGGAATATGTCTTGTATAACAGCACGTCGGGACAGTACGTCGGGGCGAGCGGGACACTTTCATCCACGCCAAGCTGGCAAACCACGTCCACTTGGTCAGGTGTCACGATTTCTGGTCTAACCTGTGCTACGACCTACAGCTTCCTGTCGGTGGCCAGAAACGCTGAAAACACTGAAACCGTCTCTTCCACGGCTGCGACCGTGACGACGAGCGCCTGTTCATCCGGCGGTGGTGGAGGAGGGGGCGGAGGTGGCGTTGGCGCGGGAACGCCGATTAGTATTCCTAGCCTGATCCCCACGTCTCCCGTCCCATCCGCGCCCGTGACCACGCCACCCGTACTCCCCCCGATCGAAGTCACCTTCCTGGACCAACTTCCTGCGGCAACATCGCCGGCCCAGGAGCCTTCGACGGGTACGAACTCCCTCCCGCCGGCATCTGCCGCTTCCCTCCGGGCGATCGACGCCGACGCCCGGTCCTTCCAGGTGGTCCTATTGCCTGCAGATCGTGAGCGGTTCGCCGCCTTCGTCGATGCCGGAACGACGGCCGAGACGCGGGCCCTCGGCAGTGGCGAACGGCGTGCCTTGCTCCGTGACGCTCTCCAGACCATCGGGCGCTCCTCCTTGCCGCTTGCGGATCTCGAGCGCTTAGCACGCGGCGAGATCCCCACCACGCGTAATCTCGAGTCCGAGCGTGCACAGCTCCCGCGCGTCCGAGCGACCTTCCGGACCCTGTATGGCCGCGATCCGGACTTCCGGAATGCGGAAGAGAACCTTGCTTGGAACGTGCTGATGTATCGCATCCGCTTCCCGCGTAACCTCGCGCTGGAACGGCAGGGGATCCAGGAATTCCGCTCGACGTTCCGTCGCGATCCGCAGGATCCGTTCCAATGGGCGGTGGTGCGGGCCCTCGGGTACGTGCAACGCTAAAAAAGAAGCGCTTCGGCGCTTCTTTTGGTCTCAAAAAGACCACCTGTTCGGTGGAGGGGGTCAGCGCCAGCGCTTCCGTTGCCGACGCGGTCTCCGCTGGCGTCGGGCGGGCCCTAGTCGCGGACGGATGGGACTCGCTTCCTTTTCCGGTTCGATGGCCGGATCTAGGCGGATGTCCGTGAGCGGCCCGATGCCGCGTGAGGCGATCCAGATCCCCAGCCAGGTGCAAGGGAGGAGATAGATAAGGGCCGGCTGCCCGTGGTCTGATAGGACTAGGGCAAAGGTTGAGATGGCGTGTCCGATGACGTTCCCGACGAGCGCCCCGATGGCGAGGCGCGGTCGCCCGTTTAGGATCGCCAGGCGCATCCCGATAAGCACGACCACACCGGGGACCAGGACGTCGCCCATCCCGAGGAACATCAGGGGCGTCAGTGACGCGTTCGCTGCCGGAATTTGGAGCACGGCCGAGGTCCCTTCCGCATCCGTCGCGGCCCGTATCATGAGACCGCTCCAGAACACGTGGATGGCGTCGTACGCGATTAGGACGATCGAGGCGAACTGGGCGATCTTGCGGGGCGTCCGCCGTACCAGCAACAGGAGCCCGAGGCCCCCCGCCAGCCCAAGCAGGTTGTTTAGCACCCAGTGTCGAGTCAGCACCGCGGCGAGGAAGAGGCAGGCCACGAGGGTCCGCGCGACCCAGCGCCAACGTGGGGACGCTTCCCGAAGGAGCGTCGTGACTGCCAGGATTTCGCTCGCCAGGAGCGCGTGCGTGCCTGACACGAGAAAACGCAACCCGTAGCCCCCGAGGAGAACGGCGACTCCCAGGACTGTCGTCGCACCGATGAACAGAAGCGCTCCGTGCAGCACCTGGGTGCGCCAACTGGTTGGCATGGCGGGATCTTCCGACCCCGACCGCCCGATGAATACGATGGTTCCCGATCGCTCTTCCAATCCTCGCGGTCCCCTGTAGGCGAGACGAGCGGCGAGAAGGTAGTAGCCGACGATCAACGCGAAGTACATCAGGAGCCCGATCCAGACGGCGTGGGGCATGGGTCCTCCGAGCGGTTGAAGGGACGATGGTCGATGTTGGCATGGCGTGATCATTTTGTCAACGCTTCAGAAAAGACGCGCAATCGCTTGCGCGTCAGGGGGCCGTGACCGAAGCCTCGATCGTCTCGAATTCGTACGAGGCGGAAGTGATGGCCCTGAGCAGCGCCGGGTGGTACGTCGGCTCGAGGCCGAGCACCGGCTCATAGCGGTCGAGCTCGACCTGCCCCGGGCGGAACCGGAGGCAGGGGTTGAGCAGGGCCGAACCCGAGCCCTGCAGCCGCACGTGAGGGCTGTCGGTGCCGAGCCCGAGGTGCACCTGGACCGGTACCTGCTCGCGTTCGAGGTGCCTCTTGAGCACTTCTCTGGCCTTTTCCCGCAAGGGCCTGGCCAGGTGGTACCGTTCTTCGCGCCCGGTGGCATGCAGCAGGGCTTCCAGGGGAATCTTTGCGCTGTATCGGATCGTCGCCATCTCCGCTCCTTTCGTCATGGGTGTGGGATGGGGCACACAGCGTATCGGGTCCGTCACGGCCCTGTCAAATGCGGCAAAGAAAAGACGCCGGCGGGCGTCAACAACCAAAACGTCGCCAACAGGCGACGTTCGTCTTACCGCTGCGTTCCGGCCTCTTTTTCGCGTTTCAGGCTCCCGATGATCCCTTTCGGCAGGGAAGTTTTTAGGATCTCGATAACCTTTTCGAGGGGAAGCTTCGTCGGTGGGATCCCTTGGGGATCGATGCCGCCGTTTTGCAGGGTGTTCGCCGCGTCGTCGTAGTACCAGTTGGTCACGTCGTCGGCGATCCCGCTTGCTTGGCTGGCGGTGGGGAGCGCCGGCAGTCCGAGCGCTGCCCGTTCCGCTTGTCGCAAGCCAGCGATTACGGGTCGAAGGTCGAGGCTGCGCAGCTGTTGTGTGATGATGTTCGTATGGCCGCTCGGCGCCCGCTGCACGACCAGGTCCATTTTCTTTGCGGCCTTCGCGAATCCCGGGAAGGCGGTGTTTCCCGACCGTACGAAGCAGCACTGCAGGATGGCCGAGCCTTGCCGGGCTTCGAACGATTGGATGTCCCCTGAGACGCTCAACCGCTCCCACTCTTGGGGTAGCTCCACCATCCGTTTGTATTCCTCCTGCACATGTGCCGCCAGGATCTCCACGATGAGTTTCAATGCGTCGCCCAACCGGTCCCGGTACAGCCGGTTGAAGTTCATGATGATCCCCGACAGCCCGAACGCCCGATCAAGCGGATCCGCGCTGACGGTCCCTTTCCCCTCAAGGTCGTCACGCTTCGCCCACATGAGAAGCTTCTTGAGTTCCGGGTTCTGATCGATCCCCAAATCCTTGGCGACGATGGTTGACAGGCACTCGCTGCGCTTGCCTTCCGCCTTGTTGTTTGCGTGATGGTCGTAGCGTCCGCCGAGGTCAAGGAGGAGCGTGCCGTCTGCCTCGATCTCTTCGGCTGTTTTTCCTTCGGGCGGCCGGTTCCAGAAGACGACCTCCGCCCGTTCGATCCCAGGATACCGTTTTGTCCCGTATTTTTGTATCAAGAACACCGCCGCAGCCGTATCGGCCTGGATTTTCGGGTAGATGGCGAGGGTGTGGACGGGGAGGGGGGTCGATGTTGGCCTGGAAACGATTGACTCCTGTTTTGGTGTGCTGCTGGGTGCGCTTGGTGACGGCGTTCGTGTCGGCCCTGCGGCGGGTCTTGACTGATCCGCGAAAGCGGCCGCATCCTGCAGCGGCTGAAACCGCTTGCCAGCATCGCTCCAGGCATAGCGAACCACGCCTTCCCCCTGCCTTCCGACGAGGATCAGGCGACCGCTCACGCGAAGCGGTTCTGGGAGCGGCCGCTGTTGCGGCTTTTCCTGCGAGAAGGGGTCCGCTCCCCCGATGCTTAAACAAAGGTCTCGGCAATTTTTTTCCTCGCGGTAAACCGAGGTCGACGCCAAAGCCTGTTTCACCCGTCCCGGGAGGGTGGAAGAAGCGGTTTCCGAAGTTAGGTACACGTAGCTGCCTTTTTCGGTATCAATGATCCCGTACCCTTCAAACGAGAGGTCTGCCCGTTCGATTGGGCCTAGCTTGGCTTGTGCCTCGGTAAGGATGGCTGCCAGCTCGACAGGATCGACCGTTTCAAAAAAACCGATCGTCACGTGGTGCTCTGGTTGGGCGCCCTGTTTCTTCAGGCCTTTTTGACGAACTAGGTGCACAAACGAGTGACCTTCTACTTCCGTATACGGAACGTCATATCCAAGCCAGGCGCGTGTGAGAGAGATCATAGAGTAAAGAAAAAGCAATGAGCCAAGTGTATCAAATGAACCGGCCACAATCTACAAAAATAGAACACCCCCGAGCCGGTAGGTCCACGATCTCGTGGATGTCCTACCTGGCCTCGGGGGCTAGGGCCGCCGCTTGGGGGGCGGTGGCGGGGTGTTGTCAGGAGCGGGGCTTGTTGAGCTCCGTGGCGGCCCGGATCACCACGGCGCTCTTCCGGCCGCGGTAGATCTCGGCGTTGAACAGCGGCAAGTTGTTCACATGGTGTACGGTGACCACGCGCTCGGGCTCGCCCCCGTTCGTCTGGGCGGCCGGCCGCACGTTGAAGTACGCGTGCCGGTCGACGATGCGCCCTTCGGCGTTGCGGACGATGTTCGCGCAGATCTCGACGTCGACCGGGACCTTCCCGTCCCGGAGGGACTCGGGGTTGACCAGGTCGTAGACGTGCACGTTCATCATGCCCTGCACGAAGCAGTGCATGAGGGCCGGCGTCTCGCCGGTCGCCGAGCGATAGGTGAAGCTGCCCGCGGTGCCGCCGAGCTTGACGCCGACGCCGCGCAAGGTGGTGAGCGAGTGCAGGGTGCTCGTCCGCCCGTCCGTCGTGGGCTTCGGGGGGAACTTGGGCTCGGGGAGCAGGCTGCTCCCCATGTCGATGACGGTGGCGGGGGTCTTCTCGGCGGTGGTGGTCGTGGTCTGCTGGGTCATGGCTTCTCTCCGATTCTTGTTGTGGGGTTCACTGGGGCTTGCTTTCACCCTCAGTCCATCCATTATGCCATAAAAAACCAGTTTTGTCAATTACATGGCTTACAAATACTAATAAAAACGCTTATATTAGCCAAAATATACAAATACCATAATTACGCATATAGAAGGATATGGTTGAAAAAGGCTGTTTTAGGGGGAATGAGCCATACAGTACGCCCCACCGAGGAATGATCGTCTCGGGTCGCCAGATTTCCGTGTTGGATCGCGTCGGCACGTCGGTCGCGACCGACGTGCCGGGTCCAGGCGTTCCTTGCGATGACGGAGCGGTCGAAAGGCGACTGACGGATGCGGGTGCGGTCCCGCTAAAGGGTGGGCTATGTTTGGTCTCGGGTCGCCAGGGAACCGCTTTGGGTTGCTTCGTCAGGCGCTCCTCGCAATGACGTACGTGAAGGGGGGGGCGGTATCCCCCCGTAGGCCGTGGTTTCCAGGTCTCCCTGTTCGAGTCTTTCTTTTTTATTCTTGATCAGTAATTCTTTCCCTCCCTCCTGTAGGTCCCCCGGGCGGGAAAGGGCGGGCCGTGGGGCGCCAGCCCCACACCCCCTTGGCGGGGAAGCCAGCACAAAAAACACGGATAAAACCCCGTTTTACTGAGCACTGTTGACGAAAACCCTTGCATACTCTATGCCCTCCGGGCATACTCATTCTTGCAAACCCACTTTTAACCTTATTTATCAAGGGTTTCCGCACATATGTCGAAAATGACCAAGTCCCAGCTCATGGCTGAGCTCGCCGCGAAGTCCGGCCACACCAAGAAAGAAGTCGTCGCCTTCATGGACCTCCTCATGAAGACGGCCTACGCCCAGGTCAAGAAGAACGGCGAGTTCGTCCTTCCGGGCCTCGGCAAGTTGGTCAAGGTCAAGCGTGCCGCTCGCATCGGCCGCAACCCGGCCACGGGTGCGGAGATCAAGATCCCGGCCAAGACCGTCGTCAAGTTCCGCGTCGCCAAGGCCGCCAAGGAAGCCCTCTTGTAAGAGGCAAAAAACACCGGACCAACGTCCGGTGTTTTTGTTATCCGCCCAACTGGCGCCATCGCAACCGATAGAACAGTTCGCGCACCCACACGAACGCCGGTGAGGGCAGGGAGCATCCGAACAGGTCGGTGATCGCCGTCTTCCCAAGCCAGAGCATCACCCCGGGCGAGCGGTAGCGAAAGGCGGCAAGGGGCCGCCCATCTCGCTCTTGCACCACGTTTTTTGCGATGAGGGCGCCCATCTTGAGGGCGATCTGGGCGTTCTTCGGGACGGGACGCTGTCCGCACTTGAGGTTGATCATGTCGCCCCCGGCAAAGAGGTGCGGTTGCAGCCGGAGGGTGTAGTCGGTCGTGGGTTCGCTCGTGGCCGCGTCGGTGATGCGGTCGCCGTCGATACGGTTCGGCTGGACGCCCGCCGCCCAAAGGATGAGGTCCGCGTCGATCGCTTCGCCTGCTTGGGTCACGAGCCCCCGCTCCGTCAAGCGCTGCACGGGCGTCCCTAACCGGATCTCCATCGACCGATGCAGGAAATAGGCCCGCGTCCGGTCGACGGTCTTGGGGAGGAAGCCGGGAAGGATTTGCGGCCCGGCTTGGAAGACGGTGATCGTGCGTGAGGCCGGATCGCGACCAAGGGCCTCCAGGCGTAGATCAAGGGCACAGGCCGCCTCGATCCCCGTCGCCCCACCGCCGATGATGGCAATGTGTAGCGGCGACGCATGCTTGGCGAGGGCGGCGACGCGATCCTCGAGGCGGATGAGGTCGTTCCAGGTCTTGAGCGTGAAGGCGTGTTCACGGCCGTCCGTTCGATAGAAGTTCGTGGTCGCTCCGTAAGCACAGATGAGCGTGTCGTACGTCAATGTTTTGGTGGCCCCATCAGCCGTGGTCACGTCGACCCGCTTCGCTTCGGGATCGATGCGCGTCGCGCGTCCTTGCATGAACCGGTATCCGTGGCGCGTGGCCAGGGTGGCGTGGGGCAGGTGCAGGTCTTTCTCTTGGCACGATTGCGCCAGCGCGTCCACAAGTCGCGGCGTAAAGAGGGCATGCGACTCCGGATCGACCACGGTGACCGACGTACCGGGATCGCGCGCGAGGCGTCGGGCCGCTTCGAGGCCCGTAAACCCACCGCCCAGCACCAAAACAGAAAAAGGCATGGGACGAGTATAGACGGCACACCGCATCTTGGCCAGAATTGCGTCTTTTTGCCTGATTGGCTAGGCTCGTCCGGTATGCCGCTTCGTGGTCAGGAGCCCGCCTCAGTAGACCTCACCATCGTGATCGTCAATTTTGCGTTGTTGCCGCACATCGAGCGTCTGCTTGAGAGCCTGGAAGCGCATCCGCCTGCCGCGAGTCTTGAGGTGATCCTGATCGAGAACGGCTCGGCGGATGACTCGGAAGGCCTCATCCGCCGCCGCTTCCCGTGGGTTCGCTACCGCCGCGTCCCGAATCGCGGATTCGCTGCCGGAAACAACCGGGGGATCGAGCTCGGTCGGGGTCGCCACTTCCTGCTCCTTAACCCCGACACGCGCGTTTTGCCGGGACAGATCGATCCTTGGCTCGCGTGGGCGCAGGCGCATCCCGAAGTCGGTCTGGTCGGCGCCTCCCTCCAATACCCCGACGGGTCCTATCAGCGTGCGCATTTCCGGTTCCATCGCCTCCTGACGCCGCTTTTCCGTCGCACGATGCTTGGCGAGACGGGCTGGGGCAAACGCCACCTGGCCGCGTTCGAAGCGGATCCGGAGCCGCAGGAAGACGGGTCGTTTCGGGTCGATTGGGCGCTCGCGGCGGCGGTCATTGTCTCCCGTGAGGCGATACGGTCCGTGGATGGACTTGACGAGGCTTTCTTCCTCTATTTCGAGGACCAGGACCTATGCCGTCGCCTCTGGATGCGTGGCTACCAGGTCGCGCACCTGCCGTTTATCCGCATCGAGCACCGGTATGGCAAGCTGTCCAAGATCAGCTCCTGGCTCGATGTCTTCCGCAAGCGGGCCGTCCGGGCCCACCTGCGCAGCGCTGTCCGCTATTTCTGGCGGTATCGCCCCCGTCCGCTCCGCGCCTTGCTCGCAAAAAAGAACCCGGCCTAAGCCGCGTTCTTTTTTTGCTCCGTCGTTTTTTGCTGTGTGGCGAAATAGTCGCCGGCGCGTTGCAGATCCCGGAACGTCCCCGCATCGAACCATTGGCTGGTGATCTCGCGGGCCGTCAGCCGTCCGCGTTGGCGATAGGCGTCGTTGACCTCGGAGATCTCCAGCTCGCCGCGAGCCGAAGGTTTGAGCGAGCGGATGATCTCGAACACGTCCGCGTCGTAAAGGTAGGCACCAAGTTGCGCGAAGGGCGACTTCGGCTGTTTCGGCTTTTCCTCGATCGAGAGCACGTTCCCTTGGGCGTCGACCTCGACCACGCCATATTGTTGGGGGGTATCGACGCGCTGGTAGAAGGTTTGCGCGCCGCCCTTGAAGCGGTGCACGTCTTCGGCGAAGGATTCCGTGAAGATGTTGTCGCCGAGGAGGACGAGGGCATTGCTTTCTCCCACGAAGTCCGCCGCCATGCCCACCGCCTGGGCGATCCCGCCCGACTCGTCCTGGATGCGGTACGAGATTTGGCAGCCATACTGACGTCCGGATCCCATCAGCTTAATGAACTGGTGGGCATAATCCGGGCCGGTCACGATGATGATGTCCTTGATCCCCGAGCGGATGAGCGTCTGGAGCGGGTAAAGAATCATCGGCTGGTTGAAGATCGGCAAGAGGTGCTTGTTGGTGATGCTCGTGAGCGGCAGGAGGCGCGTTCCCATCCCGCCGGCGGTGATCACGCCCTTCGTGTCACGCTTGCGTGGGCTGATGGTGAGGTTCCACTGGTGTTCAAGGGTCTTGGCCTGCTTAAAGAACGCATATTTCTTCATCGTCTCGGCCATCGCTTCCTTGATCGGCCGCATGGTGATGCCGAGGGCTTGCAGCCGGGTCGAATGGAGCTTGATGTTCGACCGCTTGCGGACGGCCAGGCCTTGCTTGACGAGGTCCTCGGCGCCGATCCATTCGCATTGGTGCGTCGGATCGACGTGCGTGCGGTACAGCTCGAGGATCTCGCGGTGGCGGATGGTGCCTTCGTTGACGGCATGGAAGATCCCGGTGCCGCGCTTCTGGAGGAGCTGGTAGCAGACCGCCACGAGGTCATCCAGGATCGTCATGCTGTTCTCGACGTCGATCACCTTGGGGTACTTGGCGAGCTTGTCGATGAGGTTTTTTGGGCTGGAAAGGTGGTCCGTCGGCATGCGGAAGCGCACGAGGCCGACGTTCGGCAGGCGCGACAGGATGAGGTCGGCCGCGTACTTGGTGCGCGTGTAGAGGGCCTCGGGGTTCGCGAAGTCGTCCTCGTGCCAGCCTTCCGGGCGCGGGGACTCGTCATAAAAGACGCAGCCCGTCGCGAGGTGGAGGAGGTAGATGCCTTTCTCCTGGCAGGCTTCGGCCAGTACCAGCGCGCCGATCGTGTTCGAGCGCATCGTCTCGAGCGGATGGCTTTCGCACCAGTCAACGTTCGGCTTGCCGGCCTTGCCGGCGGCATTTACGACCACGTCGGGCGCGTGCCGCTCGATCTCGGCGAGCACGGCCTGGCGGTCATCGATGCGGACGGTCGACGTGACCGCCTCGTTGGCCCAGGTCTCTGCCAGGCGTGAGCCGACGTAACCGGTCCCGAAGATGAGGATTTTCATAGGGTGGGAGAAAGGGGAAGGGGAGGTCGAAGGAGAGGGGGTGGAAGCGGTGATGGTCGCCGGCGCCGTCGCGGCCGTCGGGGTGATCTTGGCACGTTGGAGGAGCGGTTCCCACCAGGCGCGGTTCGCTTGGAACCAGGCGACGGTCTGGCGTAGGCCTTCCTCGAGGGTGTGGCGCGGCTGCCAGCCGAGCTCGCGGCTGATCTTGCCGGCGTTGATGGCGTAGCGAAGGTCATGGCCCTTGCGGTCCTCGACGAACGTGATCGAGGTCGCCTCGTCGCGTCCCATGAGCCGTATGATGGCTTTGGCGAGATCGAGGTTGCTCGATTCCTGGTTGCCGCCGATGCAGTAGGTCTCGCCGACCTTGCCGCGCAGCAGGATCGCTTCGATGGCGCGGCAGTGGTCTTCGACGTGCAGCCAGTCGCGGACGTTCTTGCCGCTGCCATAGACCGGGATCGGCTTGCCGTTCAGGAGGTTCGTGATCGCGAGGGGGATGAATTTTTCTGGGAAATGATATGGGCCGTAGTTGTTCGAGCAGTTGCTGATGGTGATGGGCAGCTCGTGCGTATGGAAAAACGCGCGGCAGATATGGTCGGAACTCGCTTTCGAGGCGGAATATGGGCTGCGAGGGTCGTACGGGGTCGCCTCGTCGAACGCTTGGTTCGGGTCCAGGGGGAGGCTTCCGAAGACCTCGTCCGTCGAGATGTGGTGGAACCGCTTGATCTGGTTGCTGCGCGCCTTCGCTTCTTGCAGCAAGGTGAAGGTCCCGAGGAGGTTCGTATCCAAAAAGGCCTTGCCTCCCTCGATGGAGCGGTCCACGTGGCTTTCGGCGGCAAAGTGCACGACGACATCGACCCCTTCCATGGCCCGATGGACCGTCGCGGCGTCACGGATGTCGCCGTGGATAAAGGCGTAATTTTTGTTTTGGCTTAAATCAGCCAAATTTTCGGCATTTCCTGCGTATGTCAAGGCGTCCAGGTTCGTTACCTGATCCTGAGGATGGTTGGTAAGCCAATATCGAATGAAATTCGAGCCGATGAACCCGGATCCGCCGGTGACGAGGAGATGCATAGAGAGGAGAACGCGATTGACGGGCCGCTGAGCCGACCGTAGGCTGGGACTAGCGGATTTATCGACCCTACCAGCGGAAACGGTCGCCGACAACGATTTTTTATCCCCATGTCAAGCCCCCTCCTTCCCGAGCCGTCTTTCAGGCCGGCCGCCGGCCAAATCCCTGATTTGGCGGTCATTATCGTGAATTGGAACGTGTGCGCCCTGTTGCGCGAAAACCTGCGTTCCTTAGCCGCCAGCGAAGGCGCGTTCACCGCCGAGGTCATTGTGGTGGACAATGCCTCGCCGGATGACTCGTGTGCCATGCTTGCTCAGGAAGCTCCCTGGGTCACGCTGATCGCCAACGACCAAAACCTTGGGTTCGCCAAGGCGTGCAATCAGGGGATCGCCGCGAGCCGCGCGCGCCATGTTTTGCTGCTGAATCCCGACATGCGCGTCCGACCCGACACGCTCGCCCGCACCGTCGCTTACGCCGAGGCGCATCCGACCCGCGGCATCTTTACGGCCTTGCTGCTGCAAGAAAATGACGAGCCGGTCCCGTCTCTCCATCGGTTCCCGACGTTCTGGTCTCAGTTCCTCGTCCTTACCAAGCTTGGCCGATTGTTTCCCAAGGCCTTGGCTCGCTACGAGGCTCGCGATCTTGACTTGCGCATGGAGCAGGACGTCGATTCCGTCCGTGGCGCTTTCTTGTGCATCCCTGAACGCGTGCTGCGGGTGCTTGGGGGTCTCGATGAGCGTTTTTTCATCTGGTACGAAGACGTCGATTATTGCCGTACGGCCGTCCAGGCGGGGTACACCGTTCGGCACGTCCCCTCCATCGTGGCGTACGATCGGGTCGGCCGCTCGTTCGCGCAGCGGACCTTGGCCTGGAAGCAGCGCCGCATCGCCGACTCGATGATCCGTTATTTTGAGACCTGGCACCCGTGGTGGCAGGCGGCGATCCTCCGTGCGGTCGCGGCGGTCATCGTCTTCTTGGCGCGCGCGTACGAGCGTATCGTTCTATGACCCTCGCCTTGCAGCTGGTTTTATACAAGCACGCGGACGTCATCCCGCCGTTGTTGGCGTCTCTCGGTCGGCAGACGTATCGCGATTGGCGGCTGTTCGTCCGTGAGCAGTCCGGTTCCGCGGTCGAGGCGGAGCGGGTCAGGTCGTTGCTGGACGCTTCTGGCTTGCCGTATGAATTGGAGGTCGGTGAGAACCTCGGGTTCGGCACGGGCCATAATCGCCTGTTCGCGCGACATGAGGCGCCGTACGTCGCTTGCGTGAATCCGGATCTCGAATATGCGGAAGACGCGATCGAGCGGGCGCTTCGCCTGTTCGATCGCCCGGAGGTCGCGGCGGTGCAAGGGCTCTTGTGGCGAACCGACCCGGGCCTTGGGCGCCGGGAGATGATTGATACGACGGGGTTCGCGTTCCATGCCATCGGCGATGTCCGTGATCGACATTCGGGCGCATCCGCCGCAGCCGTGCCGCCTGCCGGGTGGGTGCTCGGCCCGACGGGCACCGCGCCGTTTTTCCGCCGTTCGGCATTGCTTGCGGCCGCTTCAACGCATGGGATCCCGTTCGACGAGCGCTTTTTCCTATACCGCGAGGACATCGAGTTGGCGCTTCGGCTCGCGCGGGCAGGCCAGCGCACCTGGTTCGCTCCCGAGGTTGAGCTGTTCCATGCGCGCACCGTTCGTGCGGCGCCGACGCTCTGGCATCGCCTCCGCGACGAGACCCGCCGTGCCCCGGTCGCCCGGATCAACGGCTACGCCGCCCAATGGGGGATCGCGCTCATGCATGGGTCGTGGCGCATGTCGGCGCGCGCGTGGATGCGGACGTTGTTTACCGAGATGGCGCGCACCGCCGGCCTGCTTCTCACGCCGCGCGCCTTTTTCCAGGCTTGGAAGCATATTTTCCGACATATCCGCTCGTATCTTGGCTCGCGCCGCGCGTATCGCCGCTGGCCTCTCCCTCATGATTTTTCCCTATGACCCCCCTCCCCAAAGTCGGCATCATCCTCTCGGCCTATCCGACCCCCAACTGGGAACGCGATTTGCCGCGCTGTCTCGCGTCCCTGGAACGGATCGACTATCCCAAGGATCGCATCGAGCTCCTGTGTTTCGAATCGAAAGGGAAGCGCGAACCGGTCAAGCCGTGGTTTGACGAGCACTGGCTGCCGAAATCCGGCGCAAGCCTGCCGCGCATCACGTACGTATTCAATGACGCGTGGATCGGGTTCGCGGGGAACAACAACCTCTGTCTCGAAGAGGCTAAGAAGCTAGGCTGTGACTACGTCTACCTGCTGAACCAGGATACCGACACCGAGCCGGATTTCTTGCGTCGGGCGGTCGAGCGCGCCGAGCGTGATCCGCGGGTGGGGATCGTGCAGTCCCTCATGCTGCTGGGGGAGGAGCGTGACCGCGTGAATAGCCTTGGGAATGCCTGGCACGTTTTGGGTGTGGGATATTCCTTGGGATACCGTTGGACGCGCGCGGAGGCCGAGGCGTATCTCGCTGCCCAAGAGCGTCAAGACCCAGAGCGGCACATCGCGTATGCGTCTGGCGCGGCGATGCTTGCCCGTATTTCTGCCCTTGATCAGGCGGGCGGGCTGTTTGACGAGCGGTTTTTTCTCTATCACGAAGATACGGATACGTCGCTTCGCCTGCGTATCCAGGGCTGGAAGGTCGTCCTGGAGCCGCGGTCGGTGATCTACCATTACTACGAATTCAACAAGGCGAAGGTGAATTATTATTGGATGGAGCGCAACCGCTGGGCGCTCCTACTGATCTACCTACGGCCCTGGACCTTGTTCCTGCTGTCGCCGTTGCTGTTGGCGTTCGAGGTCGCGTTGGTCGCCTTTTCCGTCTTGCGCGGCTGGGGCGACATGAAATGGAAGATGGCGAAGGAGTGGTTCACCCGCGACTATTGGCGCTGGATCGGGGCGCGTCGCCGTGAGATGCAGGAACGCCGTTTGCTGGGGGACCGCCAGTTCTTGCGCGCGTCGGTCGCCGAGATTCAGTTCCAGGAGCCGTCCGTGCGCAATCCGTTGCTCGACAAGGTGGGGAATCCGGTGATGCGTGCCTACTGGGCGGTCGTCCGTCATCTCATCTAGCCGTTTTTGTCATGGGCCCGCCGGCCCGCTTGTGGTATCCTGTGCGCATGCCGTTCCTTCGGTTCGAGCGCGTGACCAAGCGCTACGCCAACGACGCCGTCGCCCTTGATGACGTTTCTTTTCAGGTCGAGGCGGGCGAGTTCGTGTCGATCATCGGCCAGAGCGGGGCCGGAAAAAGCACCCTCCTCAAGCTCCTCACCGCCGAAGAGGCCCCGTCCCACGGTCATGTCTGGATCCAGGATTGGGACATCAGCCGCATCCGTTCGCGTGATATCCCGTTGTTGCGTCGCCAGCTGGGCATGATTTTTCAGGATTACAAATTGCTGCCGAAAAAGACGGTTGCCGAGAACGTCGCGTTCGCCCTTGAAGTGAGTGACGCCTCGCGCGCCACCATCAAGGAAGTCGTTCCGCGCATGTTGCGGCTCGTTCGGTTGGAAGATAAGGCCGAGCGGTTTCCGCATGAGCTGTCGGGCGGCGAGCAGCAGCGGGCCGGGATCGCGCGCGCCCTCGTCCATCAGCCGAAGCTGCTGCTCGCCGATGAACCGACCGGCAACCTCGACACTCGCCATACCCAGGAAATCCTGGACCTTTTGCTGCGCATCCATGCGCTCGGCACGACGATCCTGCTCGTCACGCATAACCGGGACGTGGTGAACGCCTTGCGCCAGCGCGTGATCGTGTTACAAGACGGCAAGGTGGCCCAGGATCAGCCGAATGGCCGGTATCACCTGTCGCTATGACCGCCTTCCGCATCTTCTGGCAATCGTGCCTGCAGCTTGCCCGCCATGCCTGGCTTTGGGCCGCGACGTTCGTGGTCTTCGTGCTCGCGTTCCTGTCGGTCCAGGCGCTGTTGGGGGCGAATGTCCTGGCTGAACGGCTCCTGACGGAGGCTCGTCAGCGCGTTGACGTGTCCGTCTCTTTCCGTCCCGACATGCCGCCGGCGTTGGTTGAGCAGGCGAAGACCTATCTGCTCGGTCTGTCTTCGGTGGCCGAGGTCCGGTTGACCAGTGCCGATCAGGCGCTCGAAGCCTTTCGTCAACGCTATCGCTATCAGGAAGACGTGCTCCGCGCTCTCGAGGAGGTCGATCGTAACCCCTTCGGGGCGAAGCTGGTCATTCGCGCGAAGGATCTGGCGGGATATTCTGAAATCGTCGAGGCCCTAAGGGCCCCGATCTACCAGCCCTGGATTCAGGCGCAATCCACGGGCAGCCAAGCCGCCGCGATCGCCGAGCTCGAAGCGTTGCAACGGGCGGTACGGTTGGCGGGGAGCCTGCTCTTGCTGCTGTTTTCCTGCGTCGGGCTTCTGCTTGCGTTTAATGCCGTGCGCCTCGCGATTTTTGCCCAACGCGAGGAGATTGCCGTCATGCGTCTCGTTGGGGCGACACGTGCCCGGATCCGGTGGCCGTACCTCCTGGCGGTGCTCTGGGTGGTGGTAGCGGGGTGGGCGACGGTCTTAGGTGGGCTGCTAGTCGTTGCCGCATGGCTCGGACCGCAGCTTGGCGGTTGGGCCCAGGTTGGGCTCCTGGCGCTTAGGGATGCGTTTTTGGCGGGAAAGGGCATCTTGCTTGGGGAACTGGTGATTGCCGCCGCGCTCTCGATGTTGGTGGCCTGGATCGCGACAGGGAAGTATATAAGGCGCTGACAGATCTTAACGGTCCACAAGAGAAAAAATGATCGGCCAAGGTTGGCCGATCATTTTGCGCTTGTGTTAGCGGGTGAAGGTGTCGAACATGGAAAGGGCAGGGATAGGAATAAGTCCGATTACATTGTAAAGGGCATGTATATAGGATACAAGCCTAGACAGAATCCCGGAGGATGGCTGAATGGCGGGTTTTGTTTATGAGACGGGTGTTTTTTGCTCGAGGGAAATGGTTTCGTCTACGAGGCGCTCGATCCACCGAAGCCCGCGCTTCCAGGTTTCCACCGATTCCGGATCGATTCCAAGCGGTGCCAGGAGCGCCTTCGGCTCCATCGAGCCGCCGCTTGCGAGGAATTGCGTGTATTGGTCGCGGAAGGCCTCGGGATGGGCCGAGGCTTGTTCGTACAGGCAGCACGTCAGCAGTTCGCCGAACGCGTAGGCATACACGTAGAACGGCGTGTGGAAGAAATGGGTGATGTAGCTCCACCAGCGGCGATAGCCGGACGTGAGTTGGATGGCGTCACCGAACAGCGGTGCGTGTACGGCTTCCCAGAGCTGGTGGTATTGTTCGGGTGTCGCGAACCCGTGTTGTCGGACGTGGGCATGGGCGCGTTGTTCGAAGCGATAGAGGGTGACTTGGCGGAAGACGGTCGCGAAGATGCTCTCGACCTTGCGCGCGCACAACGCCTGGCGATCTTTCGCCGACGGTAACTCGCGACGCAACAGGTCGAAGACGAGCATCTCTCCAAAGACGCTGGCCGTTTCGGCAAGCGTGAGGGGCGTATCGAACTGCAGATATCCGTTTGGGCGCGCTAGTGAGGCGTGGAGGGCGTGCCCCAACTCATGCGCCAACGTCAACACATCGCTCACGTTCCCTTGGAAGTTCAGGAAGACGTACGGATGATGGTCGGCCGACACGTATGAGCAGAAGGCGCCCCCGCGCTTGCCCGGCGCCGGGTCGGCATCGATCCAACCCTTGTCAAAAAAGTGGCCCGCATGTTCGGCGAAGACGGGGGAGAAGGCGTTGAACGCCCGCAGGACGATGTCTTTTGCCTCGGTGAACGTGTAGGTTCGCTCGATGTCGTCGAGTGGAGCGTAGCGGTCGTAGTCGGCAAGCGGTGTGATCCCGAGCTTGGTCGCTTTCCAGGTGTAATAGCGCTGGAAGAGGCCCGTTTCGCCCTCCACGGCCTGGGCGAGCGCTTCTACGGCCTGGGCGGTCGTCTCATTCGCGAGATGCCGGCCCGCTTCCGGTGACGCAAAACGGCGGTAGCGATCCAGTGTTTCCTTGTTCTTGATGAGGGTGGTGTAGATGAAGCTGCGGCGCTGCTCTTCTTCTTGCAATCCTTCTGAGATCGAGGCCGCCGCCGCTGCCCGCGTCTCCCGTTTCGCGTGCGAGAGGTCGTGGAGGAGGTCGGTGAGCGTGCGCCTCTCGTCGCCATGTTGGAAGAGCTTGGTGCTGTCTTCTTGCTCGAACAGGGTCGCGAACGCTTCGCCTCCCGTCTGCTGTAGGTCCGCGATGAGTTGTTCTTGGGTTTCCGCTAGATGGTGCGGTTTTCCGGCAAGGATTTTCTCGAGGACGTGGCGATACGGGCGCGTCTCAGGGGCCGACAAGAGGTTTTTTAGCGTTTCTTCTGGGAGTTGTGCTAATTCGAGGTCAACCCACAGCAGCTCGCGCTCGATGGCGACCGCCTGTTCGCGGAGGCGGCGTTGGAACCCCTCGCGTTCGGCGTCACGCGTGTCCATCGCATGGCGCAAGGAGGCGAAGGCGACGGGCTTGCTCAAGTGCTGCAGCGTCGCTTCATAGCGCGTCAGCAGGTCTTTGATATGCGCCGCATCCTGCTCCGGCAACTTCCCTTTATACGCGGTGATGAGCGCTTCCGTCTCTTGCTTGGCGCGCGCGAATGAGGCCTCGATGGCCGGATCTTCGGGGGAGGCGAACAGGTCCGTGAGGTCCCAGCGGGGGAGGGTAAGCATAGGAGGGCGTTTTTTTGAGTATGGAGGGAAAGAAGGGGGTGCGCAAGCGCGGCGATTGACCGTCGGAACTCCGACGGAGTATGGTTTGGGGGCTCGCGCCCCCAAACCCCGCGCGTTCGCGGAAGCGCTCAACCGGCCCGAGGGAGGAAACAGACCCCCTCTTCCGGGTACGCATAATTTTCTGCTGAAAATTTGCTCACGCTCGCGCCGGTCGCGCTCCGCGGGCCCCTCCAGAGGGGGTCTGTTTCCTCCCTCGGGCGGAGACCGCGAACAAGGGATGGGGAAAGAATAAAGAGGGAAAATAATAGAAGGAATTTTTACCTAGATTTTTACCGTATATGCCACATCTTCCTGAAAACAGTGCCGTGCCGGTCGTGACCTTCAAGACGCGCGTGCGTGATGAGAGCGTCGAGGGGCCGAATCCGTTTCGTTGGCAGGATGTGACCTCAGATGAGATTTTCAAAGGGAAAAAAGTCGTCGTATTCTCGCTTCCGGGCGCGTTCACCCCGACCTGTTCGTCGACGCACCTCCCCGGATACGAGGCGGCGTATGACGAGTTCAAGAAATTGGGGGTCGATGAGGTGTATTGCCTCAGCGTCAACGATGCGTTCGTCATGTTCCAGTGGGGGAAGGCCCAAGGTGTGCAGAAGGTTAAGCTGCTCCCCGACGGCAATGCCGATTTCACCCGCGGCATGGGCATGCTCGTCAAGAAGACGAACCTCGGCTTCGGCGACCGTTCCTGGCGCTACAGCATGTTGGTTGAGGACGGGACCATCAAGAAGCTGTTCGTCGAGCCGGGTTTCACCGATGACTGTCCCACGGACCCATTCGAGGTCAGCGACGCGCATACGATGCTGGAGTATCTGCGTGGACAGAAATAGCTTCGGAGTCAGATGCCCGAACACAAAAGAGCCGGATCGGCTCTTTTGTGCTATCATGGCCGCATGCCGAACCCATTAGAGCGCATCTCATCACCGGAACAGGCGCGTCATGAGGCGTGGGATTTTTTTTCGAACGTGCTGGATGACCTCATGACCACTCCGGCGGCCAGTCTCCCGTGTGACTTAGCGCGTAAAGACATTGAGATTCTGCAACAGTGCCAAACTTCCCGCCGATTAATCCCCGGGAGAATCCTTAGCCGTTCCCTCTGGCTGCACCTGTTGCTCTCTTACGCTCAGGCCCGCGGGGGGATGGATGCTGATCAGTACCAGATGGGGGCGGTTGCGCTATTTGAAGAGGGGCAGCAATTTGAGGGCGTGTTCATCGGCGAGCCCTTTCCATACCGGGAGCGGGCGGCCTTCCATCGGCAACGCCTGACGGCGGAGGGGAGGACATTCCAGTCCGTCGCTGATTTTAAGGAGTGGTTCCTTGTGTTATTTTCAGAGGCGGTCAAGAATGACGAGCTTTCCTACGGTATGCGTTCGGCGGCCCAGCGTCTTGAAGATGCGACGCCGTTATTTGACGCCCTAAACGCGAGGCGACAGATTACGCTTACTCACGACAGGCGAGGGGCGTTCGCCGCCGTCTATCAGGCGACCCTGTTTTACGCTCCCCGCACGTCATCCCCGCGTGATCCGTATGCATTTGAGGGATGGGCGCTCCAAGAGGTCTTCATGCCGCAAGAACGTGTGCAGGAATAAGAAAACGCCCTCAGCGGGCGTTTTTCTTAACGTGACATCTTCCCAAACCGTTCCTCCGCTTTCTTCCAATTCACCGTCGAGAACCAGTTTTGGATGTACGCCTTCCGGTCTGAGCCGAAATCGATGAAGTAGGCGTGTTCGTAGACGTCGAGGACGAGGATCGGTACGCAGCCCCAGATCCCGCCTTGGTGGTGCGCATCGCAATTGTAGATGCGGAGATCCTGCGCCTGCATGTCCCAGGCCAACACCACCCACCCGCGCGCGGCCATCCCGCAGGCGGTAAAGAACGCGACGAACGCCTCCCACGAGCCATGGGTCTTGAGGAGGGCGGCCTTGAGCGCCCCTTCCGGGACCGTGCCGTCACCGTCAAGGGTGTCGAAATAATACTCGTGCAGATAGGCGGCATTCACGGCGAACGATTCGCCCGCCTTCAGTCCACGCAGTTCGGAAAAGGTCTGGTTCGCGGTCGAGACGTCGCCGCCCTGTTCGAGCGCGGCGAGCTTCGTGCGGATCTCGTTCGCCTTGGCGACGTACCCGGCATACAGCTTGTCGTGGTGGATGGCGAGGGTCTTGTCGGAAATTTGGCCGGCCTGCGCCACCGGGAGGGGTTTCGCGTCCATAGGAGGAAGAAAACGCTAGAGGGTTACGTCCCTGTTGTAACAGGCGGGAGGGGGGATTGGCAAAGCTTGCCAGTCCGCATCGGCCTTCCTATGATGGGATCATATGAACATCTTCCGCTCCCCGGCCGCGCTTATCGCGGCGGCCGCGTTGTGTGCGACCCTGGGCGCCGGCTGCTTCACTCCCGCCCCGTCCGAGCCCGTCCCGCCGACCGAGCAGCCGTCTATGGGGCTGCGCGGCATCGTGGCTGGTGACGCCGTGGTCCTTGAAGAACCGGCCGGCATCATCGGCGGCAAGTTCCAGGCCGGGCCGCTCATGCGCCGGGTCGCTGCCCAATCCTTCACGATGGGCCAGTCCTCCGAAGCCGCGTGGGAACTTGGCAATGCCTCGAACACGAAGCTCGCGACCGGTTCTTGGACCAAGGCCTCGCTCCGCACGGCCCATCCGTTCTTCCTGCCGGCGGTGTTTGACGCCAAAAGCCGTCCGGTGGACGATGCCTCGTTGCTCTGGCTCGCCCAAGAGGAATACCGTGAGCTGAAGGCGACCTCTGGCACCACCATCGACCTACGCGTCGCGGCCGTGCCTGAGTGGGCCGACCGCTTCAAGGCCCACGCCCCGGCAAGCCGCGGGTTCGCCGCCTTTTCCCGCCTGGTCGCCGAAGCGGAGCAGGCCCGACAAGACCTTCCGTATGCGAAGCTTGAATCTGTCGGTGAACGCACGCTCCGCGTGAATGGCAAGGAGCTGCAAGCCCCGGTCCTCCGGGTGCGTAACTGGTACGGTACCTTCGAGGTCCTGGATCGCGCTGACAACCCGCTTGTCCTCTCGTTTGCGCTCGATCCGAAGGTCGCCAAATCCCGCCTCGATGTCACGAAGGGAGACGGGAAGGCGCTGGCCGACCTGATGAATTACCAGGTGAAAGAAATCGTGTTTTCCGGAAGATAATAAAATAGCCCCCGCGCAACGCGGGGGTTTTAGAAATGAAAAGCTCCGATCGGCTTCTGGGCGCGATCGGAGACGAAGGCGGGAGGGGCGGAGCGCCGCCTCTCGAATGAATCGGGACGGGAATTCTGATGAACAGACCCCTGCTCCCGGTGACCCCAAGGAGAATTGAACTCCCGTTGGCGGGGTGAAAACCCGCCGTCCTGACCACTAGACGATGGGGCCGTCGACCCTCGAGCCAGATAGGCTCGGCGGGCGATATCGCATTAAACCAGATAACGGTTCGCCTGTCAAGGGTCAAATCACGTTTCGAAAAGAAAATGGCTTGTTTTGCGAGAAAAAAAGCATCGTCTCTCATTTTGACGTTCCAGACCAGGAAAGCCAATGGGCGAGGTGGCGACGGAAATAGAGCAGGTCGCGCAGCGGACGGAGGGCATTCACCCGTGCCTTGGCGGCGGCAACGGGTTCGGGGAGCGAGGCGTCCTCGAGGGCGCGCCAGGGCAGGTCGGCGTCCCGACGGGCCTTTTGCAGGCCGGCCCAGGCGGCGAGGTACAGCCGTTCGATCGCTTGGACGGCGGGCTCGGTGGCATCTTCCTCATGGGCATGTGCCAAGGCGCCGTGAAGAAGGGCTTTCTCATCTGCTGAGGCGTCGGCGAGTGCGTCTACGCGTGCCCGAAACGCGTCTTCGGAAATGGGCGGGTAGAGGAACCAGCTTACGGCACGCAAGTAGAGGCGGGTCTCCGCACGGGTGGCGTGCGGCAACGGCGCCTGCCCGGCCGCGTAGTGGGCCAAGTCGTCCATCAGGAAGGCTTCTGCTGGCCAAGGGTTGCATCCCATCACGTCACGGCAAAGGTCGCCCTGTGCGCGACTGGCGAGGTAGGCGTTCACCTTGTCGATCGTAGGAATGTGCTCAGGAGCGGGTGTCATAGAGGAAGCGTTTGGTCCAGCCCGGATCGACGCGCACGTCCAGCTCGAGGAAGACTTTTTTCCCCATCGACATTTCCAGTTCCTTGCGCGCGTCCATCCCGATGCGCTTGATCATGCTGCCGCCGGCACCGATGAGGATTTTCTTGTAGCGCTCCTCGGTGGTCCAGATGTGCGCGACGACGCGTTCCGTGTGTTCTGAGGCGGCCGCGATCTCCTCGACCTCGACCTTGGTGCTGTAAGGGAGTTCCTGGCGCAGGCGCAAGAAGACCTTTTCGCGGATGATCTCTTCCATCCAGTCCTTATGCGACAGGTCCGTGAGTTGGAGCGGGGGATAGAACCATTCGCCTTCCGGGAGCAGCTCAAAAAGGGTGTCGAGGACATGGTTCAGGTCCTGCCGTCCCAGCGCGGAGATCTTCAGGGTCTTCCGTTGGCCGACGTCGATGTCGATGGCGTCGTTCGTGTATGGCCGCTGTTCCTCGGGGAGGTCGCACTTGTTCACGAGCACGATCACCGGCAACGACAGCTTGCGCAAGAGGTCCTGGAGATAGGTCTCTTCGGGGCCCGGAGGGCGGGTGGGATCCACGACATACAAAATCGCCTCGATCCCCTCGAGTTGTTCCCTGACTAGGCCGTTCAGGCGTTGCGACAAGGCGTCTTGTTTCAAAAAGATGCCCGGCGTATCGACGAACACGATCTGGCCCCGCGCCTCATCCGTCACGATGCCGCGCACCGGGAGCCGGGTCGTCTGCGGCTTGGGCGTCACGATCGCCACCTTGCTGCCCACCAAGGCGTTCAACAAGGTCGATTTCCCGACGTTCGACCGCCCGACCAGTACGACGAACCCGCTTTTCCGAGGATGATCTGACATGCCGGTAGCCTACCAAAGAACCCCTACGCTTCGCTAGGGGGAGCATCCCAAGTCAGATCTTCCTGTCAAAGATACGAATCCGGCCTGCAAAGGCTAATTTGAGGCAAATTTTCCAGGGGAGAAGAGGTGCCTGCCCCGGAGATCGGTGCGCTCTCGAGAAAACTAGCCACAGGGTGCCGGTTCCGTCCCCCCCTTATTCGAGCCTTCCTTTTCCCTT
>CAYYTQ010000017.1:0-14510 GCA_964474805.1 uncultured Gammaproteobacteria bacterium
CTAGATAATTGTGTACGATTTGCCCGATTTCCCGCATGACCCACATGCGTCAAAATCCCTCCTGAAAGCCCCTCAAACTCCTTGCAATGCCGAGTCTACAACCTGCCCGTCGAGCCATAAGCTGGCGTTCCTGGTAACCCAGGTGCGTCGCTAAAAAACCAACACCCCATCACTGAAAAGTGGTGGGGGTTTTGGTTTCGGATGCTATATTGCGATGCATTTCGAAGGTCCGTTATTTATCCTCGACAATGAAGTCCCGAAGAAGGAGCATTATTGCTTAATTTAGCAATAAATGGACATTTCGCATAGCAACCTCATTGACAAAACAGCATTTTCATGCTTCCCTATTTCATCAAACGATCCCTTGTGGCAGGGAATGCCACGCCACACGCTCCGGAGGTACGTCCATGAACATTACGCGAGAAGACATCACTGGATTCGTCGGCGGGGAGCTCAGCTTCCGCTGGCCGACCAACGTCGGGGACGACTCCCTCTACGTCGGCAAGATCCGGACGATCACCGACGTCGAAGGCGATCCTGGCAAGGTGGAGATCGTCTTCGACGCCCTCGCCCGCCAGATCGTCAGCCGTTACGCGGGTGGCGAGACCAGCTACAAGACCTGCGATCACGAGAACGCGAAACTCGTCCTCGACCTGGGATCGGCGGACGCCGAGCACATCACGGGAGGCGGGATCTTCCTGGGTCGGGCGACTCCCCCATCCGCCTCCAGCCACCGGCCGTGCTGGTTCAGGGGCTAGGGCTACTCCTAGTACTACATCGCGCATCCGCGCGGCACTGGGCGCACCATCCCACGGATGGTCCTCGCGCTCTCGCCGTTCGGGTGCGCTCTTTGCTTTTGTCATTTGTGAACGCCTGGTCGATTTTGATAAAGCTCGATACTAAACTAGTACTGAGTACGCATCCATGACAGCACCCAACGGGCTGCCGTTATGCACGATCCAGATGCCACTAGACGCGCTGCCACGCCCCTTCCGTTCCTCGTGCCCGTTTGGCATCATTACCTGGTATGAGCTCTGCCCTTCAACTCGTCGACGGCTCTAAGAGCGCTCGCTTCGACGGGTTGGTACTTGATATCTCCGGCCTCAACGGATCGGCGGACGTAAAACGAGTCACCATCGCGAACATCGATAAAATCTCCGTCGAGCCCTCCGGAGACGAATGGCTCCTCCTTGTACGGCTTCGGCAGGGCGGATTTAGCGCCGCCATTTCAGCGAGCAGGAAGGCGGAATGGGAACAGCTCGTGCAGGCTGTGCAAGACGCAAAAAACGCGCTTCCCATGGAGTCGTAGACGTTCGCGGCTGCGCTTTTGTTATGATTCGATAAACGTGAATGAGCCGTCACGGGAATCCTCTTGGATAATAAAGCCGTTTGAGACCCCATAAAACCGCCCTGGTGGCGGTTTTTTTTATCCGATGGGCCGCGCCCCCCTTCCCACGGACGATCAATCCTTCCAAGCATTCAGAACCTCGCGCATCCTCGCACCGAAAATACCGGTCCCCTTCTCGAGGGCGTATGGCTTGAGGATCGGGCCCTTGTAGGCCTCCTGGAACCGTTTCACGGCATTCGCGGTGGCGGCGCCAAAGAACGTCGTCTCCTGGCCCGGTGACCCTTGGCCCGTTTTCGCGACCACGAAACCGCGCGCATTCAGGAACGCTTGGAGCGCCTTCACGTCTTGGCCGCGATCGCCTTGCCGGAGGGTACGGACGAACGTCGCGACGGCCTTGGCCAGCGTGGGAGCGGGGACGGGCGCGAGAGACGTGACGGGCGCGTACGTGACCGTCTGCACAAGCGACGGCGAAGGCTGTCCCGTCAATGAAAAGTACTTCAGGTAGACGGTGTAGGTCCCCGGTGTCGTGGGCAACGCGAAGGCGACCTCACCAGACGGATCGAGCGGATAGAGGCTGGCGTCTTTAAAGGACGGGTCGAGCGAGGCGGCATAGCCGCGGACCGTCGCCGGATCGGCATTCAGGCGGAGCTTCGCGACGGGTGAAGAAACGGTGACGCTCCCCGCGCTTCCGCCGCCCGAACCGGAGTCGCCCGCTACGAAAAACGCGAGCGGAGCGGCGAGCGCCGCGGATGGCGTGACGGAAACGAATCCCGTCCCGCCTGAACCGCCCGAGGCCGGCGGCGTCACGTCGGCGTCGACCGTGACCGTGGAGGTCGCCACGCTCGACAGGTTCCCCGTGGCATCGGAGGCGAAGAGGCTGTAGTAGTAAGTCCCGTCCGCGAGCCCGGCATCGACATGCCTTGTCGCCGCGGTACTCGTGACCGCATCGCCATCCGTTGTCGAGGCCGGAAAGGCGGCCGTACTCCGCCGAAGGATCACGGTGCTGAAATCCGCGTCGACCGGGTTCGTCCAAGCGAGCGTCACGTCCCGGCCGCTCGCCGTAGCAGTAAATCCGGTCGGCGCGGTCGGGCCCACGGTGTCGACCGAAACGCTGGCCGTCCCGGCGGAAGAGTAGTTCCCGCCCTCATCGAACGCGAACACGCTGTAATAATACCTCCCATCAACCATCGAAGCCTGGACGAGGCCGGTGATGGAAGCGGCCGTCGTCGTCACGGCGGTGTCGCTCACGTGCGTGGCCGGAAACCCGACCGTGCTCCGGCGAAGCACGTACCCACTCACCCCGGAAGGAGACGACCAGGCGAGCGTGATCGTGGAGCCGGTCACGGACGCGGATAGGGCTGGCGCGTCCGGCGGGAGGTCGACAGTGACGGTCGTCGTCGCCGCCTGGCTGAAATATCCATCGGACGTCTGATTGAAAAAGCTGTAATAATACGCCCCTTCCGCAAGGCCCGTCTCCGTAAGCGAAGTCGCCATCGACGAAGACGTGACAGCCGTGCCATCGGTCGCGGACGCCGGGAACCCGGCCGAGCTTCGGCGGATGGTCACCCCCGAAAAATCCGAGCCCGCGACGCCGGACGTCCAATCTAAAACGACGCTCGTCCCGCTGGCGGTAGTGCTGACGCTGGTGACGGAATTAATCGGATCATACCGGGAAACGGTCCCGGAAGTGTTGATCGTCGTGATGCGTCCCGTGGTCGTGCTGACGTCAAAACCCGCAAGGCTGGAAATAGACGCGGACCATAGGACGGTGCCCTCGGCGACCGACAGTTTGCTTAACGCCGAAGTGCTCGCGTAATACAGCGCCGCCCCATCACTCGAAACCGCCAGGCCGCGCACGGACGCGGAGGACGGCCCCCCGGTCGCGATCGTCGTTTCGCCCCCACCGGACTCAAGGCGGATCACCTGGCCGGCGCTCGTCAGATAGAAAAGGTTCCCGCCGCCATAGGCCAGGCGTGTCGCGCTCGACGCGAGCGAAGCCGTCGAGGTGGAGGCGCTCAAGTCGGTGAGAAACCCGTAGACGGTCCTGTTCTTGCTCACGTGGACAAGCGCCGGATCGCTCCCAAATGAAACGGATGCAGTCCCGCTCACCAAGGTACTCGAGGCCACGAATGTGGCCGTCGATCCGTCGACATCATATCGGTAGAACACGTTTGACAGCCCGTACGTCGCGACATAGAGGCGGCCATTCAAGACGGCCATATCGGTCCCCGAGTTCGTGGCGAGAGGCGTGCTGTAATCCAGCGATGAAAACGATGTTCCGTCGGCGGAAATCACCCCGAGCCGCGCGGTCGCGCTCCCCAGCACGTACGTCTTCCCGTCGGACGGGTCCACGCGGATTTGACGGATGGTCCCGACCGTCGTGGTCGGCACGGGCACCGGTAGGACGCTTGAAAGCGACGGCGACGCCTGTACCGGCTCTGCCCCGATAACGGCGAGTCCAATGATGCTGAGCACGCCTCCAATCAGAAGAGAGGTGAACGTTCGAAACCGCATGCGAGCAGGATAGCATGCTTTTGTGCGAGCATCACGCCGCGCAGGACCTCCTCCCAGACGTGACGCAGCGCCACCCCGATAAACCGTTCGGTTGTGAATCCGCATGAGGCATGGCACCCTACGCAGAGGCTAGGCGCCCCGGTCGGCGGACACCCGGCCGAGGCGATGAATCAAAGGCCATCGGCTTGCGGTGGCCTTTTGCCTTTCTTTAGGGATGCACCGCCCAAGGCGGCCATTTACCGCAGAAAGACCGCATTCTAAAATGCGCGTATCTCATCCCCCTATGGACACCCATCGGATCTACACCGTACCCGTCGCCAACGTCTACCCATTCTACGTGGCAAAAGCCGAAAAGAAAGGCCGTACGAAAGCCGAGGTCGACACGATCATCCGCTGGCTCACCGGTTACACCCAAAAACAGCTGGAATCCCACCTCAAAAAGGGCACCGATTTCGAAACCTTTTTCGAGAATGCCCGCCGCCTCAATCCGCTCCGCAAGCAGATCACGGGCGTCGTCTGCGGTGTCCGTGTCGAAGAGGTCAAGGAACCGCTGATGCGTGAGATCCGGTATCTAGACAAGCTGATCGACGAGCTCGCGAAAGGGCGGGCGATGGAAAAGATCCTGCGCAGGGGATAGCCAGTCAAACCTCTCCCTTCGCCACCGCGAGGACCTCCCCTATCGGGATCGACCGCACCCCCGCCGGTCGCCACTCGTGGATGCCGGTTCGGTCCCACCACATCAGGCCCTCACCCGCCGCCAAGCACGTCGGGCGAACGGCCGGCTCCACCAATTCCAAGCGGCCTCCATCCACCCTGAACACGCCGTCCTCGCGTAACAGGTAAAGCGAGCCGCCCCAATGCGTGAATCCCGTCACGTAGCCCACATCGCGAATGACCGGCACCCATCCGGAGGACGTGCACCGCAACACGTCCCCGAAAGCGGAGACGCCATATACCTCACGTTGCGGCGTGACCTGCAGGTATTTGATGGATGTCTCCGCAGGAAGCAGCTCCCTCCATCGTACCCCGTCCCAATGCGCCGTCAGCCCACTGTCGCCGACGGCATATAAGGAGCCCTCATCATGGCCACGGACGGCGGAAACCCACCCCGGCAACGGATCCCGTCTCCAACCATCCACGGTCCATACCCAACAGGCCGGCTGGTCGATCAGCGAACGGGCCGCTCGCCCCGATCCGTCCCCCGCCGCTTGCATGCCACCTCCCCATGCCATAAAGAACGCGTCCGAGAGGCCCCAGGCATGTTCGATGTGGATGGTCCGCTCCCCTAATGCCGCCTCCCACTCCCATCCGTATCCAGAAGCGGAGGGTCGCCCCGTACAGAGCCCCAGCGATACGTCATTCGGCGCGACCACATGCACGACGTCCGTCGGCGAAACCCAAAGATCCCTCACCGTCCCCACGCCTGATCGCAGAACAGACAACGATCCTCGCAAGAAGCGCAGCAGCCGCCAGCGCGGGATCCAGCCATGGGGCGGCTGGTCCGGCCGGGACTCTCTAAGGACGAGGAACGCGTGTTCGATCGACGCGCCCTGCAGGAAATGCGCCTCAAAGGCGATCGGCGGCGTTATGGGCATAGGATTCGAAAGGAACGATAGCGCGAATGCGCGAATGCGCGCCAGCAACGGCGCCGCATGGCGCACGCCAACGGCAGGTGACCGACAAAAAAAAGGCCCAGCCGGGCCAAAGGCGCCGCCACCCATCTCATCCCCGCTTGCCCTACGCGGACCCCACAGTTACGATCCGTCCATATGCATCCCATCGTCCCCCACCTGTGGTTCGACAAGGAGGCCCGTGCTGCCGCAGAGTTTTACGTCTCCATCTTTCCCTCATCGAAGATCACGCGACACGACGTGATCAAAGGCACGCCCTCGGGGGATTGTGACCTCCTCGCCTTCGAGCTCTGGGGCCACCCCTTCATGGCCATCAGCGCGGGGCCGTATTTCAAGATCAACCCGTCGATCTCTTTCATGGTCAACTTCGATCCCGCCCAAGATCCCGAGGCCGCGACGCGCATCGACGCCCTCTGGAACGCGCTCATCGACGGCGGTACGGCCCTCATGCCGCTGGGTGAATACCCCTTCAGCAAGCGGTACGGCTGGGTACAAGACAAGTTCGGCGTCTCCTGGCAGCTCATCCTCACCAACCCCGACGGCGAGCCCCGGCCTACGATCATGCCCGCCCTCCTCTTCACGAACCAGGCATGCGGCAAGGCCGAAGAAGCCACCGACCGCTACCTCTCGATCTTCCCGAACGCGAAACGCGGCGCGCTCGCCCGCTATCCTGCCGGCCGCGAACCTGACCGCGAGGGCACGGTGATGTTCACCGACTTCACCCTCAACGGCCAATGGTTCGTCGCGATGGATAGCGCGCACGGCCACGCGTTCAGCTTCAACGAGGGCGTGTCGCTCATGATCCGTTGCGATTCCCAAGAAGAGATCGATCGCTATTGGAACGCGCTTTCCGCGGTACCCGCCGCCGAACAGTGCGGCTGGCTCAAGGACGCATACGGGATCTCCTGGCAGGTCACGCCCTCCAACATGGACGAGCTCCTCAAGGGCGAAGACGTGGCCGCTACCCAACGTAAGACGCAGGCGATGCTCGGAATGAAGAAACTGGACATCGGGGCCCTGCGAAAGGCGTAACGAATACGCGGAAGTCCGGCCACGCCCATAAAGACGTCGTCCCGGGGCATGCTTATCGATCCCTCGTCGCACGGCTTGCGATCGAGGCAGCGCGATTGACGAAAGTGCCTACGCGTGCCATGATGCGACACCGCCTAAAAAGGAGGATTGCAGGCCCATGCCCCAACTCTGGAAAGCCGGTCCGCACGGACACTGGCTGGCGCACCCGTTCCCGCAAGAGGCCCGCGGCCTCCCTCTCGTCGACCAGATCTTGGAACTCATCGACTGGGCGGAACGTACCGAGTTCGCGTCGCCCCACGAATGGTTCTGGCTGGTGTTCGAGGAGGATGACATCGCCCGCCTCCGTGAGGCAGGCAAGGCCATCACGGCCCACAAGCCGGTCGAATCGATCATCACCTTCGCCATCCGGACGGCCCGCGAATACCGAAAGGCCACGCTCCTGAGCTGCACGGTCTCCCCGTCTGGATGGGGGAAGGCCGTCCGGACGGACGCCACGCCCAACCTCGCCATCCGGTTCGGTCCCTGAGTCACCCGCGCAGCATGCGCGGTTTTTTGTGGACGCCCCAGAAAGCGCGCCACACCGGTACAAAAAATGGCCCATATTGGCCATTTTTTGACTACCCCTCACTAATAATCGATCAGCTTCTTCACGGCGCCGTGCTGTTGGATCTTCTCGAGCGCCTTCGCTTCGATCTGGCGGATGCGCTCGCGCGTGACGTCGAACTCCTTGCCCACTTCCTCGAGCGTGTGCCCGACGCCGTCGAGCAGGCCGAAACGCATCTCCAGGATCTTCTGCTCGCGCGGATTGAGGTCCTTGATGATGTCGCGCACGTAGTCACGGAGCAGCTGCAACGCGGCGGCGCGGTCCGGGGACGGGTTCTTGGAGTCCTCGATGAAGTCGGCAAGCGTCGTGTCACCGTCATCGTCGTCACCGATGGAGGTCTCGAGCGAGACCGTGTCCTGGGAAATCTTGATGATGTGGCGCACCTTCTCGACGTCCTGTCCCATTTCGGCAGCGATCTCTTCCGGCAGCGGCTCGCGGCCGAGCTCCTGGATGAGCTCGCGCTCGATCTGCTGGTACTTGTTGATCGTCTCGACCATGTGCACCGGGATGCGGATGGTGCGCGACTGGTCGGCGAGCGCGCGCGTGATGGCCTGGCGGATCCACCAGGTCGCGTACGTGGAGAACTTGAACCCCTTGCGGTACTCGAACTTCTTCACGGCACGGAAGAGGCCGATGTTCCCCTCCTGGATCAGGTCGAGCAGCGACAGCGACTTCCCGGTGAATTTCTTCGCGATCGAGACCACCAGACGGAGGTTCGCCTCGATGAGGGCCTGTTCGGCCTCCTTGTCGTTCTTTTCCTTGCGCTTGGCGAGGGCGATTTCCTGCTCGGCGTTGAGCAACGGGATCTTGCCGATCTCGCGCAAGTACATCTGGATGGAGTCGATGTTGAGGAAGTCGACCGGCTCGGCCTTGGCGACGACGGCCGAAGACGACTTGCGCTCGCGATCCTCCTGGCTGTGCAACGACTTCAGGATGTCCTTGCGTTCGCTCGTGCGACCCAGGATCCCCTCCTTCTGCTCGACCATGCCGATGCCGGCGGTGTCGAGGCGATCGATGAAGGCCTCAAGGACATCGGCATAGTCCTCGACTTCCGGGAACGCGAAATAGAGCTCGTTCTCCGTCATGAACCCACGGGAACGGGCCTTGTCGAAGAGGCGGTCAAGCATCTCTGGCGCGGGCGGGCTCGCCTTGACATAAGGCGGCGCCTTTACCGTGGTGGCCTTGGCGCCCTTCACGGGCTTGGCGGCGGCCTTTTTGGCGGTGATGGGCTTCTTAGCCGGGACAGGCTTCTTTTTGGCGACGGCCGCCTTGGCCGGAGCCTTCTTGCTTTTCGGGACGGACGGATAAAACTTCTTCTTCACGACGGGCTTCTTGGCGGGCATAAAAGACCTGAAGGGGGAAGGTTAACGGCGCAAGGGCCGTACTCAGGGATCCTGTGTCAGGGCAGAAAACTGGCGGGCCAGCGCTTCGACGCGCGCGTGGTCCCCCGCCGCTTCCGCCTGCCGCATCGCTTCCTGCAAGGCCGTCAGCCGTTGGGTGCGGACGGCTTGCCGACGCATCTGCAGCATCTGGGCCTGCTCTTGGGCGTTCTCTTGGGAAGAACGCGAAGCGAGGGCATGTTCTGCCAGGAGGGTGAGCGTGTTGTAGGTCTTCATCTCGTCGGGCCCAAGCGAGGCTGCGAGATGGGAAAGCGTCTGGCTCCAGGCCGTAGACGTGGGTGGTGGAAAACCGTCCCGATGATACGCGTCGCGCAAGGAAACGTAAAGGGCTTTCAGCTCGGGCGCGGAATCTTCGGTCCACAGCACGGCTTCCGCCTGGAAAAAAGCCTCTAACAAGGGCCGCGCTTGCAGCGACAAGGCGAACAGCCGCCACGCCGGGCGGCGGTCAACAGGGACGTCCTTAAGCGGAATGGGGATTGCGGCAGCCTTAGGGGCGGTCATCACGAACGCCTTCGCCTCCGAACGCCTGATGCCCTGCTGCAGGCTCTCCTCCCCGATCCCGAGATCCTGGGCGAGACGCTTGATCCAGGCGTCACGCTCGACCGGATGCGGGATACGGGCGAGCTCCGGCAGGACGGCGTCGGCAATGAGGCGCTTGTGTTCAGGCGAGGTCGAGGGGTAGCGCGCGAAGGCCCCACGATACACCCAATCGATGATCCCGGTCGCGTCGGCGATGGCCTGGCGCCACAACGCGGGATCTTTCTTGCAAGCCTCGTCCGGATCCTTCCCCGCTTCAGGCGGAAGCGTGATGATCCTGATCGAGTATTCCTGCGCACGCGCGAGGTCGAGGCCGCGGAGGGTGGCCGCCGCCCCGGCGGCATCCTGGTCGAACGCGATGGCGAGGTTGGTCGTGAAGCGCTTCAGGAGCCCCAGCTGCTCCAACGTCAAGGCCGTCCCGCTCGCCGCGACGACGTTGGTGATCCCCGCCTGGTGGGAGGAGACCACGTCCATATTCCCCTCCACGATCACGGCGAGGCCGGTGCGGCGGATCTCGGCCTTGGCCTTGTCGAGGCCATATAAGACGCCAGACTTGCGATAGACGGGTGTTTCCGGCGTGTTCATGTACTTCGGCTGGTTGGGGTCGGCCGTCAGAATGCGGCCCGTGAAGCCGACGACGTTGCCGTGCACGTCCTGGATAGGGAACATGAGCCGGCCGCGGAACCGGTCGTACACGCCCTCCCCACGCTCGCGCCGCATCGCGAGGCCGGCGAGGACCAGCTCTTCGGAGGTCACCCCTTTCTTCCCAAGCGCCTCCGTGAGGAGGGTCCAGGCTTCGGGCGCGTAGCCGATCTGGAACAGGTCGGCGGAGAGGTCGTCGATCTGGCGCTTGGCGACGTAGGCACGCGCTTCCGCCGCCTGCGGCAACTGCAGGAGCATGGTGCGAAAAAACCGGGCGGCGAGCTCGTTGACCTCGTGCAGGCGCTTCTTCTTGGTGCGGTTCTGCTCCCCCGCCTCCTGCTCGGGCAAGGTCACACCCGCCTTTTGCGCCAGGAACGCTAACGCCTCCCGGAATTCCATCCCCTCAATCCGCTCGATGAACGTAAAGATGTCACCGCCCGAATCGCACCCGAAACAATGCCACGACTGGCGGGTGCGCGAGACATGGAAAGACGGGCTCCGTTCCTGGTGGAACGGGCAGAGCCCCTTGAACGAACCTGCCCCAGCCGGCTTGAGGGGAACGTATTCGGCCACGAGGTCGACCACGTCGATGCGAGCCTTGATGTCGGGCACGATATCCATGCGTTGGTTATACCCAAGATGGGCGGGGGTGTCACTGGGCGCGAAAACAGGTGTAAAGCGACACTTGCCAAGCCGGGAACGCGGTGATAGAACGGGGGCGCTCGCCGTTCGGATGACGAAGCGGGCAGAAGGACTTCGCATGGCCGCGTCCACGAAACCCCAGCAGGCTCTCTCGAACCAGATGCCTCCACCCCGTCGCTTCAGCGACAGATCGCAAGCGACGCTGCGGGACCCGGACAACCTGTTCGAGCCCCGCGACGATGACGCGCACGTCGCCCGCCTTCGACGGCCCACGCGATGACGCGCTCTCTCGACCTCACCGACCTGCGCGCCCGGTGCCTGCGTGCGACCACTGCGCTGCTGCGCGAGCTGGTCCAGGGCTGGCCGGCCAATGGGACGCTCGAGGGACGCTTCGGCCCCATCTGCCTGAAGAAAGCCGGTGGCGACGCGCCCGAAGGGGCCATGGAACTCGAAATCCTGGTCGACGGACGAGCGCTCGCCGCCCGGCTCGACGACTCGCAGGCAGACGAACCGCGCCGGCTGCGCCTTCCCGCCGCCATCGTCACGCCGCAGGATGCCGCGCTCTTTCTGCTGTCGGCCGTAGCCCAAGCCACGGGACGTACGACCCGGCTCCTCTACCGGCCGTTCCACGAGGTATACGAGGCGGATGCCGACGGGCAGCTCCGCCTCGTGGGGACCATGACGGAAGAAGACGCGACCGACTGGCCCTGATCCCCGAAATGGGGATTTTTCATTGAACGACAAAAAACCGCCAACGGATTGGCGGCAACAGTAGACCAGGGCTTTCGCGCGATGGGACGCTCACTGACGACGGGAACCATCGAGGCGGACGGAAACGGGCACGAACCCGGCAGGAGGCACGTACCCATGCGCGCTCACCGGCAGCAGGTTCCGAGCGCGGACATCGAGGGAAAGGCAACGTCCGCCCTCGACCGCGAGCCGCGGCACGTAAGAGACGCCTGGATGGGGAGGCCGTTGGGCGACAGCATACCCCGGCAGCCAGGCATGGAGCGAGCAGCCTGAAGCGACCTCCTCGACAGGCCCATAGCGTTCCCAGAGGTCAACCCACCCGTACGGATCCACCTTGGAAAGCAGCAGCGCCCGAAACCAGGAAGGGTGCAGGGCGGCCACGGCTAGGACCCCGGCATGGGCGAGGCCGAGGGAGCGGGCAGGAAACGCTCGGCGATGGCGTGAACAGACGTCCTCGAAGAAGGTGCCCGTGACCGTCTGCCCCAGCGTTCCGGCGATACCGGGATGCGCATACGTGAACAGGACGCGCTCCCAATGGAGGGCCGCTTCGGGAGGCGCGTCACGCGCGAAGGAAAGACCATTGGGCAGGGGTTTGGGCACCGACGGGGAAAGGAGAACCTGCCCCGCTCGCTGCCCTGCCACGGCCCGGTCCCAAAGCGCGGAAAACGTGCGGACAACCCCCGTGACGGCCTCCGGGCTTCCAGGACCGCCCGTTCCGGAAAGAGACGGGACGAGCACGACGACCGAGGGCAGGTCGCCCCCTTCCGGACGAGACGACGGCCTTGGCGCACTGGCCTCGGCCGCGGCGAAAGCAGCTGCAGGAATCCCGTACCCGTAGGTGGCATTCCAGGCTTCCAGCTGTCTGAGTTGGGCCAACGGCGTGGCCGGGATCGGGACGTGACGACGCATGAGCAGGCAAATCCCTTCCTGATGGGCATCGGGATGATGGCCACCAACCGCATCATGACAGACGGCGAAGCCCTCGGGGGCCGGACGGCCATTTATGTAAATTTTTCGTACAGATGATCGACGAGGCCTGACTCCCTTCATTAAAAAAGCCCCCAGCGGGGCGGTGAAGTGATCCGTGACCCTTCCACCAGACGACTAGCCGCTTCCGACGTCGGCCGGCACGATCTTCCCGATCCCGTCCTGCACGAGGACGGGGTACCCCTCGAGGAGGCGCGGGATGTCCTCGCGCCCGTCGGCGGAACCGGAGAGGTAGACGCGGATGAACGGGCGGCCCCGGGCATCATGCGCCGTGGCGACCGCCCCGACGTCCGGCAGCCGCATGAGGACGGGAACGTGCCGGGCCGTGACCTCGACAAACGGCGGCCGGTCGTTGAGGTCGGCCGGCAGGAGTCGGTCGACCTCAGCCAGGATGGCCCGGTCGTTGACGAGGAAGCGGCGGATCTGTTCGGCGGCCGCGGCCGTGAAGCGGGTGCCCGCCGCGGGGTGCCGGATGCCGAGGCGGCGGAGCGTGGGAAGCAGCTCGGCGAAGGACAGGCCCAGCTCCTGCGCGAGCGCCTCGGCGGTGAGGGAGCCCTCGGAATCGGGCGAGGCGGTACCGGTGCGAAGTTCGGATGCCATGGAGAACGGTTCCTTTCTGACAGGAGGGATGACACGGATCGCGACCGGAAAACCCTGTCATGAAACGCGAACCGCGTCAACGGAAGAGCGCCCCCGTCGGCTTACGCGCAAAAAAATCTCCGCAGGGCGGAGCCGTCAGAACCAGACCACGAAGCGCTCGTAGAGCGCCGGGGTGGTGCGGTCGACGTAGCTGATGATGGGCGGCCCGCCGGGAATCGAGGTGAACACCACCTGGCGAGCCGCGGTGGCGGCGTAGGTGGTGGTCGCGAGCGAGAACAGGTCCTCGTGGCGCGCCGAGGCGACGCGGTCGGCGGTCTCCTGCATCAGGATGAGCGAGCGGATCGCGCCGTCGGTGGCCGGGGCCATGGCGTCGTCGTTGAGGAACCCCAGCGTGAGGCGGAGCGTCTCCCCGTTCGCGAGGGGCCAGACGTAGGCGATCGCGCAGGAGGACTGCGTGGGCGAGCAGATCGCGGCCGCGAGGTCGCGCGCCCAGGCGATCGGCAGGCGGTAGGCGCGGCGCCAGTCGTTGGCGTTGACGCGGCTCTGGACCCAGCCCGCGAAATTGGGCACCGACACCCGGTTCGGATGGGTGCCAGCGCACCAGGTGACGCACTCGTACCGACCCGGCCCCATGATGGCCTGCGGCTCGCGCAGCAGGATGATCGCGTCGCAGGACGGGTCCCAGGCGGGGCCGGCGCAGGCCCGGTAGGGCATGACGACGACGGGCGGGGTGAGGGGGAAGAGCGCCGCCTGCGGGCTCGCCTGCTCGGCGGGATCCTCCAGGCCGGCGTTGCAGGCAGTGGCGAGGAGGGCGATGGTGGCAAGGCAACGGACCAGCTTCATTGGATGCCTCTTTCTCTCAAGGCGCGGGAGGGGGTCCCCTACCGTGAGAAAGGGTTTATAACGAAAACAGGCCCTTTTGTCAAGAGCCCGCTCGACGATGGCGATCGGAAGCGCCGTTACCGCGTCCGCCCGTGCCGCAAGGCCCGCTTCGCCCTCACCTTCTGCGCTTCCGCTTCAGGCAACGGCGCCCCTTTCTCTTGTTTCTTGACCTCTTTCTCCAGGATCGCGATCTCGTCGCGCAAGATGGCGGCAAGCTCGAACTGCAGGTCCTTGGCGGCCTGCTTCATCTCTTTCGCCTTTTGCTTGATCACCTGGTCAAGCCGGTGGGCGTCCGGGGCCTGCTCAAGGGCGAGGATATCCTTCACGCGCTCCGTCTTGCCTTCGAGGCCCAGCATCTCTCGCAAGTCCTCGACCTTCTTGCGGATCGTCCGTGGCGTAATGCCATGTTTTTCATTATAGGCGAGCTGTTTCGCGCGACGACGCTCCGTCTCGGTGATGGCGCGCTGCATCGATCCCGTCATTTTGTCGGCATATAAGAGCACCTGCCCTTGCACGTTGCGGGCGGCGCGGCCGATGGTCTGGATGAGTGAGGTCTCGGAACGCAAGAACCCTTCCTTGTCCGCGTCCAGGATGGCGACAAGGGAGACTTCCGGCAGGTCCAGTCCCTCGCGCAACAAGTTCACGCCGACCACGATCTCGTATTCCCCCTTGCGGAAGGCAGATAAAATCTCGAGACGCTCAATCGTGTCGATGTCGCTATGCAGATATTGCACCTTGAACCCCTTCTCTTTCATGAATTCGGTGAGGTCCTGCGCCATCTTCTTCGTGAGGGTCGTCACAAGGACGCGCTCGTCGCGCGCCAAGACCGGGCGCACGCGCTCGATGAGGTCTTGCACCTGCCCAGGATAGGCTTCCTCCCCCACCCGACCAGCCGAGGCGGGCTGGATGATGACTTCGGGATCGACGAGCCCCGTCGGGCG
>CAYYTQ010000017.1:14610-24815 GCA_964474805.1 uncultured Gammaproteobacteria bacterium
CGCCGCTCCAAGCGCTCGGCCTCGAGCAGCTTCCCGTTCGCCTCGAAATACGCGAGGCGATCCTGCAGCTCCTGGCGGATCCGCTTGAGGGCACGTTCTCGCTCAGGACCCAAGGTGACGAAGTGCTTCGCCGGAAATACCCACAAGTCCTTCTGTTCGCGCTTGACCTCTCTCGTGACGGGATCGATCTTCGCGATGCGTTCGACCACGCCACGCGGCATCTCGACGCGATAGACCATTTCCTCGCTTGCAGGCATGAGCTCGATGAGGTCGCCGCGCACAAAGAAGCTCCCGCGCGTGAGGTCGGCGGGCGTGCGCGTGAACTGCATGTCGATGAGCCGCTGCATGGCGGCCTCACGGGCAAGCGGCTGGCCGACCTCGAGGCGCAGGACCGTCTGCTCGTAGGCTTCCGGCGCGCCGAGGCCGTAGATGCACGACACCGACGAGACGATGATGACGTCGCGGCGGGTGAGCAGGGCCTGGGTCGCGGCATGACGCAGGCGATCGATCTCCTCGTTGATCATGGCCTCCTTCTCGATGTAGGTATCGGATGAGGGGATGTAGGCCTCCGGCTGGTAGTAATCGTAATATGAGACGAAATATTCGACCGCATTGTTCGGAAAAAACTGCCGGAACTCGTTGCAGAGCTGCGCGGCGAGGGTCTTGTTATGGGCGATCACGAGCGTGGGGCGCTGCACGTTGGCGATGACGTTGGCCATCGTGAACGTCTTGCCCGTCCCGGTGGCGCCGAGCAGGGTCTGGAACCGCGCCCCCTCGCGCAACCCGCGCGTAAGGGCATCAATCGCCGCCGGCTGGTCACCGGAGGGTTTGTAGGCGGATGCGAGCTCGAACGAAGGCGAGGAAAGAGGCATGTTCCCTGTATAGCATCCCGCCAGAAAGTCGTCATGTGGCCCGAAAAATCTCCAAAAAAGGCTTGACAAAGCGAAAAAAGATTGATACCACACGCGATGTGGAGACCGCATGACACGAGAACGCTTCCAACGTTCGCTCCTCCGGCCCTTCAAGGGCGATCCGGACACCCTCATCGGCTCGTTCAGGGTCATCTACGGGCGGCCACGCCCCTACCGGCTGCCGGACGGCCGGCAGATCGTCCCCACTCGCGAACCCGTCTGGGAACGCGAAGGCCAGCTCTTGGGCCACCTCACCGCCCCAGAGACGGACGCGAATGGCGAGCCCCTCCTGCAGAAGCTCGTCCTGCGGCGCGTCTCGGTCACCGAGTACGAGGAAGGGCAGCTTGCGGATCCGGAGCGCTGCGAAACGAAGCTCCGCATCTGGGGCCGCTCGTATGACCTCGACTTCGCGCGCATCGAAGACCTGCTCGCCCTCGCCGAAGCGTTCCTCCCTCCCGCATGCCTCTGGCGCGAGCTGGGGATGGCCCCATCGACCCCGCGGCGGATTGTCGCGCCGGGCACCTGGCACTTCGGCGACGGCCCGCGTCGCGGCATGTCCACGGTCCCCGAACGGCTCTTCCCCGCGCTCAGCGCCACGGGCGGACTGCGCGGCGACGGCTGCCCGCGTCGCGCCAGGCTGCACTCCCTTCCCGTCGGGGAGGCGTTCGGCTTCAAGGCGCGATTCCACTACATCCTCTTCGCCGAACGCAAGGCGACGCACGCCCCTCCCCCGTGATCCCGGGGTTTTTTCTTGCGCTCCCGCGGCATCTCCCCATGTGGTACACTGGCCCCATCTATGATCACGTATGCGCCCGAGGTCGAACAATCGCTGATCGCGCTCCAAGACCGCTTCGTCTGGGAAACGGCATCCTTCGACAAGTACGAGCGCGGACCCAAGTGGTACGCCGTCATGGGCGTGGTCTCCCTGTTCCTGTTGGCATATGCCATCTGGAACGAGAACTTCCTGTTCGCCTTCCTCATCCTGCTTGCGGACATCACCCTCATCCTCGGCTACCGTCGCGAGCCGCGGGCCGTCCTCGTGCAGGTCGGCGAGAACGGGGTCGTCTGGAACGGCAAGCTGCACCTCTTCCAGGACCTCGAGCGGTTCGCCATCGTGTACCAGCCGCCACACGTGAAGACCCTCTATCTCCAGCCGAAAACCGGCATCCAGGGCAGCCTGCGGATCCACCTCGAGGAACAGGATCCCGTCCTCTTGCGCGACCATTTGCGCCAATATCTGGCGGAAAACCTGGACTTGCCAAACGAATACCCATCTGATACGATCGGGCGGCTTTTGCGGCTATAGAAAGCGCTTCCGGCAAATCTTCCCGCAAAAAAAGGGCGTCCCTTGTTCGCCGCGCGCAGCCGTAGCTCAGCTGGATAGAGCGCCTCCCTGCGAAGGAGGAGGTCAGACGTTCAAATCGTCTCGGCTGCACCATGGAAAAACCCACGTCGTCAGGCGCGGGTTTTTTCGTCTCCTCCCAGCTGCTAGAATGCGACCGTTATGTCCGAACGACCAGACCGCCGCCATTTCCCCGAACGTCAAGAACCGATCGATCCCCTCGATGAAACCGGCATCGAACGAGCCTTCGTCGAGCGACCATGCGCGGACGTCGAATTGCGCGCGAACCACCTCACGCGGCCGGACGCGTTTGCAAAAATACTCATCCTGGGACGCCTGACCTCCTCGCGCGCGCTCGCCGATGACATCGACCCACGATTCACGCGCACGCACCGCGGCTACTATATGACGATCGACGGGACGGAGGAGAGCCAGGCGAGCCACGATTTCAACCCGCACATCTCTTTTAATATCGGGAAGACGCAAGCGCTGTATGCCTCAAGCCGAGGATGGCGGGCCCTCCCTAGCCATGGAGGCCTCGGCGTGACGCTCCCCGCCGAACCGTTGATCGCAGATCCAAACGTACGCGTGAGCTGGGGGAGCCTCAAGACCTCCCGAGCCCTCAAGCGAGTGCGCGACACGCCGCGCATGGAAAAGGCCTTCGAACCGCTCCTCGGGATATCTCGAGAGACGCTGAATCGCCAGGAATTTGAGCCGCCAAAAGAAGACTTTCTCACACGGGTCCACCTATGTCGGAAGGCCGGCCTGTTGACAGGCTCGGATCAGGCGGAGGTGAACCTGTATGGAGCCGGTGGGCGTGCCCCAGAGATTCCGCTTGAGCAGGCCATCATCCTCGCCCCGCGCGGAACCGAGGCGGCCATCCTGCGTCTTTTGCGCATCAAGCTCCGAGCCATTGAACCCTGGTCGGACGCCATCGAGCGGCGGTACGGGATCGACCTGACGCGCGTGACGCCGGAAGGCATCTTGGGACGGCTGCCGAACCTCTATTGGTACCCCCAACGGACGATCGGGCACGCCGTGGAGTTTTTGAGCTTGCGGCGGTAGCGGACCCTTGACGATCCGCCCTTCTTCTGATAGATTCCGTTGCCGATCCCGGCAAAAGGAGAGGATCCGATGTCAAAACGATTCCTGATCGCGCTTCTCATCCCTATCGGGCTCTTCTCGGTAGCGGCGGCCGCCGCCCATGTGTTCGGCGCGGCGGTCAGGCCCGCCGCAGCCATGGCGAACCTGTGTCTTCTCATCCTGATCTGGCCATACGTGATCGTCAGACTGATGGGGGAGGATTCCGCCAAACCCATCCCCGCCCGCTCCCCCGCCCCCTACGGCGCGGCCATCGAGACGGGGACGGCACGCCCCTCGGACGCCTCGGCCCCGCGCATCTTCCCGCTCGAGCCGGGCAGCGTCCGTTGGTACGAGCCCGCGGAGCCCACAGCCCTCCGTTACCTGGGCACGACCCTCAAGATCCCCGGGATCGACGCCGAGACGGCCCTCGTCGACGTCGTCGCGGCCTGGGAAAACTGGATCAAGGCCCAGCCCGACAAGCGCGAGGCCCTGCTGCGTGTGATTGGCGCGATGGCTCACACGCATGACCGCGTCGTGGTCTGGCGCGTCGCCGAGCGATTCCGCCGCGAGAACTGGCCGGCCTTCAGCCAACGCGAACGCGAAACCCTCATCCGGCTCTGGGAGGAGCACGGCGACGGAAACACCCTCCTCGAGGACAACCCAATCGCTGGCACCGATCCAGAGAAGGCAGAGCCGACCGTCGCCCACGCCGAAGAGCCTGGGCATGGAGACCACGAGGAACAGTCGGAATGGCGTACGACCAGAATCGGCGCTGACCGGCCGCCGACCTACGCCCGCATCGACCCCTACGGCCACTGTGGGCGTACGGATTGGCGCTACGTCATCCAAGTTTGGAGTCCCCGCGCCCGCCTTGCCGACGGCTCGTACGTGCAGGCAGGCTACGGCTACGTCTGATCCCACCCCCACGGGGATTTTTCATATACGCGGAAAAATAAGATTGACCGTCGCGGCCGCGGGGCGTAGCGTCAAAAGAGCTAATTCTTGATCAAATCTCCTATGCTCGCCTGCAACCGCCACGACAAGAATCATCCCGGGCTCGCGTATGGCCTCACGCTCGCGGCCGGGCTCATCGCCGGCGTCGCGGCCGGACTCTTTCTCCGCTCCGAACGCGCCGAAGGCCTCGCCGACGAGGCAAGCCGCCTGGCGCGCCTCGCCAAGCGCCGCGTCACCAAAGGCCTCAGCCGCACGACCTACGAGGACGTCGTCGAGGAGATCCTCGAGCGGTACCAAGACACGCGCGAGCTTGCCGAAGGGCAGGTCGACCAGCTGCGCCGATCGCTCTTGGCGCGCTGGGAAGAGATCGGCGACCGCCTCGATCCCGACACCGACGAGAAGCCCTAGCCGTAGGCGCACGCCCCCATCGGGGCGTGTTTTTTTGCAGGTTGACACGCCCGACGATTTTACCCTCCGATCCGCGACAGGCATTTACAAGCCGTTGCAGGGGTGTACAGTAAAGAATGCCACTCATTCTTAAGCTGTCGCCTTATCATATGAGCATCATCTGGTTTATCCTTATTGGGATCATCGCCGGCTGGATCGCTGGCGAGCTCACGAAAGGCAGTGGGTTCGGTGTGTTGGGAAATCTTATTGTGGGCATCATTGGAGCGGTCTTGGGCGGTTTCCTGTTCGATCTCTTCAACGTGTCGGCGGGCGGCCTCCTCGGACGGCTGATCATGTCGGTGATAGGGGCCCTGGTTCTCCTCTTTATCCTTTCGCTGGTCCCCGGTCCAAAGAGGCTGTAAACGTCCGCACGGGCTTCGGCCCGTCGGAGTGCAGGGTCAAGAACGTGGCAAAAAAAACACGGAGATCGACAGCCTCCGTGTTTTGCTATCCGCATCTTTCTATCGCCGCTCCAAGAAGGCTTTCTTTTCGACAAGGAACCGCTCCCCCGCCTCGACCGCCGCTTCCCCGTCCAGCGTCTTCTTCGCCTTTGGAAAGAAGTCCTCCTCTTCCTCTTCCACGTGGTGCTCGATGCTCTCGCGCAGGACCTCCATCTTTGCGCCCCAGGTCTCGTCCGTCACGGGGAGCGCCTCAAGCCGCGCGAGCTCCAGGTCGGCGAGCTCGTGCTCCTCCTTCGCCTCAAGCAGGAGGTCGTGGAGCGCGGGATCGGCTCGAAGGGGCTCGTACAGCGCGACTTCCTCGGCATACGCATGCGACCGCAGAGAGAGGCAGATGTCCTTCAATAATGCTTCACGCGTCTTGACGGCGCGTGCGGTCGTCCCTTCCGCCTCCTTGAGGCGACGCTTCAGCTCGACGTGTTCCGCCTTCAGGATCTGGTAGATCTGCATAGGAATAGATGAGAGGGTTAAGACCACCCTTTTGAGGGTAACGGTCGATTTTCGCTCCCGCAAGCGCGGAATGACAAAAAAGACCGAGCGAAGCTCGGGATGAAGGCCGGCCCGATCGTCGAGCTAGCCGGAGACCGCACGCCAGGTGGCGTTGCGGAGGAGGAGCGGGGCGTAGAGCGCACCGGGCGGAACGAGCTCCTCGGACGCGGCGAGGTCCGTGAGGACGAGGTCCGCCGGGGCGAGGGCCGCCGGAAACGGATGGAGCCCGCTCGAGAGGCGGACGAACAGGCTACCGTCGAAGGCCCCCTGGCGGATCGGCGGCCGGGTGAGGTCGCGGACGAGCTCCTCGAGGACGCGGGCACGCCCCCGCGACTCGCCCCAGGCCTGCGCGACGGCATCGCCGTATTGCTTCTGGGCAGCCCAAGGGACGCAACCCCGTTCGTCGATCCAGGGCTGGGCGAGGCGACGGGCCGCCTGGAGACGCTCCAACCTGGCCGCCGAGACGCGCACGAGAGGGCGGTGTGCGAGGGAGATCACGGGCGTGTTGCGCGGGTTGCGCAGGACCAGATAGCCCTCAGGCACGGGCGCGAGGAAACCTGCCGCGGTGAGGCGCTCGCATGCGAGCGCGAACTCGGGGGAGGCGAGACTCGCCTCTCTCCGCAAACGATCGGGGCGCAGGCGGTCAGCGAGCTCCAGGTTCCAGGTACGGATGGGCTGCGTCGCGGACAGGAGGCGGATGACCGCCGTCCAGAGCCGGTCCTCACTCGGCGCGAGGCAGGCCGGAACGGTCCCTTGGCGGGTCTGCGGGTCGTAGGCGGGCCTGGGGGCGCGCCTGAGAACGTAGCGGGGAGGCACGGGTCGGGAGACGGGTGACAGGGGGTCGGGCTCCGGAAGCCGCTTGGCTTCACGCGGCGGATTCGGCTCTTCGGCGTCGACTTCCTCGTCCATGCCGCCCATCTCGAAGTCGGGGAGCAGTACCAGGATGCAGGTCGCCCGGCCCGGCGCGCCGATCTGGTCATACCGCAGCGCGCGGCAGCCGACGAGCCGGTTGATGGTCTCACGGGGGTTCGGATCCCTGGCCCTGCGAAGGGCTTCGGTCGCCTCCCTGGCCCAGAAGAACCGTTGGCCCTGGTCGTCCTCCTGGATTCCGGTCGCGTGGATGACGCGGAACGCCCGCATCAGGAAGGTGACGATGTCCTCACTGTGCCCCTCCCAGCTAGCGGGCCGGGTCGCGAGATCCACTTCAGACGGACCATCGGCCACCTGTCTTCCATCATGATGTTCCATTGGGACTCCTTGGCATCACGATCCCCCGTAGGGACCGGGCGCCGCACGAACGTGGCGCGCCCTCGACGGTAATACGAATCCCCCCGTCTGTCAATCAAACATGAACAAAAACACCAGGTTTCCCCTTCCCTAGCGAGGGGGTAGGACATGGCGGGGGCTGGTTTTTGAGGCGAGGGAACAGCCTTTCCAAAATCGTCATCCCTTCTCGTTCCCGGGCCGGACCGCAGGCGTCTTGAGGCTTGACAGGACGGGTGCAACCTGCTAGAATCTCCTGTCACTAAGCCAAAAAAACACGCTTAGGACGGAAGGAGAAGCCAATGCCGATCAGTGTCCGCTGCCATCTGTCTGGCCTCTGGATCGATGAGGGGGTACCCGCCGTTGCCCTGTTCATCGCACACAAGAGCCCCGCCCTCTGGGACGGCCTCCCCGACTTTGGCGCCTGGCTCACCCGCTCCCTGCCGCTTGCCGGAACCTACGATGGGAACGGCGGGCTCACGCTCCAGCCGTCCGGCATCTGCCAGGTGACCGCGGAGAGCTTCGACGTCGACCTGACGGAAGCCTCCCGAGCCACGCTCACGAGCCGCTACCACGGTCCCGGCACGTGGGAGTCGCTGCCGGCGCACGAACGGGTCAGCTGGCTCCTGTCCGAAGCCGTACGTACGCACGCCATACGCATCCTCAACGAGCCGGACCCCTACCCGTACCTGCGCACGGTCGAGGCGCGACGGTATGGTGGCGGGTCAAGCGAAGGGTTTTCGCTCGCCAAGCTGATGCGCGATCCCATCGAGGCGGCACGGCAAGCGAACCGCGCCGAAGCCGATTTCCGACCGGAACTCGAGCTCGCCGGTGCTTTCATCCGGCGTGACGTCTGGGACCTGATCATCAAGCGGGACAGCCCGATCGGCAGTCCGGACCCGATCCTGACCATCGACCGGTTCCTTAGGCTGAACGGCAGCTGGTGCTGGGACCAGCTCTGTCGGTACGGCTCGGCCTATGGGTTCACCGACCGCCAGCATGCCGAATGCTTCCTGCACGAATACCTGGCCGTGCTGAGGCACCTCTGCCGACAGCGACTCGCCTGGCAGCCGGCCGTGACGATCGCGTCCGGATATGCCGCTCCCCTGCAGGAAAAAGCCGATCTTCTCATGGAATACGCCAACTTAGCCGCCCGCGACGCGCGACAGCGCCCGTCCGACATATAGCCCACCCATCCCCTGCCTCACCCCTTTTTCCGTTCCGATGCCCCCTTCCCTTTTGGGAAGCCTGAGACGCGGCCTACGTCCCCTTCTGGGACCGCGCCCCGGTTCATTCCCGTTTTGCCCCTGCGAAGCGCCAGAATGAATCCACTCCTGAACGACAGAGTTCTGTCGCTCAGGTCTGGAAGGCAAGCATCCGGACCAAACAAAGACCGTCCCGTGGGACGGTCTTTGCGTTTATTACGCGGTCGCTTCGATGTGCCAGATGTGAGTCTTGCTCGGCAAGTCCATCACGCCATGGGCCTGCGCGGTCGCGAGGGCGGCGCGGAGGCAGTGGTACTCGACGTGGAAGTCATGCACGCCGGCACAGAAGTTTTCGCCCTTGCGGACGGCTTCCATGATCTCCTGCGGCGACTTCCAGGCGAACTGCTCGACTTCCCCCGGCTGCGGCTTGAACTCGTGGTGCGGCTGGTCAACGAGGACGACGAAGTCACGCGCCCAAAGGCGGGCGGACGGGATCTTCGTGGTGCGCCAGGAGACGAGCTCGTGCGGCTTCACCCAGATACCGGCTTCCTCGTGGAGCTCCTTCCATGCGTTGGATTCGTACGTCTCGCCGACACCGACGTGGCCGCCGAGGTGGGTCATCCAGTAGCCCGGCATGCGCTCCTTGTTCATGGTGCGCTGGTGGCAGAGGACGTGGCCGTCGGAGTTCAGGACGAAGATGTTCGTGGAGCGGCACCAGGCCTGCTGCTCGATGGCTTCGGCGCGCGGGAGCACCTTCCCCATGAGCTCACCGGTGTGCTCGTGGACGATTTCGAGTTGTTCCATATAGTTCAAGATCGATCAAAAAAGACGAATAAATGGCGGTTTTTCGCAAGAATGAGCATCCTTTTCCGGCAGGGGCGGCGGGCGCATGACCGGAAGCCGATCATCGCCCAGGAAACAGACGCCTATCTTGCGAAAAGACCGGCCAAGAGTATAGCACAAACGCCCAAAGGAATCAAGCCACGAAAAACCCGCCGTAGGCGGGAGGGGGTCAGGGACGGACCTGCGGGACCGTGAGGCGCACGGCGGACAGGTCGAGCGCTTCGACCGGCATGCCAGGCGGGAGGAGCCTCTCGAGATGGGGCGGCAGCTCGCCTCCGGGACCGAGCCGCAGGAGCGTCGCCGTCGGATCGGTCGCGAGGGCAAGGCGAATGACGGTCAGGTCGTCCGGCGGCAGGAGGGTGTGCAGAGGCTCCCGCGGTGAGGCGTCCTCGGGACGAGGGTAGCTGTGCGTGAGCACGTTCGCGGCGACGAGCATGACCTGGGCCCGGTCCGGGCGACCCACGCGCGAGACGTCGCTCCACACGAACTCCTGCCGACCGGGCATGAAACGCAGGCAGGCAGGCTCATGGATGAAGCGTTCCGCCCCCAACCGTGATGCGAGCCCGGCCAGGAAGGCGTGGACGCCGTCGATGAGGAAGCGCTCCCAGAACCCCGCCGATAGGGTCGCGGGAGCGGGCCGTGCACGCGGCATGGCGAAGCCGCCGGCCCGGAAGACGGGCTCGAGCTCGCGCTTCACCCAGTCATCGGCGGACGGCTGGAGCGCCAGGCGTTCCTCGCAGGTCTGGGCACAGACGATGCGTGCGATGAAGTGGAACGCCTCAGCGGTGACGAACGGCACACGGACCAGCACCGACAGCCGCGCCAGAGGAGGATGCGCATTGGCGCGCGCACGGGCATCGAGGGCACGGCTGAGGCGGGCGAGGCCATCGCGTTGCAGCAACGAACGCGTCTCGAGCGGATCCAGGACCAGGACGGCGGACGACAGCGGAGGGACGGGCATCGTGAGAGCCTTTCTTTGGAGAGGAGGGCGAAACGCGAGGCGCTTGAAGGATCAGGAGCGGTGCAGGCCAGGATAGCCGAAGTAACCGGCCGGGACGTCCCAGACCGCTTGGTAGCCGTTGGCTTCGAGCCAACGGACGGCCGCGGCGGAGCGACGGCCGCTTTGGCAGAAGCAGACGATCGGCTGGGACCGGTCAGGCAGCAGCAGCGCCGCATGCTGCGGCAGGGCGGCGACCGGGATGTGGCGCGT
>CAYYTQ010000018.1:0-22927 GCA_964474805.1 uncultured Gammaproteobacteria bacterium
CCACCATCTGCCTCATCCGCAAGGAACAAGCGGTGTCATGGCCCACCCAGGCCTTGGCCTCGCACGGGTCGGGGGGACACGCTCCCTCCGTACACTGCAGCCCCTGAAACGACAGGGCGATCCGTACACGAACGTCTTGTGGGGACGATCGAATCCGTTGCCACCAGGCGATGGAAGGCGCATGCCCATGCGCCAAGGGGAGACCTAGCAGCGTCGGCAGACGGGAACCCGTCCGGGCGGAATGTTGGGTCAGGCCCCATGCTTCCCTCCCCAGAGGGGAGGTTGCCTTCAAAAAACGGCGTGATGGCCTTGCCGGCCAGGCGTCGTGAGGGATTGGAAGGCCTGCAATAGGCCTCCGAAATCGGCGTCCTGAATTGACAGGACACCCCTCGAACACGGAGACCAGAAATGGGATCCGCGCAGCGTCCCTTTGGACGCGGCGGTGCCGGACCCGCTCGACGGGTTCCCGCATCGCCAAGGCTGAGCTCGCCGCTCCGCGCCCGGAACGTCCGGATCGCGCGCTGGTATAAGCAGGCCTAGGCATCGCTTCCGGAACGCAACCGAACCGCTGCGTGAAGACAAGCGAAAAAAGTCGGTTTTAGGGCTTCTCCGAGTCCTGATGCCGCCTGGGGCGGGACCACCCGCGTCATCCCCTGAAGAAACAGGGGCCCAGCCTGGCACCGCCCGCGACCCGAAGGGGTCCGGACGCCACGCCAAAGGCCAAGTCGTGAGACTACGGGCGCGTAGGCTCACGACCCATCGCCGGAACCTATCTGCGTCACGCCCGTCGTGACGCGGCGGAGCCCCCCAGCTCCGCCAGACCCTCGAACGGAGAGACCGCTTGTCCGCTCGATCCGTCTGGACGTTCATAACAAGGAGCGCCGTATCACGCGCTCCGATCTCCCGGCAAGACGACGTGCTTGCCCGTGTTGCCGCGAGATCGGAGCGCGCGAGGCCCCCGACCCATCGTTCCCTCCCTGAGGGGCCGCCAGCGCTCACTTGTTCCCAGGACCGACACTCGTCGGTCTTTTTCACGCCACTCATCTTGACGAATGCAACGAAGTGGGTATCATACACCCGCCAAGCGTCTTGATCGAAAGGTCAGCAAGGGCAAGAGCGAAAACACTTCAGGATTCGAAAGGAAGGCCTCTAATGGAGCCCAGGATCCAAGCCAACCCATTTCCGAATGATCCGGACGCCTTCGTCGCCTCCCCGATCGACGAGCAGCTCAGGCGACTCAAGGAACTCTTCCCGGGCTTCAACCCCGCAGGAGTGGACGAAACCGTCGCCGCTCGCGAATCCCATGCGCGTACCGCCTCGAGATACCCGAACCTGGTGATCATGCCTTCAATGGCTCAGCTCGGCGACGTGTACGGGGCCGATGCGCCGAGCAAAAGCACCTACGGCCGCGCGTTCCAGCACCTCGAGCGCCTGCTCCGACAGACGCATCCGAGCGTTGCAGCGAGGGAACGAAACGACAAGTACCACGCGGGCTGGGACGTGCAATCGTACGGCAAGGGACGCTTCCTGGGTGAAAACGGCTACGCGTACAGCAAGACGGCGACCCCCGATGGGCTGGCATCCGTCTTCGGAGCCTTCATCGGAAGCTACTGCCGGCCCCACTTCTACGACCGCGGCGTCCCCGCACAGAAGGCGACCGTCGCATTCAAGCGGGGAAGCTGCGCCTTCGACCTCGACCCGATCGGGCTGATGGTCCTCATGCTGACGCATCCGGAATGGGCACCGAAGGGCGTGAGCAAGGAGCATCGTTGGCCGACCGCATACAGCGATAACGTGACCATCGCGTGCCTGGGAGCTTCGCACTACCCCATCTTCGAGTTCCCGTACAGGCTGAACGGGGCAGGCGATCCCGATGATTCGCTCCGCATCTGGATGCAGAGGGAGATCGATGTGGCCGCAAGGGGCCCCAGCCCCGCCCGAGGGGTGGCATGGGGCATCGAAATGCACTCCTAGAACGGGTGGCCGTCTAATGCACCGTTCCAACCGGTCAGAAAAGCCGGTTTTTTTCATACGCGAAAAATGGAGTCAGCGACCAGCATTAGGCCGCGCCCCGAACAGCCTCTCATTTGACAAAGCACGTATGATCCGACAGGCTCCCCACCACAGGAGTCGCCCATGCCCCCTTCTTTGCAGATCCCTGCCAACTACTGGTTCGACAGCCACCGTCGGTCCGAAGCCCTGCCCCTCTTCGGCCTCGTCTTCAACCAGGTTCGTCGTGAACCGCATTGCCTGCGGGGCGCGATCTGGTGCAATGGCCGCGGCATCGATGTCGGCCGCGGCGACCTCGACGCCAACGACATCGAGCGCATACGAACGGAGATCCCGGAAGGTGCCTATCTCATGATCCGGCGCCGGAATAGGCGAATTCCGTCCATCACCCGCCTCCCGGGCGCCGAAACCATCCTTGCGATGTCTGAGATTCTCATCACCAAGGATCACGCGTGGTGGATTCTCTTCCAACCGCACACGACACCCCTCACAGCCCTAGGCATCACCCTTCCCGTCATCCCGTTCCAAGAAGCCTGGGAACGGGTACGGGCGCTGCGATAGATGGCGGTCAGAGCCCTTGTTTCTTTAACGGAAGGAAGGGTTTTTTTCTTTACCCCAAAGAGAGCGCTTCAAGCTATATCCATCGCCTCACGATAGATTTCAAAGACCTTCGCCAAGTGCCCATTCCACGTCCGTTCCTTTTGAATGAATGCGCGACCATACCGCCCCATCTCTTCCCGCCGCGCAGGCGACGCCTGCTTGAAGGCGATCAGGGCGCGCATCCACGCCTCCGGATCATTCGGATCAACCAGCCAGCCGCTCTTCCCGTCTTCCACAAGTTCTGGATTGCCGCCAATGTTCGAAGCCAAGCACGGCAATCCCGCCGCCAACCCTTCCAAGAGCACGCCTGACGCATTCTCATACATCCGCGTAGGCAGCACGACCGCCTCCGCCTTGGCCCGAATTTCCGCTAATTCTTGGGGTGTTTTGAATGGTAAAAACTGGACATGTGACGCGCCCAACTCAGCCACGAGCCGCTTGAGCATCATCTCCTGCGGCCCCTTCCCCACGATCCACACGGGCACATCGGGGACACGCGCCGCCCCGCGCAAAAACACCTCGAGCCCCTTCTCCTGTGAGAGGCGGCCGGCATACAGGACATAACCGCCGCCCCGCACCGCCGGCTCGGCGGGAACGGCGGTCGGGTTGGGAACGCACACGAGCTTCCCCGCTGGCTCGCCCCAAGCGGTCATCTTCTCCTGCATGAATCTTGACGGGCAAAGGAACGCATGCACCGTCTTCTCGTAGGCGGCCGTCATTTTCGTGAACTGCATTTCGAAGGCGCCGAGAATGTTTGGCGCGAATTTTGTACTAAAACAGTGGTTGCGGATGGCTTGGGTATAGTCGCCGTTCTGGCAGCGCTCGCAAGGCGACCCTTGCGTGAACATCTTGTAGTTCGGACACGCGAGCTTGTAATCGTGTAGCGTCTGGACGCACGGCAGCCGACGCGCGCGAATTTCCGCCAGGATCGATGACGATAGGTGGTGGTACAGATTGTGCAAATGCACGACATCGGGCCGTACCGACTCAACCATCGCGGCAAACTGGCGACGGGCTTCACGGTTCCAGATGAACGAAAGTGCCTTCGTCGCGTCAGCGAGCAAGGAGCCCTTGGCGATCTCGTTTCCGATCCCTTCGAACTTGTCATACGCATGATAGGTCGGCGACCAGGTTTCGTCGGGATGAGGCCGCGTCCCCGGCTTCTTGGTCGCAAACACATGGACCTCGTGGCCTTGCTGGCGCTGCCGCTCCATCAATTCGTGGAGATAGACCTCCGCCCCGCCATGGAAATCAAAGAACTTATTGACGTGCAGAATACGCATAAGCGACAACAGATTCGTAACAGGCAACGTAGGCATCGATCATCTTTTCCAACGAACCGAACCGGCACGCGGCCCCATACGCCTTCCATCCCTGGGCTTGCATGGCTTCCGGAGCGCGAAGGGCGTGCTCGAAGGCCTCGGTCCAAGCAGCCACGTCGTCCGCGACGAACGTCGCCGCATCCGCATCGAGCCATTCACGGAAGGCGGGCCGGTCGCTGAGGAGCAGCGGCACGCCGGAAGCCGCCGCCTCGAGGACGGCAATCCCCTGCCCCTCCCAGGCCGACGGGAACGCGAACAGGTCGGCGCGCTGCAAGAACGGACGGACATCGGATACCGCCCCGCGAAACGAGACGCGCCCACGGATGCCTAACGTGTCCGCCAGCGCTTCGAGCGGGCCGCGCAAGGCCCCATCCCCGACCAATTCGAGCCGCCACGGCGCATGGATCGGCGCGAGGGCGCGCAGCAGCCATTCCTGCCGCTTCTGCGCCGCCAACCGGCCGATGGTCACGATGAGCGGCACGTCACCATACGTGAGGCGCGTCTTTGGCGTGAAACGCGCGAGGTCGATGCCGTTAGGGATGACCTGGACACGCTTCGATGACAGCCCTTGCGGCACCCAAAACCGCTTCACCGTTTCCGACACGCAAACGACGGCGTGCGCGCGGTTCCAGGCCCACACGCGTAACCGGCGCTTCCACCACGGGTCATCCCGATCGTCGTTGTGGCAGGTCGAGACCCACGCGTATCCGCGTCGTTTCGCCGGCCATCCCAACCAATGGTCCGCGCCCAAATGGGTGTGCACGATCGTATCGCTCGGCAACGAGGCGAGGACGCGTTGCGCGAACGCCCGCGTCTCCCGACGGTCCAAGGTCTCCGGCCCGATCTCGAGGTCGATCCCCGCCGCACGGATCTCCTCCTCCATGGGACCGCCCCCGCCCAATGCGACGATCCGCGGGATGTAGCCACGCTTCGGCAGGCGGCGCGCCAAATCCACGACCATGCGCTCGGCCCCGCCCCGCCCCAAGCTCCACAGCACCAACAGGACATGCCTAGACATATCGTGGACGACGGCATAATGCCGCCGCGGCAAAGAACAGGCCGATCGGCAACCATAATTTGGCGGACCAGTACGTCGTATTGAAGAGCTGATACGTCCAGGCCCCCAACACGCCGAGGCCGGCGTATGCGAGCCCGAGCCCGATCCGGTGCCTCCAACCGATGCGCCGCACGGCTCGCCAGGCGAGGCCGAAGACCGTGGCCGACACCAGGAGGTACGCCGCCGTCCCGACCAGGCCCGTCTCAGCCAGGACCTTCTGGAGCACGCCGTGGGCGTCCATCGCCCCTCCGAACAGCAACCGATATCCCCACGTCCCTCCGACCTGGTTCGCAAACGTCCCCGCACCGATGCCGACCAGCGGATGGTCCAGGAACGCCCGCCACGCGATCCCGGTAAGCATCGCTCGCGCGTCGGTCGAGGTCGCAACCTCGGCCCGCAGCGAGAACCAGGCCATGTATGCGGCAAGCGGCAGCGCCAGCGCCCACCCCAACCGCACAACCCAACCCCACGCCTTCCCCAGCCGCGCGCGCCACACCGTCGCGCACGCGACGACCAGCTGCAGCGCGATAACGATCCATGCCGAGCGCGCAAACGTCAGCAATGCGACCGCCAGGCAAAGCCCCGCCGCCGCCCAACACCACCGCCGCACCCGCGCATCATGCGTCCAACAGGCCAACGCCAATGCGAACGGCGCCGCTACCACCAGCCATTCCGCCAGCACGTTATGGTTCATCCCGATCGGGTACGTGCCGAGCAGCGGCAGCGGCCGCGCCCGCTGGAGGGAAAGGATCGAAAACCCCGCGTCCACGAAGAGCGAGTACACGCCTTGGATGGCGAACACCGCAGCCCCAAGCACGAAGAGGCCATACGACCGCCGCACGTCCTGCCACCGGCGCAGTAACAGAACCGGCAATGCGACGAAGGCGACATACGAAAACGCCACCGGACGCATCGCGAACTTCACGATCCCTACCGGATCCGGACGCGCGGACGAGAACGCGCTCGCGAGGTGTGCGGCCACGAGAGCAAGGTAGCTCCGCGGAAAAGGCAGGCGCCGCCAGACATCCCTCCAGACGAGATGACGCATCGCCCATACCCCGACCGACAGGATCCCCAGGAACGCCGCCAGGTCCGCCAACGGCACGTCGATCGACCCGCCGAAGGCCCGCTCGGCGAACCCACCCGGACTCAGGCGAAACGAGAAGAGCCAACCGATGAGCGGCGCGCACGCCAAGGCGGCCGTTCCCACGACCAACGGCGCATACCAGCACGCCGCCAGCACCAAGATCCCAGCGACAAGCAAAATCAGCGCCGGAAAAATCTCAAACCTCAACCCCACGCCGATGAGCGCGCCGAGAAGGAGCGGAAAGAGGACGGCCGAACGCCGCAGCATGGCGCTAGCGTATCACGCACGGAAAAAAAGAAGAACGGCCGTTCACGCGTGAGCGGAACGGCCGTGAAGGCTATCAAGGCGGAGGCGGGACGACGCAGGGGCTCTCGTCGGTGAGGCCGTCGCAGTCGTCGTCCGCGCCGTTGGCGCAGAGCTCCTGGCCCGGCTGGCCAGCCACGGCAGAGCACTGGATCTGGCCGCTGCCGCAGATGAGGACCCCGGTACGGCGGCAGGCGCCGGTCCCGCGGGCGCATGGGTCGGGCGCGAAGCCCAGCGTCCCGCAGCATCCCTGGTCGACCCGCCCGTCGCAGTCGTTGTCGAGGCCGTCGCCGCAGGTCTCGAACCCGCGAGGCACGACCTCCCCCTCGCAGTCGCCCAGACGGCCGGCGATGCAGCGGCGCACCCCCAGGCGGCAGGTGCCGCGCACGCTCGTGCTGGGCGGACCGCTGTAGCACGAGGAGGCAGGGATGGCGTCGTCGATGAGGCCGTCGCAGTCGTTGTCGAGGCCGTCGCAGACCTCGGGCGTCGGTTGGCCGGCGGGCGGCGATACGCAGCGCCGCTGGCCGGTGAGGACGTCGCAGCGCCAGGCCCCGTCGCGGGCGCAGACCCCCGCGTAGTTGCGGCAGGGCGAGCCCTCGGGACGCGAGTCCGTCGGGCAGGCGTAGGGCGACACGCTCACGTCGGGCGCGGGGGCGTCAGCGGGGCGGTCGACCGTGGAGGGGCCGTCCGTGGCAGGCGGGACATCGGAGGCGTCCGCCGCCCGGTCGGCCGGAACGTCGACACCCGACTCGGGGATGGCGTCGGCCACCGCGTCCAGGAGGGCCGCATCCACCCCGACCTCAGGCGCCGCATCAGGCTGGGAGACGGGCGTGCAGGTTCCCACGGGATCGACGCAGTCCCAGATCCCGGTCACGCAGGCGAAGAAGGACTCGCGGCAGGAGCGGCACCCCGCGTTCAGGACGACCTGCTCGGTATCGGGGCCGCAGCGGCTGCCGACGGTGGGCCGGCCCGGGTCACGGAGCGGCGGCGGGCCGACCTGGTTCTGCTCGAAGAGGCAGGCCGACAAGGCGGCACACAGGGCCGTGAGGCCCAGCAACGATCGAGACATGACGCATACTCCCTGAGGCGGACGCCTCATTTTTTGCCAACATTGGCGTTTTTTTGACTGACGGAGCGCTCGCCCCAACAGTTGGGAACGAATACTCGATCCTGATACAAAACGGCCCGTTTGTCAAGACCCGTACGGCCCGCTTAGGCCAATTCCGGCGGCTGCTTATATCGCTTCCAGTATCCCCAGCCAAAAAACCCGACCAGGAGGGCAAGGATCCCGATGATCAAAAAAGTCCGGCCGCTCAACGCCCCGCGAGCGAACGATTCGAGGACGTCGAACCCCAAATACCCCGTAAGCAAAACCATGAGGCCGCGAATCAGGTTGCCGCCCAGCGTGGCCAGCACGAAGACGCGACGGTTCACCTTCAGGATCCCGCACATGACCGAGACGGGGACGCTCGGCAGGATCGGCAGGCATCGGATCGCGAACAGGGACAGGAACTCGCGGGCCTGGCTGCGGTTGAGGCGGCGGCTGATGGCCTCGACCCCGCCTTGCGTGATCCCCAGATACTTTCCGAAGCGAAAAATGAGCTTGTCCTCAACGACTCCCGCCAGCAAAAAATAGAGGGTGGTCGCCGCCGTCTTCACGAATGCTGCTAGGACCCCCAGCAGGATCAGGCCAATCAAAGGCACCTTTTGGGCTTGCGCGATGGTCCCGGCGGTGATGAGCACCGCTTGGGACGGGATCGGCGAGATCACCTCCTCGACCACCTCCCCAATCGCAACGAAGGCCGGGAGGGGCACGTGGGCCGCCAATCCGACCATCCACTGCTCGACGACGACAAGCCATGACATGTCTCCCGTTATAGCACGGAACCCCCGGCCTGGCGAGCCTTTTCCCCTCCTTGCCAAAGATTTTGCCGTTTGCTAGGATCCCCCCGCCCGCACAACCAGCGTTTTGGGTCAGTGGTGTAGCCCGGTTAACACGTCTCCCTGTCACGGAGAAGACCGAGGGTTCGAATCCCTTCTGACCCGCCATCAGAAATCCAGCGTGTACGCTGGATTTCTGATTTCAAGATCCTCCTGCCCACACACGTCTAACACTCCGAACGATTTTCTTGGATCAGGAAAGAGGTTCTGGGAATACGTGAAACCTATACCGCATTTCATGCATGCCTCCACTTATTCCCATGCACGCCTTGATGCGCCGAAGGATAGCGATATGACGAACAGGGCAAAAAAATAAAATCTTCCTAAAAAATGATGAACCCCCGCAAGTGAGGTTCACCATGCGGGGGTCGCGCGATAGAGGGGGGGGTGGTTCGGCCTACGCCGCCGCTTCGGTGGTCGGGCTGTCGCTCGTGGGCGCATACGCCCAGGTGAGCAGGCCGGCCCCGATTGCGAAGAGACAGAAGACGCTCGCGACCAAGGCAGCCTCGTGAGCCCCGTTGGTCGCGGAGGTCTCGTAGGCGTTGTAGGCCCCGAGGGGGGCCAGCATCGCGAGCGATCCGGCGAAGAGCTGGCCAACGACCGTCCAGAGCTTGTACGGCTTCCAGCCGACCTCGAGCGCCTGCGCGAAGCCCAGTGACCATCCCATCGCGAAGGCGATGAGGAACGGTCCGACCATCTCGCCGGGGTTGCCGTTGTCGACGCCCAGCCGGAAGGCGAGGGCGGTCGCGCCAACGCCGACGAAGAACGAGATGACGGAGAGTGCGGTCTTCTGGAAAACGGTGATCGTGTCAGAGCTCCCTTGTCTTAGTTGCGGATGGCGGGCGGCGATGGGTGATCCTGCGCCGTGATGGGCAAAAATCCCTTATTTCAGCCCTTCACAGGCGTACCACTTCGGTATCCTATAATACCACAAGAAGACGGTTTTGTCAACCACGATAGAAAACGTTAGCGAATGTTTATAAATAACGACGCAGCCCGCATTACATGCCGATACCACGATCGCCACTCAACGGGGGGGTGATCTTCATAAAACTCGGCTTGCCGCCTAAATTTTTGAATCCCCCTTCTGGCCCGCCATAAGGAAAACCCGTCCATAAAACGAGTTTTTTGTTAGGCGCTCATATCACTTGCTTGACAGGTTCCCAATCGATGAGCTTGAACGTCAGGGAACCGTCCGGAGCATAAACAGGTTCATTCCGAGAAAAATCCCACTCGACGAGAATGTTTCTCGCATACAGGTCCGTATGAATGATTCCCCGCTCCACGCACAAGGCGTTAAGCCTCTGTGCCTCTTGCTCCAAACCAGACACACTGACGGCCGGAGAGCCAAAAATCACTTCATAGCAAGCGCTCAACAATTCGCCCGCACCCGCCTAAGAGGACGAATAACGGATGCGCGGGCGCTTTGCATGCGGGCCATCATCTGACGCGCATCCAAGCGAGCGAACGCCTCTATAGCATCGACGCACCAATATTCGTTCAGGAGACGCGTGAGATATCGAGGCCTTGGGATGGACGTGAGGCCAATCGGCCGATGAGGGGAAGGGTGTATGAGCTTTCCGTGAAGATCCGATAAGACGGAGAGGGCGTCACGCTGCTCGCTCCATTCAAGAAATTCAGCAAACACTCTTTTTACCGAACCCGAATCGGCCAAGAACCCATAAGCCCTTAAATCGACGGGCTCTCCATGCTCTTTCCAATCATTGGTAATCGCTTCGAAGAGAGCGTTGGCGTGTTTGTTACGTTCATTGATCCAGTAGACGAAAGCGTCCAGGTTAATCCCAGAAAATTTCTCCATGAGCAGGTAGGCATTGCCCCTATCGAAGATCTCTCCATAAATTTTGACGGTTGGAATTCCGGCCTCGTACGCTTTCCGATGGATCGCCGCCTCTTTTAATCCGATCGTCGCCCGAGAGAGGCGTTTCGATACGACCGCCCTATCACCTTGCGGCGTACGCACGGAAAACTCCTTCACTCGGGTGATATCGTATCGGCTTTCATGGAGTAAAGGCATCACATCATACGAGCTTAGCCCTTGCTACACGCATCGCTTGATCAACCCCGGATCAGAGTGACCAACGTTTTTGACTACATCGCTTCGAACCAATCCCTTGCGGATTCGACATTTGAAAAAGCCGTTCAAGGTAGACGCCGGTCGAAAGTATGGGCTAGAATCACAAAATACACGAAGCTATGCTGATCTTTCGCCCCTCTCATGAGCGCGGCCATGTCGTGCACGGCTGGCTCGATACCTATCACACCTTTTCTTTTGCCCGCTATTACGACCCCCAATGGATGGGATTTGGCCCCCTCCGGGTGATAAACGAAGACCGCATCAAGGGAAAGACGGGCTTTGGCGAGCATTTCCATGACAACATGGAAATCTTGACCTACGTGATGAGCGGCGAACTCGCGCACCGTGACAGCCTGGGAAACGGATCGACAATCCATTCCAATGAGATCCAGTACATGTCGGCCGGTACGGGCATCATGCACAGCGAGATGAATCCGGGCGAGGTCACTACCCACCTGTTGCAAATCTGGATCGAGCCGAACGCATACGGCGAGGCGCCTCGCTATCGGGACAGAAAGCTGGGTCGAGCGGAATCGGGAAAGCTGGAACTCCTCGCCTCGGGCGACGGACGGGCTGGGAGCATCGTGATTCGCCAGGATGCGGACGTATATCGAGGCGTTTTCGCGCCCGGCACCTCGGTGGGCTTCAACGGACGGACGCAGCGCGCCCAATGGATCCAGGTTATTTCGGGCGGCCTGAACGTGAATGGCGCCGCGCTTTCCACGGGGGACGCCTGTGGCCTGCGGAACGAAATGGAAATCACGCTCGCAGCAACATCCGAAGCCCATGTTCTTTTGTTCGACCTTACGACGAGATAGCGCGTGATGGAACACCAGGAGCGTACGCATTTCCAACAGGCTAAGCACGATTATACGGTTGGGGTGTTGACAATTCCCTATTTTTACTGGATAAGGAACCGGTCGTACTGACCCGCTCGGCGCGGAACGCCGAATCCGTTCTTGAAAGGAACGATTCATGGAACAATGGGAAATCGTTCGCCGGATCGACAGCTCCGACCGGAACGTCACAAAGTACGTTTTTGAGGGCGGGAGCGCCGTGGCCGAGGCCGTGCTCTACGGCTACCCGAGCTACGAGCAACGGACGGTGGTGCGCTGTTCAACCCAGAGCGGCTGTCCGATCGGCTGCCGCTTCTGCGGGGCCGGCGACAGCTTCGTCCGCTCGCTCGCGGCCGAGGAGATCGTCGCACAGACCCAACACCTCTTCACGGACATGGGCATCGACCACACCAAGGTCGCGCGCATGCAGATCATGTTCATGTCGATGGGCGAACCCCTGCTCAACCAGCACGCGCTCATCGATGCGATCCGCGAACTGCACCGGCGCTACCCGCGTGCGGCCCTGCTCGTCAGCACTTCCGCCCCTCGCGTCGACTTCACGCCGATCATCGACGTCTCGATCGAGGTGCCGACCGTCGGCCTGCAGTTTTCAGTCCACGAGAGCACCGACGAGGCCCGTGACCAGCTGATCCCCTTCAAGGCCAAGCTGACGCTGGCAGAAATCGCCGCCGAAGGCGAGCGCTGGCACCGGGCCGTGGGGCGCAAGCCCTTCTTCAACTACTGCGCCCACGCCGCCAACACGAGCGCGGAGGACGCCGACCGCCTCCGGGCGCTCTTCGACCCGGACGTCTGGGAGGCGACCATCTCGGTGGTCTGCGAACGCGACGAGAGCGTCGCGGCGGCCAACGAGCGGCAGCGCACCCTGGCGGCCTCGTTCCGCACGCTGCTGGGCAAGCACGGGTTCAGCACCCGCATCTTCGATCCTGCCGGGCAGGACGACATCGGCGGAGGCTGCGGCCAGCTCTGGTTCGTCCAGGAATGGATGCGGCAGCACCCCGACCGGGCCAGACCGTCGATCGGGCGCAGGCTGCCGATCGTGCACGCGCCGCGCTAAGCTCACGCGCTTCCGTCGCCATGGATGCGCGTTTTTTTATGTACCGAATCTGCTCATGTTGTACCGTCACACGGAGGCGGGCGGGTACGGAGAAAGCGTCGCCATACGTTACGAACCGGCACACGTCGACGCCACGTTTACCGCGTGCTTTACTTGCCTCATGCAACTCATCGAACGTCCAGGCGTCAGTCCCGTTCACCTCGATACGGTCCGCCTGGCGGAAATCGCTCTGCGATATCACAAGCACCGCGCGCTCGACCTGGGCACGGGGACCGGTTACGTCGCGATCGCCCTGGCGAAGGCCGGCGCCGAAGTGGACGCGACCGACATCACGGATGCGGCCCTCGGCTGCGCACGTGAGAATGCCGAAAAGGAAGGGGTCCGGGTCAACGTGTTCCGATCGGACCTTTTCGAGCGGACTTCTGCCGCATACGACCTCATCGTCTTCAATCCGCCGATCGGTGGTGCCGAGCCGAAATGGCAGGCGCGCCTGAAAGCGCTCATCCGCCGCAGCCCGTTGAAAAACGTGGCCTCACGGCTGCTTTCGCGACTGATGCAACGAAAACGGCTCCCCTTCCTGAAGCGTGTGATCGACGAGGCGCTGGCGCATCTCACGACGGATGGCATTCTGCTGCTCCACGTTCAATCCATCGATATCCCGGCCCTTACCAGCCACCCCATTCGCACGATCGAAGCCGTATTCGAACATTCGTCCATCGTCGAAATCAGGAAGGCCTAAGACGCGACGCGGGATCAGGCGCTGTTCCGGATGGCGGATTCGCCGCGCACGTAAAATTTCTGGGCAAGAAAACGGAATGCGCCGAGCACGACCGTATTGAGGGCGGTGGCGATGGGATACGCGATCGACAGGGCATCCGTCCAGAGCGTAAACAGCAGGTTATTCCCGATCCACGAGAGTCCCAGAACCAACAAAAACCGGACGAGCATTTTCTTGCTATGGGCCGTCTTAAAGACGTACCGGTTAAAACTGATGTAGATGCCGACGTAGGCGAGCGTGAGGGCGATCAGGTAAGCGAGGTTATCGCTGGCTGCGAGGTAGGTCGTAAGAACATAAATCATGCCGACGATGAACAGGTAACTGACGATCGTGACGACGGCGTAACGAAAAAGCTCTAGGACGGTTTTCCGATCGGCGATTCGACCGGCCATGGAACGCATCAGGCTCATAAATAAATAGGCAAAGCGGGCACCAGCATACCAAAATCCGGAGACATGGGAAGGTCGAATGCGACCAAAGCCGTATCACTCTTTATGCGCCAACCAGCGCGGCGGATGCGATGGCTCCTCGACGCCATGGAAGCTACGCGCCCGATGGCGATACAATAACATGCTCCCCACCATCCAACTCAGGCAGACAAATCCGGACCCGATCACGATCGTCCAGGAGATCCCTAGCGTCTCATAGAGCAAGCCACCCAAGATCGGCCCAATCACCCAACCCAAGTCCTCAAAGAACGTCACGACGGACGCGATAACCCCGTCATGGGCATGGGTACGGTTGAGACGGTTCATCCAGGCCCACAGGGATACGTTCGAGAGATCGTCGCCCGTGGCGGCCAGGAAACCGAGCACGAGGAACCACGCATTGAGATGGAACCCCAGAAGGACCGAGCAGGCCGCGAAGAGCATCAGCCCAAGGAAGATGGCAAGGCGCTTGCGATCGGTATCCGCGATGCGACCGAAGATCCCACCGGTGAAGACCGTCGTGACATCGAAGACGCTTAGGCCTAGACCTAATAGCCCCGGTGTCGCGAGCTCGCTTAAGTACAACGGCAGCACCAACCACAGCAAGCCGAAAAACGTCGCGGCGCAGAAGCGCGAACACGCCAGCATGGTGCTGGCAGGGTTGAGACGCCGGAGCGCGTTCAGGGTTTCCCGAAGGTAGACGCGGCGGACGTAATAATGGTGCGTCTCAACCTTCTGCTCCGCGTGCACGGAGGCGGGCTCCGGCCTCAGCGCCTGAGCCGCGATCAGCGACCCCACGAGATTGAGGATGATCACCGCCCCCAACATCCAATCCGGCCGCGCGACCAGGAGCGCAAAGTAACCCATCGCCACGACCATCCCGAACGAGCTCGTCGACCGGCGCATCCCGATGTACCGCCCGGCATGCGCTTTTGGCGCCGTCGACAACACGTACGCATCCACGCCTGGCCCAAAAAACAGCCAACCGAAACCGCTCAGCAAGATCAGTAACACGTAGACCCACGTCTGAAGGCCAAAGAGGAGAAGCAAGAGGCCGCCAACCGCCAAAATGAGGCTTGAGGCCTTCAGGAACGGACGATACCCGTATCGATCAAGCAAAAAGCCTGCCGGCACGTCCAACACGAGTTGCAGCAGGGAGGCTCCGCCGATGAGCAGGCCGACCGCCCACAACGGAAACACGCGCTCCCCAAGCGGAGACAGCGCCGTATAATACAAGGACGCCCCCGCCTTGAACAGGATCACGTATGCCCATAGAGGCAAGCTGGCGACGAACCATTTCGGGATGCGGAAACGCATGGAACGAACAAGGATTCCGAGACATGATATCAAACGAGCTCTGACTACGCACCTCTCAATAAACACCAGCCATCCGCGAGGCCGAAGCCGCCCGCAACGGGTCAGCACGCATCAGATGGCTTTTTCCGCGCAGGAGCGTATGCTTGAAAATGACGGTCTCATTCCCTAACCATATCCTTCATACGGCTGGCATCGGAGACTTCCTCAAGGCTTCGTTCCTCTCGTGGATCTTGGGTGGCGGGGTGATCTTGGCGCTCGTATTGTATTTCTTGTTTTTCCGCTAGGACCGGGGAAGAACAACAAGCCGAATCCGCCTCTCGCGCCCGCAAGGGGCGGATTTTTTGGGCAGATCGTCCGCTTCTCTCCTAACACTTCTTTGGACAAGAAAAAACGCCCTTGGGCGTTCGAGCGAGAAGGGGGCCCTAGTTCCGCTTAAGAAATCACGACGGTCACGTTGCCCGAGGCGTCCTCCTGGAGCCAGTTGCGTTGGCGGGCGAAGATGATGAGGTCGTTCAGCTCGCGCGGGTCACGATAAAGACAAATGCGTGGAACAAAAGCCCCCTGAGCGCATTTCTCACGGATGAGGCCGGGGACATTCAACCGACCCGCACACGACATAGCGCAGCCTCCGTCGCTTTCAAAACAACCCCCGTCCCACGCGTCAACCCGAGCGGCGCCAACACCGCTGCTGCCTGCTGTTCCTGGAACCGGATCACGGCACGACGGGTTGCGGGCCCGAAAAAGCCCGTAACCATCGCCTCAGGATAGATGGCTGGCCCTTGGGCGGCGAGAGCCCTTTGCAAGGCACGGACGCGCTCCCCGACGTCACCAGGGCGCAGGGCCCCAAGCGCGGGACAGCTCGCAGGACGGACCGATGCCGTGCCAGATGCCGGCAGCTGAAGGACGATGTCGCGAAATAGGAGGGCGGAAGGGACTCCGTCTCGCGAGTAGTACCTGAGGTAAACCCGATACGCGCCGGAACGCGCGGGAAGCAGATAGGTCGGTGGAGCCTGTGCCGGAAGAGGCTCGATGCCGTCATTCGCGAAGGTCGGGTCTAAGGAGATGACATACCCGCGCGCCGTGGCCGGATCAACGGGCAGGTCCAACGAAACCAGCGGACGGGTGGCCGTGGGAACGCCCCCGTTGAGGGTGAAGGCGAGCGAACCAGGCGCCCCTTCGCGAGAAAGAGAGATGATCGGGGTCGAGGGGACAAAGCCAACCGCCCCGCCCCCCGGTGGCTCGATCACGAGGCTGGGGCCGATGCGCAACTGGTTTGCGCCCGTAAAACGGATCAGGAAATTCAGCACATCGCCAGCACGGAGGCCGGTGAACGTGACCGTGTGGCGAAGCGGATCGAGGGTGGCGGTACAGGCGCGGCATCCCGGCGGATCCATGGCATACGTTCCGGAGGCGGCCGCATGCATGGCATCGACAAGATCGGTCGCCCGGAACGAATAGGTCGCATCGGCGATCGTCACGCGTTCGGGGAGCGGCGAGACTTCGGATAAGCAGACGTGACCCCCGTCACGGATGGTCCATGCGTTCGGGGAACCGGTTAGGCGGGCACGGGCGGTCGCGGCGCAGTACGTGCTCAAGCCGGCATCAAGGGTGACGGACGGTTGAACCGTCTGCGCAGACCATGAAGTCAGGAGCCGGCCATAGTTTTCGGCCGACAGCCGGGCGCCGCCACCAAACAGGTCTTCCATGGTCGTGACCTGGCCAATGTTCCAGGCGCTGATGTCTTGATCGAACGCGGTGGCCCCATAGAACATTCCAGCCATGTTGGTGACGCTTGAGGTATCCCACGCGCTCAGATCTTGGTTAAACGCAGCATCCCCGTAAAAGAGGCCGTTCAGGCTCGTGACGCCCGAGACGTCCCAATCACCGATATCCTGGTTGAAGGTGGGGTTCCCATAGAACAGCGCGCTGAGGTTCGTCGCCGAGGACATGTCCCAAGCTCCGATGTCGCCATTGAAATGGGTGTCCTGAAACATGCCGAGGAAGGAGCTGACCGTACTGACATCCCAATCCTCGAATCCTTCGCTCACGTTCGTCGAACGGAACGCATAGGTCAGGTCGTTGACGGCGGATAGATCGGGCGCATCCTCCGCCAAAATTCGGAGGTTGGTGCAGCCGAAGAACGACCCTCCCATAAAGCCCCATCGGTTCGAGCCCCACTGGTCGACGGAGAGGATCTTTTGACGATCCCCCGCCAACACGAACGCGATGCCAGGGAAGGTGCCGGTGACGCTCACGGTATACGTGCCCGGAGCATCGTAGGTATGGGTGGAGCTGGTTGTGATGCCGGAGCTATACGTTCCATCCCCCCATCCGACGTTGTAATGGTAGGTGAAGCCATCCCCGATCGGGATATTGATCTGGTTCGCGTCCGTGATGCCCGGATTATCCGTCTTCCAGGTCGTGATGAATTCCCCGGCCGCCTGAGCTGCCTGGATCGGCAAAAAGAAACCGCAGGCGACGGCAAGAGAGCAGACGAATGACCAAAAATGAGAGCCGCACGCAGTCCGCATGGCGCAAGTATACCACGCGGATGAACTCGACCGGGTTGCCTCCCTCGGCAGATCACGCTACGCTTATTCCATGAAAACCAACCTCCTCACGATCGTCGGCAAGGTCTTGCTGACGCTCCTCCTCATTTCCCCGATCCTCGGCGTGTTAGGCCTCTTCCCCGCCCCGACCCGCGACCTCTACACCACTGACCAAGCTTTCCAGTTCATCGACTTGCTCATGAAGAGTGGATACGTTATCTGGATGGAGGCCATCGTCTTCCTGGTAGCGATCGTCTGTCTCTGGACCCGACGTACGGCCCTCGCCGCACTGCTCCTCCTGCCGATCAGCCTGAATATCGTCGGGTTCCATGCGTTCCTCGACGGCGGCCCGTTCACGGCCGGGGCGATCATGGGGAACGCGCTCCTCGTGCTCAACCTCGCGTTCCTGTGGAAGGAACGGGCGCAGTACAAGTCGCTGCTTGAGAAACACGATTAGAAATAAGAAAAACCGTCCTCGCCTTCGGGGACGGTTTTAGGTCGCCTTGACAATCCTTGCGTATCGAGCTATCATCTTCCGTCCTCCACCCCATCCACGAAAGGACGCTCCGTGCCCTTTACTCTCCTACAGCTCTCCCTCGACGACGAGCTCCGCCGGCAGGCCGCCGACCTCATGGCGGCCGCCAACCTCCCCTCCTTCGCACCCTGGACCCCAGAGGTCAGCTACGAAAACCTGGGAGCCATCGACAGCCCCATGGCTCGCTTCTGCGACGGGAAGTTCGTCGTGAGGGCGCATGGGACCGAGTGGACGCTCGACGGCATCATCCAGAACAAGGGGATCCCCGTCAGGTGGACCGCGACCATCGATCTTCACGGCAACATCACGGCGTTCGCGCGGCCGGACACCAAGGTAGAGCGCGGCCCCGACCCCGAGCCGCTCATGGCGGCCCTTGGATGCGGACGACGCGCCATCGGTTCGGTCGGGCCGCTCGCGCCCCTGTTCCCCGAGGACGCGGCCTTCGACGCCCACCTGTCGGAGCTGGGCCTGAACCGGCTCACGACCCTGCTCGTGCGCGCCGATCGGGTCCATCGACTGCGGATCCGGTTTTTCGTCGCCCTACAGCGGGACGATCCGGCCGATGCCGGCAGGCAAGGATTCGAATCATCGTCATCGCCTCCCTGACCGGGGCTTCTTTTTTTACGCTCCCAGGTGATTTCACTTGGAAGCAGGCCCCTCCCTTCCCGGACGGCACCGATTGCCAAGACCGTCAATCCAAGGTACCGTGCCCTTCGCGCGCATCAGGCCGCGCTTCGGACCACAAGCGACGCCCGATCCGCCGATCGACCGAACACCGCGATCCCCCACCCCGGAGACCCTCGATGAAAACCACGCTCACGTTCCTCGGTCAGGCATGCGTCCTGATCTGCCGCGGGGAGGTACGCGTCCTCTGTGATCCCTGGTTCTCGGGCCGGGCACACCTCGGCGGCTGGATTCCTTTCCCGGATCCGACACCAAACGAGCGTGCCCACCTGACATCGCTCGCCGAGACTGCGACCCACATCTACCTCTCGCACGCACACGAGGACCATTTCGACCCCGCCTTCCTGCGTCGACTGACGCGCAAGACGCTGATCGTGGGCGCCTTCCGCAACCACCGCTTCCTGGGGGCCTTGCGAGCCCTCACCCCGACGCACCAGCTGGTCGTACTGCATCCTGGCATCACCTGGAGCCTGGAGGCTGGGTTCACGCTGCGGATCCACACCGAACAGCCCGCCTTTCGCACCAACTCGATCCTCGAAGTGCGTACGCCGGAGGGGCGGGTCATCAACGCAAACGACTGCGGGCTCGATACGGCCCTCCTGCAGGCGATCGCCGAACGAGGTCCGGTATCCGCGTTCCTGTACACCCTCAACTTCCTCGCGAACGGCTACCCGTTCCCGTACCTGCGGGCACGCGACGCCGATCTGGAGGATCGCCTCCAAAAGACGCGCGACCAGGTGGTCCACAGCTTCGCAACGGCGATGCGCACGCTTCGGCCCGCACGCGCACTCGCGTTCGCCGGGCCGGTGACGTTCGCCGATCGCGTGAACGCCCACCTCAACGCGCATCCCGAAGCGCGCGACTGGAGGCGGATGGTCAAGGAACTGCAGGCGGAAGGCACGGTCGAATGGCCGGCACCCGGATCAGTCCTCACCCTCGCGAGGCAGAACGCGACGCGCTGGGAGGCGCTCAACGATTGGGGGGCGCTGCTCAATGGGCACGCGCAACCCCCGCCAGACCCCGAAGATCCCTGGCTCGACCCACGAACGGCGACCGGCGTCCCGTATGCCGTCAGTCTCGAGGCGTTCCTGCATGCCCGGAGCGACCTGCTCCGTCGGCTGGGCGAGAGACTGCGTCGGACCCTCGTCTTGAGCGCCGTCGCGTCGGTGGACGCGCTTGAAGAAGAGGCGTTCCTCTGGCACAATCAGCTGTCCCTCAACCCGCCGAAACCTCGTTGGTGCCGCCTGGCCGGCGCCGAGCGCCCACGCGCGCCCTTCCTCCAGATCATCGCCACGCCCCGCATCCTCCACGCGTTCGTGCGCGGCGAGACGGACCTCGACGGGCTGCTCCTCTCTGGCCGGGCCCGCTTCGCCAGAAAGCCTGACACCTTCGACGGCACCCTCCACAACCTGCTGCGCTTTGGCGATGATGCCGGTACGGCCCAGGCGCTCATCGACTGGACGGCCGCCCGGCAACGCGTTCAAGGCCAGGCGACCCTCCGGCGTACGGTGGGCGGTCGCGAACGCGTGATCCTGCGCCATTGCCCGCACGAGGGCGAAGATCTCGAGAACACGCCGATCAGCGCCGACGGTCGGCTCACCTGCCCGCGGCACAAGTGGGTGTTCTGTGTCGAAAGCGGTCGCTGCCTGAGCGGCGACCCGTCGGCCAGCCTCCTGCCCAACCCCTCGTCGAACGCACGATAAACGGAGGACTGATGCACATCCTGTACGTCCGACCCATGACGGCGACGGAACCCGACTACGCCGCCCTGAACGCCGAACTCACCGCTCTCGACACGCGAGCAAGCCTCCGCCAACACGACGGCCATCCTATCCGTGAAGACGACGGCACGCAGCAGATCCAGATCCCGGACGCGCGCGAGGCCTTCCGCGTGAAGTACCTCCTCCGCACGGCCTACGACCTCATCATCGACCGCGAATGGCGAGGATAACACCCAGGACCCAAGCATGGGTCTTTTTTTCTTGCGCAAACGGGACATGGGCAGATCGACGACTGGCAGGCCGACGGCCGGTGGCGTATCCTGGGAACCATCTGGGACTAGACCCGTACCGCTGTTATTCCTTTTTTCCTTCCTTATGACCATCTACCGCGGGGAGATGCCACGCTCCTATAGCGAACAGGCAATAGAGCTCATGCACCGTTTGAATTCGTCCCAGCTGCAAGCGCTTGTGTATCTACTCGGTCTAGACGGATATGATCTCTTTGACGGATCACGAAGCCCCATCGATATCATCGAGGCGATTCCCAGGCTCTGTGAACAGGACGGGATTCCCTGGAATGACCTGTTTGAGAGTATTCACCGCCTCCTTGAGCCTCCGCGCGGACAGGCGCATGACGCCATTGCGCAGCGGCAAGATGCCGCCTCGGCTCGGGTGTGGGATCATGCCCCCGTCCCACGCCCGACGGCGCCGATCAGCCCAGGCGGCGCCTCCGGCTATCCAACGTACGGTCGCCCGCAACGGCCCGCACAGGAAGACCGGCTCGAAATTAACGTCCTGAATGAACTCGAACGGAGGGACGCGGAAACCGTGGAGCGGCTGATGGACATCTTCCTTGGCAAAAAAGGCGCGTACCAGAACAGGCGGGTCCACTTGGATGGCGTCGCGCCGCTCACTTCATTCATCCGTCTCGTCTCGCAACGTCCGGGCGACCTGGAACGGCTATGGGACATGCTTAAGGCCCGATAGCCGCCGCGCCTTACCCCTAGCATTCGCACGCGTGATCCATGCGGTTTTTCGGTAAGACCGCATCCTTTTTTGGTCGCCGCCAGTACCATCGATGCCATCATCCAGGCACCGTGCTTGGTTGGTGCCAGAAAAAAGAAAGGGCGACTCGTCTCCTCGGAACCATCTTCGAAAACGCCAAGGGCACGATCGGGAAGATTGACAAAGCGCGCGTTCTTAGACAAGGTATCCGCACCGAAAGACACCCGTCCCTTGAGGTCCGACATGAACAAACGCGTCTTTCCGATCGCCGAAGCGCGGAAGCGGCTGAGCGCCCTCATCAAGCAAGCCCAAACGGCCCCCATCATCATCACAAACCACGGCCGACCCGTGGCGGTCGTCGTCGGCATCGAGGGCACCTCGTTGGGAGACCTGCTCAACATGGGCACGGATGCCATCCTACGGGCCGCCCTCAACAAGAAGCCGCCAGCTGCCACGCCCTCAGGCGATCCGCCAGACAATCGCTAGCCCCTGGTCCGACACCTGCGAATGCGGCCCCTTTTCCCCACTCCCCCTTTACAGGGATTTTTTTGTATTCACACGCCTATGAAAAAAAAGGGGGGGCGGACACCGTCTCATCGAGGCGGACTGGGATGGTGAGGCCGAGACTTAAGCACAACCTGGAAACACGCCGCTTTCGAGCGCAGCTTCCGGATCCTCGCCGATACGTACGGGCCCTATTTTTACGGTCCCTAGCCCTACTCCGCCAACGACCGGTACAGGTACCGGAACAGTTTTCGATGGAACGACGCGAGCGCCTCGTTCTTGACCACGAAGGCGATCTCGTTTTTGAGATCGACCAGGGCCATGGTATCGCCGTAGATGAAATGGGTGATGCCGTCCTCGAACGCATCGAAAGACCCCGGCAGCATGCGGGATGCGCACTCGACGCGCTTGACGAAAGCGCGACGGCGCAAGGCCTGGTTGGTGATGACGAACCGCTCCAAACCATGTGATTTCAGGCTTTCAATGTATTCGTTCGGCACGTATTTGCTTACGTGGACGTCGCCAGGATACCCATCGTAGCGATAAAAGACGGTCCGTTTCGGACTCTTCGCGAGGTCTTCCCACACGCGGCACAGTTCCTTCCCGCGATAGAGGCGGATCTCTTCCGGCAAGGCCTGGGACTCGGCCTTCTGGAAGCGCATGAGCGGCTCGGAGAGCTGGCCGACCTGTTCGGCGGTCCACGCCGCCAAGCGGGCCGCTCCCGTAGATCGGTAGCGCCGGCGGCCCGGGCCCTTCACGATCTCCACCAACCCTTTCTCCAAGAGCGCTTCCAGTTGCGCGTAGACGGCAGGACGGTGCAGGCTGGTACGCCGCGCAAGGTCAGTGACGTTCGCCATCCCTTCCGACGTCAGGGCATACCAAATGGCCGCTTCGCGTTCCGGGAGACCGGAAGTGCGCAAGGCGGCAGCGGAAGGGAGGCCTTTGGCGGAAACGGGACGCTTCATATTTGTCAATAAATATAACAGTTTACGGCACGAACGTCAAAAAAAGCCCATCAGATTCTTTGAACTAGGTCCTGTTAACATTTTCCAATCATCAGTAACGTTAGTCCCAGCGCGA
>CAYYTQ010000019.1:0-19802 GCA_964474805.1 uncultured Gammaproteobacteria bacterium
CCCCGGCGGCGTCGGTGCCCCCCGTCGCCTCCGCGGCGGCGTGACCAACCTGGGCGGTCCGGTCGGTGAGCGTCCTGCTCACCGGCTGGGCCCCCGCGGACGTCATCCTCCTGATGGCGTCCGCTCCCAACCTGTGCCCGCCACTCGCTGACGAGCACGGACAGGGACGATCCCCCACAAGCTCTCGCCCATGTTCCCAGCCATCGACACGATCGAAGGCTGAGACCATGGGCAATGACGTTCATGGCCGCAAGGGTTCGCGCCACGGCCAGCGCGACGGCAAGCAGGGGGCCGTCATCCCTCAGCTCCCCCTAACCGAGGTTGGCCAGGTCATCATGGGCCGCCACTTCCTCAGCGCCTCCCGCGACGAAGATGCCTATACGGTTTTCGTGGATGTCTGGCAACGGCTCTCCGCCAACGAGCGTGAATCCGTGGTCGAATCCACGGCCGCCTCCTTCATTCGAGACGTCGACAAGGAGGGTAATGGCGTCATGTGGGAGGAGGTCAACCGCCTCCTGCGCGTCTGGTCGAGCCGCACCTGGGACAAGCATCCCGAGGCGATCGACACCCTCCTGACGTGGCTGCGGGAACAGCAGGCGACAATCCTCGCCAACGACCCGGCGCTCCGCGCGGAGGTGGCACGCTTCAAAGTGGCGGGCAACGCGGCGTCAGTCGCGGCCTAGCCCCTTTCCCACGCCCCATCCGGCGCATGCGCCGATGGTCCGCGTGGGACCCCCTCTTCTCTCAAGGAAGATCCCTGGAAGAAGAGGGAGTTTACAGCGCGCACCGCGCTGTTTCGGTATCGAGGCCTTCCCTGAAATACGATTAGAAACGCTCAGCCGCATCCGCTCACCTCTGAACGGATCCGCATGAGCATTTCCGCTCAGATGCAGCACTCGCGCGGACATCGGCGCGACGCAAGGGCGGACGACGTGACAGTCCGTGACATCAAGGCCGAGGCCGCGGACGCCCGCGACCGGCGCAACAACGAACCGTTCCACCTCTGGTGTGACGCCGAGGCGGACGCTCGACAGCAGGCGAACGCGGCCCACGACCGGTACCAGGACCAGCTCCGCGAGTACGGGCTGCCCATGAGGCTGCTCGCGGAGCTCTTCGACCCCGTCCCAACGCTCCTGGCCGCGGAATGTGTCCTCGAGGAAGCGGAGCGCCTCAATCCGAATCCCCAGGACGAGGCGGACGGCCTCGGCGACTGGATCCGCGAAGGGGCCCTGGAGCAGATCGAGCGCACCTGCCGCCTCCAAGGGTGGCGCTCCCCGGCCCAGGCGTTCGACGCCCTCGAAGGCTTCGCCCGCGGCGCCTACGGACGCGAGTTGGCCACGAGGGCCCGGACGCTGCTCGACGCGACGAACCCCTGGATCCTGATCGCCTACGCACGGTCGCTCCGCGGACTGCGCGAGATCGCGGGCTGGTAGCCGACAAGCGGTACGCTTCCTTCCCCTAGCTTCGCTCCCCTTCCAGCCCAGGGACATCCGTCTTTGACGGGAAAGGGAGATGAGAATGGGTATTTACTGGCTTGATGAGCATGCGAATACGGTGGAGCGGCTGGACCCGGAGGCCGATACCGCTGAGGGGATTCGCGCGGCCCTGGACGAACTCTCACAGCGGTTCTCGTGGGAGCAGGAAGCCGATCGGATCGCCTTCATCGAGGAGCACGTCTCCTGGGAAAATGTCTGGGCCTGCAACGACCCCTTCGAACACGAATGCACCATGGAGTACCGCCCGCTGACCGCACAGACGCGCTATGGTCTCGAATACAAGAGCGCGGATGCGCGGGATCGGATTTAACGCCTGGGCCCCCGACACGTCGGGGGCCTCTTCTTTTTGCGAAAACCTCGATTCCCTATCCCTCCCCCTTCACACATGCTACCCTTTTCTCGTCCCTTTTTATGCGCGCCTTCCCTTCCCTTTTTTTCGCTGGCCTGCTCGCATTCTTCGCCACCCCAGCATTCGTTTCCGCGGCGGACTACGACCTTTCCGTCCAGAATTCGGACGTCGTGCTCGTGCCGGCCATGCCGTTGGCGGGACAAAGCGCCCGCATTTACGTGACCGTCCAAAACAAGGGCACGCAAGACACCGAGGGCGTCTTGCAGGTGCTCGATAACGACGTCGTGATCAGCAGCAAGGCCATTTCCGTTAAGACATCGGGCCGGCCGGACGACGTATGGATCTCTTGGCGTCCGAGTACGCCCGGCCAACACACCCTCACGATCCGCGTGATCGCCGACGTAAGCACGCCTGACGAGGACCGCATCAACAACGAGATTCGGGTCAATACGACCGTGGAGCGCGATAATGACAGTGACGGCATCGCCGACAGCATCGATCCCGATGACGATAACGACGGCGTCGTGGACGGCAATGACACCGCCCCGCTCGATGCGAGCCGCTCGACCGACACCGATAACGACGGGATCGACGATTCGCAAGACCCGGATATCGATGGCGACGGTCTGACGAACGACCGCGAACGCGAACTTGGGACGGATCCCAAAAACCGCGATACCGACGGTGACGGCATTAGCGATGCGCAGGATGCGTATCCGCTCGACCGGAGCCGCTCGGTGCGGCCGACCCCTCCCGCCCCAACGTCCGCGCGCCCCTCTTCCCCGGTCCCAACCCCTTCCCCCACACGCCAGACGCCGCCCCCTCCCACGCCGGCCGCCTCAAGCACGGAAAGGGCCGCTCCCGCGCCTACGTCACCCAGTCAGCCGTCACCCATCCCGGACGCGACGGCCCCCGCCAGCCCGATCGTTGCCACCTCCACAGCCCAAGCGCCCATGCTCCCGGATCCGGTCCCGACACCCGTTCCGTCGAGTGATATCGAGGAGCCATCCCCAACCCCTGACGCACGGAACACGGCCGCTCCTCCATCCGCACCAAAAACCCCTTTATCGCCGCTATACATCGTAGCTGCAGTGACGGGATTGATCGGATTGCTGTTCCTCATCAGAGGGCTTAAGGAAAGAGCTTAGTCGCGCATCACGCATACGTGGTGCGTTTTTTTGTGCGGACGCCGAGATCATCTTTGGATGTGTTTTTGAGCCGAATCGCGCGCTTCTTCCCCACTTGGAAGGCCGTCCGATAAGGCCATTTTCTTCTCTCAGGACGCCGGCGCCCCTAAAGTTGCGCTATACTCATCCCATGCGCATCCTCGGCATTGACCCCGGTTTTGACCGTACAGGCTTCGGCATCATTGAAAAACACGGCTCCACGCTTACCTGGATTTCCCATGCCTGCCTCCAAACCAGCGCCAAAAGCGATTTTTCCTTTCGGCTACAGCAGGTTCGCGACGCCGTCGCGAAGACGGTCGGCCACTTCAAGCCGGACGCGGCCGTGATCGAGCACCTCTTCTTCCAGACCAACGCCAAAACGGCGATCAAGGTCGGAATGGCCCGCGGCGTGATTTTGCTCGCGCTGGCTGATGCGGGAATTCCCATCGTGGAACTGACGCCAAATCAGGTGAAGCAAGGGCTGACAGGCTGGGGAAAGGCGGACAAGAAGCAGATTCAGGAGATGGTAAAAATAACGCTAAAATTAGATAAAATTCCAAAGCCAGACGACGCGGCCGACGCGCTTGCGATCGCGATCGTCGGCTCGTTTGCCCTCGCCCATCCGCACGCCCGCGCTGCGCGCGAGCATTAAAAAACACCCGCCAAAGCGAGTGTTTTTTGCCCTTGTCCGGTCTCTTACCGCGCACCCGTGACGCTCGGAAGCGCGTTGAGGACGAAGTTCGAGATGGCGAACGAAGAGACGATAATGATCAGGCCGATGATGGCGTTTTTGATCATTTCCTTGGCCTTTTCCGGACCCTTCGAGTCGGACGACGTCATCCAGAGGAAGCCGGCGTAGACGAGGTAGACCAAGAGCAGGATCCCCAGGAAGCTCAGGACGATATTGATGATGTTTCCAACGATCGTCGGAAGGTCACTCGCGCCCGTGAGGCCCGAACGAGCCTGGATCGTGTTGTTTCTTTGCTGTGCGTACTGGAACGGGTTCTGCCCACCCGTCGGGACCGGGGTCGGCGACGTTTGCGCGAACGCACCAGCAGGGCCTGCCAACACGGTCAGCGCCAGGACACCCGTGTAAAGAGCTGATCGAATGTTCATAATATGAAACCAACGTTGTTAGTATTTATCCAACGCCCACCTAGGCACCGCCCCCACCTGCTCCCGCCCCTGCTCCAGCCCCATCGACGGGAGCCCCTGCTCCTGCGGCTGGCGCAGGACGAGAGCCCGTGACGATCGTCTGCAAGCTATCAAGTACGAAGCTCGAGATGGCGAAGGAGACGACGATGAGGAGAAGCCCCGCGACCGCGTTCTTGATCATGTCCTGCGCCTGTCCCACCTGCTTGCTGTCTGGCGCCGTCATCCAGAGGAAACCGGCGTAGAGGAGGTAGCAGAGGAGTAGGACACCGGAGAACTGCAGGCCGATCGAGACCACGTTCGCAACGATGTTGACGACACATTGCGTGCCCGTACAGGTCGGACGAGCCGAGCCGAAGGCCGCGTTCGCCGCCGAATTGACGCCGCCCTGGATGGCTGACACCTGCGCGGACGCCAGAATCGGCGTCACGAGCAAGGCCGCGCCGAGCAGAAGGCTTTTGCCAAAACGAGAGAGGGACATGGGAGGGGAAGGACCTTAGGCGGTTTACAGGGAGGACCCGCTGCTGCCGGTCGTCGCCGAGAGGAGACTCCCGAGGACGAAGCGCGTGATGGCCCAAGCGGACAAGATGATCGCCAACCCGATGATGCCAGAGACAATGAGGTTCTTCGCCTCGCTCGTCTTCTCCTCATTTCCGCCGGAGATCATATACTTGAAGCCGCCGACAATGACGATGATGACCGAAATAATCCCGAGGAAGCTCAATGCCACATTGATGATGCGCGCGGCCGTCTGACGGACGTCGCCACCACCCAGCTTAATGCCGCTGGTTTCGATTGCCGTTACGCCTAAATCGTCAGGCGTCAAGGTCCCGGCCGAAGGACGGGATTGCGCGAAGGCGAACGACGGGGTGAACATACCCACTGCCATGGAGGCCGTAGCGACCCCAGCAAAGAGCTTTTTCCATGCTGCTGTCATGAACGTTCACCCCCTTTCTGTGTAAAAGATAGTTGCATAGAGCAAACGCGCGTGACGCGTGTGACTGCGGTTCGATTATAGCACACCGATGCCGAGAGCAAGAAACGCGTCAAGAACCCAGCCCCGCAAACTCCGCAACGACCTGCATGAAGGCGGTGAGCATGGTGTAGGAAAGCGCGATGATCGCGACGCCCAGAATGGCGTTCCGCGCAGTGGTCTGGGCACCCTTCACTTGGGCCGAGTCGCCTCCTGCCGTCATCCATTGCAGGCCCGCCCAAACAAGCAACGCAAGGAACAAGGCACCTACAACCCCCAACAAGGCCTTGATGAGGTTTCCGATGAAAACCGGGATCGAGAGGTTTGCGAAGGTCTCGTTGATGGTCTCAAACCGCTGCGTATCGGTTAACCCGGCGACGCTCGGAGAAGGACCGGTGGTCGGGATGCACTGCGGGGCACGCTCCATGTCCGTCAGGACGGCAGATACCCGTCCACCCATCTGCAATCCCAGACATGCCTGCTCGGGGCCCGTGGCAACCGCTTGGCAGGTGCGGCGGCACTCCGCGACACACGTGGCCTGGTCCGTCGCCGCGGAGCACGACCCCCCATCTCGCGCCTGGGAATCGCCCGCGCACAGGAACCGGCAACGGAACGTATCTCCCGGCCTGAACGGAGCCGGGACAGGCGTGGGGCTCACGACCGGATCCGAGTTTAGGTCTGAAGGGCGAGCGCCAGGCGGGATGATGAGACACCGGCCGTCGTAATGCGTCTGGGCTCGATCCGTATTCAAGAGGTCACGGCACCACGAGGTGGCGCGCAGCTCTTCTGCAGTCAATAACAATGCGCCGCTCAGGGCCGACTGGCAAAACTCGCGCGCCGTCTCAGGTGAGGCTGTTACCGTATCGCCCGTGCACGGCGGCCCGACTCGGCACTCCGCGGCCGCTGAGCAGCTATTCCCGACGATTTGGGTCACATATACCGACCCATTCTGACGTGGAGTCAGGTTGCGACAAAACGAGGTGCAGTTACCCGCAAAAGCCTCGGTCGGCACGAGCGAAACTGCGACAAAGGCAAGGGCGAGTCCAAGGACGAAACGGAGAGCGGTAGGCTTCATAAGCTAGGGAGCAGAAGGGGTCGTGTCACGAAGGGGGCCGGCCGGCTGCGCTGAGCGTCGGCCCGTTTCTTCGAAGATCGAAAGGAATGCCGTCGCCAACCCGTACGAGAAAAAGAGGATCACGATCCCGAGCGCCGCGTTCTTCACCACCGTCTTTGCCTCTTCGGTGCGCTTGCTCTCACCGGCGGTCATCCAAAGGACGCCGCCCCAAATAAACCAGAGCAGGGCCAAGGCACCAAGGATTCCGGTGACTGCGCGGACGACCCGGCCAAAGAGAACGACAAGGTCCGTCGTTCCAAGCGGGTTGGGCAATTCAGCCGCGGTATTCGCCGTTTGCCCGGCAGCACCCCCCGTCCCCGCCGTCGCGTTCGTCCCCGCTGCAGGCTGAGCAGGCGACCGGTTCGGGACGACGCATGTCGGCACCGGGTCACGAGCGCAACGCAATCCCTCCCCACTCGTGATCGGAAGGATGTTATTTCCCTCCGCGCCCGTGATCGGGCAAATACGGTTACACTCGTTCAGGCACGTCTGGTCCGTCGGCGCGGTGGTACAGGCGATGATGCGCTGCGGGACCAGGCGCTCACCGTCTGGATTCGTCGCGGAGACGCAGCGAAACGAGCAGGTCCCGCGATTCGACCCGGAGGCCGGCAAGGATCCGCCTGACTGCGCAAAGGCATGATGCGGCAGCAGACCCGCCAAGACGAGCGCGATGCCCGTGACACGAGAGAAGGAAGTCATAGAAAAGGTTAGCGCGTTGTGCCACCCGGCGCCGCCGGGGTGGTTGCTGAAGGGACGGACCGCCCGGGCAGGCGGGTGTATGAAGAGCTGACGCCCAGCCCCGTTGAAACAAACCGCACCGCGACACCGGCGACCATGATGATCACGATCCCGACGAAGGCACCCGTCACCATCTTTTGCGCTTCAGCGACTTGCTTCGCCTCATATGCGAACAGGAGGAGCTTTGCGCCGGCGTAAAGGAACGTGCCCAAAAAGACGACGCCTGAGATCGCTAGCAAGAAATTTGCGAAGCGGACCCCCGTATTGATGATGTCCGTCAACGTGCATTGGCCGTTTTCGGTACAGGACGGAAGCTCAAAACGGAACGTGGCCCCGGACGCGGCCGGAGCGGCAGCCCCGCCCCCTGCCGTTTGCGTCCCGCCCGCCGCCGGTCCGGTCGTCGGCTGTCCGGCAGGAGCAGCTCCGCCGCCACCAGAAGGAGCGGCTGGCGCCGGATCCGGATCTCGGGCGGGTGCCGGAGCGGGAGGAACGGACGGTCCCGAAAAATCCACGCATCGGTACACGCGTGCGCCCGTCAAAACTCCTGGCAACATGCCACGCGCGGCACAATAGTCGCTACACGCCGCCTGCGTACATTGCCGATCTTCCGTACATGTCGGACCCGTTCCGCCGACCCCGCCGACACCACCCGAAAACGTGCAGCCGCATTGGCAATCATTGGCGTATGCGTTAGCCGCCCCGACGAATCCCCCGCCAAAAACCATCCCCATCACGAGAAGAGCCTCTACAAAGCGACGAAAAAGAGCCATAGGAGAATCACCCTCATGATAGCACAGGGGGAGGAAAAGGGAGAACGAGGGACGACGGACGGCCGTCAGCCGCTCCAGAGAACGCGAACGCCGAAGCGCACCACAACGAACACTCGCCCCAAAGACCGCCGTTCGGGCGAAAGACATGCTTCCCTTGCTCGGCAAATCGCTAGTTTTTCCCTCATCTTAGACAAATTCACGCGTTTACGGTAGACTATTCCCGTACGGTTTTAATAAGGAAAATTCTTCTTTTTATGTTCAAACGTCCAGACCAGCGCGTCGCGATCTTCATCGACACGCAAAACATGTACCATTCAGCGAAGCATATCTTCAGCGCCCGTGTGAACTTCCCTGCGGTCGTCGCGGCCGCCGTCGGGGACCGACACGTCATTCGCGCCATCGCCTATGTCGCCAAATCAAAAACAGGTGAAGAACAAGCGTTTTTTGAAGCATTGACGCAGAACGGCATCGAACTCAAGATGAAAGACGTCCAAGAGTTCGCCAGCGGCCAAAAGAAAGCCGATTGGGATGTCGGCATGGCTATCGATGCGGTCGCGATCTCATCGAAGGTTGACGTCGTGGTCCTCGTCACAGGGGACGGCGATTTCGTGCCGCTCGTCGAACACCTGCAAAACCACGGCGTCCTTTGCGAAGTCGTCGCATTCGAGTCATCCACCAACGCCCGCCTCAAGGAGATCGCTTCCTCTTTTCTCGATCTGGCCAGCGATCCGGACCTGTTCCTCATCCGCCCGCGCCGTCGCGGTCTCCCCGCCAAAGCGCAGCAAGATCCAGACAACGCCCCGCTCGAGCTCCCTTCCGACGAGGAAGCCTCGCTCCTTGGCGGCCCCGTGACCCCGCCCGCCCCTTCCGACTCCCCTGCCCCCGGCGACAAGCCGCGTCACGGCAGTGGCCCACGCCGCCAGATCCGCGTCACCTTTTAGCGCCCCCTGACCAACCCGTATGCCTTCCCCCCAAGACTACTCCATCGAATTCGCCGGCCGGCCGCTCACCATCAGCGTCGGCCAGCTCGCCCAACAGACCAACGCGTCCTGCGTCGTTCGGTATGGCGACACCATGGTCCTCTGCGCCGCGACGCTCGGCGAAGCCCGCGAAGAGGCCGACTTCTTCCCACTTAGCGTGGATTTCGAAGAGCGCATGTACGCGGCCGGCCGCATCAAGGGCTCCCGCTTCATCAAGCGCGAAGGCCGTCCCACGGACGAAGCCATCCTGTCTGGCCGCCTCGTCGACCGCGCCGTCCGCCCCCTCTTCCCCAACGATTTACGGAATGAGGTCGCCGTGGTCGCGACCGTCTTTTCGCATGACCAAGAGAACGATGCCGATATCCCGGCCCTGATCGGCGCCTCCTGCGCGCTCGCCCTTTCAGACATCCCGTGGAACGGACCGATCGCCGCCGTCCGCGTGGGACGCAAAGACGGCCAGCTCATCTTGATGCCGACCTACCAGCAAACGGAAGAAGGTGACCTCGACCTGGTCGTCGCCGGCACGTCCGAAAAGACCCTTATGGTCGAAGCGGGGGCCAAGCGCGTCGCCGAAGCCGACATGCTCGCCGCCTTGCAGTTCGGCCTCAAAAACCTGCAGCCGGTCGTCGATCTCATCAAGCAGGTCGTCGCCAAGCACGGAAAAGCAAAACGCCCCCTCGCCAAAACAGGTGAAGACCCGGCCAAGGTCGAGGCACTTGCCAATGTTGACCGCGTCGTACGGGCGTTCCTCGCCGAACACGGCCGCGAACTTTTCACCAATCCGTTACGCACGAAAGCCGATCGCAAGGCAGCCGTGAAACAGCTCGAGTCGGCCGCCCTCACGCACGCCGCCGAACAGGGCCTGGGCAAGGAATGGAAAAAGGCGATTGCCCTTCGCGTCAGCGACTATGCCGAAACCGAGGTCACGCGCCTCATTCTTGAAGAAGGTCGGCGCGCGGATGGCCGCGGCCTGCACGAGATCCGGCCGCTGAGCGCCATCGTCGGCCTCATGCCACGTACCCACGGGTCCGGGCTCTTTGAACGCGGCTCCACACAGGTCCTGTCTGCCGTCACGCTCGGTTCGCCGGGCATGGAACAGACGCTCGACACCATGGAGTTCCAGCTCACCAAGCGCTATTTCCACCACTACAATTTCCCCAGCTATTCTGTTGCCGAAACCAAGCCGAACCGCGGCCCCGGCCGTCGCGAAATCGGCCACGGAGCCCTTGCCGAACGCGCGCTGATGCCCGTCATTCCCAATCGCGAAGCGTTTCCCTACACCATGCGCGTCGTGTCCGAAGTGCTGAGCTCGAACGGATCCAGCTCGATGGGCGCCACGTGCGGCTCGACCCTCGCCCTCATGGACGCGGGCGTACCGATCGCCGCTCCGGTCGCGGGCATCGCCATGGGCCTTGCCAGCGATGAGGCGAACGGCAAATACCAGGTGATCACCGACCTCCAGGATCTTGAGGACGGCAACGGCGGCATGGACTTCAAGATCGCGGGCACCCGTGATGGCATCACCGCCATCCAGATGGACACCAAAACGAGCGGCTTGCCTTGGAGCGTCGTCGAGGAAACCCTCGCACGCGCCCACACCGCCCGCCTGCAGGTCCTCGACGTCATCGAACAGACCATCCCTGCCCCGCGCGCGGAACTTTCCAAGTATGCCCCACGCATCGTGAGCTTCATGATCAACCCGGAGCGCATCCGCGACGTGATCGGCCCGGGCGGCAAGGTGATCAACGAGATCATCGCCAAACACAAGGTCGAGATCGATGTCGAAGACAGCGGTCAGGTGACCGTCACGTCCACGAACCCCGAGTCGCTTCAGCAAGCCGTCGACTGGATCAAGCAACTTACCCGCGAGGTGAAGGCTGGCGAGCAGTTCGAAGGCCGCGTCACGCGCATCCTCGATTTCGGCGCCTTCGTCGAGATTCTCCCGAAGGTCGAAGGGTTGGTCCACATTTCCGAATTGGCCCCCTATCGCGTCAACCGCGTCGACGATCAGGTCAAGATCGGCCAGATGGTGAAGGTCCTCGTCTACGAGATCGACAGCATGGGACGCCTCAATCTCTCCATGAAACGCGTCGAAGGGAACACGTTCCCGCCAGCGCCACCAACCGCACCTACCAGACCGCCGCGCGAAGGAGCGCGACCGGCGTTCCGGGGAGGGAGAGAGGGGTAGACGGCATCAAACTAGCTACAGCTGATATAGGAAAAGATGAGCCGACTTGGCTCATTTTTTCCTTTAAAGAGATCTCCCGGTCACTAGCTTGCGTATATACGCGTCTCGACTTGCGGCTTCACGTCACTCTCAAAAAGCCAGCGCAAGCGCGACCTCATTTGGTCGCTTAAGCGTCGGTCACGCGACAATAAAAATGCCGCATACAAGCTGGGAAAGTCACTCATACCTAAAGGGGAGGCAACAAAATCCATCTTGACCTCAGACGCATGCCCCGGAAAACGCTTAACGTGCACGTGGAGCGTCAGCCCGTTCGGACGTTCGTCAAATTGGTAGAAGGCGTCCATCGCGCTCATCGGTAACCGCCCGGAATCAATCAATGCCATGAAAAATACGGCGTCGATCGGCCTGAGATCCGCTTGCTCGGGGTCGTTCTCCCCAAACAATCTCAACTCCCCATCGTCCAGAAGTTCAAACCCCACACCCGTAGGCAGCGTGATTCGCACCCCCGCCTCTTGTCGCAGATCATTTTTCCCACCATATCCCGGTCGATAATCGCTCACCCCCCGAACAAACGGACGCACGTGAAGCATCGCCGCCAAAAAGGCATCTTTCTCGACCTGCGGCATGGGAGAAAGCAGAACCGCCTCCAGATATTGGGCAAGCTCAGCCCTCGGATACACGAAACCCCGTTTCTTTTCTCGACGATCAACGATTTTTGCTAGTTTATACACGCTCTCGTCCTTCTCACCATGCGTCAAATGCAGGCCCTCAATCGTCCAATCGGCCCTGCGCCTTCTCAAAATGCGTTCGCCGGAATCGTCACGCGTCACGATGGGCAACAATAGCTGCGTTAACGCCTGCTTATCCTGAGATGCGGCATGAACCGCATTCAAGAGCCGGGCGGCACCAACCTGCCGCTCTATCGGTCGAGGCCCCCAAGATCTCGGCAGGATCTCATCAAGATCCGCGCCCCAATCGTACCCATATCCATACCCAAACTCGAGATCCACCGAACGCCATTCCCTAATGAGGTCCATCCCGGGGATCCTCCGACCCTCGTTTCGCTTATCCGCATTCATCATGGCTCCAACCTTTGTTTCCAGCCTCGCCCGAATCAACCCCAGAAACTCCGCCTGCTCCAAGCCCAAAACAGCCTCCGTCTTCCCCGCGAGATAAACGGCGATCTTTGCGACGAGCCCATCAAAACGCTCATTATTAAAATTAAAGTTGTCATCATCCGCCAACCACCAAGCGCCGTCCGCATCCAACGGAAGCGCGCGCACGGCATCATCTATCCAGCGGATCGCTACCGCGCGCGAAGATTCAGCAGGTGATTTGGGGCGGTTTCTCGAAGCGGTTCCGTCTGGCATAAAGAAGGATAAAAGGAGCTACGGAAGAATCTTCGCACATAATACCAGCTCCTCGTCTGCCTGAGAACCGACCGCCGCATAGCCAGCCGTCGAAAAATCCGCTAGCCTAGGAGGGTCATCACATGGAGGAAACCTTTTTACCCCTCGGAAGCGACCATCGGATCATTCTTGATGAGCGCGTGGATCGCTTCCCCTTCGCCCGTCTGCCGTTTTTTTTGGGAGCCCTTTTCGTGCTGCTTCTCCTCGCTGGCATTGGCGGCCGGATCTGGCAACGTCGCGTCACTTTCTCGACCCCAGAAACCGTGATCACGGCGACCCTTCCCCCCGCCGGGCAACACTGGTTACGGAGGCAAACAACCGTCCCCATCCCACCCGCCTGGACCGAAGCCATTCCCGATAGTCGCTCTACTATATTAATAGGCGGAACCCTTGAACGCCCCACCTGGATCCTGGCCCCGTTTTGGGTGAAGGCCCCAAAAGGTTTCAAATCCCATGAACGGCATGGATTGTATCGACTAAGCGTGATGGGTGAAGCGGCCGCGACCCGTCCCCTCCGTCTTATTGAAACCAAAACTTGGCTAAAACAAGCTCCAGATGCACTAGGAGCGCTTGCCTGGCGGCAAAGCTCAAGTTCGGAACCTGTTTTTTTGGCTTGGAGCCCAACCCTGCTGACGAGCTCGCTCCCCGCTTCGGTACAGGGCGCGCTTTCGGAGACGGATGACGTTTCGTATCTTCTGCAGCATAACGTGTTTGATACCGCCTTCCTTGCTTCCGCTTCGGTGAACGGCCAAGGCCTTGCCCCGCTCCGAGAACAGCTTGAACGCATATCCTGGACCGACACCGCGGCCGGACGCTCCTGGGAGCTCCGTTTTGGTACGCCAACCCTGCAAAGCAACCTTTTTCTGCCCGCATCAGGAACTGAGCGCCGCCTTCTTCCAGACGATTCGGGAAGCAACCTGCTTACGGCGACCAGTTCCGCACCGACCGACGCGACGCTACGCCTCGGCGATATCCCCTCCTCGACCGGACGCACGTGCTCGACCCCCGACTTCCACCCCTTCCTTCGCCTTCGCGGCGAAACCCTGGTCCGCCTGCTTCCGTCCCTACTCCCATCCGCACGCGTCGACCTCCTCGAGGTTGGCGCCTTCCGAGAACGGCTGTCGATCTGCCTTGAGTAGGGGGCTCGGCACCGTTTTTATCTTTGACCGCTCTCGTGCGGATCTGTGGATAAGTGAAGAACACCCCTGTCCCGCGCGCGTAATCTCCCTCCGGTTGATTTTCCCGAAAAAAAATGGTATAGTGGATATGTGGTTGAAAAAACAAAACACGCAGCCACACCTCGCACCTTTCTTGCCGGGCACCATCTCTTCTGTGCTCCGTCCGCGCCTCGTCGCGACCGAGCGATTACCTTTGACCCGGCGTTCCACAATTGAAGATCTCGCTCTTTCGTTCGATTCGCTCTTTCGTCAGTCACCTCGCTCTTTGTCGGGTTCGTCGGTCGGATACGCTTCGTTGGTCGTTGGAACAATCTACGGTCGGGACCTGTTCGTGTCGGTCCGTTCGCTCTTTCGTGTCGTATGGTTGGCAGGTTGTTGGCATGTTCCTCACCTCCTGGCAGGGTCATTGCCAGTTCGTCGCTCTTTCCAGCGGACGCTCCTCTCCTAGGCGCGCCTCGCACATCACTCTGAAGTTCCGTTCCCTTTCTGTCCTGGGAAAGCCCTTTTCTCTCTTTGCCTGTAGAGAAAGGGAACGGAGCGCAAGCTTCTGACCCTTCCCCTATTCCCTCACGGGATTGATGCCTCACGGCATGGGAAGGTCTCCCACTTGTCCGCGCTTGTCGCACGTGCTTGTGGCGGCAACGAGGTATCCCCCACCTATATGGTACGACCTTCTGGCGTGCCATCGGGGGCTCTGCCCACGGATAGGTTCGAGACATCTCTCTCAGCGTTGGCTCCTTGGTTGTGCCGACCCTCGTCCAGCCCCTCGTGGTATCGGACGAACAAGGCCTTCCCGCCTTCGCTCCTGCGGCGCCGATCTGGCGACTCCCTCTCAAGGATTCGCCATCGGCGCCTTGTCAATTCTGGATTTTTTTGTTTGGGCTATTTTCAATACGTTGGGAACAGCCCACCTGGCCGTGTGCCGCGACGACCTCCTTGCCGTACATCAGCGAAACACCCAGCGCTTGACACGACTCTTGATCCGTTCTTCACGGAGCATCCGACCGATGCTACAGTCGTGGATATGACGCTTCCTACTTCTTTCTTAAAAGAGATCACGAAACGACTCAAAGACGAGGAGCAGCGCCTGGTGCGCGACCTTGAGGACATGGCGGATGAGGATCCGAACCAGCCCGGCGTCTACCTTCCCAAACCTCCTACCGACGAAGTCGAGACCGATGACGACAGCTCCATCGAGGCCACGACCGTTTCCGATGACCTTGCCGTCATTGCGGGGCTGCAAGAGGAGCTTCGCGACGTTCGCAAGGCGATGCAGGCCGTAAAAGACGGTTCCTACGGTCTCTGCAAATACTGCCAGAAGCCCATCGATCCTAAGCGCCTCGAGGCGCGGCCCACCTCCTCGGCCTGTATCACATGCAAAAAAACGCTCACGCAAGAGCTGTAGGCGGCATCGCCCTATTCCTCGCAAGCGTCCTCATCCTTGCGCTGGATCTCGGCTCAAAATGGCTCTTTTTCACCTTCCCAGATCAGTGGCCCGGCGGCTTCCCTCCTGGAACCACCTGGCTCCAAATCACGCAGCACGTCAACAGCGGGGCGACCTTTAACGCACCCGTCCCGGTTTGGCTGCTCGTTTTTTGTTCCTTTGCGTTCCTGACCTGGTTTCTGACCACGTTTTTCCGTTTTTCCTGGTGGTGGAAGCACCCGGGCGCCCTCACCGCGGCCAGCCTGCTCATGGGAGGCGCCCTCGGGAACCTCTACGATCGCTTGCGCCTCGGCTACGTCCGCGACTGGCTCTTGATCGGCAATCGAAGCGTACTCAATTTGGCGGATCTCTGCATCATCTTTGGCTGCCTTGGCCTCTTTTTCACCTTTGCCCAAAAGCAACCTAGACAGCCGCGACGATCCGTGGAACGGGGTATGGCATGAACCCCTCCGTCGCGACCGCCTTTCTCCATGGTATCTATTCGGAACCCGTTGCCGTTGAGACCGACATCTCGTCCGGCCTGAGCACGTTTACGCTCGTTGGGCTTGCGGACGCGTCGGTTCAAGAGGCCCGTGAACGGATCCGTAGCGCCATCCGACAGTCAGGCTTCGCCTTTCCAAAAACCCGCATCACCGTCAATCTCGCCCCTGCCGACCAAAAGAAGACAGGCTCAAGCTTCGACCTCCCCATCGCGATCGCCATCCTCTTGCATGAGGAACGCATTCCGCCGGAAGCCGTCCGGCAGGCGTTATTTGTTGGCGAACTAGGCCTGGATGGGCATGTTCGGCCGGTGCGCGGAGCCCTTTCAATGGCCCTTCTGGCTCGCCAGATTGGCTCTAGACGCCTATTCCTGCCCGTCGAGAACGCTTCTGAAGCCGTGTGCGTTGCGGATATAGAAGTCATTGGCGTACCGACCCTCCACGCGCTCGTCCGCCACTTGAAAAACGAAGCCCACCTCCCCGCCACCAAACCGATAGCCTCCCCACCCGCCCCATTCGAACCCTCCGCAGACCCGTTCACCGACGTCCGTGGGCATGCCCAAGCCAAGCGGGCCCTGGAGATCGCCGCAGCCGGTGGGCATAACATCCTCCTTTATGGCCCGCCCGGCTCTGGAAAAACCCTCCTAGCACGCAGCTTCTCCCATTTGTTGCCTGACCTGAATGAGGAAGCGGCCATCGAGGCGACCCTGATCCATTCGGCGGCCGGCCAGCACGCGCTGACCGACCTCATGCGTCGGCCGCCATTTCGCTCACCCCACCACACGGCCAGCTTGCCGGCGTTCGTAGGCGGAGGCTCGCCGCCGAAACCGGGCGAAATATCACTCGCGCACCAGGGCGTCCTATTCCTCGACGAGTTCCCAGAATATCCACGGATCCTCCTCGAGGCGCTGCGCCAGCCGCTTGAGGATCGCGTCATCCACATCAGCCGCGCCCATGGGGCCATGCGCTTCCCGGCCCGCTGCCAGCTGGTCGCGACCATGAACCCCTGTCCTTGCGGATTCGCCGGGTCACAAGGATCGACCTGCCGCTGTACACCGGGCGCCATTGAACGGTACCGCAAGCGTCTCAGTGGTCCGTTACTGGATCGTATCGACCTTTTCGTCCACATGGACCGTGTGGAAGACGCCGACCTGCAGCCAAACCCGCCCCCGGAAGACGGGACGGGTCGACTGCTTCGCATTCGGCGAGCTCGAGAGCGATTTCGGGACCGGTTGGCGCCAATCGCTCTTCACCAACCGGCAGATGCCTCGCTAGCCCAACTTCGATCATGTTGGACGGTCACGCATGACGCGGACGCCTTATTCCAGCAAGCGATCCACCGATACCGGCTCTCCGTGCGAGGCTATACCCGCCTGCTTCGTGTTGCCGCGACCATCTCCGACCTCGAGGCCGGCGAGCGCATCGAGGCCGCGCATGTGGCGGAAGCCTTCACCTATCGCAAAAAAGACGAGTTTTAGCCATTTTTGGCCAAATCTTGACGGTCAGCGGGCGAACCGGTATCCTGGCAGGTACGTTATTTTGGTCTTCGAGACCCCTGGCTCGCCAGGGTCCCGAGATGTTTCGTGCAGCGGTAAACAGCCTGCTGCGGGCCTGTAAGACAGACCTGGACGCCTTCGGTCTTGCGCTCGCGGATGGCTACGGAGGATCCTATCAAGCCTTCTCCCCTTTCTTATCATGCGGCGCGCCTGGCCCTCACGGCCCTAGGCGGGCTCCACACGGCGACCCAACACGCTGGAAGGCTTTTTTCCTATCTCGATGACCGCGTGGCGGTCCCGATTCGCAACACCTTTACGCGCCTGGTCTCGCTGCCGATTTATCGCATCTTCTTTTTTACGCAGCTCCGCATCCGGAAGACCGTCGCATCAACCCGCGGATTGTTTTTCGTGTTTTTCACCAGTAAGTACACGTTGCATATTTTGCTTGTCGCCTTGGCGGTCCCGATCGCGTTCGCGCAGCTGGAGCCGGCCTCTGCGGCGGCTGACGTGGGACAGCACTCGATCCTCTACGCCCTTGTCACCAACGGCCAGGAATCGGTCATCGAAGAGACTGCCCTGCAAGACGCCTCTGAGGCCCCCTCTTCCTATCTGGACGGCACGGTCCAACCGCTCGCGAAGATTGACTTTGACTACGACCTGGCCGACGCCACCGACCGAACCACGGACCACGGCATCGCTGGAACCGTCGCCCTTCGCCCACGCCCGAGCCGGCTAGACCTGGAAGGCCCTGTCGCGCCTCCGGAACCGGAGCCCGTCCTCGCCACTGCCGCCCCAGAAACGCCTGCCACCTCTCGCACGGAAATCACCACCTATACGGTCCATGCCGGCGACACGATTGGGGCCATCGCGCGACGGCACGGGATCTCGACGAACACGGTGCTCTGGGCCAATGACCTGACCGCGACGAGTCGGCTTCGCCCAGGGGATACGCTCAAGCTGCTCCCCGTCTCCGGCGTCCTGCATACGGTGAAGCGCGGCGAGACCCTGGCCAGCATCGCAAAACAATATGACATCTCGACGACGGATCTCGCCGCCGGGAACGGCTCCGTAAAGAGTTTGTTGGCCGGGACGGAACTGATCGTGCCCGGCGGGACTCCGCTCCCGGGGCGGGTCGTGACCGCAACGCCGCCTAAACCGGCGACCACGCCCGTAGCGACCCCGAAACCGGCGACAACCGCTACCGCCGCGGCCCCAAAACCCGCCACGATCACGGTCGCGGCCGGCACGGCGAAGACCCCCAAGGTGACATCCGCAAAGGGCGTCCGATCCGATATCCCAATCGCCCGCATCAAGAATAAGGCGTTCGACATCTACCAGGAACTCTCGAATTACACGGAAGACACCCGCGCCCAGCCGGAAGAGGAGGTCGCGGAAACGGCCGCCCAAAGCAAAACGAAGCTCCTATGGCCCACCACGAAGCGCGTCATCAACCAGTACTACGGCTGGAACCACACGGGCGTTGACCTCGACGGCGATTACACGGACTTCATCATCGCTTCTGAGGATGGCATCGTGAAAGAGGCGGGCTGGAACAATGGTGGGTACGGCCTTCAGATGGTCATCGACCATGACGGCGGCTTCCGCACGCGCTATGCCCATGCCTCCAAGATCTTCGTGAAGGCCGGCGACACCGTAAAGCGCGGTGAAGTCATCGGCTATGTAGGGACGACAGGCCGGTCCACAGGGACGCACTTGCATTACGAGGTCTATGTCGGGGGAAAGCGTAAAAACCCGTTGGCGTATATCAAGTAACGAAAAACCGACCATGCCAGGTCGGTTTTTTGCACTCTGAGGCGACGCCATCCGGCCTTGTGCTCCTTCTCACGGAACAATCAAGATGTGGCTTCGCCATCAATGCCAATTTGTTCTCCGCCGCCCGTGCAACCACATGACAGGATCAGGGCATGTGATACACTTTCCCTATGAAATCCTCCTCGCTCCTTCCGTTCGTTGCCATCACCTGCCTCATTGGGGCCGGCTGTGCACGCCCTTCATTCCTCTCATCAACGAAACCCGCGCCGACCGTTTCCGAAGCGGCACGGGCCCTACACGAAGGCCGTGTCCCCCCGAGCGACCAGGCCGTCTCTGGATACTCGCTCCAGCGCGCCGCGGCATCAGATTGCATCGGCGTCGAAGGAGGACGGGCGACCGGGGGAGACCTGCTGCGCACCCTCGCAAATGAGACGGAATATGCGCGAATCAAAGCTGCGGAGCCCCTCACTCTTTTGACGCCAACCTCAGCCAAGATGCTCCTGGAACGCGTCGAGGCCAGTACCCCAAGCTCAAGCCGGTTCCTCGTGAATTCGGTATGTCAGCTCAACAAGGACGTTACCGTCGTCACCGCTACCGTTTGGCCTAAGGAGACGCCGACCTGGAGCTTAGATAGGAACGGCAACGCCGTAATCCCTGAAGCGCTCAGGATGGCGAGCACGACCGTGATCGTCGTGACCGGCAAGGCGATCCATGTCTTTGACGGTGTACGGGCTTGGGGGGTGGGTGGAGCGCCCGGAGGAGACGCCCGCCCCTGTTCCGCGAAGCTAACGGCAACCACGGTCTCGTGGGACTGCGGTGAGGGCACAGAATGGGACGCGAAGAAAAACGCGCCGACCGGCTTTGAGCAGCGACGGACCTACCGACTGCCGCTGAACGGCGGGAAGGTGACATCGACGGGCTATAAGAAAAAACTGTAAGCCATGGTGATCTCGCTAAGGAAAGAACAGGGCGGTATCTGAATAGCAATTAAATAACCGTCGGAACCATAGCAAAAATTCCGCCATCTAAGCGGAATTTTTGTTGGTGGACCCTAACGGGATCGAACCGTTGACCTCTTCCATGCCATGGAAGCGCTC
>CAYYTQ010000020.1:0-16218 GCA_964474805.1 uncultured Gammaproteobacteria bacterium
AGCCGGCGAGGTCGTAGACGCGCTGTCTGGGGACCGCCGGCGGATAGGCCTCCGCGGTGCGGGCGAAGAGCCCACTGAGCAAGGCGAACAGCAGCAGCGTGAGGCGGACGAGCGTGAGCGTTTGGCAACGTCTCATGGGTCAAGCCCTTTCTTGGCTATATGTGGAGAAAAACGGGCCAGCTCCCGAGTGGGGAGCGGCGCTCAGCTTGTACCTGAAAATCGCCTCCGTGTCAATCCTTACGGGTGCTATTTTCGCGGTCCAGATGCGGAAGATCTTGGAAGTTTTCGCTGTTCAGAATAAAAAACGCCCATGCTTAGGCGTTCAGCGCGGCTCGGGGGGCGAGACCTCGAGCAAGCAGGTGGTCGGGTTCAGGACCCGGGCCCGCAGCGGGCAGGGGCGCCCGTCGAGGCCCTCCGCCTCCACGGAGGCGAGGTCATGCCGGCAGATGGCGTCGGTCACGGGCTCGTCGTGGGTGACGACCAGGCGGGTCTCGCCGTTGATGCTCTCCATGTTCGCGTTGAGCAGGTGGGAGCGCACGCGCACCCCGACCCCGTTGACGCTCGTGACCATGGTGGCGTTCACGTTGATGTTCGGGCCCGTCTGGGTGGGGCCTGTCCCGCCGCTCTGGGCGACGTTGGCGTTCTCGGAGCGGTTGCAGCCGAGGAGGAGGCAGAGGAGGAAGATGCCTGTGCGCATGGGAGATGGTCCTTTCGCGTGGCGGCGGAGCGGATGCGGGCTGCATGGTGCGTGAGCGCGCGCGGCGTGTCAAGGCGGAGGGCCCTTTCGCATTCGCTCTACACCCATGAAAAAACCGCGCGGGCGGTTTAGGGGAGTGACGCTTTCGCCGGTGAAACGACCAGGATCTCGCAGGCCGATCGATCCAGGATACGGGATTGGACGGGGATCGGTCGGGCTTCAGCGGTTTGCGCTTCGATGGCCGCAGAATCTTGCCAGCATGTTCTTGGGTCGACCGACGCATCATGGGGCACGACGAGCCGCACCCGCCGGTCGGTCACATCGATGATCGGATGCGCCAGCCGGTGGAGCACGCGCACGCCCGTTCCACTGATGATGGTGCCCCCGCGCGCGGAAACGTGGAGTCGAGCGATCGCTGGCGAGGGCTTGGAAAGGTCGGGCGGGAGTGGCCTGTGCGCACAACTGATGGAGGGGCCGAGCAGGAGGAGGATGAGCGGGTAGCCGGTTCGCATGCGCCTTTCTCCGGGTGTTGCCAGGGTGGATGGTGGCGCGGCTTCAAGCGCCTGTCAACGTCGCGGCATGGTCGATAAGCGATGGCCGTGCGGCCGCAGATTCGATCCTACGGGCCTTGACAGGAAGCTTATTTTTCGCTAGAATTTGTCAATTCGTCCAACGCACACGAGGTGACCAATGTCTGAATTGGCGGAACGGAATGACGCGATGGCCCGGCTTGCCGAAGCGCGAAATGCCCTGCATCTGGCTTTCGAGCATGCCGGGTTTGTCCCCGGCCCGGGAGTGGGTCTGGGTCAGGCTCAGGCGTTTCGCGACGCGATCTGGGCCCTTCACCCCAACATCCAAACCTTGGTCCCCAGATCGCCTGAAGATTTGGCGATCGCCGCGGCCATGGATGCGTGCGCCAAGGCGTGGGCCGCCTATGCCGCGCGCCTGCCGGAGGACGATCCCGAACGCCGCGTCGCCGAACGGGCGGCGCAGAGCATCGGATACGGCGTCGTTTGAGGGTGGGCACGGATCAACGCCATCGATCGCAAGGAGAACAGAACCATGTCTCGAGAAAAATGGAATCGGCTTGCCCCATGGGAGGGGAATACCCTCATCGGCTATGAGGGTAATGCCCATGACGACGATGTCGTCTGGCGCCCCGCAGATGAGCCGATCGAGCTTACCCTTACCTTCATCAGGTTCTTTCGCGGGCGGTCGGCGGCCCATGCGCTCTTCCGGACGGATGCCGACGGCGAGGTGGTGGTCGATCTTGAGGAGCTCGCGAAGATCCTGCGTCGCGGCGGTCTCGATGCCAGCGGTTCTGTCCGTGGCCGGTGGGTCGTACGCAAGAACGGAAACAACTTCACGCTCGCTCCTCATGAGGAGGGGCGCGAACCTGCCGCCTAGGCCTCACCGCTGGCGGCGTTTTGTTCTTCAGTGGGGAGTGGTCGCCTTCGTTGGGTGATTGACCGCCCCTTCCCGTTGCGCTAGGCTAGTCCCGCTTGTTCCGGGGTCGTCTAATGGTAGGACAGCAGCCTTTGAAGCTGCGTATCTTGGTTCGAGCCCAAGCCCCGGAGCCAACAATAATACCCCGTAACCGCGGGGTATTTTTGCATCCCTATTTGTTCCTTTCCTGCTCGCCTCGTCGAGGCGGATCTGACGCCGCATGATGCGCATGGAAGCCGGATTCTGCCAAGGCCGCTGAGTGAGGGGCGCGGTCTGTAGTATGATTACCCTAACCGTGATCGCTTCCTTAGGGGGTTGCCAGTTTGGGAATGACGACACCGCCTCTAATTGATATGGAAAAAGCGTCATCTTCCGCCGCTCCTGCTCCCGCGCATCGACGTACGCCGCGGACCGGTTTCATCGAATCGGTGATGAAGGATGTTATGCCGGGCGTCTATCTGGCGGCAGCTCTCGGCGGGGCGGCCGTTTCCCATCACGAAGCCGCACCTCACGAGACGCGGATCTTTGAGGCGGAACGGCAGATGCCGAAGGTGAGCGGCTTCGGTGAATTCATGGGAGTTCCCGACCGTTCCGTTGAGCGTTTTTTGGCGATCCTGCCGCCCGGCCTGCTGGCGAATGAATACCGTTCCGAATTCGCCCTTGTCCTGTTGACGGAAGTCGAAGTTGCGGAGGGGGCGTTTTGAGGATGCGGCGGTCCGCCATCTTCTTCGGACCTACGCGCGGAAGGGTGCGGGCATCGAGCCGCAGATTCGTGCGGACGTGCGACATTTCATGCGCACTGTCGCTCCTGACGAGTATCCGTGGGACCAGCGCATTCCGATGATTCGGCGCGGCATCAATCGCCTGAGCAGCATTTTTCATCTGAACCGGTTTCGGCGGATGTATATCGAACGCGTTTCGGATCCCGAGCTCCACGCGTCGTTGGATGCGGTTCTCATGATGCCGTCCGATCGCATTCCTCCGGCGCGGCGGGAAATGCTTGAGGCGCGAGATCCGCGTTCTAGAGGCGAGGCACGACGCGGGCTTTACGAGTCCATCCGTCTTGCGTTCAGCCGCTCGCTTCATGAGCTCCGTCGCCAAGAGCATCCTCATCGGCTCACGAGGGCCTTCCTGTCGTGGAGGCTCGTTGTGGAGTCCGTGATTGACTTGAGTAACGACGGGTATCGAGGCGACATTTCGGACCTCGGTTCTTCCGCTACGCCGCGCAATGTCCTCTCGATGTTTGAAGCTGAATGGGCGGCGCTCTCGCCACACGCACGTAGGCGGCTTCGTCCGCACCTCTTGCGGATCGTCCGCGCGTGTAATGGGGAGAAGGCGTAGCGAGGCTGCTCTGGTTCATGGGCGCCGACCCCGCCCTTCGTGAATTCAGTGCTTTGCAGACCATCCCTTGCCAGCCTGTCGGAATCATGCTACATGTCCGTACGACGGTACGGGATGGTCCCGTGCTTGCCGTTGCTTTCGGCATGAGAGGAGGAGAACGATGCGTGATCAACTGGTGGATTGCTGGCGGTTCGACGACGGGAGCGGCCCGTTCCTGGCCCTCAGGTTCCTCGGGCAGGTCGTGTATCTCGACGGTGGGTACGAGGACCACGTTTCGTTTAGCGCTTCCTGCGCCTTTTCCGGTTTCACCACCGCCGATGCGCTCGAAGAGATCCTGTCCCGCCCGCCGGGACCGTTCGATGGGCGTCATGATTCGCGTCACCGAGTGTACCGTCTGCCTGTGCGCGGGCATTCCTTCGCGCGCAATGGGTGCAACGGGGAAGAGGTCAAGCGGAACGACGTAGGGGAGATCGTGCTTTCGGAAGCCGAAGGCGCGTACGCGCTTCGGGCGCTCCGCCTCCATCGACTGGGCTGGCGGCCACTCGAGCCTTTCGGAGGGCGCTGCCTGGGGTGGTATGCGGCGAAGGATGGTCGTCGTATCCCGTGGGACGGGACCTTCGCCTGGCTCCTGCCCGAGACGGTCGCGGGCCGTTCCCGCGCCTGGACCGAGCGGCTCTTTCGTCCGGCGGGAACCGATGCGGTCACGCGTCCGGCCACTCTCGCCGCGCGAGGGAGTGACAAGGCGGTCGATCAAGGCGGCGAGTTTCGCGACGTGCCCTGCCGTCTCGTGCGTCGGCTCGACCTGACCCTTACCGGCCAGGACCGGGTGACGCAGGTGCGGCCGCTCGCGGCCGCATTCTGCCCCCCGGGGGCGCTCTCGACCCAGGTCGCCCAGATGGCCGAGATGCTCGAGAATGCCCTCACGCGGGCGACGCGCGCCGAAGCTTCCGTCCCCTGGGAAGACGGTCCCGACGAGCGCTATGCGGACATCCGGGTCGGGCGCCCCGAACCGGATGCCGAGACCCTCACGCTCTCTCTCCTCGAGCGCTCGGGCACGAAGCCGATCGTCGTCCGGGTGCCGACGCTCGAGCTCATCATGCGGCTCACGGCGGTCGAATGGGCGGGGAAGGGGGCCCGTCCTGTCGCGTTGCCGACCTACGAGCGCGACCTCGTGATCGCGCCCAAGACGGCGCTCGCGCTGCTCCGTTTCCTGACGTGACGCGCCGCTACCGGATCCCTCGATCCGGTTTTTTCACGGCATGAAAAAAACCGCGGCGTGCGGTTCAGTCCAGCGGCTGATGGGTTTCAGGTGCCTGTTGCCCTACGCAAGCCCCGGGTCTGCGTTCGTACGGAACGGACCGCCTTCCACGGGCCGCGTCCGAACTTCCGGCTCGCGGAAGCCGAGGTACCAGCTCGCGAAGAGGTAGATGGAGACCATGACCAGCATCAGGATGGCATGCCACCCGAGGATGTAGGGGCCGCCGTACCCCTGGGTCTGTTCTTCGCACCACCAGGTTGGCCGGGTGACGACGATCCAGACCGTGTAGGCCAGGAGCGCCTCCAGGAGCACCATTCGGAACCCGTCGCCGATCGTGTCAGCGACGTGCGTTCGTCCCGTGTGGCGCGAAGCGGCGGCGTCGTGCATGAGGACGAAGCCGAGCGCGGCCCCGGCGACCCATGACCAGAAGCGGATTCCTTCCATGGATGGGCCAAACGGCCCCATCCCGGTGACGCACCAGAAGAACCCGTACCAGTACAGCCCCATCCCGAGCATGCGTGCGGCTTGAGGGCCGTATCGCTTGCTCCAGCCCATGTACGTGGACGGTTCATCGCGAGCGATGTTGTTTGCGAACGCCGCCCCGAAGGCTGCGGCAAGGATGTTGTAGAAGAGGTCCTCGCCCGCGGAGGAATCGCTGATCTTTTTGATGATGCAGGCCGCCATGGCGGCTCCGATCAGCATCCCGTGAAAGGTGTTCTTCCGTTTCATCGTCGTCCTTGTTCTGCCCCAGATGGCTCCGGGCGTGGGTGATGGCAAATCCCGCCAGAAGGGGATAGATGATGGTACCAGAATGAGGGGCCTTTGTCAAGGCACTGCGAGCGTGTGGACGTATCTTCATCTCCGAACGGCATTCCTGATGGAATCGTCAGCGCCTCGGTCGGTGGCTTTTCGAAATCCTTAGCCGGAGGGGTTGGTGGTATGCGCACCGGTCCTTTTTTCACTTGACATAACGCGCCTACGCATGAAACGGAGTAAGCGAAGCGCGGCAGAAGTAAAGCGATGCGGATCCTCGTACGGCGCCATGGTATACTTTCCGCGTATGCGCTTCGATCGGCTGTCATCGATCCCTCCCGTGCCCGCTCCTCGGCAGCTCTTCGAGGTTGAAGATCGCGTGCGTCGCATCAATGAGCGGTTCGCCGCCTTTCTAGATCATGATTTTGCGCGTCTGGCGGAAGGCGGTCTCCCGGTGGAGCTGATCCGCCTGTTTGTTGATCTCCAGGTGAGCGTTCCGGCCGAGCGACGCTCACGCGAGCTTGCTTGGTTGCGGCATGCCTTTGAGGAGCGTCTTGCGCAGGAAGCAATGGTCCCGCAGACATCTGGCTTTGACGAAGCTGTCGCGCTGGTTCGCGAGGTGTTGGGAGACCCGTTTCCGATGATCGGGCTCTTGGAGCGCGTGACGGCTCGAGCGTCGACTGATCGGTCGGTCACGCCATCGCCGATCCCGCGATTTCCGTCGCTGCGATCTCTCCCGCTTGAGTTAGACGGCTTCACCGAAATTATGCGTGAGGCGGAGCCGACCTCCGAAGGGGAGCGCTATCCGTTTGTGTATTCGGCCGCCAAATCACCTTCCGCCATTCCAACGGTCCGCCCCCTGCGGGAACGGGGGTCGCATTCGAATGGCCGTCCACGTCTTTCCGTCGCCTCGACTTGGCGCCCTGCACATGGTCCCCGTTTCCGTTCTTCCGCGCCCTAACCTATGTCATCACTCCCATCCGCGAAGCGGTATTCTGTCCCGATGCTCCTGGCTGTTCTTTTGGTATGGGCGGCACTCAGGCTGTTCGGCGTCGATACGGCACCGGACGAAGGGACGGGGCCGGTACCATCCGTTTCATCGACGACGCCTCCCGCGATCGAGTCGAGCGCCACTTCTTCGCTTCCCGTCGTCCGCCGGCCGGACGCCTTGCCGTCGAACGCGCGCGTGACACGGGTCGTTGACGGTGACACCGTTGATGCGCTCCAAGATGGCGAAACCAAGATCGTCCGCATCCGCCTGCTCGGGATCAACACGCCCGAATCGGTTGATCCGCGCCGTCCCGTCGAATGTTTCGGGAAAGAGGCGTCGCGCGCCCTGCGCGAGCGCGTTGAGGGGGAGCGGGTCCGTCTCATCGAAGACCCTAAGGCTGATGACCGCGACCGGTACGGCCGCCTCCTTCGTGAGCTCGCCCTGGAAGATGGGACCGACGTGAACGCGACCCTCGTCGCGCAAGGGTATGCCCATGCCTATCTGGATTTCCCTTTGGATAAGGATCGCAAGGCGCAGCTCCGCCGTCTTGAGGGCGAGGCCCGCGCCGCCGAACGGGGCTTGTGGGACCCGCGCGCCTGCGGTGGGGAAGCGGTCCGTTAGCGCTTGCGCCCGCCCTTCTTCCGCCGTACGCTTCCGATATGAAATTCCTCCGTTCCCCGCGCGTCTGGATGGCTGCTTGGCTCGCCCTCGGCCTGTTCGCGTCCGCATACCTTCTCGTCGTCTACGTCACCGGCGGTCCCATCGAATGCGGGGCTGACGGGGGCTGTGAGGTCGTTCGCGCGTCCGCATGGGCATATCTCGGGCCCGTGCCGCGTCCGCTGTTGGGGCTGGCCTTTTATGCGGCGATGCTCGCTCTGTTGCTGCTGCGCGCCCTGACGCCTTGGCAGGAGCGGCGCCTCCGGTGGCTCATGCTCCTATTGGCACTGGTCGGTTTCATCGAATCGGCCCACTTGTTCTATCTCCAGTTGGCCGTCATCAAGGCCTTCTGCCTGTGGTGCCTCGCGTCCGGCGTCGCCACGGTCGGCGTCCTGGCAGCCGCCGTGTTCGATCGCGCGTCCCTCACCGAATCGCAGCGTCTCGATGACCTCAACGGATACGCCATGGTCTTTGCCGTGCTGGGCCTTGTGGGTGCGCCCGCGCTCTTCTTACTCTTGCGCTGATGGCCTCGTTGGCAGCGGCTGACGGTCATGCTATCCTTCCCTCATCCGTTTCGCTCTTTGCCTCATTATGACCATCACGCTCTATTCCACCCCGTCGTGTCCCTATTGCAAGCTCGTGAAGGAGTACCTTAAGGAACAGAACCTTCCGTTTACGGACATCGACGTCTCCCTCGACAACGACGCCATTCAGAAGATGGTCAAGCTCTCTGGCCAGATGGGCGTACCCGTCATCGATATCAACGGCCAGGTCATCGTCGGCTGGAACAAGAACGCGCTTGAGGAAGTGATCAAGGCGCAGCAGGCGGCAGCAGCGAAGAATCCCGCCTAGCGAAGCAAAAAACAGCCGACGGCTGTTTTTTGCTAATGGGCGCGTGCTTCACGCCGATGGGTGATCGCTTCCCCAAGCGTGAGCGGATCCGCATATTCGAGCGAGGCGCCGGAAGGCAACCCGCGTGCCAACCGACTCACCCTGATGGTGGGGAATGCTTGCAGCACGCGTTGGAGATAGAGTGAGGTTGCGTCACCCGGCACATCGGCGTCAAGCGCCAGCAGGATCTCGCGGATTTGCGCATCCGCGCCCCGTAATCGCTGCTCGAGCAGTCCGATCGTGAGCTGGTCCGCGCCGCGCCCTTCGAGCGGATCAAGCGTGCCATGGAGGACATGATACCGCCCCTTGAAGGCGCCGCTGTCTTCGAGCGGCCGGATGTCTTGGCTAGTCGCGACCACGCAGAGCAGCCCCGGATCGCGTGAGGAATCGCGGCAGATCCGGCAGGGGTTCTGGTCGGTCCATTGCTGGCAGACTTCGCATCGCCGTACGGCCTGCGCCAGCGCCTCGATGCTGCGCGCGAAGGCGAGGATCGCCTCTTTCGGTTGCGTCGTAAGCCAGGAGACGTAGCGCAAAGACGCCCGCGGGCCCAGCCCGGGCAAGCGATCGAACGCGGCGGCGGCCCGTTCGATGGGTTCGGGGAGCGGAGACATGCGCGTGGCGGCCGCTTATTGCATCAGCGAGCCGAATTCTTCGGCGAGTTCGCTGCCGCCCAATTCCTTCATGCGTTCGGCCATGACCTGCTGCAGCTTTTTCACGGCGTCGTTCACGGCTTCGCAGATGAGGCCTTCGAGCTTCTTCTTGTCCGTCAGCAGTTCGGGGTCGATCGTGCAGGAAAGCATCTGCTGGAGGCCGTTGATGACGACCTTGACCTTGCCCCAGCCGCTCGTGCCTTCAACCGTGATCTCGGCGACCTTTTTTTGCAGGTCCATGAGTTTTTTGGCGGTCGCGGCCTTGTCTTTGAATTCTTTGAGTTTGGAAAACATAGCCGCCAAAGTGTACCCGGGCCGTCGGGAAAAAGAAAACCCCGCCAGGTGGGGCGGGGAGGGGAGCTAACGCGGGAGTCTCGTGCTCCGGTAGCTGAGGGCCATCACGGTGACGGGCTGCTCGTTGACGACCCCGGGCAGGAGATAGCTCACCTCATGGACGCCCCAACGCGTCACGGCTCCCTGGGTGACGGCCTGGAAGAGGAAGAGCTGGTTCCTGATTTCCTCGGGCGGACGTGCATACCCTGGGTAGACGAGCGCATGAAAGGCGGTCTTCTTATGCTTCCAGGGCGGGTTCGGAAGGTTTGGAAGGAGCCAGAGAAGGTCGGCGACGGTGGCCGCATGCCGCTCTTCCTGCAGCGGCTCATCGAGGAGTTCCGCGAAGGTGACCCGTGCCAGTCGGTCTGTCTCGAGATGATCGGTGAGGGAGATCGGCGCCGCGCCGAATGTGACGTGCGGCGGGATGCAGCACTGGCCGAGGACGCGTTCGAGGTCGAATTCGCCAGGAAGGTTGAATCCGTCCAGATGGGCGAGGATACACTCCTTGATATCGCGCGGTTGGACGCGCTTTTCGGCTTCGTACTCGTGAGCGCCCCTCGGCGCAACTTCTACCGGTTGTTGGAACCACTGGAGATTGAACATGCGTTCTCCTTCTGGAACGAGACGATCATGAGGGATATCGATCCGCCTGTCAACCCTGATTTAGAGATGCGGAAACAGAAAAAATACCAACGGCATGTTTCGCGGACCGTTCTAAAATGGATTCGTATTCGCGAGAGTGGCCGCCGCCGGAGTCGCCACGCCTGGAGCATTGCCTGGCGGCGGTACGAACGCGCCGAGCCCGCCATCCTTCGTGAGCGTCCGGAAGCTGGCATTCGACGCGTCGAAGAACATCTTCACCACCCCGGTCGGCCCATTACGGTGTTTGGCCACGTGGATCTCGGCGATGTTCTGCTCCTCGGGCGAGAGGTCCTCAAGGCGGTAGTTGCGGTCGGTCGCCTTGCGATAGATGAACATGACGACGTCGGCGTCCTGTTCAATGGATCCGGAATCGCGCAGGTGGGCGAGGCGGGGGATCGCGGGCTTCTGCAGTTCGACGCTTCGGGAAAGCTGGGAGAGTGCGATCACGGGCACGTTCAACTCGCGCGCGAGCGTTTTGAGTCCGCGGCTGATCTCCGAGATCTCGGCGTTACGGTTGTCGCCGGTCGACTTGTTGCGGCTTTCCATGAGCTGCAAATAGTCGACGATCACCATGCCGAGCCCGTGTTCCATTTGGAGCCGGCGACACTTGGTGCGAACCTCCATGATGTTCGCGCTGCCCGTGTCGTCGATGTGGATCGGCGCTTCGGTGAGCACGCCGATGGCGTGGCCGATGCGGGGAAAGTCGTCGCTTTGCGAGGAATCCGACAGGTGCCCGTTGCGCAAGCGCCACAGGTCGATGCGCGCTTCGGCGCACAGCATGCGCTCGGCCAGCTGGTCCTTCGACATTTCCAGCGAGAAGATGCCCACGGGCACGCGGTGCTTCACGGCCGCATGGCGCGCGATGTCGAGCGCGAACGACGTCTTTCCGCACGCCGGGCGCGCCGCCAGGATCACCAGGTCGCTCTTTTGCATGCCACCGAGGAGCGCATCGAGATCGCTAAAGCCGGTCGGGATGCCGCGCATCTTGCCCTTTTGCCGGTGCATCTCGTCGATGCGGTCGAAGGTGTCGGCGAGGACGTCGCGGATGGGCGTGAAGCTGCGCTTGCTGAGCTTCTGCGAGACCTGGAAGAGGCTCTTTTCGGCCTGGTCAAGCAGGTCCTCGACGTCTTCGGATTGTTCGTACCCAAGCGAGGTGATCTCGCCGGCGGCTTGGAGGAGCCGTCGGAGCGTGGCTTTCTTTTGTACGATCTCGCCATAGTGTACGACGTGGCTTGCCGTCGGGACGGCGTTCGAAAGCGCGATGAGGTCGGAGCGGCCGCCGATCCGTTCGAGGTCGCCGCGTTCCTGCAGGCGGTTGCCGAGCGAGAGCAGGTCGATCGGTTCGCTGCGGCGGTACAGGTCGAGCATCGCCTCGTAGATGCGCCGATGCTTGTCGAGGTAGAAGTCTTCTGCCTGCACGGAGTCGGCGACCTTTACCATCGCGTCCTTGTCGAGGAGGAGCGAGCCCAAAAACGACTGCTCGGCTTCGAGGTTTTGGGGCGTCACTTTCTCCATGGGGGTCATATGGGCGCATCCTACGAACCCCGTCCGCAAGATGCAACCACGGGTGAAACACGCGAGAAACTCCTTTAAATATTTTCCGACGCAAGAAAAATTGCCTAAATATTGAGCAAATAGTCTTCACGCCGTGACCGTTTGTCGCGCGGCCGTCCATGCCGCATAATGGCGTTGAAGCTTATGCGCCGTTCTTTCTTGTTCGCCTTTCTTACCTTGGTCGGCATGACGGTTGGGGCAGGGGTCTTTGCCTTGCCGAGCCTGTTCGCGCGGTTTGGGGTGTGGCAGGCGAGTCTGTGTTTTTGGTTCCTGGCCGCGTTCGTGATCGCCGTGCAGCGCTTGTATGTCGATGTGATCCTTTCGGTCCCGACGTCGCACCGCCTTCCGGGGTATGCGCGCTTGGCGTTGGGAAAGCGCTGGGGCGTCCTCGCGACGGCGACGCACTTCCTGCCCATGTATGGGGCGCAGGTGATCTATCTCCTGTTGGGGAGCGTATTCCTGCAGGCCCTGCTTGCGCGGTTCGGGTGGCCGGTGCCGCAGCGCGTAGCGATGCTTGCCGTCTTTACCTTTATCGCCGCGGCGGTCTGGGGCGGGTTACGCCGTGTCGCCCGATTAGATGCGGCGTTAGTCGCGATCAACCTTTTCCTGTTCGTTCTTACGATCGTGGCGGCCGCTTCGCATGCTCCTGCGCCGACGCAGTTCATGCCGCAGCCGTCGTGGGAAGCGTTCGGGCTTGTCCTGTTCGCGTTGTCCGCGCTCTCGATCGTGCCTGAAGTGACGGAGCTGTGCGAGCGCCGCAAGCGCCCCGCCCATCTCGTCGTCGTGTTGGGTACGGGGCTCGCGGCGCTCGTGATCTGGGCGTTCGCCTTCGTCCTCGCTCGTGCTGGTGGGACGCAGCTCACGGCGCAGCCACAAAGCCTGCTCGTGGCTTTGCCGCCATGGGGAGCGGCCGTGTTGCCGCTGATGGGTCTCCTCGCGATCAGCACCGCTTATCTCGCATCCGCCGAGGCATTGCAGGGGAGCTGGCAGCATGACTATCGCTTCCGTACGCTTTCTTCGTGGCTGGTCACGCTTTTTCCCGCGGTCCTTGTCGCCTTGCTATTGAAAGACGGCTTCGTCCTGCTCGCTACGATCCTTGGCACGGTCTGCGGGGGCATCAACGGCGTCCTCATCGGCATGATGCGGGTCGCGATCGCCGAGCGGAAGCGCGAGGCGCTCGCGCTGGCGTTTGGCCTCGCGGCCATCTTCGTGTACGGCTTCGGCGTTTCCGGGCAGATCGTGACCTGGCTTTTTCTCTGACCTATGCTTTTCACCCTCCGCGGTATCCATATCAGTTTCTGGCTCTTCACCTTCTGGGTCTTCCTGCGATTTTGGGAGATGCGGTTCGAGGTGTCGCCGCTCCCGGCGTGGACGTTGCCGGCTTTCATCCTGCTGGTCCTGTTCGTTGTCAGCATCCTTCTTTCACATCGTCTGCAAAAACGCCATCCGTTAGACAAAAAAAGCGTCCTTTGGGCGACGGTGCTGCTCGTCCTCGGGACCTTTCTGTGGGAGTGCGGCCTGACCGTATATTTGGGCGGATGGGCGGGTTTCACAAGCATGTTCACTTGGCGGTTCCTGGTCGGGCTCGTCGTGCAGTCCCTTGCCGGATTCGTGGCGGCGGCCTGGTTGCGCCGTATGCGCCCGCCGGTGACGTCGCCCGAGCCGATTGCCTCTCCTGTCACCGCATCCGCCGTGCCGCCTCAACCGTATTCTTGAGGAGGAACGCGATCGTGAGGGGGCCTACGCCGCCCGGGACCGGAGAGGCTGCTTGCGCCGGTCCCAGCGTGTCGGTCACGACATCGCCGACGGTCGTCCCATCTACCCTACGGTTCGTGCTGATGTCGATCACCACCGCATCCGGATGCAATTCTGTCCCTGCCAGTAGCCCTGCCTGTCCGAGGGCCGTCACGACGAGCCGCGCCTCCTTCAGGACATAAGAGCGCGGCTTCGCTTGTTCCACGCGGACGAAGGCTCCGGCCCGCTTCAGGAGATGGGCGAGCGGCTCGGTGAAGATGGGGGACTTGCCCAAGATGAGCGCCTCCGTCCCGTTCAGGTTCAGGCCGCTTTGCCCGACGAGCGTCAACACGGCCAAATGCACGGGCGAAAAGGTCTCCCCGGTGCCCGCGGACACCGCTCCGCGCGTCTTGGGATGAAAACCGTCCACGTCCTTGTTCGGGGTGATCGCCTGCACGACCGCATCCGCATCCATTCCTGCCGGCAAGGGGAGCTGCACGATGATCCCGTGGATCGAGGGATCCGCATTCCACGCCTCAATCCGTTCGACCGCGTCCTTGGTCGAGCAAGACGCGACTCGCGCCACCGCCATCCGCACCCCCACTTCCGCCGCCGCTTTCTCCTTCAGCCCCACGTAAAGCGCGGAAGCCGCATCCCCGCCAACCAAAAGCACCGCCAATCCCGGCGAGAGGTTTTCGTTCTCGATGGTTTCCTTCAGTTCCTCGCGGATCCGCTTGGCTGGTTCTTTGCCTGAAAGCACGATCATATGCGTCGTCAGTGTGCCCATGCCGATTCGGTTTGTCGAGGGCGCTTCTTCTTCCGTATGCCTCTCTTTCTTCAAGATCTCCTCCGTCCCGTGTCGGATGGCCGTTAGGTTTGCGTCGTCCCGTATCCTTGGAGCGCGCGATCTCGAGAATATCCTGTTTTTTGACCTTTTCCGCCCTTCTCCGTATGCTACGCCCCATCCCTCCCGCATTCCTATGCAAGCAAATTCCGGCGTGAACCACCTCGCCATCATCATGGACGGCAACCGCCGCTGGGCCAAGGAACGCGGCCTCCCGGCTTCCGACGGCCACCGCGCCGGCTACGAGACCCTCAAGCAGGCCGGCCAATGGTGCCTCGACCGCGGGATCGCCATGCTCACGGTCTTCGCGTTCTCCACGGAAAATTGGAAGCGCACCAAAGAAGAGGTCGGGTATCTCATGAGCCTCCTCGAGAAGGCCCTCAGCGAGGAGCTCGAGTTTTTCGTGCAGAAGGGGATCCGCCTCAAGGTCCTGGGCCGGTTGAACGAGCTGCGCCCGACCCTGCAGGAAGCGATCCAGCGGGCCGTCGACGCCACCAAGGATTTTCAAGAGCACACCCTCGCGATTTGCCTCAACTACGGCGGCCGCGCGGAAATCGTCGACGCGGTGAAACGGATCGTCGCCTCCGGCAAGTCCGCCGATCAGATCGACGAGGCTACGATCCAGAGCGCGCTCTATCTTCCCGAGATCCCGGACCCGGACCTCATCATCCGCACGTCCGGCGAGGAGCGCCTGAGCGGTTTCCTGCTCTGGCAATCCGCGTATAGTGAACTGCATTGGACCCGTTGCCACTGGCCGGATTTCGGCGAGAAGGAGCTGGACGAGGCGCTCGAAGCCTACGCCCAGCGCCAACGCCGGTACGGGTCGTAAGGTCGCAGGGGAGACGTCTTGACCAGGGCGGCGTTTTCTTGTACGTTCGCCGCGTTCGTCTCACCTTCAAGCCCGAGGAGACCCGCATGTGCCAGACGATTCCGCCGTACATCGGCATCACCGATTTCACTGAACACGGGCAGGTCGTGCGGATGCAGGCCGCCTTCGTCGCGGCCGGTGGGCCAAGCCTCGGCTTCCGTCTTGGCGTCGGGGTCATGACCGGCCGACGGCTCCGCACCGGCGAACGGACGGCGTTCCGGACGGTTTGGCCAAGCCCAACCGCCATCTCCCGGATCTTCGCGCCCCTGCCAGGCGAGCGCCCCGACGATCCCGCCCGCCCTTTCCGCGTCCTCCATTACGTCGACCACGGCAATGATAGCGATGGCGTGGCGCAGGACGTGGTCCATCACCTCACCGGCGCCATCCGTGATGCGTCCCCCGGCATTGACGCCCTCCAGCTCGACGTGATCTGGCCTGATCCCGCGGCGCTCGCCGAAGTCCGTGCCGCTCACCCCGAGGTCCCGATCATCCTCCAGGTCGGCTCTCGCGCGATGGAGCAGATTCGGCTCCGCGAAGGAATGGAGGAATACAGCGATGATCTCGCCAGGTTCCTGCACACCCTTGACCAGTACCGGCCCATCCCGTCCAGGCTCGCGGCCGTCGTTCTTGATCGCGGCGAAGGACGAGGCCGCGCGCTGGACGGTCCCGCGCTTGCCGATGAGGCACGTTTCCTGCGTGAGCATTTTCCAGCCTTGGGACTCGTCGTTGGAGATGGCCTCGGTCCCGACACGCTCGACACGCTCAGCCCGTTCTTCCGCTGCCGTCCCGGGATCCAGGTCGTCACCGGGCGCCCCCTTCGTTTCGGGATCGATGCCCGGCGTGACCTGCACATCGACCGCGATCTCGCCCTCCCTGTCGATTGGGCCCGCGCCGAGGCCTACCTCCGCAAGGCGGTTGAGCTCTTCCGCTTCCATCGCTGACCATCCGTCATCCAGGTCTCCCGGCCTGCTTTTTTTGTAAAAAGACACCCGCGATCAAGCAGGTGTCTGTTGGGTCGTCGTCTCTTCTTCAGGTCCATGTGCGCAGCACGCGTCCGAATCCTCATCGGTTGCGTCCACGTTCACCACTTCCGTCAGTCCCGGCACCATGCTGAGCAAGGTGTCCTCGATGCCCGCCTTCAGCGTCATCTCCGACATCGGGCATCCCACGCACGCCCCCTGCAGCCGCACGAACACCTTCCCCGTCTCCGGCTCCACGTCCATCACCTCCACGTTTCCGCCATGCATCGCGAGCCCTTGGCGTACGATCTCGAGCACGCCCTCAATTTCGGCGCGCAGTTCGTCTTTCGTCTTCATATGTGCCGACTGTACGGGGAAGGGGAGGGGATGTCTATGGGGCTTCTTTTAACCTTGGCGAATAGCCCCATGATACGGTGTTCTTCGTAATAACAGAAGAATGAACCTTGTCCGAGTTCCTCTTTCTTTTCTTTTTCTCTCCTTTTCCTCCCCCTTGTAGGTCCCCGGGCGGCATGCCTCTTTTTCCCGGGCCTGCTGTGTAAGCGATCCATCCCAGGAACAAGCAGCGAGTTCAGGCCCGGG
>CAYYTQ010000020.1:16228-18197 GCA_964474805.1 uncultured Gammaproteobacteria bacterium
GCCTGGCCCCTTTCCCCGGGCCCGGGTGTTAACCCCCCCCACCCCTGAAACACCCCGCGTTCCCCGCCCCGCTAAACCGCGGCATGCCGCCCGGGGACCGGCCCTCCCCGTGGGAAAGAGCGGGCCGTGGGGCGCCAGCCCCACCCTCTTCGGCCGGGTAGGCCCTCTCTTGACGAAAGCGTCTGGAGGCGCTATCCTCCCCGTATTCCCATTGCAAAGGAATGCAATTAACGAGGGTGTGGGTTCACCCTCAAAAATAGCGCTACATAGCAAAAATATGGCAACAAAGATGGCCAAAGGTTCCACACGGAACGGCCGCGATTCCCATGGGCAACGTCTGGGGGTCAAGAAGTTCGCGGGGGAGTTCGCCAAGGTCGGCAACATCCTCGTTCGGCAGCGCGGCACGCAGGTCCGCCCGGGCCTCAATGTCCGCAAGGGGTCCGACGACACGCTCTTCGCGGTCGCCGACGGCCTCGTCAGCTTCTCGCGCAAGCGCGTCGTCCGCTACACGGGGCACTTCAAGATGGCGAAGTTCATCAACGTCGTCCCGGTCGCCACGAAATAAAACAAACGAACACCCTTCGGGGTGTTCTTTGTTATGTTCGCCCTGCGAGCGTTTCCGCTTCCCGTTGCCCCGTTTCTGTCAAAATGAAGGCTCGTTTTTGGCCTGCAGCTTTTGCCAGGAATCCGCCCGCCACCGCGCGCTGTACGTCGCGCGGGATGTTCCGGGACGCGTATCCGCGATCGAGAAGGGCTTGCTTCAGCTGTCCCAACGTGAACCGTTCCGTTCCCGCCGCCGTGAGCGCCGCGGCGCAGAGGGCGATCTTCTGGGGGAAGGTGAGGGCGGGCGTCGTGTCGGTTCGCGCGGTCGAGGGTCCGTTGGGTTCGGCGCGCGCTTGGCCTTCCTCCATTTTCTGTTGCCGGCTTTGCAGGTAGAGGTGCGCTAGCAGTTCGCAGGCGGCTTCGGCATCAAGTGGCTCGTCGATGGACCAGCGCGGGTGGGTGAGGAGGAAGCGTATCGTCTGGGGCATACGGCGTACTGCCATGTATGATACCAGTATTTTTCCCTGTCCTTGGGGAAAAATACGTACAAAAAATTCGAGCTTAGCTCGAAGGTTGGGAGGGGAGGCGTTCGCGTTCGGCCTCGGTGAGCGGGGAGAGCGGCGAGCGGTCCTTCAGGAGGGGGAAGATGTGGGCTTCGAGGGCCGTCCAGACGGCTTCCGGAAGCCCGAACGTGCCCCAGCTCTTTTCCCCGTCGCGAAAGGAGATCTCGTGCGCATATCCCGCGCGCCGGAGGGCGCTGATGTGCTGGTCGCGCCGCCAGGCGGTGCGCGACAGGGTGAGGCTCGCCTTGCCAATGGGTTCGAAGGTCCGGAGCCGAAACAAGTGCGGCCGGTGCGGCGCGCCCTCGAGGAGGCCGCAGAAGATGTTCCGGCCGTCTTCCGCGAGCCGCACGAACGGTTCGAAGACGACCAGTCCAGGGGCCAGGCCGAAGCAGGTCCCGAGGAGGCGCTGGTGCCGCGAACCCGTATCCGCCGTCTCGCCGTAGACCAGCACGATGGCCGGGGCGGGGTCATGGATGCCGAAGCGTACCGCGACCTGTTCGGCGACATGCCAGGGGGCGCTGACGCCGGTTAGGGCCTTTGCGGCTTGGGAAAAGAGCGTTTCGTTCGCCATCGAAGGCCTCCGTTTCGCAAGGAAAATAGCCGATTCCGTTTATTTTGTCAAGGTGGATGCCTGCTTCGGCGGATGGCGTACGCCCTAGCGCATTCCGCCGGCTTGTGCTAGAACGTCCTCGCCATGCTTCGTTCGCTGACGTGGGAAGACGTGCTGGCCTGGCAGGTGTCCGGGCGGCCTTTCGTGCTGCTCGACGTGCGCGACGCCGAGGAGGTCGCCGCGGCCCCGCTCTTGGGGACGCGCCACATCCCGGTCGCCGCCCTGCCGCAGCATGCGGCGCTGCTGCTGCCTG
>CAYYTQ010000021.1:0-17791 GCA_964474805.1 uncultured Gammaproteobacteria bacterium
TTCGGTTCTGTGGCGGGGCAGCTATCTCGACGGTACGGGCCAGTACCTGCATCTCGGCGTCGATTTTACGGTTCCGGTTGGTACGCCTGTCGCTTGCGAGGCACGTGCGAGGGTGATCCGTGTCGATTGTGACGTTCCCGAGGAAGGGGGCTGGGGAACGCGGGTGATCTTGGGTCTAGAAGACGCGCCGATCGTGCTGATCTATGCGCATTTCGCTTCTGCAGATGTGTCCGAAGGGCAAACGGTTGCTCCGGGAATGATTCTGGGGAGCGTCGGCCAGTCCCCGGAAAATGGCGGCTGGTTTCCGCATCTGCATGTGCAGGCGGTTCGGTCGGATGTGTTTGCGGCGTACGCCTCGAGTGGTTTGGGAGCGTTGGACGGGTATGGGCACTCGTCCGAACGCGAGGGGTTGACGGAACGGTTTCCCGACCCCCTGCGTTTCGTTTTTCGCGAACGGGGCGCATAATCCGTTGGTTTTTCCGCCGTCCCGTTGCCCCTCTTCCCGTTTTTTTGGTCGTTTGCTAGGCTTAGGCGGCTCGGCGTGGTCGCCAAGTGGTAAGGCAGGGGTCTGCAAAACCCTTATACGTGGGTTCGATTCCCACTCACGCCTCCAAAAAGAGAGCTTCCCAATCAGGGAAGTTTTCTTTTATTTCAGGGAAATGGTGGCGTGCAAAAACCCCTCCCATCGGTTAGGCTTCATCGCATATGCAACCTCGCCTGTTCATCTTGGATGCGAACGCGCTCCTGCATCGCGCCTGGCACGCCTTGCCGCCGCTCACGGCCCCGGATGGGATGGTCGTGAATGCCGTTTATGGTGTCCTGATGGCGGTGTTGAAGGTGCTGGAGCGCGACCGGCCAGAAGCGTTCGTCGCGTGTTGGGATACGGCGGACCCGACCTTCCGTCACGAGGCGTTCGAGGCCTACAAGGCGCAACGCGAGAAGCAATCCGATGACCTGTATGCGCAGATCCCCGTCTTGCAGGAGGGGTTGCGCTTGTTGGGCGTCCCTTCGCTTGAGCAATCGGGTTTTGAGGCCGATGACCTGATCGGGACGCTGGCCAAGGAGGCGGCCGCGAAGGATTGGGCGGTGACGATCTACACGGGTGACCGCGATTTGCTGCAGATGGTCAGCCCGGAAATCACGGTCCAGCTCTTCAAGAAAGGCATGACCGACCTGCAGCCGGTGACGCCGGAGACGATGAAGGTCTTGTTTGGCCTTACGCCGAAACAGATGATCGACTACAAAATCCTGCGCGGCGACGCGTCCGATAACATCCCTGGGGTCAAAGGGATCGGAGAAAAGGGGGCGAAGGAGCTGCTCGAGCGTTTCGGGACCGTGGAGGGGCTGCTTGTGGCCGCCCATGATCCGAAGTCCGAGATGACGAAGCGCCAACGCGAATGCCTCCTCGCGGGTGAGTCCGAGATCCCGCAGTGGCGGAAACTGGTGACGATCTCGACCGATGTCCCGCTGAAGTGGCGCCTCGCGCCCACGCCTCTTAATCCGTTCGATGAGTCGTTCGTCGAATTTTTGCAGCGATACGGCTTCCGTTCGTTGCTGCCCAAAACCAAGGCGGGCGCGGCGGCCGGAAAAAAAGAAAAGGGCCCCATGGCCCGCGCAAACGCGTATTCCGCGGGGATCGGGACCGTCATCGCCCACACGCCCATCCCGTTCCCGTCACCCGCACTTGAGGAAGCGGGCTCATGCGCGGACCTGGAGGCATGGCTTGGCCGCCATCCCGGATCGCTGGCCCTGGAGATCGTGGATGCGGGCGGTGACATGCTGGCCCCCGACGTGTGGTTAGGTGCCGAAACGAGCGTCCTGCGCTTGCGTGAGGAGATCTGGCGCGAGAAGGGGTTCAAGAAGGCGTGCGCCGCCGCTTTGCAGGCGCGTGCGGATGACCTGGTGATGCACGCGGCCAAGGACCGGTTCCATGTGTTGGCGCGTCGCGGCGTCGAGCTCACGGACGTAGGCTTCGATACGCAAATCGCCGCCTACCTTCTCGAAGCGAATATCGCGGCGCCGAAACTGGAAGAGCTGTCTGCCCGCTACCTGGGCCATCCCGAGCCCCTGACACCGGCGGTTTCCGTAACCGTCCTGCTGGTTCTCGCGCAACGCCTTCGGACCGAATTGGAGGGGAAGGGCCTGTTGGGGCTGTACGACCGTTTTGAGCGGCCTCTGGTACCCGTGCTTTTCAAGATGGAAGAGGACGGGATCATGATCGACCTTCCTTATCTCGCGGATCTTTCAAAGGAGTTTCAAGCCGAGCAGACGCGTCTTGAGCAGGAAATGCAAAGAATCGTTGGTCGAACATTCAATCCCGCTTCCCCGATTCAATTAGCGCTGGTCTTATTTCAGGACTTAAAACTTCCGTCGCAGAACATCAAGAAGGGCAAGACCGGATTTTCGACGGCCTCGAGCGAGCTGGAAAAGTTACGTGGCCAGCACCCCATCATCGAGCAGATCGAGGCGTATCGCGAGGTCGCGAAGCTGCTCTCGACGTATATCCAGCCGCTGCCGACGCTTGCTGATGCCCATGGGCGCGTCCACACAACCTTCCACCAGACGATCGCCGCAACCGGACGCCTCTCTTCGACGGATCCGAACCTGCAGAACATTCCCATTCGCACCGAATACGGCCGCCGGATCCGTAAAGCGTTCATCGCGCCGCCGGGCCGTTCCTTGCTTTCATGCGATTACGCGCAGATCGAGCTCCGCCTCGCTGCCGCCCTTGCAAAGGACGAGGCGCTTCTCAAGGCCTTCGCCGAAGGTCAGGACATTCACAAGACCACGGCCGCCGCCATGTGGAACGTGCCGCTCGAGGCGGTAACCGCCGATCAGCGCCGTGCGGCGAAGACCGTTAACTTCGGCGTTCTATACGGCCAAGGCGCCTTTGGTCTCTCAAGCGGGGCGGGAGTCTCGATGGCGGAGGCAAAAGACTTCATTGATCGGTATTTCCGTGTCTATAAGGACCTGCGCCGTTACCTCGACGCGACCAAGGACCTGGCACGCGAGCATGGGTATGTTGAAACGGCTTTTGGTCGCCGTCGACCGGTCCCGGACGTGCAATCTCCGGTCGCTATGATCCGGGCCCGTGCCGAGCGGATGGCGATCAACATGCCGATCCAGGGCACGGAGGCCGACCTCCTCAAACTCGCGATGATCGAGATCGATCGCCAATTGCCGAAATGGTCAAAGACGGCCCGCCTGCTCCTGCAGGTGCATGACGAATTGGTGTTCGAGGTCGATGAAGGCGAGGAAGAGGCACTCGCCCTGAAGCTGTGCAGGCTCATGGAAACGGTGGCTGACGTGGGCGTGCCGCTCGTTGTTGATGCGAAGTTTGGCCAAAACTGGGGAGAGATGAAGGGGATCGGGCGTACGTGACGACGTTGTCGGAACGGTCTAGAAGGCAGGCGTCCGTACGCCTGTTTTTTAGATAGTTGCCGAGCGTCGCTCCTCTCTCTATAGTCAATCCATGTTGCTGGTGTGCACCGGACCGGACTCGTTTCAGGCGCTACGGAAAGCGCAGGAATTAGAGCGCGCCTATCGCGAAAAATACGACCCGAGCGGCCTTTCAGTCGAGCGGCTAACGGTGACGGCAAAGTCCGTCGAGGCTGTCGCCGAACGCGTCGGGGCGATGGGGCTCTTTGCTCAGCGGCGCTGCTTGCGGGCGACGGGCCTTGTCGCCAGCTGGAAGAAGGCTGATTGGGAACGTGCCGGCAAGTTATTTCAGCGTGATCCGGAGCAAAGCATCGTCATTTCCGTCGAAGAGGAGCTTACGCCCGAAGCGGAGCGCGTCATTGCGGCCTGGGAACGCTCGCGCGTCTATCGGCATCCAATTTTGACAGGGATCGATTTCCAAAAATTCGCTTGTCAATTAGCTCAAGGGCAAGGAATCGATTTTGAGATGGGATTACAGAAATTCGCGCAGCAACTCGAGGGCGATAGTTGGGCTTTCTGGAATGCCCTGCCGCGTTGGAAGGCGACCAAGACCCTTCCCGATCTTGCTTCGCCGGACGTCTCGCCGTTTTTGAAGAGCGATGAGGCCTTGCTTGGCTCGGAAGCGGCCTCTATCAACGCATTTTCCGAGGATGAAGACCTTCTGCCGTTGCTCTTGCAGCAGGCTCGCCAAGGATTGCGGGTCATCGCGCAGCAGCCGGATCCGCGGATGCCGTCTTTCGCCCAAAAGAAATGGCAGCGCCTTCCTTCTGAACGGCGGGCACGTCTGTTGGCACGCGTCCAGCGTGCGATAGAGGCGACGGTCGCGCAGCGTTTGGGGGTCGTCGACGCCGGTTCCTTTGCTCTCTTGATGCATGATGCGACCTAACGCAAATTCGTCGTACGAAAAAAGAAGCCGAAGCTTCTTTTTTGTTTGCCGTTATTTGGCGGCCTTCTTCAAGGCGCGTTGAGCCGAGGAAAGACGGCGCGACGCCTTGTTGGCATGGATGACGGCGTTCTTCGCGGCCTTGCCGAGCGCTTGCTGGAACTTCTGGAGGAGCTCCTGCGCTTCTTTGGTCTTGCCGTCTTTCAAAAACGCTTGGAAGTGGCGGTCCAAGGCCTTGAGGTGGGTCTTCATGCGGGCGTTGCGGGCCGCGCGGCGCTCGTTCTTGCGCAAATCTTTGATGGCTGCGTGTTTATTCGGCATAGAGAATGAAGGGAGTATACGGAAACACGAGGCACGCGTCAATAGGCGAACGTGTTCCGTTGACAGCTGTTGGAGCGGTCGGTAAGCTCGCGGAGCCCGTCTCCATAGTTCAACGGATAGAACGAGGGACTCCTAAGCCCTAGACAGTGGTTCAATTCCACTTGGAGACACCATGCACGATATTATGCGACACATATATTGTGCGACACATATAAAGCGCTTAGATTAAGGGAAAGTAGTGTGTAAAAAGAGAGAAATGTTTCACGTGAAACATTTGCATCTTCATAAAATGAAGATTGGGCCGATAGCTCAGTTGGTAGAGCGCTGCATTCGCATTGCAGAGGTCAGGGGTTCGACTCCCCTTCGGTCCACCAAGAAAAGGCCCTTGTTTTCGCAAGGGTCTTTTGTGTTTTTTTGCTGTGGCGCTTGCTTGAGAACGTATTAGGCTGAGTATATAGCCGTATCCTGATACGGGGATTTTAGTTAACCGCACGCTCGATTACGCCGTATCGACCAGAAGCGGATGAGGCGAACGAGAATATATACGCTTAAAATGGTCAAGATATTCAACTGGGACGGCGTAAAGACATCAGTCGTCGTTTGATTTGTTAAATCAGGCGAGTGGCCACCGTTAGACGTAGGGGTGGCGATCGATGCATCTGCCGATGTGAACGGTGACGCCGCAAGCATATGAGCAGATTGCGTTCAAAGAACATGTTTGAACGACGCGACCGCTTACATAAGATTAATACAACTTATCCACAATTTGAACGATCATGATGATCAAAGAAAAATTACGAAATGTTTCACGTGAAACATTTCGTAATTTCGATAAAACATTTTCAAATTAAGAATGTTTTATGTATAAATGAAACAAATAAGAAATGTTTCACGTGAAACATAGTGATGTTTTTTCTGCTTTGGAAAAAATAGTTATCAACAGATGTATATAAACAGTTGTGGAAAAGATTTGTTGTTGTGATCTCAATATACAGGTGTCTCGATTATAGGCATAAAAATAATCAGAACGCATGAAAAAGTGTATTTGTTTCACGTGAAACAATGCAAAAGGGAAATTTGAGTGGACGCGGGAAAAAGAGTGCTGGGCGCGCGACTAGATGATGGATGTATGGTTGCTCAAGCCATCGATCATTTTTTTCGCGGCCTGGCTGGTGCATGGGATGATCGATTAAAACAAAAGGCACGTTCAACGCCGATCAGGAAGCTATTCCCCCAGCCTTCAAAGGATTGGAGCGGCATTCATGTGGTGCTGTAGGTGGAATGTGGCATGTTGTATTGAAAATGAGTCGAGAAGTGGATTGGCTATGATAGATGGGAAAATGGCAGCGGGTGAAAGAATAAGTAAAATTCTCGGGATCTTGAAGTATTTCGCTCGGCGCATTTTTTTTCATCGGTAAATACAGGCTAAACGCGGCGCTATGTCTCTAAATCCCAATAAAAACCTAAAAGTGTTTCACGTGAAACATTTGCAACATTGTATCATTAAATATTGTACGACTCATAATAATTTGTCTTATTTAAAATAAAAAAGATGTAAAGAATTGGAAATGCTTGAATATTGTACGACACAAATCGGCTATAATGCGTTAGATTGAAAATATAGGTATTGAGACCACAAAGAATTTTGTTTTTGCGAGTCGCTCGGAGATGGGCGGAATATGGCAGGGCTTCGGGCGTCTCAACGACAAGGAAATGCGCTATACTGATCACATGTCGCGCTCCTCGCAAGCATTCGTGGCCATTCTGCTTTGGATGGTTTTCGCGTTCACGGGCCCATCCGCGCTCGCCGAGTCGATGGTCAGTACGAATTTCGCGATCCCGTGGGATGCGTGGAGCGCAGGCGGAGGCGAGCAAGGGACGAGCACGTCATATGCAATTGATGACACGATCGGTGGCTTGGCGGTCGGGACGAGTACGAGCGCAAGCTACACGATGCGCGCGGGATATCGCTTGGGGGATGAGCTGCCGCTCGCGTTTTCCGTGGCGATGGCGCCGGTCGGGGGGACGAGCAAGGCATATTCGGGTCTTAGTATCGCGGACAAGACCGTTACTTTAACCGGGTTGCCGAACCCGTTCAGCGTTGGGCAGTCAATTGCGGTGATCGAAAGTCCGGGGATCTCGCAGAAGACGGTCGTCGGAAAGATCACGGCGTTATCGGGGGCCACGATCACGGTTGATCGGTTTGATGGGCAGACCGGCTTGATGAGCGCGACGCCGATTTCGGGGAGCGTCGTGGCCTTGAGCGGGGGTGACATCGCGTTCGGCGAGGTTTCGGCGGCTTCCGCTTCGGTAGCGACCGGGATGATCAGCGTCCATGCGCCCACGTCGGATGGGTATGCCGTCTTTGCGCAGGCGGCGGCCGTCCTGGCGTCGGCTGGCCATGCCTTTACGGGGGTTGCGGATGGGGCGGTGAGTGCAGGATCGGAGGAATATGGCATCACGACGCATGGAGCGCGTGCGGCGCTCGCGACGGACCAGCCGGTGACCACGACCGCCCTGACGGTGCAGGAATCGAGCGATCCGAGCCTGCAGGCGGGCGACCGAACCGTGCTTCTGTATAAGTTAGCGATCAGTTCGACGACGCCATCCGGTTCGTATAGCCAAGCCGTCTATTTTACGCTGACGCCGAATTATTGATATGCCTCGCTGGTTTTTTGCCGGGTGCGTGCTCCTGATCGGGACGTTATTTGTTGGTTTCCAGCCGGTTGATGCGTTCGAGGTCCGTCCAGCCATCCTTGATCTTGATCTGCCGAGTGGGTCGTCGACGGAGCGGGAATTACGGGTGCGGAATGTCGATGCGCAGCCTTTGGAGGTCTTCTTTACCATTCAGAAGTTCGTGCCGGCTGGAGGCGGGCAGCCGCAGTTCTTGGATTCGGGCGATATCTCAGGATTACCGAGCTGGGTTCGCTTGTCGGAACGCGAGCTGCGCTTGGCTCCGGGGGAGGAACGGGCGGTTCGGGTGCGGATCGATGTCCCGCGGGGAACAGGGGCTGGGGGATCGTATGCCGGGCTGTTTACGACCGAAAAGCCGGCATTAGGGAGTCCGGTCGGGATTGGGCGGCGAATCGCGACGCTGCTGTTGGTATCAGTGGACGGAACGAGGCAGCCTGCACGCATGAAGCAGGTTCAGGCGGCGCTGCGCGAAGGGAATGAAGGGGAAGGATATGACGTGACCTGGAAAAATGAAGGGGGTTCGCACGGACTTGCGGCGTTACGCTTGGAAGCGCAACGGATAACGCTGTTCGGCGCGAAGCGGTCAACGAAGGATGCGCAAGTTCGTCTGTTGCCGGGAGAGGAGCGGACGGTTGGACTGGACTGGGATGACCGTGCGCCTGTCTCGTGGGTGCGCGCGCGAGCGTTCTTGGACGGGAAGCTTGTCGAAGGGTCTGAGCGTTCACGGATTTGGGTGCATCCGGGTTTGATCGTCGGAATGGTCGCGGCGCTGTTTCTGATTGTTATCGCCGTTTGGAGAAAGAGGGGGAAGCGCAAGGGGAACGGGTTCCTGCGCGTGTAGGGTTGCCGTCGGACGGGAGGATTCGGAATGAGGGGCTATGGTTAATACGGATCTGCACTGGTTTGGCCGCGCACTCCTTTCCGGGTATGATGGAAGGGTGAAACGCGCTTTTTTGTGTCTCTTCACGATCGCCACGTGGCTCTTCGGTCCGTCCCTAGCTCTGGCTGCGGAGGTTTCGGCGTTAACCGCGCAGATGACGCGCCAGGGGGTGAGCGTCGCCTCTGATCACCAGATACGGTTTACGGTGGCGAACGCGGTCTCGACGCCGACGGATACGATTACCCTTACGTATTCCAGCGGGTTTTCATTGGCCGCACTCACCGTTGCGGATATCGATTTTTTTCATGGGGCGACGACCGGATTGGAGACGCAAGAGACATTAGCGGCCGCGGCGACGACGGGAGGGATTTGGGGGGTCGCGATCGTCGGGAACGTCATCACCTTTAGCCCGCCGCCGGATGTCGTATTCAATGAGATCGCAAGCGGGGAAAAAGTGGTCATACGTATCGGCACGAATGCGGGTGGGACGCATCAGATCACGAACCCGAGCACGGCGGGGACGTATGCTGTCGAGATCGGGGGTGTCTTTGGCGGGTCCGGATTGGCGCGTCTACCCATCAATACAACGGCAACGAGCGGATTTGGGGTTTCTTTTACGGTCCCGGCCGCGTCCACGGGTGGAGGTGACGGAGGAGGAGGGGGCGTGGGGGCCGTGGCTCCTCCGCCGCCGGTCGTGCCACCTCCGGAAGAGCCCTTGCGCCCGATCGTGATTTCGAATGTGGAGGTAGCGTTCGTGGGCGTGCGGGCCGCACAAGTAAAGTGGGAAACCGATCGTCCCGCGGCAACGACGTTTTCGCTGCGTGGTCCGGACGGGATTCGGTCGGTCGCTCCACGCGATGAAGGGGTGCGCCATTCCATTGATCTCAGCGGCCTGACGCCGGCAACCGAATACTTCTTTAAGATCGGCGCTTCTGCGCCGGGTGCGGCATCTTCGGAAACGGCAGAGATCAGCTTTCGTACGCTCACCGAATCAATAGACAACGTATCAGGATTCACGGCCCAGCGTACGGTCGCGGATCCGCAGGCGGCGCGCTTGACGTGGACGTGGCCGCCTACCCTGCGAGGGACCGGCGCGGAGCTGGTGATTGTCGCACGGACAGATCGGTATCCTTCAGGCATCGGGGATGGGCGTGAGGTGTATCGGGGAACGGGGAGCGAGACGGCGGATCGTCCCGGGAATCCGGCCGCGTTTTACGTTGCCTATGTTCGTGACGCTGGACGGACGTCAAGCGGGGCCGTTTCGCAGCTCGCGGCAGTTGCCGTGCCTCCGCCGACGCCCCCCACCGAACCGACGCCGGAGCCGCCGCGTCCGGCGCCTCCAGCGACGCCTTCACCGACTCCGACCGTTTCCGAGCCGGCAACGCCCGCCGGTTCTGTCGCGCCAGGGGTTCCGCCCGCATCCACTGGTTCGACGGGCGGTCCGGCCGCTCCATCGACGCCCGCAGTGGGAGATGCCGAGCCTTTGCCTGGGGTGACGCCCATAATCCCGACCGCGCCCGAGGCGCCAGCGGCGGAACCAAGCGTTCCGACGCCGAGCGGGAGCCCATCGGTATCGGCCCCGGCCGCACCAGAGCGGGTGCTGACCTTGGAATGGCGGACCTCAAGCGGGTTGACCTTGGCGCGTGGGAGTGACACGCCTCGTGTCTTCGCAGGAGATGGGATCGAGCTCGTCGTAAGCGCGACTGAGGAGATCCTGTCGGGACGGATCGAGGTTGATGGGTCACGGTATGCGCTCACGCAGACGGGTGAACGACGCTATACGGCTGCCTTCGTTCCGGCGGAGCGTATCGGTGAGGTGGCGATCGAGCTGGTTGCTCGTTTTGTGGACGGAACGGAGCGGCGCGTGTCTGGACGCGTGCGGGCGGTTGGGGCCGTATTCGTCCTTGAGCGTGACGAAACGGAACGGCCGGCGGTTGGAGCTCAGGTGCAAGTGTTCGTGCGACGTGGGAGCGCCTGGGAGTCGGTCGGGGGCACCCGTCGTGCCGTTGGGGCGGAAGGGATTTATCGCCAATACCTCGCCGCCGGAACCTATCGCGTGGAGGCGAGCAAGGATGGATGGCGGACGCTTCGAAAAGAGGTCCGGCTTGCGACCGCGGGCCCGCTCGAAGGCCGCTTCGTATTGGAAAAGGGGCCGCAAAATCCGCTTGCTGCCATTGATCCCGAGGCGGGACTGGCGCAGAACGTCGCAAATGTGGCTGGTGCGACGGTTGAGAGCGTCGCCCAAGTGATAGAAGATGTTCGGACGCCGGAAGCGCAGGCCGTCGCTCAGGTGGCGGCCCCGGCGGCCGTGGCTGCCGCGGCAACCGTGACCGTTGCGGCTGCCTCGTCATTCAACGCGATTGCGTATGCGCGCTTCTTTTTCTTGCAGCCGTTCATGTTGTGGCGTCGCCGTCGCCGTGAGAAATGGGGGATTGTGTATAACGCCCTGAGCAAGCAGCCGGTGGATTTGGCGGTCGTTCGCTTGCTGGACCCGAAAACGAACCAAGTTCGACAGACACGGATCACGGACGCGCAAGGCCGCTTCGCCTTTTTGGCGACTCCCGGATCCTATAAGATCCAGGTCGTGAAGCCGGGCTTCACATTCCCGACGACCGTTCTCGCGACGGAGAAGGTCGATATTGATCTTGTGGACCTTTACCATGGGGAACCGATCGAGACGCAGGGGAGCGTGACGCTTACGCCAAACATTCCGATCGATCCCGTCGAGAAGGCGGAAGTTCCGAAAACCATCATCCAGCGGAAGCGCCTACGGATGCTCCAGCAGGGGCTGACGATCGGAGGGATGCTGGTGTCGATCGCGGCCCTGGTCATCCAGCCGACGTGGCCGATGGCGGGATTCACGGCGGCGCAGTTCGTGGCGTACGCCCTCTTCCGTCGTCTCGCCGTGCCGCCGAAGCCGAAGAACTGGGGGATCGTATATGATAAGACATCGCGCAAGCCGTTAGGGAAAGTCATTGTTCGCATTTTTGATAAGAAATACAACAAGCTCTTGGAGACGCAGGTCACGGATGGGGATGGAAAATACGCCTTTTTTGCGGGCAAGAACGTGTATTACGTGACTGCCGATCGGCAAGGGTACGAACGCCTGGTCTCGCGTGAGCTGGATTTGCGGCAAGAAGCGATGGGGGTCGTGCGTGAGCCGCTGGCCCTACAGGCCAAGGAGAGCGTCCCGGCGCCTACGGCATAGTATGGTATACTGAGCGAGTCATGCCGTGTTTGCGCTCTTCACGAAGTCTTTTTGTCAAAGCGTCATACCTGATCGCGATGGTTTCTGTGTTGTTGTTGGGAGGCGTGCATTCAGCCGAGGCGAGCATCACTCCCCTCATCACGTACCAAGCGCGCTTGTGGACGGCGGCGGGTGCTCCCGTCCCGGACGGCACGTATTCGATGAAGTTGTCGCTCTACAGCATGCCCACAGGTGGCACGCCGATCTGGACCGCTGCCGGAACGACCGGTGCGCCAACCGCCATTTCCGTCACGGTGGCGAATGGCGGATTCACCGTAAATTTGGGGGATGTCGCCGGTGGGCAAAATAGCCTCTCGACCGTCGATTGGGATCAGTCACTGTTATACCTTGGTGTTACGGTCGGATCGGATGCGGAGATGACGCCTCGTCGTCGCCTCGCATCAGTTCCGCAGGCAATGCTGGCTGATAACGCGCGGACCCTGCAAGGGATGTACGCCTCGAGCACGGCATATGGCGGCCAGGCGCTTTTTACGATCCACCAGACCGAGGGCTCGGCTGCTACGGGTACCCGAACGGCGCTCTTGGTGCGTTCCGCGGGGACGAGTGATGCGAATGACTACTTGTTCCGCGGTGTGAATAGCGCGGGGACGACGGCCTTCTCGATTGGTCGCGACGGAACCGTCACCTCGACAGGGCGTCTGTATTTCGATGGCGGGACGGCGACCTCTACGATCCTTGGAGATGTTGTTCTTGGCACGAATTCTTTTCCGGTACCATCGACGTTTGGCATGGATGGGGACGATGTCTTTGTCGGCGGTGCCCTCGGGGTCGCGTCATCGGTGCATTCAAGTCAGGGATTCGTGATCGGTTCAAACGCCGCATCATTTCGTGGCGACGGATTGCGGAGCTCACAGGAATTCGCCGTGACATCGACGGTCACGTCGAGCTTGGTGGGATACGCGGGCGGGTCGTCCGTGACCGCCGGCAACTCCCTTTTCCTGCGTTCAAATTCAGGATATGTCGTGCCAGGGGAGGGCGATTTGAGCGTCACGATCGGTTCGTCTCAAGCGAGGTTTTTGGGTCTTTTTGGAAACGTCACGACTTCAATGCTTGCGGCGCGATCCGGTTCCATCGGTAGTCCGACAGTGCATATCACGAATCCGGCCGATAACACATCCACCGGAAAAGCGTGGGGCGCGTATATCGACAAGCTCCTGGTTGGGAACGAATATGCGACGGGCACGGCATCGTATGTTTCGGTCTTCGGATATGATTCTTTAAGCTCGCTTAATGGGGTGTGTATCGATAATTCTGCGAACGCCGAGAAGTGTCCCAACTTTGGCGGTACTTTATACAGCCTTGTCGCAGACGATACGATCGGATCCGCCGCTTTCGACTTGGCCGAATTATATGAGGTCAGTGGCGATGCCGAGCCGGGAGATATCCTAATTGTCGATCCGGACCAGCCGATGCATATGCGGAAGAGTCCGGGCGTCCCGTATGACCGCCGCATCTCCGGTGCGGTTTCCACGAAGCCGGGGTTCCTGCTCGGGTCCGGTGGTGATGCGCCGGTGGTGCTTGGCGGTCGCGTCCCGATCAAGGTGACGGTCGCGAATGGCGTGATTCGTCCGGGGGATCCGATCACCACTTCCGAGCGTCCTGGGGTCGGCATGAAGGCGACGCGCGCCGGAATGATTCTTGGTCGCGCCCTGCAGGTGGCCGAGGCGGACGGCACGATCGAGGTCTTCATCAAGCCGGGGTTTGATGCGAGCGGTTTACTTCAGGCGGACGGGAGCCTTACGGTATTTGGGGAAGACAGTGGTTTCCAGGCTCAGGCGGTGGCGGATGCGGCGGCCCCGACCCAGTCGTCCCACGCCCTTTCGTTCCGTGGGAGCGCATGGGATGGGACACGTTCCATCGCGAGCGAGTTCCGTTTATATAACAATGTCGAGTCGGCTGCCCGGTCAACCCTGAGCATCAGCGCCGGAAGCGCTTCCACGACGCTCTTTTCTCTAGACCAGGGGGGCTCGCTCTCCTTGGCGGGGGATTTGGCCCTCGCCGGCAAGCTCTACCCGTCGGCACGCGGTCGCGCCCAGCGCCAAAGCTACATTTTCGTGGACGATTCCGTTCCGGGTAGTCCGTATATCTCCACAAATGCCGACGGGTGGCAGTCGCAGAGCGGCTACGACTATGCCGAGCGATACCAATCCCCGGACGCCCTCACGCCGGGGGATGTGGTCGTCGTCCAACGCGGCGAACGCCTCTATGTCCAGCGCTCCTTGAATGCGACGGATCTGCCCATCGGGATCGTTTCGACCAAGCCAGGTTTCATCGCCGGTCGTCCGCAAGAAGGGGCGTATCCGATCGCGCTCACCGGCCGCGTGCCGACCCACGTTTCTACGATCAATGGGGCCATCGAGCCGGGTGATCCGCTCGCGCCCTCCACGATCCCAGGCGTCGCGGTGAAGGCGACGCGCCCTGGCCCGATCGTTGGTCTTGCGTTGGAGGGGTATAGCGGTTCGGATGTCGGCAGCATCGAGGTTTTCGTCAATCCGACCTGGTGGGGTGGTACGGCGGAACGTGCGACCGAAGGGGTCTCGACCGTCGGCAGGACGGCGCAGGGGTTTGCGGAAATCACCCCCGGAAAAACACGCGCGCACGTCTCCTTGCCGGGCTTCGCCCGCTACCCGCACCTGCAGCTGACGCCATATTCCCAGATCGAACGAGGCTGGTGGATCGAACGCGTGACATCTGAAGGGTTCGACGTCGTGTTGGGTGGCGTCGTCGGCCAGAACGCTCGCTTCGCCTGGACCGCCACCGAAACGGCCGATGAGGCCCCCGTTTCCTTCTCAAGCGGACGCGTATTCCAAATCGATCCCATCACGGGCCAGGTGAACTTCCCCGTAGGGGTGGGTGATACCGACCCTCCTGTCAGTCCGTCATCTGCGCCCATCGTGTCTCCTGAGCCTACCGAATCCGTTGAGGAGCCCGAAGCGGTTGATCTTGATCTGACGGCAACGAGTACCGTTGAACTGCCCGTGCCGATCGAAGAACCTGTGACGGAGCCTGAGGAGTCGGAGGCGGAAGCTCCGACATCGGCGGAAGAGGTGGTCGCGGAACCGATCCTCGTGCCATAGAAAAAGGCGCTTGCAACAGCGCCTTTTTTGATCGCGGGCCCCTTTGTTTTTCGTTTAAAACCCCGTATCCTATCCGTATGACCCTCCCTTTATTTGGGCAGTCTGCCCGTCTGCAGGCGCGAGACGCGTCTGATCCCTGGCTTCGTTGGGCGGGAGCGATTTTTTGGTACGGTCTCCTAGCGGCTACGCTTGCGTGGTGGAACGGGCTGCTTGATCCGCATGAGCCCCTGAAGCAGGCCCTCCTCGGAGGGGTTCTCGTATTGACCGGGTTTCCCTTATTCTTCGCGCTTCGACGCGCCACGGGAAGCCGTCCGTTTTCCTGGGCAATGATCAGTGTCTTAATCCTTGTGCTGGCGTCCGCGATCGCGTCTTGGGGGGGCGCTCCAGACCGTTGGCTTGCCGCGTTCGGGACGGGCGGCTCGATCTCTACCTCGGCGCATACCTGGATCGCGGCTGTTGTGGCGTGCCTGTTTGCAGGCTCCCTGCGGGCGCTGGGGTGGGGCCCGTCCCTCCGCTCGCTGCACGGAGTGGGCCTGGCGGTCGTTCTGTGCGCGATTTTCCAGCGGTTTGGTCTTATCGATCTCTCGCCCGGCGGCCCGGCGGCCCGTCTTTTCACGCCCGTCGGCAACGATTGGATGTTGGGATGGGCGGTAGCGGCGCTTGCGTTGGCGGTCCTCGCGCAGGAGGTGATGGGGCAAGTGGGCGTTCGTCAGGTGGACCTTTGGGTACGTCGAGCCTTTCTGTTGGCGAGCGGTGCCTACCTTTTGCTGCTGGACCAGACGGTTGTTTGGGTGCTCGTTCTGGTCGGCCTGGGTGCGCTCGCGTTCGCGCAGCGCGCGACCCTGCGTGAACGGGGCTCCGCTCTCGCGGCGCTGCTTGCGGGTGCGTTCGTGATCGTCTGCGGCCTGATTCTGCCGATCCCCAAGCCCGCGGGACTGCCGATCCTTGCCGCGCTTTCTCCTGCAGAAAGCTGGCGGGTCGTACGAGTCACTTGGGAACAGGGCGGTCTGATTCTGGGGGCTGGACCCGGCCAATGGTCCGCTGCCTTCGAGCTCGTGCGTCCGCTCGCCCTGAATGTCGGTTCGCTGTTCTCGATTCGCTTCGATGTCGGTGGGTCATTATGGTGGACGATCCTGCTGCAGCAGGGGCTGTTTGGCGGGATTGTCTGGCTCGTGTTTTTGCTGCTTGCCGGCATCCAGACGGCGTTAGTGCTGCGTGACGATGAGGACAGGTTCCCGCTCGCTCTCGGCCTTTGGTTTGCCTTTATCGGTATGTTCCTGATGCAGCCACCCGCTTGGGGGCTTATCTGGATGTTTGTTGCCGTCGGCTTTCTGTTTGCGCGACGCGTTGATGCGGGTGAGGGATCGTCGTTCGCCTGGCGCCTCACGATAGGCATTGCGTCCCTCGTCTTAGCCGTTTTTTCCCCATTTATTTTCCAGCGCGTTCGTGCTGATGCGGCTCTCCGGGCGCTCCAGGGGACGACCGCGACCGACGTGCGCCGCACCCACGCTCGGCTTGCTGCCGAGCGTGCCCCTTGGCTTGCAGACAACGCCTTTGTCCGCGCCGAGGCCGATTCCGCCTGGCTTGACGAGCAGATCCGGGCCGGTGTCGGCGATCCTGAAACGTTCCAACGCGAGCTTGCTGCGGCCATCGACCGACAAAAGGCCGCAAACGCGCGCTGGCCACGCGACCCGGCCCTCTGGCTCGCCCGCGGCCGCCTTTACCTGACCCTTATCCCCGTAACAGAGGGGGCTGACCAGTTTGCGCTTCAGGCATACCAAGAGGGGATCGGGCTCGCCCCGAATCACCCAGGCTTCCCCTTAGGAATGGCTCAAGTGTTCCTATTGCGTGCGTCTGCCCTCGAAAAGGAGCTTAAGGACGCTGAACCTGCGCAGGAAAAAGCGCTCAACGAAGCGCGTCTTGAGCAGCTTCGCTTGGCTGCCCAATGGTTCCAGCGTGCTCTTGAGCGTCGTGCGGATGATCGCTCTATCCAGTACGCCTACGCGCTTACGCTCGCCCGATCCGGCGAGGTCGCCGCAGCCGTTCCGTTGTTTGAGGCGTTGTGGAAAGCGGAGCCGCGTCGCGCGGACCTGACGCTCGAATATGCCACCGTGCTTGCGGCCGCGAATGAGCGTGCGGCCGCCATCACGCTTGCACAACGCGTCGGCACGCAGGATCCGCTCTACCTTACCGCGCAGCGCCTGCTTGTGACGTGGTATGAAGCCGAACGTCGCTGGCCCGAGGCGATCGCCGCCCTCCGAACCTTCCCAGCCGAGGAACAGCGGACCCCCGCTTTCCGTCAGCGCCTGAATCGACTACAATCAAACGTGACCGCCGCGCCAGCGCGCTGACGTATGTTCGCCGCCCTCCGCTCCTTCTTTCGTCGCCGATCTTCTCCGCAACACGATGTCCAGCGTGCGCTCTTTTCCGATCAGAGGGCGTTGCATGCGGAGATCCAGGCCTTGCTATCCGCGTACGAGCGTCGCATCGCGTACCTCCAGGACCGTCTTCTGGGGATGACCGCGACCCAGGCACATGAAGACCGCCGCCTTTTCGACGAGGCCCACCAATCCCTGAAACGAATCCTTACCCGCCTCCACGTAGCTGACCAGGAAGCGGAGACCCTCCTTCGCGAATGGCATGATTGGATCAGCCAGGAGGCCCAGCAAGGCCTTTCGGGTATGGCGAAGGAACGGTATGAGATTCTCCGGTCCGAGCTCGCTGTCCGCGGCCTCTTGCCGGAGGAAAAGCGGATCCGGCTAGCTATCACCCCTCCTCACGTCAAGAAAAAGACGATCACGTACCACCCCGTCACCCTCGGGACCGATCGGCTCGCAAGTTTTGATGAGGTTTTTGGTCCTCGCCTCGTCGCCGAGCGCGACTGGCTTGACCGGGCCTGGGACCGCAGCCTGGTCGTCGGCGTCCGTATCCCATGGAAACTGTGGTTGGCGCACCGCCGCAAACGGGTGTACGGTTGGCAGCGTCGCCTTAAGCAAATTATTGGCTAATATAAGAGAAAATAGCCTCATTCGGTACGTGGGTATGAGAAGTGGCTCGACTTTTTCCTCTCTTGACGAATGGACGCCGATTCCGCATACTACCCCCGTTCCAGCCCTGCGGCTGGTTCCGAGTGGCTAGAAAGAGATCAAAAGATGGGCCCTTAGCTCAGCTGGTAGAGCGCTTCCATGGCATGGAAGAGGTCAACGGTTCGATCCCGTTAGGGTCCACCA
>CAYYTQ010000022.1:0-17498 GCA_964474805.1 uncultured Gammaproteobacteria bacterium
GGCGTATAGCACCCACCGAAGGGGTGCCTCACTCCGGAGCTTGGGCTATCCGTGAGAGCGTCTCCCACCTTAAGCGCACGGCACTCGCCTGTGCACCAGCCCCAGTTGTCCTGAACGAACACGCGGGGGGTGAAGCGGCAGGCGTCGTTCTGATCATCCCAACAGCCGTTCGGCGGGGCGATGCCAGCGGCGATGCATTGGTCACCGGCGGCACAGTCGTTGTTGGTTTGGCAGAAACGAGTAGTGTCACCGGAGCAGCGCGCTTGCGTGATGAGCGGGTTCCCTTCTGGCGTCCGCAGCACCGGCAGGGCGGACGGCGTCGGAGCCGGTCCACAGCTGATGGCGTTGAAGATCGCCGCCGGAATTTGCACGCTCGATTCGCTCACGTTGGTGATGCCGAGGATCGCACCGTAGATGCGACGGCATTCGGCAGCGCCGGCATCACCGGTCGCGGTACAGATCGGACGAGGACGCCCTTCCGTCGCGAAACTGTCGGCTCCGCCGAAGTAACAGGTCCCGGGACGGCCGCCGGACGGGGCGACGACGTCGGCTGGAGGCGCCTGGACTTCGACCCCGGTAATAAGGTTCTGGCCGCTACAACGCGGGAGCGTGCTTGCGGCGTTCGGGGCGCACGCGTAAACGTGGCTGAACTCGAACGGGGTCGCTTCACACGCGTCAGCGCTGTTGCCGAAGAAAGCACGGAACTCACAGGTGTCTTGGCTGCCGTCACGTCGGCAATCACGGTCCTGGCCACAGACCAGGTTCTTTTTCTCCTTGCAGGACCCCATCGCGCGACAAGCCTGGGCTGTGATCGGGCAATCGTTATCGGCTTGGCAGGTAAGGCCCGTAAACCCATCCGTCGACGAGTAGCACTCCTTTTGAACGCTGCAGAATGGCTTGTGGTTCTTGAGCTTCACATCATTGAAGTCCTGGACCGTTCCGTCACCCCAATCAATCGCGAGGCGGCGGATCGCCATCTGCTCGTGGGCAGCCCAACCGTAGAACTTGATGGTCGATCGGTATTGGCCGCCTACGACGTTGAGAATGCCCTGGGTGATGCCGCTGAACGAGAAACGATCGAGGTCTTGCACGCCGCATGTGGTTCCTGGCGGGCAATTCGTCGCGGGAGCGGCGATGCGCGGCGGACGCGGGGTGTAGTAATCGATGTACTCGTAGGCGGCTTCAGGGACGAGGCTTGTCGGCAGGCCGAGGTAGGACGGGGTGTAGAAGCCCAACGTGACATCCGTCGGCAGCGGGATGCTGGCCTGCGTCATGTCGATGCTTCGTCGATCGCCACCGGTGGCACGCATGTCGTACGCGATGAGACCGCAGAACTCGCTATTCGGATTCGGGCAGAGGCGACGGTCTGGCTGGTAGCCGACCTCGGCCGTACAGGCGTTGTTGTCGTTGTTGAGGTTGCGGCTGGACTCTTCTATGGGTTGTGACAAGGACGCGTAGTACTCGGAAGCGGTTTGAGTCGCGCCGGCGCCTCCCGGCAGACGGCAGCGCTCGGCCGGAATGAATCGTCCCGGGCCTTCCTGAACGGAAACCGCTTCACACTGGTCTTCCCCAGCCGTCGGGGTGAGTGCTCCACACGTGGCAGGGGGTGATGACCATTGCTGGTACGGGAACTCGGCGGACGGAGCGGAGGCGACACAGAGGGCTCCGGCACGCGCGGCCCCTTCGGTGCAGGTTCCGACCTGGACCTGTTCGCCGGCTGCCCGCATGAACTCGGTCAGCGGCTGACAGGCGCCGATCTGATATTGCGAGACGGAGATGGTGATCAGGTTTTCACGCGAGTACGTGGCCGGATCACGCCGACAGGCTTCACGCTGCGCGGAGGTCGCGAGCGCGTCACAGCTGAGCGGCGACGCGAGCTGACAGGCGGTCAAGGCCTCCCCCGTTAATCCGTCACAGGTCGGCCGGATGAGCTGGATAGGCGATGTGATCGCCGCGGAAAGCGGCACCAGGCCCGGGAACCGATCGTTTTCCGCGACGAACGTGGGAGCGGTCGTTTCGGAACCGTTCGCGAACAGATAGGAGGTGATCCCCATGTCGGCATTGTTGACGCGGCAGGAGTCCCCACATCCGCTGATCGGCGGGGCGGAGGAGCGACTGGACTGCACGACTCCCCATCTTCCGTCGAACTGATACGGTGAGGAGGCTCGGATACGAGCGTTCGAGGGATTCCTCCAGAAGTTCTCGGAGCCGAATGAGCAATCCGTGTCCGCATAGCAGCTGACGCTTGTTGGAGTGGCGGCTTGCCCTTGCCATCTGACGGTACAGGTCCCGGCGGTACGCGGACCAGCACCGGCCGGCTTCGTACAGACACCGACCACTTCGAGCGGGCACTCGACGGAGGCCTCGCTTTCTTGGGTGCAGAAGTAAGTCGCGTCTTCGCCAGGTTCGGTCGTGCCAAGCGGCGTGCGGTTGACGAAGCCGATTCCTTCGGCGGAGATCGTTCGCGCTCCCGATGGCTGGTTGGTTCCGGACAGCCCGATGTACTGGTTACCTCCAGTCGGAGCACCGGATGACGGGCTCGGACGCCGCTTGACGCTCCCTGGAGCGCAGCGGAAAGCCCCTTCGCCCGCCGCATCACGCTGGGAGAACTCGCGACCATCGGCCGTACGGCGATACCCCGTACCCGATCGGGTCCATCCCGTCTGCACCCGGCACGAACCGAGCAACGGACGAGGGGTTCGGACGGTCGGACGCGGGTCCAAGGCGTACTGGTGGCAGCTTTCCGGCTGTGAACCACAGGCCTGACCCGCATTGATTCCCGAGAGCGCATTACACACCTTCAGCGTCGGCGGAGGAGGTTCGGAAGTGTTGCAGGCGCCAGCTCCGGTGATCGCGCGACAGTCGACGCTCGGGCCGCTGGCAGGAGGCGTGCTCCCAGCCGGGGCATCCGGCACGCACTTGCGCCCCGCATTGACGCCCGTCACGCACACGCGGTCTTCGCGGGAGATCTTCTGCTCGTTATATCGGTACACCCGATAGATGCGGGCGAAGAGGTTGGAGAGGTAGGCATAGCGGTCTTTCGGCGCCCCAACCCCAGCCGAACCGTAGTAGGTATCGTAGCCCGAGGCCAGGAAGACCGGCGGCCGGATGGCAGAGCTGCCAACCAGCCTACCGCCCGTCTGGTAAAGCGGATCCTCGCCGGCGGGGCCCGTGTTCAACGCGCTTGAGAACGGCGCATACGATTGGCCGTACTGGATGCCGAGGCGCGGTACGGAGTACTTGGATTCGCGCCAGACGCGGTCAGTGAAGGCCGCATCCTGGTTGGAATCTTTCGAGCGGACCTCGACGAGGTCACGGCAGATGTCCGCGGTCTGGAACCGCACGTTCATGTAGATGAAGCGGTTGTCGAACGTGGACTTGCCTGCACAGGACGAGACCCAGAAACCGATCATGCGCCACGGGCCGCGGATATCTCGCGCCGTGATGCGATCTTCGGACAATTGGGTGGACGCGTCAGACTGGAAGACGGCACGGATGGCGTAATACGGTTTTTCGCTGTCGCAGGATTCGTAGACAGGCGAGGCGATCCCCGCGAACCCGTCTCCGGCGCGATCGCGCGAGGTGGATCCGGCGGTATTCGGCTGGAACGCGACGAATTTCTTCTTGTCCGTCGATCGGTACCCGATTTCCCAAGTCTTGTAGTAGCACTGGCTGTCCGGCGGAAGCTCGGCCTGGTCTCCCGTCGGCGTTCCGTCCGTCAACCGAACGCACGGCATTTTGATAGGACGATCGCCGGCGCCGGTTAGAACGGTCTCGCTTCCGCGAGTGAGGTACGTCTGGAGGTCGGACTCAGAGAAGAACGCGGAGCGCCACTGGCGGTCGGCCGGACCCGTCTTCTCGAGATCGTCGTAATCATCAACCTGGACCCCATCGACCCAATCGGCTTGGTAGCCGCAGGCGAGACGGCCGTTCCCGTTGGGATTCTGGAAGGGACGGATCTCGATATAGCTCATGTTTTGCTCCGAGAGGGCCTGCTGGCGCTGGGCGGCAGTCGTGTCCTCACGGCGACCGACCCCGAACGTCGAGGCAGCGATCGCGGATGGGCTCAAGCCGTAGAAGGTTTCCGTGTAGTTCATCCCCTCCCCGCGTCCGGTCGCGACCAGTCGAAGGCCTAGGGCATCCTTATCGAATGGACCATCATCATCTTGATCGTCATCAGCATCTTCACACTGTGCCGCGGCTTGGCTGCCCTGCGGCTTGGCGTTTTCGAAGTATGCGCCCGAATCATTTCCTTCCGATCCGCTGTTCCCGTCAGAGACCAGGTCGTCGTCATACCCGATCCGCGTGACGCCGTTCGGCAGGTAGCTGAAGCTGTAATCCGCGAGCATGAAGCTCTTCGGTGGCCGGGCTTTGGAGGAGCAATAGTACTGTCCTGAGTTCTGCGGCGGGAAGTATCCGGCCGTCTGGATATACCGATACGAGTCCTCCTGCCCACCGACGATCGGCGACGGGTTCCAGGCGAGACAGGCGTACGTCTCTTCCCCCGGCTTGCCGCGCGAACGTGTCGTATCGTATTCAAGACAGGATCCCATCACCCCACGAACGATTTCGGCCCGTGAGAAGGCCACGCAGCGCCCGCCGCCAGCAGCCGGCCCGCACGTCTGGTTGTTATTGGCGGCTTCCGCGATCTTCGCGGCCGTCGAGGTGGAGGAAGAGATGTCGAAGACCTCCGACGGCAAGCAGGATTGGCCATTCCGTGGCCCGCCGATACAGATGCCAGGCGGAACCGCTTGGGAATTGGCGGAGTAAAACAAGGGTTTCGGGCTTCCCGGATATTCGACGCGCTTATACGAGCAGGAACAGTCTTCCCCGTAGGCGCAGGTATAGGCGTTCTCGTATCCAGATCGGATCTGCTGGGGCTGAATGGGATTAGTCGAGAGATTCCACGTGGACACGACCTCCGCCCCGAACGGGGCATCGGATTCCGGATAGGCGCGGCAGAGCGCGCGAGGATAGGCGCGATCGAGGTTCAGGTCCTGTCGGCCGTTAGCCGCGGTCAGGCGAGCCTGCAAGCCCATGAACTGCCCGATATTCGCGCTTCCCTGAAGCGATAGGTAGCAATTGACTTCCTGGCCCTGACGTAGAGCCTCTTCTCGCAAGTAATAGCCCAACATTCCCGTTCCGCGATGACGGCAGAGAAGCATGCGGTCTGGAGCATTGACATATGCCGGGTCCGTACGCGGCAAGACCTCCGCCTGCCACGGACGATTTGGCGGAATGGTGTGAGTGAAGATCTCGCCGGACGACTGGACCGGGGGCATGCGTACCGCAACCACTAGGCGTCGTTCCGTGGAGGAACGCGCCGCGCCGAATGCCGTCTCCTCCGAAACCGGGCGCGATTGCAGGTCAACGACCTGGAACGCGTTGGGCATGGAGTATCCTGAATAATCACGTGCACCGATGCCGGTCGGACGCGAGGTGTACTGCTTCGCGTCAAAGAACGCGCCCGCCGTCAGCACCGGCTCCGTCGAAGAAGAGGTCCGATTGACATACCCGCTGCAATAGTTCGCGGATCCGCCTTGCTCGCCCGAACGGTCACACAAGGCGACCTTGGTACAGATATCGCGATAGCGATTGGTGGAAGGATCATAGACCGTCTCGCCCGTCGCGCACCCGAGCCATTGAGAACAGTCGCGGTCCACCCGTACCTTGACGATGGTGTTCGCATCGTTGAGGGAGGGGCGTTCGCAGCGAATGCCGGAAACCCGCGTCTCGAATTCAGAAACGCGATTCGACCGACCAAGAACCACGTACGTGAAGCTTCGGCCGCTGAAGCGAACCGCCGCCTCTGGCGCACAGTCGCTATCTTGCGAACAACTGCCCCCGAGATAGGTCGAGCTCGTCGTCTGGGCACGCGACACGTCAATCACCGGCCCACGGGCGACGGCGCCCCCATCGCCTGAGGCGTATTGAGGCTCATACCGGTCGGTCACGCGCGTGCCGACGCAGCGGCCCGTGCGCACGGACGCGCATCCCGCCTGGGATGGGTTCGCCTGACAATCGACAGGCGTCACCGGCTGAAGCTTTTCCTGCTGGTATCGGCTCAGCGTCGCCTCAGTGCTATAGAGCAGACGTGCGTCGGACATGTTCCGAAGGGGAACGCACCCTCTCGCCGGATCCACGACGCCATTACACGAGCGCGTATCGATCGCGCCGTTATTGATGAAGTAGTAGGCGCGCCCAACTGATCCCGGGCTCGTCTTATCGCTCGGGTCACGGAATTCCGTACACTCGGACTCGGCCTCCGGACACACGCCGCCCCAGCCCTGATAGCCTGGCAGCGGAGCGACGTCACCCGCATTCAGCAATTGGAAGGTCTGGCCCGAACCAAGCGCGTTCGGATAGCAAGGTGTCGTCCCGCCCTTCACAAACCACCCATTATATGTTCCGTTCGGTACGCCCGAAACGCCGGACACGTTCACCCGTTCGCGGTATTCGCACAGATGATTTTGCGGATCCTTAAAGTATTCGCGACCGGCGCTGGTCGTAAATTCCTCACAATACAGCTCAGAAGGGCGACAGAGGCCTTCGGCGTATTTCTCGACGGCGTTCTTGAGGTAAACCGTCTCAAAGCGCTCGACCGTCTGGCGATCCGCACTGAAGACCGGCTTACCGAAAGCCTGACAGCTGGCGTTTTCCGCATCGCAGCGCTTGCTCCGATCATCGATCAGGTACACATACCGATCCGCCGGGTATTCAGTAACGGACGAGGTGGCACCATCCTCCAAGCTGAAGGTCTGGCGATACGGCTCCGGCGAGTTGCGCGTATCAATGAACTCACGGCATCCGATGGCCGCCGGACGGCACAATTGCGAGAATTGGCGAGCGTTCACCGTCTGGCCTTCCCGATCGCGATAGGCACGGCAGCCGGCCATCGCCTGCGGCTCAGGAACGCCATAGGCGTTCTCGTCACACTGATTGGGCGTCTGCCACGTCCCCTGGCGCACAAACACCACGTCGCGCAGCTGCTGGACGACGATCTCATCAAGGAAGAAGACGGTCGGGGCCGATGGCTGCGCAGAAACGGTCCAAGAGAGCACGGTGCGATTGCCGACCGCCCCATCAAACGTCCCGAACGTCACGCGTTGCCATTCCGGCGTGAGCCGCAAGGTTCCGACCACGCGCGCGTCCTCGCCGCTCGGGCGCATGGCGCTGACGACTACGGTCGACGAGGCGCTCGCCTTCGCCCAGAAGGAAACGCGATAGAGGCCGGACGCAAGCGAAGGGAAAGACACCGAAACGTTCTCGCGCCCGCCCGCGGCCACATCCGTTCGATATGAGCGGTCACCGACCAGCAAAGACTCCGAAGAGACCGTTCCGTTCGTAACGGCGGTCGTCGACGTGCCGTTCGCCGAGAATACGGTCAACAGGTTTCCACCCTCGGCTCCGGCATAGGCACGGCATCCGGCATAATTCGCCGTGCAGGAAGTGCTTTCGGGAGCATATGCCTGATACAGGCAAGCCTGTTCCTGGGCGCGGTACTGCCCGCCCGTCTTGCGGCAGTCATCCTCGGTGCTGCCGGCCTTGCGGTACGTGCGACAATCTGGCGTCGAGAGGACCGTCTGGGAATAATACCGATAGAAAACGCGTCCGGCGGCATTATAGAACTGCCGACAGTCTTGGTCGCGACCGGTACGCCAATTGGACTCGTTACAGTCTTGCGGGTTCTTTTGCTGGAACAATTCTCCGGACGGCTTGGTCACGATACGCGGACCCGCACCCCCCTCCAACGTTTCCCCATCGGGCGGCGCGATCCCCAAATCGCTTGGGGTACGCTTCTTCAGGCTCCACGTGCGGAGCTGGTACCCCGCGGAATCCGATCCCTCCCACGTGAAATAGGTCTCCGTATCCTCCGCCGGCTTTTCACAGAAACGCAAGGACGTGTAGTACTCGCGGTTCTCCCCGCCCGCTTCTGCCCCATCGACGATCGTGAATTCCTCACAGCCGACCGCCTCCTGGGTACACTGTTCGGCCGTAGAGGGGATGAAGAAGGCGGAACGCGCCTCAGTCGTGTCGCTTAAGGCCGGGTTCGTGCTCTGCACCAAATCGAATGGAGATGAAAGCTTACGATATTCGGCATATCCAACACACGCCGCCGGACAGGCATCGTTCGTTGACAATTGTGCGGAGACCTCCGGCAAAGAGCTGTTCAAGTCCGTATACCCGTTACAGCTGGCCTCCGTCTGGCGGCATACCTTGGCATAATTCGCACACAACGGGCTGTCGGACGCGTCGCCGGTGCAACCAAACTCATCAGGGGCAATCTTATGGTAAACCGTTTCCAGCCCATTCGCGAGCCCATCGACATACGTCGATGCGACGCTCCCCTCCTCAAGCTGGACCGCGTCCACCAGCACGTTCGTCCCACGCAAGACGATTTCTCCGGCGCGCGTTGCCGCATTCGCAGTAAAGGCGCACTGGATGCGCGTCCAGCTCTCACGGAAGCGGCCGGTCAAGCCCTGCTCGATCAGGGTGGATCCTGCCAAGTCGGGATCAGAGAGGACGGTCCGGCAATCGATCGTGCGGTAATCACGCCGGATATCAGCCTCCGTCAACGCCGCACGTCGGACAAGGGCATCCGCCCGCGTCCGATACTGCCGCAACGCGATGGTCGCGCTCGGGGCAGGCGTCAACGGCCCGGAACCACGGACAAAACCGGAAAGGACATAGGTCCTCCCAGGAACGAGATCGACGACCTGGCGATATCCGTCTCGGAATGCCCCCTCAAACGTCCCCGCAAGCGCCCCGTTCGCCGCCGCCTCTCCCTCGGTCACGGTCGAGCGGACATAGGCACGTTCACTGCCGGAAAGCGGTGACCACGTCTCTTGGGTGTTCCCCGCCGTCCCTACGCGCTCAAAGGAGGAGTTCGCGATCAGGTTCAAGGCCTGGGCGCCAGGACGAACGGCCAATAATTTCGTACAGCCCTCCCCCTCCGCGGCACAGGTCTCGATCGTCTTATCGAAATAGACACGATCACCTGAGCTCGGCGTCCCAATCCACCCATTCGAGCGCGCCCCCGAAGGATCGCGCTTGGTGGCGTACCACATGCAGCCAACCGTATCTTCGGAACAGTTGCCGTATTCCAAGGTGTTTCTGAGATACGAAACCGGCTCCTCGCCCGTACGGGTCGTGTAGGTGCGGCAGCTCGCGAAACGCGGGGTGCATTCCTGCCCACCAAACCGATACGCAGTCTTTTCCGCCACGCAATAGCCGTATCCCCCGATACATTCGCCGCGATCGTTTCGCTGCAGACACGTCTGGATATCCTGACATTCTTCCCGCCGCTGGGGCAGGTTGCCACCCAGCATCACGTCGCCATACCCAGAAAGCGCGCACTGCTGGGGCAAGGCGCTGATCGCCCAATTCGGATCGATCAATTTGCACCACGGGTGCGTATCATCTTTTTCCCCACGGGCGTTACAGTCAGTGAATCCGGCGACCACCTCCCCCAACGTCACGCAACCCTGATCGGTGCCACAACGGGCGATATTCTTTGGGTCATTGGCCGCAAATTCAAACCCGACCGGCAAAATACGCATCAGGCGCAGCTTACGGATGTTCCCAAGGCAATAGCCGTACGTGTAGCAAAGCGGATCTTTCTCTTCACGGGTGTTTTGGGATGAGAACAGCCGCCAATCGGCCTGCAGGAACCCCCGCTCAAGCGCCTCCCGAATCGTAAAGGTTCCCGAATCGCCCTGCGAACGCAACGCCTGGGCAAGCCCCTCGTCGATGGTGCAGTTCCATGTCCCGCGGTTCTCCGGACACGCCTGCATTTCGGCCACGACATCGTAAGCGACGTCACGGAACAGGTTCGGGGTGCGAAGATCGAGATAGGCCTTGCGCACATCCTCCCGATTGCCCGTGAGCAGGTCGTCCGGGTCTCCACCCAATCCGATGAAGGTACGGGTGTTGGCGATGTCAAAAATCCCGATCCCATCGCGAAGGACGCGGTTAATCATGCGCGACGCGAACGTATTGACGAAAACGGAGGCGGTATACATCGCCAAGCGCACCGGCCCCATCTCAGCCGCCTGGTTGAGAATATAAGAAGTAATCTGCTCCTGGTTCGCCTTCGGATCTTTTACGAGCACCTGGTTCGCCTGTTCGCGGATGGTCTCACCGGGCGTACGGATCCGTCCGGATACGATATCGCGCAAAGCCTGGTATCCGCCGCCTTCCTTGCGGTCCTGGTTAGAGGTTTCCTGTCGGCGGTAGACGAACTCCTGGGCCCGATTGAAGATCATGAAAGAGACGCCCAAATCGTTGGAGTTGGTATTCAGGTTCGCCTCCACATTACGCAAAACCTCCCCGTTCGAGAGCGTTTGATAGACCTGTTCGTAGTTATTGACGACGTCGTTGAAGTCACAGCGCGCCTGCGGACGCTGGTACGATCCCTCGGGCGCATTTGGCAGGAATTGCCCCAATGAAAGCTGGATCCGCAACAACGTGCGCGGATCCGGCGGACGGCACAGGTCGAAACCAATGGTCTGGAAAAAGGAAGCTTCCGACAGCGACCCGATGAACTCACCGGCCGCCGAACCGGCGACATCCTGCAGGTAATCCTGGAACCCTTTTTTATAATACAAAGCGGACTGCCCCTTGCCGCCCGTCGCCAGATAATCCGCCGCGTCATACGCCAATTGCCCAAAAAACATCTGCATCGCATTGACGAAAGCCACGGTCCCAGCCCCAATCACCTCCCAGCGGATGTTTTCGTAAACGGCATTAATCTGCTCTGGGATGTTGGCCCCGATCGTTACCGGAGGGGTGGCGCCCGCCGGCGGGAGCTTGTCCTTGATACTTGGGCTATCGAGAGCAGCGCGGGCCGTCGAGGCTGGATAGGCGAATCCAACCGAAGACAGGACCACCGTGAGGGTGACGATCGCCAAGGTGAGGCGACGGAGAAAGAAAGGTCGTTCCATACGGGGCTACGGGGTAGAAGGCTGGGAAGGGCTAGGGGAAAGGTCGGTTGATGAGGACGTATCGCTTCCGCTTTGAATCGCGCTGGAGAGGTTCGCCGTTTGGGCGGCGCTTAGGTCCGCGTACGCACGACGGTACAATTCTATCACAGCGTCGTCCGAAAGCGCATCCACCTGCTCCGGGGCCGCAAGACGATTTCGCGTGAGGTAGGCCCGTATCTCCGCCGGCGAAAGCTGGTCCGGAGGCTTTGGCACCTCCAGGGAGCCCAGGTTGTGCGTCGAACTTGGCGTCTGCGGACCCGCCGTCCGCGGCATGCCATCGGGATTCGTCTCCGAAAAGCCATAGCAATCTCGCTCTGGCGGGCAATTCGGATCCGTCCCACGCCGCACCTCCTCGCCATCCGGAACCGTATCCGAATCGCTATCGGCCAAATATGGCGAGGTACGGAAAGTCCTCGCCTCGTCATCGTCGGTAAGCCCATCCCCATCGGTATCCTTGTTCGCCGCCTGCCGCTGGGCGCGTTCTGCCAAGGCGCGCTGTTCCGCCAGCAGGCGCTCGGACTGTTTCAGTAAGGATTTCGGGGCCCGAAACGGCATGACGACGCTCGCATGAAATGATACCGCCATCAGGATGACGGTAAGCGCCGCGCACGGGGCCAAGATTGACAGCGAAATCTGCTGCCCATGGTCCAGGCGCTGCCACGCGTCACGGATTCGCGAAACGAACAAGGAAGGCATGCGCGCATGATAGCACATCCTCATTCGCCCCACGATCAGGCAGCCTCAACGAAAAATGCCAAAGGCGCCATACGAAAAACAATACCCTTCCCCGTCTGGCAAAATCGAGGGGAACGCGTATACTATCCGCATATGCCTGCGGCCCCCGCCCCCACCGCCCCTTCCGACTGGCTCGCCCATCCCGACGAGGGTCAGCTCGCTGTTGACGTCTTCCGTCGCGGCTCCACCCTCGTGATCCGCTCCATCATCGCGGGCGTCGAACCCGACGCCCTGCAGATCAGCGTCCACGACGACCTGCTCACCATCCGCGGCGAGCGGCACCATGAAGAGCGCATCGACCGTGAGGACCAGTTCCTGCAGGAATGCTACTGGGGCGCCTTCAGCCGCAGCGTCCTGCTTCCGGAAGACGTCGACGAGACCCAAACCGAAGCGACCCTCAAGAACGGCGTCCTCGAGATCCGGCTGCCGATTCGTCCCCACGGCCGCAAGATCGTCGTCCGAGCCCTTGACGAAGACGCTTCCCTGTCCTCATAGATATGTTCCTTTTCCGTGTCCAAGCCGTTGAGGCCGAGATCGTCACCCTTCAGCCCGCAACCGGCGCCACCCTCACGCTGCCCCTGTCATGTTTTGAACATCCACCCGTTCTGGGTCAGGAGATCCGCCTGCTGGCCGTTCCCGCAACCCCCGGCCAACCGCTCCCCCTTTCCCTCGCGCGTTCCCTCCTAAACGAGCTCCTGACCCCTTCCACCCCATGACCGTCCCCGCTTCCCGCACCAGCAGGCTCCTGCTGGGCGCCGGCCTGCTCCTGACCCTCTACGCCTGTGGCGTCAGCGCGTATCATGCCCTCTATCGCGATCGGCTTTTCCCGGGCGTCGTTTTGGATGGCGTTCCCGTCGGCAGCCTCACGAAAAGCGAGTTCCTCGCACAAACCGAAGCAGGTCGCCTCGCGCTCCTGCAGCGCCAACGCCCGTTGACGCTCCAGCGCAACGGCAGCACCGACCGGCTCCGCCTTGAGACCCCATTCCTCCTTGTCGACGGTGAACACCTGTGGCGCCTCGCGTTTGCCGCAGGGCGCGATCCGAGGGACGCCGAGTTCTACGCGCCCTTTTCCTTGCGCTGGTGGCAGCCATCCCTACGCCTCACTGACGCCATCACCGCGGATCAGGCGGTCCTCCGCGCCCGCTTGACGGAAACGCTCACCAACGCCGGCTGGATCCAAGCCGCCCAACCAGCTCGTTTGCGTTACGATTCGGACGAGACAGCTCCCGACACGCTTCAGGTCAGCCTCGAGCCGGCAAAAGAAGAACGGCGTGTCGACCTGGATACCTTGACGAACCATGTCATGCACGCGATCCGCGGAGGTTCAAACGAAGCCGTGGAAGTATCCCCGATCTCGGGCCAACCCCCCTCGCCGACAACCGAAGCCCTCGCCGCCCTCCTGCCGCAAGCGCAGCGCTGGGCCAGCGGCCCACTGACCCTCCGGAGCGGCGGCACGGATACAGTCCTTAGCGCCGCCACCCTTGCCGCGTGGACGGAGCCACGCCCAGGCGCTTCGAGCTCAACGTCAGAGTTCGCTCTCGACCTCAATCGCGAGCGTGTTGAAGCGGCCCTCGGCACCCTCCCTTCCACTCGCCTCCAAGAACCGCGCAACGGCACCCTTACCGTCAACGAACAAAACCAGATCACCGAACTCGTCCTCCCGACCCGTGGCCAACGGCTCAACCTTGACGCCACGCTCGCCGGCCTCAGACGCGCCCTCGATGCCAGCGGCCAAAACCGTGTCGCCACCACGACCATCGATACGGTCTACGCCACGTTCGAAGGCCCAGACGCCGAACGTTTAGGCATTAAGGATCTGCTTGGCCAAGGCGCCTCCAACTTCTCCGGATCCCCAAGCAACCGACGCAAGAACATCGCCCTCGGCGGCAACAAGGTACACCAAACCCTCGTCGCGCCCGGGACCGACTTCTCCCTTCTCAACGCATTAGGCGAAATCGACGGCGCCCACGGTTGGCTCCCCGAACTCGTCATCAAAGGGACGCAGACCGTGCCCGAATACGGCGGCGGCTTATGCCAAATCGGGACGACCGTCTTCCGCAGCGCGTTGAACGCCGGCCTCCCCATCACGGAACGGCGCAACCACAGCTACCGCGTCCGCTACTATGAGCCCGCCGGCACCGACGCGACCATCTACGACCCCGCTCCTGACTTCAAGTTCCGCAACGACCTTCCCGGCTGGCTCCTGATCACGCAAGAAAAAGAGGCGGACGACATCCGCTTCCTCATTTGGGGCACGAAGGACGGCCGGGTCGCGAGCAGTTCCACGCCCGTCGTGACCAACATCATCCAGCCACCGCCAAAAAAGATCATTGAGACCACCGACCTGCCGCCCGGCACGACCAAATGTACCGAAACGGCCCATGCGGGAGCGACGGCCTCCTTCGATTATGAAGTCACCTACCCCAATGGTGAAGTGAAAAAAACCACCTTCAAAAGCGTTTATCGCCCATGGCAGGCCGTTTGCCTGGTTGGCGTCGCCCAACTGAGTACCCCCGCACCCCAAAGCCAAGGCGTCGATGCCAGCGGCTTAAATAGCGCTGGATAAAGCCAAAAAGATCGCCTCTTGACAGACCGGGCGGGATCTGGTGAAATGAGGAAACTGACGCTCATTCTCCTGTCGACGTTGTTATAGTTTGGAGATCTTGACAGCCGTTTCCTCCTCTGATATCGTTCCCGCCCAGTCGTCCTTAGAAACGGTGGGCAGGCCCTTCTGAGACTCTTCCCGGTTCCGCCCCGCCTCCTTGACAAGCGCTGCAGCAATCCGCATCCACGACAAGCATGGAACCTTTTTGCAGGATGACGCTGGTCTCCGGACTCGCTCTCTCCTCTGAAAAGGTTTCTTGGGTGCGGATTGCTCCAGCGTTGGTCCCATCGATGCCTCCTACAATAAATCCCCCGATCGGGGGATTTATTGCGTTCTGGATGCGGCTCCTTAGGCCCCGTGCGCCAGATGACGTTCCGCCTCAAGTGCGGCCATGCATCCGGTTCCTGCCGCCGTGATGGCTTGGCGGTAGAGGCGGTCTTGGACATCGCCGCAGGCGAAGAGGCCAGGTACGTTGGTCTGGGTGGTTCCAGGCGTGGTACGGATATACCCCTGCTCATCAAGATCAACCCATCCTTTCACAAGCTCGACGTTCGGCTCATGGCCGATGGCGGCAAAGACGCCGTCGATCGGCCGTTCCTCGTCCTGCCCCTTCCCCGTCGTGTCACGAAGGCGGACTCCCGTCACATGGCCGACTTCCGTCCCCAAGATTTCGCTGATCTCCCGGTTCCAGAGGACCTTGATTTTCGGATTCTTGAGCGCACGCTCCTGCATGATCTTCGAGGCGCGGAACGCATCCTTGCGATGGACGATCGTCACCTCTTCGGCAAAGCGCGTGAGGAACGTGGCCTCTTCCATGGCGCTATCCCCCCCACCGACGACCATGACCTTCTTCCCTCGGAAAAAGAACCCATCGCACGTGGCACAGGCTGAGACCCCCTTGCCATACAAAGCTTTTTCGGACTCGAGCCCCAACCGGCGGGCGGTGGCGCCCGTCGCTAGGATGACCGTTTTCGCGACAAGGGCTTCCCCCTTCTCCGCCGTCACGAGGAACGTCCCATCCGCCTGCCGGGCCAAGGCGCTGACGCGCTGGCTCCGAACGTCCGTCCCGAACCGCTTCGCCTGTTCGCGCATGACCTTCATGAGCTCGGGCCCTTGGATACCTTGAATGAATCCGGGGAAGTTTTCGACTTCCGTCGTCGTCATCAGCTGGCCGCCGGGTTCTGGCCCTTCAAACACGATAGGCGCGAGGTTGGCGCGGGCCGCGTAAATAGCCGCCGTCCACCCGCCCGGACCGGAACCGATGATGACGACCTGTTGGACCGGACCCATAGCCTAGGCCAAAAACGGGCTCAGGACCTTGAGAAGCGCCTCCTTGGACGTGGAACCGACGACGGTCTCGACGATCTGCCCACCCTTGAAGACATGCATCGTCGGGATGGACATGACGCGATACGTCCCCGGAGTCTCAATGTTTTGGTCGACGTTCATCTTGCCGATCTTCAGCTTGGAGGCGTCGATCTCCTGTGCCAATTCCTCGATGATCGGCCCCATCACGCGGCACGGGCCGCACCACTCGGCCCAAAAATCCACCAGGACAGGCACGGGCGACGAAAGCACTTCTTGCGCAAAATTCTGGTCAGTGAAGGTGTGTTCCATAGAGGCAGAGGACAACGAATAACAGGGTGATGCTAGCGCCCGCCAAACAGGAAGGCAAATCGGCCCAAAACCGCCATAAAAGCAACAAAAAAGCCAGGGGGACCCCGGGCCTTTTGTTGTTATACGCGGAAGGTCTCGACCTTGCGCGCCTTCATCTCTTCCGTGAACGCATCGAGACGATCGCCGGGCTGGAGCTTGATCTTTCCCTTATAAAGGAGACCGCCCTCCTGGCCTGCAGCGAGCTCCTTGACGCTGGTCTTGCCCGATTGGAGGGTCTCGAGGACCCCGTCACCGATGAGGTCTTCCCCACGCCAGACGCGGACTTTCGCGTTGAGGGCCAATCGGCCTTCCTTGACGCGAACGCCGGCGATCATCTTCCCCGGTTCGGTGCGGAAGATGGCGGCGACTTCGGCGCTGCCGAGCTCTTCGACGATCTTCTCTTGCGGGAGCAGGCCGTTCAGGCGGGCCACGGCGTCATCGAAGAGCTCGTAGATCACCTTGTAGGTCTTGCAGGCGACCCCTTTCTCGCGGGCAGCCCCCTCAACAGCGGTCGGCAGCATCACGTTGAAGCCGTAGACGACGGATGGCTCGGACGAGGCGGCGCGGTCAACGTCGGCTTCGGTGAGATTGCCGAGACCCTTCTGCACCACCTGGATCCCGACGAGGTCATGGCGGATCTTCTCGAACATACCGAGGAGGGCTTCCAGCGAGCCGAGCACGTCGGTCTTGAGGATGACGTGCAGGACCTTCTTCTGGGCCGCCTCTTCGCTCGAGGCTTGGCTCGTGGCGGCGGAGAGGGTTTCGGCGACCTGACGGGAGGTCTTGATCTTCTTCTGTTCCAAATCACGGGGATTTTCAGGGACCTCGACGACGTCGCCGACCGACGGGGCGATCTTGAAGCCAAGGATCTTCACCGGCATGCCCGGTTCGGCGACCTCAACGGCCTGGCCACGCCAATCACGGAGGGAACGCACGCGCCCGTATGCTGCACCATCGATGCCGAGCCAGTCGTTACGGCGAAGCGTGCCGTTCTGGATCACGACGGTCGCGACGGCCCCTTCGCCCTTGTCGACGTGCGACTCGATGATCGTGCCCGCAGCGAGCGCTTCGGGGTTCGCAATGATACGCTCCTGCTCCACGTCGGCGACGAGCAGGATCGTCTCGAGGAGCGCGTCGATGCCGAGGCCGGTCTTCGCGGAAATCTTCGCGAGCGGGATCTTTCCGCCCCACTCCTCGACGGTGATACCGAGTTCGGCGAGCTGCCCCAACACGCGGTTCGGGTCGGCTTCCGGCTTGTCCATCTTGTTCAGGGCGACCAAAAACGGGAGCTTCGCGGCCTTAATGATGTCGGCAGCCTCTTTCGTCTGCGGCTGGACGCCGTCGTCGGCAGCCACCACTAATACGGCAATGTCGGCGACCTTCGCGCCACGCGAGCGCATGACCGTGAAGGCCTCGTGGCCCGGAGTATCAATGAACGTGATCTTACGGCCGTTTTTCTCGACCTGGTAGGCGCCGATGTGCTGGGTGATGCCGCCGGATTCGCCTTCGACGACGTTCGT
>CAYYTQ010000023.1:0-17309 GCA_964474805.1 uncultured Gammaproteobacteria bacterium
TCGAGGCGCTTCCCGCCGAACAGGTCCGCGAGCCGCGCGCCGCCATAGATCGACGGCAAAATGCCGACCCCGTTACAGCCGAGATTGTAATACAGGCGCGGTTCCTTGGGGTCCTGTCCGATGAGTCGCACCCCGCGCTTCGTATACCCCATCAGGCCGTGCCATTTGAAGAGGAACGGCCTGTTTCGGTCGTTTGGGCGCAGGGTCCGGATCGCTCGCTTCAGCTCGTGGATGGGTTCGACCGGTACGGGGATCGTCCGGTGGTACGGCGTGGGCTCCGGGAGGGCCTTTTCCGGGCCGCCCCAACACACCAGGCTGCCGTGCGCATACGGCCGGCGCGTGACGTAGGTGTAGGCGGATTCCTCGTGGTAGTCGGGATCGAGGTAGCTGATCGCGGTAGGGGAGGCGGCGGCCGTCTCATAGCCGGCCATGTAGCCGATGATCCCGCGCACCGAATCGTGGAAGCGACGGTCGAGCTTGGCGCCATCGCGACCAACGAGGTGGAACGATTCAAACCCGTTCGTGCAGAGGACCAGTTCCTTGGCGCGGATCTGGAACGAGAGCTTGGTGTCGATGACCACGTTCTTCTCGCCGAACGTGACCGTATGTACGGGCGTTTCCTCGAGGGCCATGAACCGTTCCGGGAAGCGCTGCAGGAGGATGGCGGCGATCTCTTCCGTGAGAGCGGCGCTGTTGGTGACGCCTTTCTTGGCGGCCTGCACCCCGATGAAGCTGGGATCGGGCGTCTCGAGCAATGCCAGTAGCTCCTTCTTCGGGAGGGCGGTAAACAGTCCGTGCGCTTGGCGGGGGAGGCGTAGGTGTGGCACCGCTTCTTCCGCAAGGTAGAGCGGTTGCGGGCTCAGGCCGAGCGTTTCGCGGAGGCGGACCGTCGCGAGGAACATGTCGAGGGCGCGTTGGTCATGGAAGCCGACGTAGCCCGGAAACCGAAAGATGGGAGTCTGCAACCCGAGGGACCGCTTCAGGCCATCGAGCAGGTCCCAGGCGGATTCGACGGCCCGGATGGCGTCGGCCGCCTTCGGCTTGCCGAACTGCCTCACCAGGTCGGGGAGCTGGCGCTCGAAATAGGAAACGATCTGGCCCGCATTGTGGCCGGTGGCGCCGTGCGCGAGGCGCGTCGCCTCGATGAGTAAAACCGAGCGCGTCGTGTTCAGCAAGGTGAAAGCCGCCGTCATGAGGCCGGCGATGCCGCCGCCCACCACCACCAGGTCTTCCTGCCGATGTTGGTCGAGGCGGTACAGGGCGCGGGTGCGTTCGAGCTGGTGGAGCCAAGGCGAATGGTTCATAGCGGAAAGGGCGTTCGTAAACAGTATAGCACGCGTTCCCGTGCTGCGGCCCTGACCTGTGCTATACTCGGGACGATTATGGAGTCGATGCAGAAACTGTCCTTTTGGCGGACCGTGCTCTTTCGCTGGCGTGGGGCGCTTTGTTGGGAGCGTGGGGCGGCCATGGCCTTCTTTGCCCTGTTCTCGATCGCGCCTCTGTTCGTGCTGCTCTTGTCGTTGCTTGACCGCCTATTCGGGGTGGGGGTCGTACGCGGCGAGATCTACACGGTGCTCGTACGGACGCTGGGGGCGGGGACGGCGGAAGCGATCCGGGCGTTGCTGCTGCAGCCGGGGCTGTTTCAGGGCGACCTCACGACGACCGTGGCGAATGCGGTGCTGACGGCGATCGGTTCGGCGGCGCTGTTTCGCCATATGCAGCACTCGCTCACCATCATCTGGCATCGCCACGAGGAACGGGGCGAGGCGTCCAGCTATTTCCTGGGGAGCTTCTTCCGCTCGTTTTTCGCCTTGGGGGCCCTCACGGTCTTCGTGGTCGGCGGGCTCTTCCTGCTTGCGAGCGGGCTGCTTTTCGGGCCGATCCTCAAGCGCCTGGTCTTTGGCGAGGGGATCCCACCCGTTTGGCCGGTCCTCTTCTCGGTGTTCGCGTTGCTGGGCTCGACGGGGGTCTTCGCCGTGCTCTATGCGACCCTCTCGCGTGAGCGCCCGTCGCTGCGGCGGCTGGGGATCAGTTCGACGGTCGTGTTCGTGAGCCTCTTCTTCGCGAAGGCGGTCGTGGGCTCGTTCGCCCAGACGAAGGCCCTGTTCTCGCTCTTCGGGGCCGGGTCGGCGGTCGTCTACCTGCTGCTCTGGTGCTTTTTGCTGGCCCAGGTGTTTCTCCTTGCCGCCGTCATCGCGGGGGTGCGGACGGAGCGCTAGCGTTATTGTCGGTGCCACGATCATAGGAGGTGTTTTTGAGAGGACCCTCACGGATTCTTCTCGCTTGACGTCCGGCATGAAAACGGCATATCTTGGACGTATCGGAGGTTCCATGGAAGATAATCAGGATCGCGAGACCGGCGTCCCTCGGGTGCTCCGCAGGACGATCGCCCGCCTCGCTGAGAACCGGACCGTCGGGCGCTTCATCCGCGAGTACAACCTCCTGCCGTTGCGGGCGGAGGACGTGAACCCGACGGTGGACCATCGTTCCGTCCAAGAGCTTGCCGCCCTGCGCCATCGGAAAGCTGAGCGTCGGGCGCGGATCAAGTGGGCGATCATCGGCGTCCAGACGGTCGCGGCGTTCGTCGTCGTCGGCTACTACCTGCTCCGCCTGTCGTTCGCACGTTAGCCTGTGCCCTGCTTGGGCGCATTTTTTTTGCCGCTTTTCCCGTTCCGACATCTCGCGGTATACTGCACGACGTGTCCCGTCCCTTTTTGGCGCGTGGGGCCCATGTCCGTCCCAGCGCGGGCGCCACTCCGGTGCGCCTGCTGCTTTTGGCGATCGGCTGCGGACTGTTGGGGGTGCTGCTCCTCGCCCGCTTCTTCCAGCTCCAGGTCATCGATTCCGCCTCCTACCAGGTCCTCGCGTCCGACCAGCACGCGTTGCAGAAAGCCCTGACCCCGCGCCGCGGCACGATTTACGTGCGCGACCGTGCCGACGGACGCCTCTATCCCATCGCGAAGGACCGTGATGCCTGGCAGGTATATGCCGTCCCGCGCGAGATGCCTGACCGCGCCGCCGTCGCGGAACGCGTTTCCCAGATCCTTGGCAAGCCCAAGGAAGAGTTTTTGGCGAAGCTGCTCGCGCCCACCACGACCTACCTCGTCCTCGATCGCGATGCCGCCTACGAGCGCGTGGAGGAGTTGCGCGCCGCCAAGCTTCCCGGCATCGGTGTCCAGGCAGGGGCCGCCCGCCTGTATCCTGAGCCCGGCATCGGTGGGCAGATCCTGGGATTCGTTTCCTTGGACGACCAGAACCGGCGCGTCGGCCGTTATGGGCTGGAAGGGTATTTTGACGACGTCTTGCGCGGCCAACCCGGCTCCATCCAGGCCGAACGCGACCCGCAGGGCCGTCGCCTCACGACCGGTTCCATCGAGCTCACCAAGGCGCGCGACGGCAGCGACGTGGTGGTGACGCTCGACCGCCGCATCCAGTATGAAGCCTGCGCGAAGCTGCAGGAGGCCGTCACCCGCTTCGAGGCGTCCGGCGCCTCGATGGTGATCGTCGATCCGCGTGACGGCTCGCTGCTCGCGATGTGCGCCGTCCCGGACTTCGATGCGTCCACGTACCGTACCACCAAGGATATCGCGCTTTTCAATAACCCCAACATCTTCTACCAATACGAGCCTGGGTCCATCTTCAAGCCCGTCACCCTCGCGGCGGGCCTCGATAGCGGCAAGATCACCCCGCGTTCGACGTACGTCGACAAGGGTGAGGAGAAGATCGACCAGTTCACCATCCGCAACTCCGATAAGAAGGCCCACGGCACGCAGACCATGACGGACGTGCTTGAGAAATCGTTGAACACGGGGACCATCCACGTGCAGCGCCTCTTGGGAAAGGAGCTCTTCCGCACGTACGTCCAGAAGTTTGGCTTCGGCGAGCGCACGGGCATCACGCTTGCGACGGAAGTCAAGGGCGATGTCTCGGCCCTCAAGCGCGCCGGCGAGATTTTCGCGGCGACGATTTCGTTCGGGCAAGGGATGGCAGCGACGCCGTTGCAGATGGCCATGTCCTACGTGCCGCTCGGCAATGGCGGGACCATGTACCGTCCGCGCCTCGTCGAGTCGTTCCTGCATCCGGATGGCCGCAAGGAACCGGTCGCCCCGCAGGTCGTCGGCCCCGTCATTTCAAGCCGTACGTCGCACCTGATCTCGGCGATGCTCGTGGACGTGGTCGAGAACGGCCACGGCAAGCGTGCTGGCGTTCCGGGCTACTACGTCGCCGGCAAGACGGGGACCGCCCAGATCCCGAACCCGAAAGGCGGCTACCTGCCTGACGCGACGATCGGCTCGTTCGTGGGGTATCTTCCCGCCGAAAACCCTCAGTTCGTGATGCTCGTCAAGATCGACCGGCCGAAGACGGTCCAGTTCGCCGAGTCTTCCGCGGCGCCCATCTTCGGGGAGATGGCGAAGTTCCTGGTCTCGTACCTCCAGATCCCGCCCGAACGGCCCATCCGTGCCCCGGCCGCCCCGCCCGCCGTCGAGCCAGAACCGCTCGCCCCGCCTTCGCCCGTCCCTGCGCCCGCCGTGTCTGCCGACTGATCCCCAGCCCCGCCCTTCGCCCCTCCGGACCCCTGTGTTATGCTCGAGGCCTATGCAATTCCTGCTCGCCTGGCTGACGCGCGTGGTCGGAGGGATGGCGAAAAAGACCCTCGCCCGCGAACGGCCGTTCATCATCGCCGTGACGGGATCGGTGGGGAAGTCTTCGACGAAGCAGCTCTTGGGGGCGGTCCTGCGCGCCCGTACGACGCCACAGGTCCGCGTCACCGAAAAAAACTACAACAACGACCTGGGCGTACCGCTGACCGTCTTCGCTCGTCCCGCGCCCGGACGTTCGCCGCTCGCTTGGCTTGGCTTGTTGTGGACGGGCTTTTTGCATGCGACCGGCCTGCGGGAGACGGGCGTGCAGACGTTCGTGTTCGAGATGGGGGCCGACCATCCCGGCGACCTCGCGCGCCTCACCGACCTCGCGCCGCCGTCCGTCTCCGTCGTCACGGCCGTGACGCCTGAAGACGTCGACTGGGCTCCGGTCCATGCGGCCAACTACCCCTCGATCGATGCCGTCGCCGAAGAAAAGTCCACGCTTGTCCGTCGCCTTCCCCCTGGCGGCACGATGGTCCTGAATGCCGACGACCCGCGGGTCCTTGCGATGCGGCAAAAGAATCCGGCGCATGTCTTGACGTTCGGCACATCCCCTCAAGCCGACGTCCAGGTCGTCCGCACGCAGGTACGGATGGAAGCGACCGACACCGGTCTGCTGCCGGTCGGATTGGAGATCCGCCTCGCGATCTTGCAGCGCGCATACACCCTCTTTTTACCGGGTGTCTTCGGTCGCTCGATCGCCTTCGCCGTGGCGGCGGCCGCCGCGACCGGCTTGGCTCTCGACCTGACCGCCGAAGAGATCGTCGCCGCCTGCGCCGAAGAGTACCGTCCGTTGCCCGGCCGCGCCCGCCTCATCCCCGGGATCAAGGGAACGATGCTGCTTGACGATTCCTACAACGCCTCGCCCGTTTCCGTTTTATCCGCCATGCGCGACCTGTCCTCGATGGCGACCGACCCCTCGCGCCAACGCAAGATCGCCTGCCTCGGTGAGATGCGTGAGCTTGGCCCCACGTCCGCCGGCCTGCATGAGCGCATCGGGACGGAAGCCGCGTCTCTTGGCCTCGATCTCCTCTGCCTGACCGGTGCCTACGCCGAAGCGTACCGTGCCGGGGCATTGGCGGCAGGACTGGCGGAAGACCGCGTCCGTCTCTTTGCCGACACGCCCGAGCTCGCCCTTTGGGTCCAGGACATCCTGCGTCCCGGCGATCTCGTCCTCGCCAAGGCTTCGGAGGGTGGCCTGCAGACGCCGGGTGTCCGCATGGAACGAGTCATAAAGGAGCTGATGGCCGAGCCCGCCCGCGCTGCCGACCTGCTTTGCCGCCAGGAAGCCGCATGGGGGACCCGATGCTAGCGGCGAAAGGAATGTCCCTTCGCCTGTGGCCGATAGAACGCATAGCGGCATTATCGATGGGATTATTCAGGAAAAACGCCAAATAAGGCGTTTTTTGTATGAAAAACCCCGAACCGGGGTTCGGGGAGGCGGGTCAGCCGGAGCCGTTGGCGTAGGCGGCGAGGAACCGCTGTCGCTCGTCGGGGCTGAAGAGGGGACGCTCTAGGTTGTCCCACGGAAGGGTCGCGGACGTGCGCGCGAACACCCATTCGTTGCGTTGGGTGCGCCTGCAGCGCCGTACCCAAGTCGCGATCGGCTGGCTTTCCACCTGCAGGCGGATCTTGTCGAGATTCTCCGTGCCTATCGGCGATTCGAGGCCGGCCCGGTTGGCCGCCGTGAAGGCGGCCGTGATCCGGGCTTCCCTGTCAGGGACCAGATCGAGCAGGGCCAGGAAAAGGAAGGCTCCGCCGTGCCGCGCCTGGATCTGGTCGAAGAGCTGCGCGCGCTCCTCTCTGCTCAGCGGCTGCGGGCCGGATGGAGGTTCGGCCGCCCCGTGCGGGTGCGCTGCTTGCGGAGATGCCAACGGGGGTTCCGCCGACATGGGCGATGCGAGCACGTTCGCGGGGAGCGGCTCTTCCAGCTCGTGGTAGGCGTCCAGGCGGCGCTCGAGGCGCTCGCAGGCCTCGGCATGGGCGTTCACTTCGGCGCGGACGGCGTCGATCAGGCGTTCGACGGCCGTGAGCCTGGCCTCGACGTCTCGCCTTTCGGCATTCGCCTCTGTGGCGTCGGCGGAGGAGAGCTTTCGCGCCGTGCGCTTGAGGGTATCGAGACGGGCGCGCAGCTCATCCCTTTCTGGGAGGTACGTTTCGTTCGCTTCGGCCAACCGGCCCTTCGCGTCGTGGAGGAGGTTCTTGCGTGCCTTGAGTGCGGCTTCCACGACCGCCTTTCCTGTGTGCGCGGGCGGTGGAGGCGTTTCCGCGGGCGGCTGACGCACGATGCGTGCCCGGAGGCGGGCGAAGGCGCCCGTAAGGGTCGCCTCGAGGGCGGCCAGCTCCTGGTCGAGGCCGGGGTCTCGTGTCGTTTCCGCGCGCACGGCCGCCAGCTGGCGCTCGTGCGCCCGCCGGTCGTCCTCGCGGAGCGCCTCGGCGATGGCTTGGTACTCGGCGCGTTCATTGTGGAGGCGGCTGATGGTGCGCTCCGCCTCATCCAGGCGCTGATTGAGCGCGTCCGCGCGCGAGCGTTCCTCGTCGGCCTGCCGCCGTTCGGTGTTCGCGGTTTCCAGGGCTTGCAGGGCCTTCTCGCTCTCCGCGCGCATTTGCCTGTTGGTGGCCGCGAGTTCCGCCGTGAGTTCGGCGATCTTCGCGGTCGCTTGCGCACTCTCGGCATTCAGGCGCGCGATGGTCGTGTCCTGCTCGGAGAACACGGAGTAGCTGTCCTCGCGCAACCGCTCCTGTCGCGCGAGCTCTGCCTCCAAGGCGGCGATGCGAGCGGGCAGGTCGAGGGGCGTGCCGGGGGCGGGCGTCAGGGCGCTCTCGCCAGGCTTGCCATGGGCACGTGTGAGGTTCGAATGGGCGTTCACGGTTCTCTCCTAGGGGGTTCCCGCTTCGGGAGAAGGGGATGGCGCATATTGCCCACAAAACAGCTCTCTTGTCAATCCTCATGCCGATGCGCCGGAAATGAAAAGGACCTGCGGAAGGCAGGTCCCAGCGGGATCCGGACCGGTCACTTGACCGGCCGGCTGTTGCCCATGATCTCGAGCAGGAGCTCGTTGCGTCGGGCCAGGCGGTCGCGTTCGAGGCGGCCGCCCTTGTTCTCCGGGTCGACGGTGACCGCCCAGGCGATCTCCATCAGGGCGAACGCCATGAGGTCGTCCTTCGCCAGTGCCTGGCTCAGCACGTGTTCCTGGTTGATCTCGATCCCTTGCCCGTCTTGTGCGAGCCGGGCGTACCAGGGATCGCGCGCGTTCGGCTGGGAGAGGAAGTAGTAGCTCTTCCCGCCGATCCGGTACCAGGCCAGCTTCTGTCGCGCGCGTCCGCCGCCGCCCCCGGATCCGCCGCCCCCAGATCCGCCATCCCGTGGGGGCGCCGGCTCGGGACGGGGGTCGCCCGTCCCGCCCTTGGGCTTGGGATCGCGCATGCCCCCATCAGGCGCCAACCCGCCTCCGCCGTTCGGCGATCCGGGCCCGTAGACCCGGAGGAGGCGGTCGCAGATCTCCTTGAAGACCTGCGCCCCCTTGCCGCGGACCGGTTCGCCCTTGGTGGCGATCTGATTGACGTGGTCGCGGGCGCGGGTGCTGGTGAGCAGCTTGAGCAGCTTCTTTCCCTCCTCCGTGTCCCAGAACTCGCGCCGCAACCGCTTGCGGTCGCTGGTCATCTGGGCGAGGAGGCCGGGATAGAACACGCAACCGATCACGTCGTTGCGGTTGAGGGGGTGGACATGGACGTGCACGTTCGTGAGCGAGTCGACGGCGAGCCCGGAATCCTCGTCGCAGAGGGCGATCCCGCTGCGTTCGTCGTTGCCCGTGTAGGGGCCGACGTCGAGAAGCACGCTCCGGCCTCCGCCCGTGAGGAAGGTCGCGTTGTTCGGCGGGGGGATGGGCTCCACCGCGATCCCGTTCACCGACACGTGCAGGCGCCGGTCCGCGCGACGCGGCAGGGCCCAGGGCATCTCCTTGAAGATCGCCTCGGCCGTGATGGTCGGGTTGGGGATCACGACGACCGTGAACGTCCCCTCGAAATTCCGGTACGGTCCGAGCAGGGGGTCGTTGGGGCTGATCTGGCCCATTTCCGCGCCGACGTTCCGACCGAGCATGCTGGGCGTGAGGCGCAGCCGGGTCACCGGGCCCCTCGGCACGTCTCGCGTCAGCCAGAGGGCGCCCCCGTTCTTGTCGGCATTGAGGCCGAGGGCGGACATCCGGCCCATGCGGTTCTGGTTGGCCCCGCCGTTGTTGATGGCGGTCTTCGCCTGCGAGCCCAGGGTGCAGAACCGTTCCCGGTTGTAGGGCGTGATGCCCTTTCCGCGGTCCATGATGAGGAGGACGCCCCTGCCCGTGTCGAGCGGGTGGCCCGTGACGAACTGGATTTCGACGGGGGCGGCGTCCTCGTGCCGCCAACGGGTCGCCTCGCCCTCGATGCAGGGCATTCCGGCGGCCCAGCCGTTCCGCACCAGCTCCAGGACGCACCCGAAGGGGCTGTAGAGCTTGCGGGCGAGCTGCTCCGCCCAGAAGTCCTCACCGATGTTGAGCTTGAGCTCGGTGACGTCGGCCTTCGCCTCCGTAGGGATCCTTGTCATGTTCTTCCTCCGTAAAACAGGTCTTCGAGCCGGAGCGTGCCCAGGCCGCGGATCGCTTCCTCGGCGATCGTCGGATCCCGGTCGGCCCCGCTCGCCTTGAGCAGGCGTTTCGCCAGGTAGGCGAGGTTCTTGGCCGCCTGGCGGTTGAGCGTCCGGCTACCGAGCGGGGCCGCCAGTTCGATGATGTCGAGCAGGGGTTCGATCCCGCCCATGGCGCGCTCCAGGACCGCCTCGTCATTCGTTGACGGGCGACGAGGGGGTGCTTCCGGACGCATGCCGCCCAGGCGGTCGCGGAGTTCCTTGAGCAGGACTTCCGTATCCATGAGCCTGAGCAGGGAATGCGCGTCGCAGGTCGGCGGTTCCGGCGCTTGAGGCGACGGGGCCGCAGGAGGACGCTGAAGCTCCTCCGTGACCGTGATGGGAGCCTGCTCAGGCGCGGCCGGGTTCTCGGGATGGAGGTCCGCCGGGTCGGTTTCGTCGGCCTTTTCGGCCGCTTCCCGGACCTCCGGCTCCGGGGTGCCGTCGTTCCCTTCCTCCTGTTGGAAGTTGCTCTCCGACCTGGTTTTCCGGATCAGCTCCCGGAGCTCGTCCGGGAGCTTGGCTCCCGTCCGTTCCGCCAGGTCGGCGACCTGGAGGAAGACCTCGCAGGCCTTCCGGAGCGTCACCCGGTTCGGGTCGATGACGCAGCTCTCCTTGACGAGGCTCGCGCGTGCGCCCAGGGCCTTCGAGACCTCGACCGTGTCCTCATAGCGCGGCTTCAGGGCCTTGCAGAGGGCGCGGATGCCGTCCGCATACACCGTGAGCTGGTCCTTGAGCGCCTGGATCACGGCTTGGAGCTGACCCGTCAGGCGTGCCTCGTCGCAAATCAGGTCAAGGACCCGATTCCCGGCTTCGTTCAGGGGGGCGTCGCCTTCCCGCTGGGCGCAGAGTCCCGCGAACCCTTCCACTCGCAGGTCGAGCAGCTCACGCACCATGCCCTCGTCTTCTCCGAAGGCACGGGCGAAGATCCACGTGCGCTGGCCCGGTGCGAACCGTTCCTGGGTCTCGCGGAGGTCGAAGTAGAGCGTGATGATCGCCTTGGGGGCCATGCAGAGCGCGTATTCGCGATCGCTCATCTTCTCGCTCCGGAAGATCGTTTCGGCCTGTCGGAGGAGCGCGCGATCGCTCTCGGGAAGCTGGTCCGCCTCCGGTGCCCCGCGGGCGTAATCGAGCAGTTGGACGAAGTAAGGGACTCGGTTGGTCACCGCGCTCGTCCCCGCGAGGAGGGAGTCCATCCGGTTCCAGTTCGAGCCTATACGGCGTCCCAGCTCGCTGACCGTGAGCCCTGCCTCGAGCGACTGCTCGTGCGCAAACCGGCTCGCCACCAGCCGCCTCAGCAGGGTCTGAAGCTTGGCGATGCGGATGAAGTGCTGTCGACGCATGCGAAGCGCCTCTGCGTGTGCCGAAACGTCGGCGTCTGTCATGGTTCTTCTCCTTGGGGAGGCGGGGTCGGGCGGTAACCCGGGATGATTCGGATTCCCAAAAGGCGCACCAGGCGCCTTCCGAGACGCTCCGGATCTAGCCACTTTTCGCGGCACTTGTCAAGAGGCCCCAGAATCGAATCAGCTCTAGATCTTGACAAAAAGCTAAAATCTGATAAACCTCCGGAACGCCGTTTCGGCCGGCCTCATGACGGGTCCGTGCCGGAAGCGGGTTGGAGGTCACATGTACGCTTCGCTCGAGAAAGACGAGATCTACCGTCTGGGCTTGCGGCGCGCCCTCGAGGTGCGCGCGCAGGCCGGATTCGCCGGCGACACCTTTCGCTTGCTCGACATGGGCGGGTTGGGGGAGACCGGCAGGATCTTCCTCGCCAATGGGATCCCCGAAAAGAACCTCACCTTCTTCGAGAGGGTCGGCTCGCGTTCCCATCTGGTGCGTGCCCGCTTCCCGAAGGCGGCCCACTGCCACGCGGAGCTCCGACACTTTCCCCAATTCCACGAGCATCGCCACGGTCAGGGGGCCGGCATCGAAGGGTTCAACTGGGACCTCGGGTCGACCCCTGAACCTTCGGCTCGTGATTTGCACGCCGTCCTCCCCGTGCTCAAGCGGGGGCAGGGGCCGCGCGTGCTCTTCGCCGTCATGGCCGATGCCCGGCGCAACCTCGCCCTCGAGGACCCCAGGGACACGGTCCGGCGCGCCGTCAAGACGTTCGCGCGCGACGCTTCGCTGCGTCAGGCCCTCGAGGCCTTCTGGCTCGACCTCTGGGGGCGCTACCGCCTCGGGGCCGCGCCCGAGCCCGACGTCGCCGACCCGTTCAAGGTCGCTCTTCGTGAGCTGTCGGCCCTCACGGTGATCACGGGGGCGCTGTCCACGGTCGGCTTGGCTGCCACCGAGGCGATCCGTTTCACCTTCACGAGCGAGGGCGGTTTCCGGATGCGGGCATTCTTCCTCGTTCTCGAAGACGAGACCGAATCGCGCCGCGGCCTGACCCGGACCTTGTCCGCCCTCCACGCCGCGCCTTCCTGGTTGGTGCGCGGTGGGCAGGCGTACCCGTACCTGCCTCCGCCGGCCCCTCCGGAGGGGCTTCCGACCCTTGGCGACATCCTCAGCAAGAGCCCGAAGGAGATCCGCACGATGATCGAAAAGAGCGCCTCCCCCAATCCGTCTGCCCGGGCTTCCGCCCCCGCGGCCGGTGACACGCCCCGTGACCGGGCCATCGCCCACCTGCGCGAGGTCCTGCGCCATCACGACGCGGAGACCAAGCAGCTCTTCGAGGTCGCGATCGCCCCGCCGCCGGCCGACCACCGCGCCGCGGTCCTCGAGGCCTGCAACTTCATCTGCCGGCGCATCTTCGGGGAGTCGTTGCCCGACATCGTCTTCAACCACGACGGCTCCGTCGCCTTGCGGGAAGAGGTGGCGGCCCCGGTTCCGGTTCCTGCGCCCGTGGCGCAGACCGTCGCCCCTCCCTCGGCTGCCGCCCCGGCGAGCCGTCCCAAGAGGCCCGCCCCCATCGCGCCCGCCAAGAAGGTCGGGCACCTCTACCTCAGCCCGGAGCATCGGGAGAGTCTCGACCGTAGCTCCGCCCAGCGCCTTCGCCTGATCCAGGCGGCACGTGAGGGTCGGCTCCCGGACGAGATGCTCGCCATCCTCCGCGAGGAAGCCGACCGGCTCGGGGAGAAGCCGCCCGAGACCCTCGAACGCAACAGCAAGGCGCGCATGCGCCTCTCCTCCATCCTCGCCCGCGGTCAAGGCGAGTACAAGACGCCATCCATCGTCTCGTACCTGCATCTCGCGACCGATCGGGGCGACTTCAACGGCCGTCTCCAGTCTGCCGCCGCCGCCTACGGCGAGTCGACTGCGGCCCTGCTTGAGGCCGCGCGCGCCCATCCCACCTGGGTCGAGCCTGCCTTCCTGGTCCCCTGAAGGGGCTCGTCTCCCGTCCGTATGCCGTCTGGCGCGGGCGGGATCTTTTTTTATGCAATACATTGTATTTATACAATAAATTTGCCGTGTATTTTGAAAAAAAAGAACCCCCATTTCTGGTGGGATGGGGAGTCAGAGCGCGAGCTCGTCGCGTTCCGGACCGACGCCGACGGCGAGGATGGGGCAACCCGTCTCCATCGTGACGCGCCGGAGGTAGCTGCGGGCCGTCTCGGGCAGGTCCTCGATCCGCCGGCAGGCGCTGAGTGGCACGCCTTGCCACCCCGGCAACACGAGGTAGCTGAGGGCGGACTCGCGCTGCACCTTGGAGGTCAGGGTCTCGAGCGCGTCGAGAGGCTTGCCCTTGAAGGCATACCCTGTCGCGACCCGCAGCTCGTCGAAGATCGCGAGGGTGTCGAGCTTGGTCACGGCGAGATGGGTGATCCCGCCCATGCGCACCGCGTAGCGCAGGGCCATGAGGTCGAGCCAGCCGCAGCGGCGGGGACGGCCCGTCGTGGAGCCGTACTCGTTGCCCGCCTCGCGCAGCTGGTGCGCCAGCTCACCCGTGATCTCGCTCGGGAACGGGCCCTCGCCCACGCGGGTGGCGTAGGCCTTGGTGACGCCGATCACGGCCCCCAGCTTGTCGATGCCGAAGGTCGCGGCGATGCCGGCCTTGGTGCAGAGCGACGAGGTGGTGTGCGGCGCCGAGCCGGCGTACAGGTCGAGGAGCACGCCCTGCGCGCCTTCGAAGAGGATCTTCCGGTTGGCGCGGTCGGCTTCCCAGACGAGCGCCCGCCCGTCGCAGAGGCGCGGGATGACCGTGTGCGCGTGCCGCATGATGTCTTCGATCACGGCGTCGAGGGTCGGGAAGGAGTCGGGGACTTCGCCGTTCCGGCCGTGGGCCCGGGCGGCGGCGCGTCGCTCGTCGTAGTACCTGCCGCCCGTGAGCACGCTACGCACCCGGTCGACGCTGGTGAGGTCGCCCAGGCGCACGCTGCCGCGGCGCGAGGCCAGGTCTTCGCAGGCCGGGCCGATGCCGCGCTTGGTGGTGCCGATCCCGTTGCCGCTCGCCTCGCGCGCACCATCGAACCAGCGGTGGATCAGGCTCACGACGGGCGCCGAGCGGTCGAGCAGGACCTCTGCGCCGCACGGGTCGGCGATGGTCGTGATCTCCGTGTGGGCCACGTCGAGGTCGCAGAGAACGCCAGGTCCGACGAGGTTGCGCACCCCGCGGCGGATGATCCCCGACGGGAGCAGGTGGGTGACGACCTTGCGGTCGCCCACGTAGATGGAATGGCCGGCGTTGGCCCCGCCGTTGAAGCGGACGACCAGGTCGGCCTCCTCGGCGAGGGCGTCGACGATCTTGCCCTTGCCCTCGTCGCCCCACTGGGCGCCGAGGATCGCGAGCTTGTTGCCGAGCTGCCAGGTCTGGGTGAGGGTGCGATACGGCAGGCTTCCCATGATGCGGTCCTTCCGGTTTGGGGTGGCGGGAAATACGCCACGCGCCAAAGGGGGACGGTAGCGGACATCCGTGGGGATGTCAAGGGCTGTCGCGCACTCTTGACGAAATCCTGATTTTCCCCTCAACTGGGGGAAGGAATGGAGGTCGATCATGGTCGTCGAACGAGGGTTCGCTGGGTCGTATCGGGTGCCCCCCGCCGGAAGGCGAGTTCCGGATGTGTCGCTACGAGTTCTTCATCCGCATCCCCGCCATGCCGCAGGAGGAGCGCATGCTCGTCCAGTGGGCGTACATCCTCGCCAAGAAGTGGCACAAGGGCCAGGTCCGCGATTCGGGCGAACCGTATTTCACCCATCCCCGTGACGCCGCGCTCGTCCTCATCGAGGAAGGGTACGTCGATGCGGCCGTACTCGTCGTCGCGCTTCTGCACGACGTCCCCGAGGATCAGTGGATGCCCCCCTCGATGCTCGAACGCCTCTTCGGCCACGTCCTCGCCCGCGAGATCATCGCTCTTTCCAAGAGCTACGGCATTGAGGAGCCGATCACGGGCACCGTCATTCGCTTGCCGAAGCGTCCCATGGAGCAGTACATCCGCGAGATCGAGCTCTGCGGTCTCCGGCCGGTGCTGGTGAAGCTCGCCGACCGCATCTCGAACCTCACTGACCTGGTGAGCCCGCCTGCCGACTCGCCCTGGACGCCCGAGCGTCGCCTCAAGAAGGTCGAAGAGACGCGTACGCACATCCTGCCGTTGGCTGACCGCCACGCGCCTCGCCTCGCTGCCCGGATGCGCTTGCTCTGCGGTCTCATCGAGGCCGACGCGAAAGAGGCCCTCGCCGTTGCCGACAGGCGGAAGGGGAGTGAGCTTGCCGACGCGCTCCTCCCCCGTGGGGCCGCCCCCAAACGCCGCCAGGCGTCGCGTCGCGTGAAGACGCCATAACGCTCCAACCCGCCCGGTCCCGAACCGCGGGATTTTTTTGTTCGGGACGGGGATGGAAACATCGACGAAAACAGAAAAGCCCTCCCGCTCAGGGCGAAGGGAGGGTGGGTTCGGCGCGTCAGGCCATCTTCATGCGGACGAAGTAGTTGCGGTCGACCGCCTCGTCGGGGGTCACGCGCATGAGGCCGCAGCGGGCGTCGATCGGGTTCATCCGCCGGTGGTCGTCGGAGCCCATCGGCATCACGCGGTCGGCGAGGACGGTGAAGTCGCCGTTGAACATCGGCATGTTGAGCTTGAGGCCGGTCACGACGGCGGGGAGAAGGCTCTCGTGGCTCGCGGGGAGCGTGTCGCGGTAGCGGACGCGGGTGCCGGTAGCCAGGGGGTCGCTGGTGCCGAAGATCAGCCAGTGGTCGACCATGACGTCGCCGTTCACGGGCGCGCCGCCGTCGTGGCCGTCGATCGCGGGCGCGACGAGGGTCTCGGGGTAGAGCGGCTCGTAGTAGGCGACGAGCGGGGCGGCCTTGGCGGCGTCGCGGTTGTCGAAGCAGCAGAGCACGAACTGGCGCTCCTTGCACCTGGCGAGGTAGTCGAACAGCTCCGGCTTGAGCTTCGGCCGCTTGGCGATCGGCACGCGCTCGAGCGCCGCCGGGATGGAGTGCGCGTCCGTGGCGACCACGACGGTGTAGATGTCGTGGTTGAACACCTGCGCCGGTCCGCGGGTGCTGAAGGTCTCGGGGCTCTTGGGACGGCCTCGAGGCTCCAGGGCCGTCACCATGTCGTCCATCGCCGAGCGGCAGCTGCCCATGTCCAGGAAGTGCTCCTGGCCGAAGTGTCCCTTCGCGGGCAGCGCGAGGAGCATGGCGTTCGGCCCTGGCGCGCGGTTCTTGGCGTGGTTCTGGTAGCCCATCACGTGGACGGGCGCGCCGGTCTGGGGGTGCGTCCCGAGCCCGGCGTAGAGGATCGTACCGTTGAACGCGGCGTCGTCGAGAGACAGGCACATGGTGCCCTCCTTTTTAGCGCCCTGGGTGCGCGCGACCGGAAATCGGCGGGCGGGTGGGCGGGTTCCGCATCGTACCTGAATTCAGTTCGCCTGTCAAGAGTTGGGAGAGCTTAGCGTGCCTGTACATCTCTATCGCGATTTGGCAGGCGCGGATCTTGCGTATAGGCATGAAATAAAAAAACCGTCCGCTGGACGGGGTTAACGCTTGTGCGGGCTCGCGATGAGCCGTTCCTCGTTGAAGTCCCACCTCAGGTGGCAGACGGTGCCCGGATGGATGGGCATGGGACCCTCATCCGGCGGGAAGCCGGCTTGCCGCGGCCACAGGACGCTTCGGAAGCGTCGCGCATCCCCAGGGGAGAGGAAAAACGCGAAATCGGACCGGCCTGCCGCGCCTTGCGTATCCAGTTCTTCCCACCATGCACGGAGTTCCGGCCCGGGGTGGTACGGCTGGTCCTCATTCGGCCTCGGGTGTTTCGCAAAAAGGATGACAGGCGTGGGCGCACCCAGTCGGCCAAGAATATTCCTTGTCGCGGAGAGGAGGGTCTCCGAGCAGACGATCAAGGCGAGGCGCCGCTTGCCGACGTGCGATGCCCAGCGGTGCAGTAGGTAGGCATCGTCCCGGTCTTTGGCGTCCCCCGGCAGATGCAGGTGGTCGATGAGGAGCTGGAGGCGCGTTCCCGGTTTCCGGATCCACGTGGGCACCTGGACCGGTTCGGGGAGAGCCTTCACGCCGGTTGCGGTCGGGGCGGGAGGCGGGGGGCGCTTCGGGATCCAGGGTGGCGGCGGACGCGTAAGCGTGCGTCGTGGCGGGCCGACGTTCGGCAGCTCGCCTAGTTGCGCCAACGTCTCAAGTTGGCGATCGTCGGGCGGGATGACGGTGAGGACGGTCCGCCCGATGGCGATGTAGCAGAGCGTCTGGGGGCCCTGGTAGAGCCGGTACTCGGCGCCATCGTGGCCCCGCAGACGCATCGGGTGCATGAAGATGTTCTGCCCCCGTGCCAACGGGCGTGCCTGCTCGATCTCTTCCAGGATCAGGGCCCGAAGGCGTTCGCGTTCTTGAATGAAGTTCGGATCGTCCGGGCGAAGGCCTTCCGCCTGTGCGCGACGCATGAGGGCATGGCTTGTGACGATCCACGCGGGAATGGGCATGTGGAAGCTCCTCGAACCGGCATTTGGGTCGGCCCTGCGCTCGGTTGTCGCACGAAGGAGGGCTTGTGTCAATGCGTCAGGACGGGGGCTCTTGTCAACGAGTTGGAACAAGGGCGGTGGAGTTCTTGAAGAAGGCCTCG
>CAYYTQ010000024.1:0-16105 GCA_964474805.1 uncultured Gammaproteobacteria bacterium
CTAGCCACAGGGTGCCGGTTCCGTCCCCCCCTTATTCGAGCCTTCCTTTTCCCTTGACAGAGCCAAAATATTGAGATAACCTGCGTTTCATCTATGAAAGCCAACACGCATCCGACGTATTACGCGACCGCCAAGGTGCTTTGTGCCTGCGGCAACACGTTCAGCGTCGGTTCCACCAAGGAAGACATCCGCATCGAATTGTGCGACAAGTGCCACCCGTTCTATACCGGCCAGCAGAAGCTGATCGACACTTCCCGCCGCATCGAGAAGTTCGCCGAAAAGAAGGCCAAGCAGGCCGAAGCCGTCGCCGGCGGCAAGAAGGTCAAGGCCGAGAAGCGCGCCGCGCAAAAGGAAGCCAAGAAGTCCGTCCAGCAGGTCGAGGCTTAGCGTACAATAAAACGACGTTTCCGGTTCGGGACGTCGTTTTTGATATGCTGTCCGTGGACCCCCGTTTCTCCCTATGACCACCCAAGCCCTTCTCGCCGCCGCCCATGAGGCGCTCGCGGCCCTTTCGCCCGCCGAAGCGGCCCTCGCCGATCCGGCCCTGTTTGGCGACCAAAAGCGGATGAAGCAGGCGGCCCAAGCGTACGCGGTCGCCAAAGAACGTGCCCAGGCGGCGCAAGCGTTCTTGCAGGCCGAGCGGACCTTGACGGACGTGCGCGAGGCGATCGCCTCCGATGATGCCGACCTGCGTGCGATGGGGGAAGCCGATCTCGGCCGTGCCCAAGCGGAGCGCGCCGCCATTGCCGAAGCCTTCGAGCGCGCCCTCATCCCCCCGGATCCGCATGATGCGAATGACGTGATCATGGAAATCCGTGCCGGAGCGGGCGGTGACGAGGCGGCGCTTTTTGCGGCTGAGCTTTTGCGCATGTATGTTCGATTCGCCGAGCTGCGCGGGTGGAAGGTCAGCCTTCTCGACGAGTCCAAAAACGAGCTGGACGGATACAAGGAAGTGGTCTGTTCGATCGCGGGGAACGGCGCGTACGGCTGGCTCAAGTACGAGTCCGGGGTGCACCGCGTCCAGCGCGTCCCGGCGACCGAAAAGCAGGGCCGCATCCACACGTCTACGGTGACCGTTGCGGTACTTCCGGAAATCGAGGAGTCCGAGATCACCATCGACCCGAAGGACCTGCGCATCGATACGTTCTGTGCGGGCGGCAAGGGCGGCCAATCGGTCAACACCACCTATTCCGCGGTCCGTATCACGCACTTGCCGACGGGGACGGTGGTGAACTGCCAGGACGAGCGCTCGCAGGTGCAAAACCGCGAACGAGCCATGACGATCCTGCGTGCGCGACTGTGGGAAGCCGAGGAATTGCGTAAGCGTGCCGCTCTCGACGCCGAACGCCGCGCCCAGATTGGCAGCGGTGATCGTTCTGAAAAGATTCGTACCTATAACTTCCCGCAAGACCGGCTCACGGACCATCGCATCAAGCAGTCCTGGCACCAGCTTCCGCTCATTTTGGGTGGGGCGATCGAGACGATGATCCTGGCGGTGAAGTCGGGCAAAAAGGGGAACGAGGAAGAGGAGGGATGAAAGGCTTAAGAAGGACCGCCATCATCGGCGGTTTTTCGTTTCCTTGCGCTGTTTGTATACTCTTTCCATATGCCCCCACGCCCGTCCATGCAAAGCCTTGGTTCTACGGTCGGAAAGCGTCTGTTCGGGACCGCCAACAGCTCCGTGATCCAACGCAAGATTCAGTCGCTCGACAAAGCGGCGCTTTCTTCGGCGTTGAAGGCACAGGGGATCAAGGGAGGGATGACGGCACGCAAGATCGCGGATGTTCTGACGGGGAAGGCGTCATCCGCTTCGACGCGCCATCTGGGTGGGACCATCCGCGCCCTGCAGGATATGGGGGTCACCGTCGAGAAAGATACGAAGATGGGCACGATCATGGCGGAAAGCACCAAGCGCGCCCAGCAGGACGAGTCGTATAAGGCGACGGGCAGCGTGCGTCCAAACGCGCTGAATTTAGGCGCGAATGCCTCACTGGGCTCGCGGATTGCGGCTTCCAAGCTCGCAAGCGAAGGGGGAGAGCAGACGCAGAAGCCTCTTGAGCAAGCACGTTCCATCAAGGAAATTCGCGAAACATTGCGGGCGTTGGGGATCCGTGATCCAAAGATGCCACGCCCTGGGTTCGGTCGGGCCGTTCCGCCGCCAGCCGCTCCGGATGCCTGATATGTTTCGCGGTTGACGCGAGGAGCGCGTTCCGAGACGGAAGAGAGAGGAACAGCCTTGATCGAGGATGGTGCGCTCCGTACGATGGCCGGCATATGGAAGTCCGTCTCGAGCCTTCGTGGAAGGCCTTGCTCGCCGACGAGTTCGATCAGCCCTATTTCAAGGAACTGACGGACTTCGTGCGGCAGGCGTATCTCTCGTCGACGGTCTACCCGGCGCCGGCGAATATCTTTCGCGCGCTTGACCTATGCCCGGTCGACCGGGTTCGGGTCGTCATTTTGGGGCAGGACCCGTACCATGGGCCGCGTCAGGCGCATGGACTGTCGTTTTCAGTCGCTGAGGGAGTTCGTCCGCCGCCTTCGCTGCAGAACATTTTTAAGGAACTGCAGAGCGATCTTGGGATCGTCCCGCCCGGTTCCGGTGACCTGAGCAAATGGGCGGCACAAGGCGTCCTGCTGCTCAACGCCTCACTGACTGTGGAGGCGGGGAAGCCGAACTCTCACCAGGGCAAAGGGTGGGAGCGTTTCACGGACGCGATCATTACGCGGCTCGCTGACACGCGAGAGGGACTGGTATTTCTGCTGTGGGGAAAATTCGCGCAGCAGAAGGCCGGATTGGTTGATCCGGCCAAACATCTGATTTTGACATCCGCACATCCGTCGCCCTATTCTGCGTCGAACGGGTTTTTCGGGTCGAAGCCGTTTTCGAAAGCAAATGCGTATCTTATGCGGCAAGGGTGTCCGCCGGTGGAATGGTCCCTATAGGTCCCGGAAGAACGTCGATGCGTTCGATGGGGGTTAAACGTGGAGCAGGAACCGTATCGCTGACCACCTGCTTGTAAGGGGTGCCGCTTTTTAGCTGATCGATCGCTTTTCGGAAGAGGGGAATGGTCGTATTCTCCAAGGTCATGATCTCGTAGGTGAGCTCATGAATTTTTTCATAAAACGCACTGGCTTTTTTTTGTTCGTCCGGATCCTCTCCAGCCGCCATTACGAGGTAGGTGGAAAGACCGTGGTCTGAAAAGCCTTTGTAGAGAGCCAGTCCATCTGGTTTGTTACGAAGCGATTCGAGTTTCTCCACGCCATCGGCTTCGAGCCAAGGGAGCTTCTCAAGGATCAGGTCGATAAGGCGTACGAGCTTGGTCTTTTTTTCGAGCAGGGTCGCTTCCCGTTTTTGCAGGCCTTCTTGTACGCGTTCCAGAGGCTCTTTGAGCAGGAGCTTGAAATCTGGTGCCGCCTTCGCATTGAGTTCTGCCATGCGAACATCGTCCGCTTCTGAGTGGGTGGTGGGATTCCTGGCCGTTTTTTCAACAACCCCGGAAACGCCATTCGGTATCTCTGGAAGGGTGATCGGGCGTGCCTCTTGAGGCGCTTCCGGAGGGTGTGGGGCGTCTGAGCGGCGGCTATTTGCGTCAGGCAGCGTTGCTAAGCGACCGAAGGTTCCCGGTCCCTCTGGAAGTGTGTTTCGGAAAGAGTAATCGAGTTTTACTTGGGACATATGCATGTCATCATAACAGAAGCGGTTCCCATGGGAAAAACTCCCGATGTTCTAGGCGGAAAAAGCAATTAAATGAAAGCTGCCCCATTTTTCCGGCACCTGTTTTTCGAGAAGGATCGGTCGTTGACAGCGGCTTTGCGGAGTGCGGCATATCAAAAAAACGGATCGGTGTCCGTTAGGGGCGCTGATCCGCGTATGCCCTCGACCCGTCCCAGGCGTCGTTCGGCTGCGGATGGGTATGCCAGAGGCGGGCGCTGAGCACGTCGCAGGCGTGAGCGAGCGCTCCCAGCTCGTTCATCGCTCGCGCCTCGCCCGAATAGGTGTGTTCGTTCTCGCCCTCCACGAACCGCAGGGCGGTAGCTTCCTCGGGCGTGAGATGGCCGCCGCAACGCGCCAGTTCCTCGAGGCGGAAGGTCGCGCGTGTTGCCTTGCCGTGGAGGCCGTCGGTCATCTTCCAGCCGCCCGCTCCGTCACTCTCATACAGGAACGGCTTTTCGGCGTCGTGCCAGAAGAGGACGAAGAGCAGGCTGGACAGCGAAAAGGGAAGCGGGCGCAGGACATTCAGGACCCGGTACAGGACCGCCGCCAGGTTCATGACCTCGGCGACATGCGCCTGGTAGCCGCCGACCCAGGCCTGGTGGTTGTGGCGTGAGCCTGGTGCGTAGGTGAACCGCCCGAAATGCTCGTTGAGGAAGCGCTTGCACGGGCGGCGATGATGTTCGTCCATGCTCTCGACCAGGTCGTCGATGGAGCGGTAGGGAAGCGTGCGCGCGAGGAAGCGGTGTCGCCAGGCATCCCTCGTATGCTGCAGGCGTCCCTGCACGACCGGCGGGAGCATCTGCATGAGCTTGGAGAGCGGGTGCGAGGCGTACGGGGAACTGGGTTTGGGGTGCGTCGTCACGAAATCCTCCCTTGTTTACCAGGAAAAACGTGCGTCTGCACCGTAACGGAAGGGAAGTTTCCACGTCAAGGGGGGGGGTGGGTGGATGTACCCATTGTGTTGGAATGGAGGTTTTTTACGAGAGAAGAAAAAACCGAGGCCTTCAGGTCTCGGTCCGGAAGCACTCGGAAAACATAGAATGGCTCGTCTCGATGACGGTCGCATCCTCCGGGATCGCGTGCTTGGCCACTTGGCGCAGGTCAGTCTTGAAATCTTCTTCGCACGGGGGGAGGACATTCGGAAGGCAGCGATCGAGGAGGAAGGCTGCCACGTCGAGACGTCCCTTGGCGAAGGCGCGGGCGTAGACCTCGGGCATCAGTTGCCGCATGGAAGCGCAGAGCGCGTCCCACTCCGCGCGAAACGTTTCCTCGTCGGCGCCCTCCGAACGCATCTTCGGCAGACGGATGTCGAGAGAGGAATCCCGAAGAGCGGTCAGCAGGCCGTGGACTCCCTGGAAGTCGCCATTCGCCATCCGTTCGATCAGGTGGTGCTTGAACGTCACTTTCGCCATGCCGTCCCAGAACCCGAGCGGGCCGATCACGCGGCAGGCCCCTTCGAAGGACGGCGCCGTTTCGGGGTCGGTAAGCGCCTTCAGGAAGGGCAGTTGGTATCGGTGCCGAAGCTCGGTGACGATGTGAGTCCGGTCCTTCTTGTCGATCCCCGGAAGGTCGTACAGCCAGCGCATGACGAGCAGCTGCTCCACGATGAACCCGTGATGCTCTGGGCGAAGCATGTCGCTGATGATGGAGGCGGGTGCGTAGCGCTGCCAGGACGATCCTGACGGTGTCTCAGCCTCTTCAGCCGGCGCCAGTCGCATGATCGTCTCGAGGGCATAGATCAGGATAGCTCTGTTGAGGATCACCCGATCCAGGCGATCACGAAAGTCGACGGTCTCGAAGGGGTCCTCGCCGGCTTCGCGGCGATCGTCAGCGATCGTCACGAACTCGAATCGGCACAGGCGCTCCCGGAGGGCCCAGCGCTCCACCCGCTGGCGCAAGGGGTCCTCGTTTTCGAGGAGCGTTCGCGCGATCGCGAGTGATGCGTCGACCACGGGAGCCGGCTCCAGATCCCCATTGATCCGTCGATCGCTTCTGGCGAGGGTGTTGCCGAGCACCTTGCGAACGAATGTCTCGGCTTGGGTGCGGGTGTCGAACATGAGCAGCTCCGCGATGTCGACATCTTCGGCGCCCGATGCTCCCCGAACGACGAAGCCGTAGTCGCCGGGCTGGATGTAGCGTTCGATGCCTACCTTCTCTTCCTCCTCGGTTCGCGGCCAGGAACGGATCGGTCGGCGGAGGCTGGCCGGGGTGCCGAAGAGAAAGCCGTTCGGTTGGGATCCGGGCTGTGTTTTGCGGTTCGTGCTGAACCCGTGGAACGTCTCGGGGTCGGCGAGGGCCGCATCGCGCGTTTCCGTGTCGATATTGCCCTGGACCCCATACTCCCTGAGGAGGCGCAGCCGGGCGCAGGGGTCGGTGATCTTGGCGAGGATCTGGTTGAGATGGGGTGCCGTTTGCATGGCTTTTCTTTCCGGTGAAGGGGCGTGGCGAGCGCGGGAACGCTAGCATAATCAAGCGCATCGGTCAATGGGGCTTGACCGTTCACGAACCTGCTCCTACCGTTCTTGTCGGCCCCTTTCCTCCAGGAGAATACCCATGGTCGCTGCCCCGCCCCCTGTCCCTCTCGATTCTCAGATTCCTGGTCTCCGCGATCGTGTCCGGGCCCACGCCCACGAGCGGGCCATGGCCCTTGAGGCGGCGGATGCGCTCCAGGCGCCTCCTGCGCCCGATCCGGATCCGGACTTCCTTCGCAGGATCGTCATGGAGGCCCCGGAGCTGCACGCGCTCTACTGCGAGGAATATGAGCGCCGCTTCCAGGCTCTCCGCGCGCTTCGCGAGCAGACCCCGCTGATCGGCTTGCGGCCGGTCCTCCGCCTGCAGATCGCCGACCTCCTTGCGCTCATCGCGCACGTCTACGGCATCCCCAGGCGGGAACTGGTCGAGCGCGGCTTCAACCGCTATCGCCACCATTCCCTGCTCATCCGCGAGGTTGCTCCCGTTTCCGCCCGGCCCCCGCTGCAGCCGAAGACGTTCCGCGAGGAGCCGCCGGGGCTCATCCAGACCGAGCGCGAACGATTCGCGCCGGTCTTCGCAGCGATGGATGATCTGTGCGCCCGTGGCTTCCTGCCGCCTGGCCCGATCATCCTGGCGTTCGATGCCTAAGCCCTCCCGACCCGTCCGGTCGGTTTTTTGTTCGCCCGGGATGCAAAAGAACCCCTTGCAGGGTTCTTTTTTCGCTTGTCCTTACCGGCGCGGTCGTCCGCTGCCGCTGCGGCTGGTGCCGGTGCGGCCGGATTGGCGGGCGAAGTGGCCAGCCGGACGTTCCGCGCGGTGGCCGTGGCCGCCATGCGATGCGTCGCTAGACCGGCTGCCGCCGCCATGGCGGTTGCCGAAGCTTGAGCCGAAGCTCCCGCGATGAGAGCGCGGCGCGGAGGCGGCCATCTCCCGCTCGCGGGCGATGGCGATCCGTTCGCGCTCGAGGTCGGCCGCCGAGGGTTTCGGCAAGTCGGGGAGTGGGGAGATTTTGAGGGCGATGCGCATCAGACGCTCGATGTCGCGGAGGTCGCGCGTCTGGTCAGGCGTCGCGAACGACACGGCGACCCCGGCGCGGCCCGCGCGGCCCGTGCGGCCGATGCGGTGGATGTAGTCCTCGGTGTGGTCGGGCAGATCGAAGTTCACGACCAGCTCGATGCCTTGCACGTCGATCCCGCGCGCGGCGATGTCGGTCGCGACGAGGATGCGCGTCTTTCCGCTCTTGAAGCCGTCGAGCGCGGCGCGGCGCTGCGAGAGCGAGCGGTTCGAGTGGATCTCGGCCGCCGTGAAGTTCTTGAGGCGCAATTGGCGTGTGAGCTTGCTCGCGCCGTGCTTCGTCCGGGTGAAGACCAGGACCGTGCCCTTATAGACGCCCAACAGGCGTTCGAGGAGCGCAGATTTCTGTTCGCGCGGCACGATGAAGACCTCTTGCGTCACCGTCGAGGCGGCCGTGCCGGCCCGGGCGATTTCGACGCGTACCGGCAGGTTCATGTAGGAAGACGCCATCTTCGTGATCTCCGGCGGCATGGTGGCCGAGAAGAGCATCGTCTGGCGCTCCTTGGGGACGTGCTGCAGGATCCGGCGGATCTGCGGCTCGAAGCCCATGTCAAGCATGCGGTCCGCCTCGTCGAGCACGAGCACCGAGACCTTGCTCAGGTCGACGGTCTTCTGGTCGAGGTGATCGTTCAGGCGGCCCGGCGTCACGATGAGGACGTGCGGGTTCTTCTTGAGGTCGCGCAGCTGGTTGTGCATCGAAGCGCCGCCGATGAGCACCGAGGTGCGCAGGGCGATAGGGCGGCCGATCTTTTGCATGGTCTCGTCAACCTGGAGCGCGAGCTCGCGGGTCGGGAGGACGACGAGCCCCATGCCGCCCTTGCGGGCGAGCTGCTGGAGCATCGGGATGCTGAAGGCGAGCGTCTTGCCGGTCCCGGTCTGGGCGATGCCCATCATATCCTTGCCTTCAAGGCCGATCGGGATCGATTGGGCCTGGATCGGCGTCGGGTTGGTGAAACCGGCGTTCGTGAGGACATCGAGCAGCTTCGGTGCGATGCCTAACCCGGCAAAGCCGGAGGGGGTGGTACTCATTGTGAAAACAGAAAAAAGAAATCAAGACGAGAGTCCGGAACCTGTTCGTGGCCCCCGTGGCCAGATTTTTTTTGCTAGATAAAGGGAAAAACGGGGGTCTTGAACAGGCTCTTACCGTCCGGCACCGCAGGATGCGGAGGCCAGAAAGGGAATCGGACCATGACGGTAAAACTCTCAACATCGTCACATGGACAACCCGGGAATGATAGCAAAAAAGCACGTTTTTGTCAAGAAAAACCGCGGCACGCAAAGAAAAAAGGCCGGGTTAGGGCCAGGAGACGGTGAGGCAGGGGACCGCGGTCTTGAGAGTCGCGAGGAACGCGTGCGGAACGGCCGTTTCGAGACGCCGGCTCAGCGTCGCCTCGACGGCCTGCTTCAGGCGGGCTTTCGCCTCCTCTTCGGACTCTCCCTCCGGGCGGGCGCGAACCAGGTAGGCGAGAAGGGCGGGGAAGTAGGGCTGACCCCAGTGGTCATTGAGCACGTGCTCTACCTGGTAGGTTGCGTCGTCCAGCGGGAGCTGATCCCAGATTTCCGGTTCCCATTCTTGCGGGAACAGGGTCCGGTCGATCAGGGGGTGGTTCTGGTTGTTGAAGTACCCTTCATTTCGGAGGTCTCGAAGACCTGGAAGAATGTCGTCCGAGGACGTGCTCGGCCATCGCTCCACATCCCTTCGCTTGAGGTCGGCGTATGTTGAGCGATGGGGCTGCTCGCTGAGGAGCATGAATCGGTAGACGCGACGGAGCATAGCGCCCCGAAGTTCCGGCCGGCCTTCCGTGTGCGCGAACGGCGTCCTGCTGTGTCCACGGCTGCTGAGTGCCGCGAGGACCATGAGCGTTGACGCCCAGGAGCGCTGCTTGATCACGATCGGGAGAATGACTTCGTAGAACCGTTCGGCTCGTGACGATCGGCGACCGTCGACGGCCAGCCGTTGCGCATTCCACGACGCTTCATTCCAGGCGCTGCTTGCGTATGCGCAGCTGAACCGCAGTGATCGCCTGGCGAAGTCGTCGATGGTCTCGTCAGGCAAGCGGTCGAGTACGTGGAGCCGCTGGAGAGCGGTCTTCGTGTCGAGCGGCGCCGTCTGTTCGGGATGGTCGTCATCACGGAAGGCGTCGTGCCAAGGAATGTCCTTGTCGTCACGGAAGCCGTCGAGAGTCGCCCTGACCAGCCCGTCGAGTCCGCGGTACGTAGGGGGCATCTCGAAGACGTCGCAGGCATCGCCGAGGTGCACGGTGCGCAGGGTCCATGTGTCGAAGCCCGTGTCGTCCAGGTTCAGCATCTCGAGGGCGAGTCGACCTCCGATCTCCGACCGTGCGGCGACCAGCCCGTATTTCCACGGACCGGCCGACGATTTCGGGTCCCCGTTCTTCCAGCGCAGGATGGCGCCGGAGCGGTGGGGGTGGGTGGCGGGAAGCGTCTTTTGAGCCGGATTGCGTGGCATCGGAGACTCCTTTCATGTTGTCAGGTTCGAACGGTGCTGCGGCGATCGTGGCATGAAAACGGCTTGACGTCAATGGGGAGAGCGTCCACGAAAAATGACCCGGGCGGGTCAGGGGGGCCGGCTTACCGGTCTTGGCTACCGATGAACGCCTCGAAGCGTGCGAGAGCCTCCTCGGCTTGCTTGTCGCCCTTGCGGTGCTCGAGCAGCTCGCGGACGTATGCCTGGAGTTCAGGTTTGGCCTGCGCGATGGCTTTCAGGACGCGATCGAAGTAGGGCATCCCACAGTGGTCCCGGACCAGTTGCGCGGTGAGCTGCTCGTTCAGGCGGGTCCTCAGGACTGCGGGAAGGGCGTTCCAGGTCGCATCCGACCAGCGCCCTGGATCGATGATCGCTTCCAGATGGGCATCCCCGACGTCGAGGCCGTGCCCGACCATGGTGGTGATGTATTGAATCAGGCCCTCATCGTGATTGCGGCGGAACTCGGCGATCACGGGGTCGCACGGCGATGTCAGTGTGGGTAGGATGTTCCGATGCTGATCGAGGAAGGTTCGATAGTCACGCCGCCGCTCCTGCGGGGTCACGAGAAACCGCAGGAGCACCTTCTCGACCAGGGATGCCTGGATCTTCGGAAATCCGGCCGCGTCTTCGATCAGGTCTTGCTTGCACGCACAGCAGATCCAGTGCATCACCTCATCCCATCGGTAGAGGTCGAACGCAAGGGGAACGACGGTTCCGTAGAAGCGACGTGCCCGTTCGCGGAAGCGGCGAGGATTGGTGGTTTGCCAGAGCTGGCCCACGAGGACGTCCATGACGGGCGCGTACCGTACGAGCTCGCGGAGGCGCCCTTCCGGGATGCGATCCAGCGGCCTCACGAGATTCAGCTCGCGTTCCTCGAGATCGGCTTCCGATTCTCCCAGTTGTTCCGTACCCGCGCGTTTGCCCGCCTCGAGGGTGATGCTGAGCAAGCCCGCCAGATCGCTCTGGCCCATCCCATGGACCAGGGTGTCGGCGGTGGGCAGGTTGACGAGCCGGAGGTCCCACGCATCGCGCTGGTCGAGGTCGAAGGTCAGGACGCGGATGTGGGACGCCGAGTCGCGCTTGACGAGGCCGAAGCGCAAGACGCCGTTTGGATGGGTGGGGCCTTTCGCGAACCAGTAGACGAGTTCGTTGAGGGGAAAAGTCTGGCCCGCTGCTTGGGGCGCCTGTCGACGGGTGGGCTTTTTGGCTGGCATGAGGAATCCTTCTTTCTTTGTTCCGGCTGCCATTTATCTAGCGGGAAACAGGCTTCTTGTCAAGATCTCGGAAGAAAAAAGACCCAGGATGGGTCGGGATGGATGCGTTTGACGAATGGCTACGCGTCCATGGCCTTGACCAGGTCCGGCCGTGCCTTCGCGAGGGTCGCGCGGAGGGTCTCGAGGTAGGGCATGTCTGCGTGGTCGTGCAGGACCTGCTGTGGATCGAGCGTCTCCTTCATCGCCCGCAGCGGCTTCACGAGGGCGTTCCAGATGGCCGGTGACCAGGTGCCCGGATCGATGAGCGCGAGGGCGTCCGCGTCGTGGAAGCCAACCCCGTCGCTTTTGAGCAAGTCGACGATCTCGTGCAGCAGGAGGTTTCTCTTCGGGTCATAGGGATGGAGCTCCTGATGGATGCGTGTCTCGGGGGAGACGTTTTCTTCCGTCTTCATGATCGGTGCCAGCCGCCGCTTGATGAAGTCCAGGTAGTAGCGGCGGCCACCCTGCCGACAGACGAGTAGGCGGAGGTAGACTCTCTTGATGACGAGGCGGCGCATGGCGTCGCTGCCCCTCACCGCTCGGAAGAGGTCCCCATTCTCGATGCGGACCGACCGCAACAGCCGGATGACCAGCACCCACCAGGCGCTCGTCGGGGTATCCGTGCGGCAGAGAAGGCCGAACAGCCGGTTGGTGCGCAGGGTCCGCAGGCGGCGGTCCTTCGTCTCCGCGAGCTGCCGCAGTAGGAGATCCATGATCTCGGGGTGGCGGCCGATCCGCACGAGCCCGCCCAGTTCCAGCTGATCCAGCGGTCGGTACTCTTCGACGAGTTCCATCTCCCTTTCGCCGGTGAGGGTCTCGTCGGTGCTGTGGATCCAGGCCTGTTCGAACACCTGCCCGAGGTCGCCGGGGCCGAGGGCCTCGATCGTCTCCGTCCAGGGGATGTGCACGCGGACGAGATCGAACGCGTCCCGGTGCGCGAGGCAGACCGTCAGGGCCCGCAGCCCGCCCGCCGTCTCGCCGGTGACGAGCCCATAACGCACCGGCTCGCCGCCGCGCCCGCCCCAGCGGACGAGCTCATTCGGCTTGAAGGCGAGGCTACTGCTGCCGATGGCATTTTGCGAAGCCGCTTCTGTTCCCATGTTCGTTCCTTTCGTGAGGTGCGGCCCGATCCTCGCCCAAATCGGACGATTTGTCAACGGTTCAGGTTCGCGGCCGGCATGGCGCCTTCTACGTCCACGATCCGATGCATCTGCCGGAACCGTCCCGGCATCCGGTTGGTGTGGGCTTCGAAGGAGCGGTAAATGCGTTCCATGTGTTCGACGGGCACCAGCTGCTTCCGTGCCAACGCCGTCTCAAGCGAGCAAAAGAACGTCAGCAATTCGACCGCATACCCAAACGCTTCGCCCGCCAGCACGTACGGCGAGAATTCCCATGGTTCGATGTTCGTGTTGTCGACGATGATGAGTGCATCTTTTCGTTCTAGCGCTTCCAAGAACCGCCGGAACGTGCGCCCATGGTACTCGCGTAGCTTGGTGGCGTCGTGTCGGTAGACGCCGTCGACGTAAAAGAGGTCGTCGGTCGAGACGATGGTTGCCTTATTCTTGAAGTGCGAGGCCCAGGTGCTTTTTCCTGACCCAGAAACCCCACGCAAAACGATGACGCGCATAGATGGACGGCAGTATTACATGAAAAAACCGAGCGTTCCAGGGCTCGGTTCAGGGATCGCGGAGGCGGAAACGGACCAGGATGTGCCCGTTCGTGTCACGACCGGTACCGTCGTCGCAGAGTAAGCGCCTCTTGCCGTCGTGGACCAGTACGCGCTCACGGGCATACGCGTCGATCCAGCGCGCCCCCGGCAGGTGTTCCAGGACGCGCGCTTCCGGCGTCGCGTATTGGCTTACTCGGAGCAGCTGCGGCGGACCGGGTGTGGCCTCGTCGATGAGGGAGGCGTAGATCTTGCCGCAGCCGGGCGCGTCCCAGGCGTACGTCTCATCGCGGATCGCGAGACACTCCCTCCGCAGGTCCTCGTACGAGAGGATATCCGTCACGCCGTCCGCGAGCAGGGCATCGACGACCGCGCGCTCGTCTTCGCGGATTGCTTGTCGCAGCGTGGCGCCCCACGAGCGGGGCCAGAACGGCTCGCTCTCCCGCCCGAAGACCAGCCGCTGGTCGAGGATGGGGAGTCCCGGGAAGTTTGCCCAGGCTTCGGGATTCCCCGATGCCACGCCCACGAGCCCCGCTTCCACCCATTGGGTCGCGCAGAAGAGCGCATACGCCTCCTCCGAGTGGAAGACGGGCACGTAGCGAAAGCGCACGCGGTCCAGGTCAAACCCGCGTTGTGCCAGGCCTTTCGCCAACATCTTCGCGACGACCCACTTATGCAACGGATCATCGCGCCGCCGGCGATAGGCGTGGTGGAGGGCGATCTCGAGCCGGTATCCCAGTTCGAGCAGCCGTCCCAGAAAATCGAGGTGCCCCTGATGTGGCACGCCGATCCGGGCAGGAAAGAGGACCGTGCCACGTTCCTGCGCGATCGTTCGCTGCTGTTGCCGGACCGCGTGGCTCCGTGATGGGCGTAGGCGGGTCAGGACTTCCTGCGCCGTCGGTCGTGCGGCCGGATCGCGCGCGAGCAGCCGGGGGATCAGTTCGAGCCGCGGGTCCTGCAGCGATGCGACCGGCTCCGGATCAAATGCTGCCCGTGCATTCCCCAGCGTATACGCGAGGAAGGCCTGTCGTTCGGTTGTCGCTGCTTCCATGTCCGCCGCAAACGGATGCCGCCCCGTCACAAGCTCATGGAAGATGATCCCGAGCGCGAACAGGTCGGCCGCCGGTCCTGCCTCTGCCGCGCGTACGGTCTCCGGCGCGGCGTAGCGGGGATCATGGACGCGGCAGGGGCCTGTTGTCGCTCCCGCCTCGAATCTCCGGCTCTCGCCGAGGTCCAGCAGGCTCACCCCACGTCCATCCAGCAGCACGTTTGCCGGCCGCACGTCGAGGTGGGCCACGCCAAGCTGATGCAGGTCACGGAGGATCCCGGCCAGCCGGCCGATGACCGTGCAGGCATCATCGCGCGTTACGCGACGTTCCGTCCCGATGTAGTCGGCAAGCGGTTGTCCATACCGTCGCTCGAGACGCAGGAACGTGAGGTCCGTATCGGTCTCTGTCTCGCCAAAGCAGCGGGGAACGTCAGGACAGCCTGCCAGCTCCGCATGCCGTGCCGCCTCCTCCTTGGCGGGTTCCACGTCCGCGAAATCCGTCGTGATCCGCTGCTTGAAGACCTTCGCGATCCCATCACGATCTTGGACCGTGAACACGAAGCCGGAGGCCTCATCCGCCGGATCAGGGCGCTGCAGCGTCGACAGCACGGTGCGTCCGGTGGCCGCACAGAAGGCGGCGAACCGCGCCTCCACGTCACGGCTGATTTCGGCGGGTGCCCGCACGACCGTCTCTTCGCCGTGCGCCAGCCGTTCGAGCAGGGCATGGCGGATCTGATTGATCCGCCCCGCCTTCCCTTGATGCGCCGCCAGGAATCGCTTCCAGAACCCATCCGGATCCGCAACCCGTGTCGCGATGAGGTCGCGGATCAGCGACGCATCCTCCTCATTCAGAAAGAAGATGCGCCGCTGCCGATCCTCGTACAGGTCGAAGCGGAAAAGCCCATGCGCCTCGAACCATGCCGCGAATTCCGGAAAGGGGAGTGGCGGGCAGCGCCGGTCCGTGTGCGGCGTGATGAGCTCGTGCACCGCGCGGATCGCGCCGTACCGTCGTGCCAGTCCCAGGAGTTCCGGCTGACGATCCGTGAGCCCCGCCCGTTCGCTGAGTCGCACCGCCGCGAGCAGGTGCCGCGGATCCAGGCTCGCGAGCGCGACGTGCGCGTCGAGCCACAGGTCCGCCGGCGTCTCGGTATCGTTCGCAGCGAGCGCCGTGAGGGCTTCGAGCAGGTCTCGCGGTCCTCCGTCCCGGCCCATCACGGCATGGACCGTCGCGAGGAGTCTTGTGATCGCTTTTCGGTTGTACATGCGGAAGATCCTTTCCTTGGGCGTGGCCGTTTTGGCGGCGAGGAATGTCCTCCCCGCCAAAATTCGCACGCCCCGCGTATAAAGAACCCCCGATCAGGTCGGGGGAGGGGAAGGCGGCTTCCCGAAGATCTTCTCGAGCAGCTGGGCCCGCTCCACGTCCTCGATCTCGAGGTACTCGGTGAACTGCCCGATCTGTCGGCGCGCCCGCGGGTCCGTATCCGACCCGTACTGCTTCGCCGCCAGCCACTCCTCGTAGAGGGCCATGAGGTAGCGCTCGACCGCCTGCTTCGAGATGCTGCGTGCCATCAGGAAGAGCACCGTCGGGATCACGAGCCGCAGCCGCTCCTCGTGAGTCAGTTCCTGCGGGTCCGCCGACGCCAGGTCCACCAGGTCATACGCCAGCCGTCCCGGCGTCTGGATGAACTGCTTCTGGAGGTTGAAGGTCTTGGGGTCGTGGCCACAGGCGATGACCTCGAAGGTGCCATACGTCTTGGCGACCTCACGCAGCGAAGCGCGCCAGTCACGGCCGCACGGGCAGCCATTGTCCCCGTAGGGCGACCCCATCCCGTGCGCGACCTGGTCCGTGACGAAGATCAGGTGCCGGTGGCTGCGCGGGATCGTGCCGAAGCGGTACTGCGCCACGTGGTGCAGCGCGCATTCGGAGGCTTCCGGCAGGTCGTCGCCCAGGCCGGAGCGGACCTCGCTGATCCCTGCCAGGAACACCCGTTCGCCCTGGTCATCGAGCGTCATCCAGTTGGTCTCCTGGATCATGTCGTCGCCGTCACAGTGGTCACTGTGCCAGACCGAGGCCAGCGTCGCCGTCCGCTGCAGGCCGCGAAGGCGGCCCGTGATGCGTTCGAATCCAGCCCGTGCCGCTTTGGCGATGAACCGGTTCGAGTAGGTGTTGTCGAAAAGGAGCGTGTAGGCGCGTCGGGCGGTCTTCGGCGGCTCCTCCACGACCATCTGTGCCAGGCGCCGTTCGGTCACCACGGTTGGCGCTTCGAGGGGCTTCGCCTGCCGCCGGGCCTGTTCTGCCTCCGCCTGCCGCCGGGCGGCCTCGATGCGAGAGGTGCGCTCCGCCTCCGCGCGCGCGCGCTCCGCTTGGTCGTCCGAGTAGAGCGCGCGC
>CAYYTQ010000025.1:0-15939 GCA_964474805.1 uncultured Gammaproteobacteria bacterium
TGGGCTGTTTAGACGCTCCCATTCTAGCCTGTGTTCCATTTCGATTCTAAGAGCCTCGATCCCTAATCGCCCACATTGCCTAAAAATGCACCGTATCCTACTGCCTCACGGAACGCAAAAATAAAGCACCAGCTCATGATAAGCTGGTGCTTTTTGCCGAATTGACCTCGGTCGGGGAGAGACGCGGAGGATGCCCGGAGAAAGAGGTCTTCTCGTCTGGAACATGCTTCTCTCGTAAGCGCCTGGCGAAGCTTGGCTTCGCGTGTCCCGTCCCGAGCTAAGCTCGGTGGTAGCCCCTAGGGGAATCGAACCCCTATTTTTCCCGTGAGAGGGGAATGTCCTAGCCATTAAACGAAGAGGCCTTAAGATACGGACGGGCGGTAGTATATAAAAGCACCCGGAAAAACGCAAGGCGTCCGGGCTGGGGGCGCTGCCGCCGGGTAGGCCGGAAGGGGGGGGCGTCGCGGTTCGCGATCCCTTCCCGCATCCGGTCGCCCCCTTGACGGGAACGCCGTTCCAGGCTAGGGTGGGCCGTCCGTCCGTTTTGCGTTCTAAAGGGTCCTAAGCCCAGATCGGAGGTCCTGTGAATGCCGTGTCCGCCTTCTGCCTGCTGCTGTCCGGTTGCGTCCTCCTCTTCGGGGCCTGCTGGTTCCTGGCTCGCCCGTCCCGGTCGTTGCCGCCCGAGGAAGAAGAGGTGATCGACCTCACCGACGACGCCGAGCCCTTCCTCCCCGAAGAGGAAGCCGCCGCCTCCTTCGCCGAGCTCGTGCAGTTACCCGAGTGGCCCGTCCTGTTCGGGATCCTGCAGGAGATCGGGGCGCTGGTCCGGTCTTTCTCGGTCCGGCGGACCGCGCTCTCGATCCGCCCGCTCGCCGACGGGTTCCGCCCCGACCATCGCCCCGCCACGCCCGAAGAGGTGCGTATGATCGAGTTCCTCGGCTTCGCCCCGCCGGAGCGGTTCGTCCCCTGGATCCGCGACCTGCTCGCGGAGGGGGCATACGGCCTGCGCCCGTCCGAGCTCCTCCACCGGCTCCAGGCCCGGCGTGACGCCCTGCGCGAGCTCAAGGCCACGAACCCGGCCACGAGCGGCCCGCGGCCCATCGTAGCGGGTAGCCGCCCCTTCGCCGATCGCCTCGCCCTCCTCGAGCGGCGGATCGCCTACCTGCGGCGCGCCGTACAGGCGGAGGGGCTGCGCCGCCCGCCCGCCACGGAGCTCATCGATCTCGCCTTCGCCCAGGCCGACGCGAGCCTCCGGGCCCTGCGCCGCTCCGCCGCCCATCCCGACGACACGGCCTATGGCATCCTCGCCCGCGCCGAAGCCGGTCTCGACGCCTTCGAGGTCCAGCTCCGCGAGGCGCGTCCTGCGGTCGCCGTCTCCTTCGCCTCAGGCCTGTCCCCGGCCTGAGGCTTTTTCTTTGCCAAACGCGTGGCGCTTGCTACGCTCGATGCCTATGCCTTCCGTCCCGCTCCTGCCTCCCGACGCCCCAGCCGGCCGTGCCCCGCTCGCCGACCGCGTGCGCCCCGCGACGTTCGAGCAGTACCTCGGCCAGGCCCAGCTCGTAGGGCCTGACAAGCCGCTCCGCCGCCTCCTGGGACAGGCGCAGTTGCCGTCCCTGATCTTTTGGGGCCCGCCCGGCACGGGGAAGACGACGCTTGCACGCCTCCTCGCGACCCAGCTCCAGGCGCAGTTCATCGAAATCTCGGCCGTCTCCTCGGGGGTGCAGGAATTGCGTTCGATCATGCAGCAAGCCGAGGCGACCTGGGTCCGTGAGCAACGCCGGACGGTCGTGTTCCTCGACGAGATCCACCGGTTCAACAAGTCGCAGCAGGATGCGCTCCTCCCGTTCGTCGAGCGCGGCGTGATCACCCTCATCGGCGCGACCACGGAGAACCCGAGCTTCGAGGTGAACGCGGCCCTGTTGTCGCGCGCCCGCGTCATGGTCCTGGAGCGGCTTTCCGATGAGGAGGTGCGCCAAGTGCTGCTCCAGGCGTTAAGCGACCCGCGCGGGTACGGTGGCCAGGTGGTGCTCGTTCCCGATGAGGTCATGGATGAGATCGTGCGCGGCGCCGATGGGGACGCCCGCCGGGCCCTGAACGCCCTCGAGACCGCCGTCGAGGCCTCGCGCGACGAGGGGGGAGCCGTGTCGCTGACGCTCGAGCGCCTCCGCGAGGTCCTCCAGCGCACCCACCTTGCCCACGACAAGGCCGGCGAGCAGCACTACGACCTCATCTCCGCCCTTCACAAGGCCCTGCGCGGTTCCGACGTGCAGGCGAGCGTGTATTGGCTCATGCGCATGCTCGAGGCGGGGGAGGACCCGCTGTATGTCGCGCGCCGCCTGGTACGCTTTGCATCAGAAGATGTTGGCATGAAGGATCCTCGCGCTCTTGTGCAGGCGATGAGCGCCTTTCAAGCCTGTCATGCGCTGGGGATGCCCGAATGCGATGTAGTTCTCGTCCAGCTCGTTGTCTATCTCGCGAAGGTCCAGAAGTCCAACGCCTGCTACCGCGCCACCAAGGCCGCGCGCGAGGATGTCCGCCGCCTCCCATCGCTCCCGGTACCGCTCCACCTCCGCAACGCGCCCACGGGGCTCATGAGGGAGCTGGGCTATGGGAAGGGATACAAGTATCCGCCCGCGGAGGATGCGCACGGCCAGGCGTACCTGCCGGAGGCGTTGCAGGGGAGGGTGTATTATGAGGAATGACGTTCGTGAAAATACACCCTGATCCATGGTGTATTTTTTTGATGGGATGCAAATGAAAAAGCGCATCCGTAGATGCGCCAGCGGGAAGTGCCTACCGGACCGGAGACCCCCGCACCAGCCGGTCCCCATGCGCCCGAAGGACCTGCTGCGTGCCCTCGCTCGCGTAGTCCACGACCACGAGGTGCCCGTCGATGATGCCGAAGTTGCCGGGACGTTCGAAGACGGGCTCGTCCGCGAAGACGCCATCGCCAATGAAAGGCACGAAGCGTCGTACCAGCGCCAGGACGTCCTCCTCGACTTTGTGGGCGTACGGGAGAGGAGCGGCGTAGGCCTGGAGGTTCACGAGGCCCAGCGTGAAGTAGGTCTGCGCGAGGACCGGGTGCCGGAAGGACCGGCCGAACCGTGTCTCGCGTAGGTGGTCCGCGATCCCTTGAAGAGGGAGTGCCGCGGCATGTGGAGCGTATCCACGTCGTGGCGGCGGAAGTGCCGGGCGAGCTTCCGCACGGCGCCGAACGGGTCATGCAACCGCCGGTAGCCGCGATAGAGCCTCGCTACGTCGCCGAGCTGCACCCGTGCCACCTTCACGACGAATCCGAGTCCCGGGAAGGCGATGACGGCCCGTGAAGTTCCCAGGTGGAAGGTGGTCATCACGGCGCGGGCTTGACCCCCAAGGCCTGCCGTTCCGCGGGCGAGATCTTGATGTTCAGGGCCTCCCGTTCCTCGGGCGTAAGCTTGGCGAGCGCGGCGAGGCGAGCGGTCGCCGTCTTGGTGGCCGGGCTCGCGTCCAGCTCGAGCGTGATATCACTCGCGTGGTCGTTGGCGAGCAAGTAGAGCCTGCCATCGAACGCGAGCGCCTGCCGTTCGATGATCTTCGCTTCGCCGTGTCCCTGCCAGTCGCCGAGGGCGGGGGCCGTCACGTTCGCGAGGGCCTGCGTCGAGCAGAGCGCGACGATGCGCCGCTCGTCGTCGTGGTGTGTGATCGCATAGACGGGACGCGGGTTGAGGTCCGTGAGATGTGCCGGGTGCATGTTCCTCCGTATCGCCGTGGGATCGTCGTCAGCCACGGCTGCCAGCATGAGCAAAGCATTCCGAGCGGCGCCTTGTCAAGCGTGCCCCCGTGTCGGCCATGCGGTTGACGCGCTGGTACCTTTCCCTTAAAGTAGGCATATTTCCTATGTCGAATAACCATTTTACGACGCAAGATCTTCCCGTTCTCGCCCGCCGTGCCGTCGAGGTCATGGTCACCCAGGCCATCCGCCAGGCCCCGGAGGAGGGGATGCTGGTCTTACACGATATTGACGTGCCGCTCGCATGCCTTCTTGCTGATGCTTATCGCGCAGCCTTTCCCTGGGCGACCGTCCGTGCCTGGCAGGGGACTGAGGCCGACCAGGAGGAGGTGAAGGCGTTGCTGAAGACGCTCCCACCCAAAACGCTGGTCGTACTCGTGCAGACGCTCAGCTTCCGCCTGAACGCGTTCCGCATTCGCCTCGAACTGTTCGCACGCGGCTTGCGAACCATCGAACATGTCCACCTCGGTCGTATGAAAACCGTGGAAGAGCAGGTGCGATACCTCGATGGGCTCACCATCGAGCCGCAATATTTGACGACGCAAGCGGACCGGATCGTTCCGAAGCTCGCGGCCGCCGAGTGGCTGGAAGCCCGTTCCCGCGACGAGTCCGTCCTCCGTTGGGAGGGCGGCCTCGAAGAGCCAAAGCGCAATACCGGGGACTATACGACGATGGCCAATGTCGGCGGGACCTTCCCGATCGGGGAGGTCTTCACCGAGGCCAAAGATGTCTTTGCTGTTAACGGCCAAGCCCGCATCTTCGCGATGGCGGGACCGGATTTCTGCATGCGTGAGTTTCCGGAGCCGTTCCTCATGCGCGTGAAGGACGGGTTGGTTGTGCTCCGTGGCGATGAGCCTGAGATGTTTCGCGAGGTGATCGCCCAGATCCAGACGAACGAACGCCCGGTCGTACGCGAGATCGGTTTTGGTTTGAATCCTGCGTTCGGGAAAGGCGCGTTCGTCGCCGACGTGACCGCCTTCGAGCGCCAGAAGGGCCTCCACCTCTCGCTGGGGGAGAAGCATGGCGTGTATCCGAAGGCAGGCCTCCTGAAGCGCGAAGACGCGCGCTTCCATGTCGACGTGTTCGTGGACGTGGAGCGCGTGCGGACGCAAGAGGGAGAGGTGTACTCTACGGAAGCGTGAGGTGGCGCCGAAGTGGTATGCTGCTTACGATCTATGGAAAAAGACTTCAGTCTAAGTATTGTGCGTTTTGTCATAAATTTCCTCCTGCCATTTTTGGCGGTGGCGGGGCGTCTTTGGTCGTTGAAGCGAGCGCCGGAGGGAAAATGGACCGACATCGCGTGGAGAGGCGTCTTCGCCAACCTGGCGGTATTTTATGCGGGAGCGTTTTTCGCGCCGCTGTTCGGGTACGAGTCTCTTACCTGGCTGAACCCGCCGTATCGTCGTAGTGGAACGCTGGATGGGCTCGTCGTCTCGGGGATCTTGGCCTTCCTGTCCGAACGGCGCTTCCGTGCGGAATTGGCAGCGGAACAGGGTTCACGTTAGGAAGGCAGCGGCCCTCTTTTTGTGATCGCGGACCGTACGGGCGCGAATCCCGTCCGATGGATCGCGCACGGGCCTAGCCGTTCGAGCGCCTGCAAATGTCCGCGTGTCCCGTATCCCTTATGCATTCCGAACCCGTATCCAGGATAAGTTTCCTCGTACGCATCCATCAGCCGATCCCGATGGACCTTCGCCAGCACCGAGGCGGCCGCCACCGCCCGGCACCGCTGGTCCGCCCGCACCAACGGATGGCAAGGGAACGGCAGGTCCGGAATGAAGAATGCATCGCTTACGACCGCGTCCGGGGCTTCTGGAAGTCCGAGCAATGCCCGACGTGACGCAAGCAGCGTCGCCGGACGAATCCCAAGCGCATCGATCTCCTTCACCGTCGCCTCACCAATCCGCCAGATCACCGTGCGGCGTTTTTTGATTTGTTCCGCAAGCCATTCCCGTTGGCTGGGGGAGAGGAGTTTTGAATCGCGCACCTGGGGCAGGGGAGTGGTGCCGCACAGGACGACGGCCGCCGCGATCACAGGCCCTGCCAGGCAGCCGCAACCGACCTCGTCCACCCCTGCGATGGAGCGATAGCCATGTGCCCGTTGGAGGGATGTAAAGAAGCGCGAGGAGGGCCCTGGGGTCATGCCGATAAGCATACGCAAGTTCAAGCCCAAAGAAAAACAACGTTTTACGACGCAAGCCAACCACACCCTTTGAAAAAAGGACGCCCGAAGCACACAATGGTTTCATGACGCTGCTTGGATTAGACGTGGGGGAGGCCCGTATTGGCCTGGCGATGGGGGATTCGGTCATCCGGATCGCTTCGCCATGGGGGATCGTGGAGACGCAACCAGAAGCGCTGGCTTTTGTGCAGCTGCGAGACCTCATCAAACGCGAACGTGTCGAGCTGATCGTGATCGGGATGCCGCGTTTATTGCGCGAACCAGGCCACGAGACGCAGCAACAACTGCAAATCCGCGCCTGGGCCGAACGCTTTGAAAAAATGATCGACGTCCCCTGCGCCTTCGCCGACGAAACCTTGAGCACGGCGCTCGCCGCCCGATGGCAAAACGAGCGCCAACAAAAAGGGAAGCGGGACGATCTCGCCGCCGTCGCGATTTTGCAGGCGTATCTTGATCGCCTCCCAGACGGCGCATGAGCACGTACCTCCGCGACCGCGCCTTCGTCCTCGCGGTGAAGCCGTACCGTGAAGCCGATGCGTGGATTTCGTTATGGACCGAATCTCACGGGAAGCAGGAGGTCTTCGCGGCCGGATTGCGCCGCACGAACGCGCGCCACCAGGGGCACCTGCAGCCGTTTTCCCTCGTGGAGGTGATGGTCGCGCACGGCAAAGTCCTCGACCGCATCGCCGTCGCGCGCATGACCGGCGAACATGGGCGAGCGACACGGGCGAGCGAGGCCTGGACGTTTCTCCTGGGCAGCCTTTGCCAATTATGTGACCGCCTCACGGGCCCGCAGGCACAGGAGCCGGGCGTTTTTGCGTTCCTGCAACGGATGACCGCCGTCAGCGCGCGCATCCAGGCACAATTTTCTTATGAGCGCCTTTGGCTGGCGTGGGGATTCGCCCTTCATGCCCTCACGAAAGAGCTCGGTTACGGCGTTTCCTTTACGCGCTGCGTTCGCTGCCAGGCGACACCGATCCGTCCGCACGCATTCGTCCTGAAGGAGCATGGGTTCCTCTGCGCGCGCTGTCATGCTGCCACGCCCCACGCGACCAGCCAGCCGTTCTCGACGGACGAAACGCTTCTACAAAAAGGGCTACAATTCCTAGAGAAGGGAAGTCTCGAGCAGGTGCTGGCCCTCAGCGCTCCCCGACAAGCCTTGGCGGACCTCGCGACGATCCTCGAGACGACGCTTTTGACGCTGCCTGTCGATGTTTGGCGGCATCAGAAGACATACGCCCAGTCCTTGTTTTCCCGCTCCTTGTCAGGGCCGACTTAACATGATTGAATGGTGTTGCCCCAGCCCCAAAGGCCGAGGGCGACTGGAGAACGTACCCGTGGATCACCCACCGCCACCGCGACATCCGCCTCGCAAGACCTGGATCGGCGCCACCCTCGATCGGCTCGCCCTCCTGCGGGAGCTCGACCCCTCTGAGTCTGTGCGCGCCCAGCGTCATGCAAGCCTCCCGCTCCTGCCTGCCCGCGCCTCCGCGGCCCCGACGGCCCCGTTCACGCGCTGGCGGCGGACACACGTCGCGACCCTGATGCGCAGGCACTCGCGACGATCGACGACTCACCCTCGAAAGGATCTCGCATGAGAGAACGCCGTGGCCCGACCGACGCTCACCCCACCCGCAAGAACCGCCGCCAGCCGCACGACGTCACCGTGCTGATGCAGGCCGGCCTCTTCGCTCAACGCGTGGGACCGCCCAAGGGACCCCAGCCGTTCCGCTTCTACCGGCCCGCGAGGCGGTTCTGGCCCCGCGGCCTCCCGTCCATGATCCGGATCATCCCGTACTACGGCCGCCGCTAGCCGGCGTCCCGACTCCCCGAGCCCTGCTCGGATTTTTCATTGCGATTTTTGCCTTTTCTTGGCGGATCCGCCATCATACGGCCGTATGTCCACGCGCATTTCCGAGCTTCCCAGCCACAAGGGGACGGTCGTCACCCTCGCCGGATGGACCCAGAGCGTCCGCTCAAGCGGGTCCATCGTCTTTTTGCAGTTCCGTGACGGATCAGGCTTCATGCAGGCCATCGTCGTCAAAACGAACGTCTCCCCGGAAACCTGGGAAGCGGCGAATGCCCTCACCAACGAGTCTTCCTGCCGCCTCACGGGGACCGTGACCGAGCATCCCAAGCAGCCCGGCATCTTCGAGCTCCAGGTCTCCGGCATCGAGGTGATCCACGTGTCCGAGGAGTTTCCCATCGGCAAGAAAGAGCATGGCCCGGACTTCCTGTTCGACAACCGCGACCTTTACCTGCGTTCGCGTACCCCGTGGGCGGTCCTCCGCATCCGCGACCGCGTCTTCTTCTCGATCGAGCAGTTCTTCCATGAGGAGGGGTTCATCCGCTTCGACACGCCCATCATCCAGCCCACGAGTTGCGAAGACACCACTCAACTCTTCACCGTCGACTACTATGAGACGCCCGCTTACCTGTCCCAATCCGGCCAGCTCTACAGCGAGGCCGGCATCATGGGCTTCGGCAAGGTCTACGACTTCGGCCCCGTCTTCCGTGCCGAAAAGAGCAAGACGCGCCACCACCTCTCCGAGCTCTGGATGATGGACGCCGAGATGGCCTTCTTCGACCAGGTCGCGAACATGGACCTCCAGGAAAAGCTCGTGAAGCGCATCGTGAAAGATGTCCTCACGCACTGCCAAGCCGAGCTCAAGATCCTCGAACGCGACACGACCATCTTGCAGCGCCTCGTCGACGAGCCCTTCGTGCGCCTCACGCACAAGCAGGCCAAGACGATCCTCAAGGAGGAGAACCTCCTCGAGAACGCGACCTTCGACGACGCCTACTGGCTCGATGACATGGCGACCGAGGAGGAGATCGCCCTCGGCAACAAGTTCAAGCTCCCCATCTTCATCCAGGATTATCCGGCCGCCGTGAAGGCCTTCTACATGAAGCGCTTCACCGACGGGGAAGGCATCCTCCGTGCCCGTTGCGCCGACCTCATCGCGCCCGAAGAAGGCCGCGAGATCATCGGTGGCAGCCAACGCGAAGAGGACTACGCGCTCCTCAAGAAGGAGATCGTCGACCGCCAATACCCGCTCAAGCAATACGAGTGGTACCTCAACACCCGTAAGTACGGCACGGTGCCCCACAGCGGCTTCGGTATCGGCCTCGAGCGCACCGTCCGCTGGATCACGGGCGTCCATCATATCCGCGAGACCATCCCGTTCCCGCGCATGCTGAACCGGATGGAGCCATAAGCACCCGCGAGGGTGTTTTTTGGCGCGCGTTCCTCCTGTCGTACCTCGCCTCTTTATGGCATACTGGCCCTATTCATGCCCGACGCGCCTTTTCGCCACCGGTTCGCGACCGATCCCCACGCCCGCCGCCGCTTCGCGTTCGCCGCGTTAGGCGTATTCGCATTGCTGGGGTGGGGAAGCCTGCTGTTCTTCAGCGACCTCCTCAGCGTCCGTACCGTCACGGTCGAAGAGGGGAAGGGGATCGACCGTATCGAGGCCAAGGCCGCTGTCCTCCAGTCGCTCGACCGACGTGAAGGTTGGCGCCCATGGCCGGCACGGCACCCGTGGTTCATCGACGAGCGGAGCCTCGCCGAGCAGCTCAAGGCCCGCTGGTTCGCCGAATCCGTCGAAGTCCGCACCAGTCCCGTTTCTAATATTGTGCGACTCATCATCAAGGAACAGAAGAATACGCTGCTCGTGAAGACCCCGAGCCAGTTCCTGCGCGTCGATGCCCAAGGGATCGTACGGGCCGAGCTGACGCCTGAGGAACGGTTGACAGTGCTGCAGCGACTTGCGGGCCGTGCGACGAACATCAGCTCGTCGACCGAGGCACTCATCGAGCTGCCGGACCTCGGCGATCCGGTCGCGCTTCGGTATCGGCTGCCGATAGAGGTCGACGAGCTGCGCCGTTGGTTTACGATCGACAAGGAGCTGCAGCGTGCCGGCCTGGCCTTCGGCTACGTGCGTGTCGAACCCCAACACCTGGCCCTATATGGCCGCGACGGGATCCCAAGCTACATCGACCCATTGGAAAACGTCCCAGCGCAATTAAAGGCCTTGTCCGAATTCCAGGCGCGCGTGAAGGCCGGCAAGATCCCGCCGCCCAAGGAATTCGTGGACGCACGGATCCCTGGAAGGCTCTACGTGAAATGAGGGGTGCTAGGGTACCTTGGGAAATGAATAGGGGCATATAGGAGATCGCGAGAATAAGACATTAAGACATGGGGACATCGGCGCATGCAGGAATCGAATCGCGAGACATGAACGTCACAGGGATCGTCAAAGCGCACGGATGAACCGCGTACGCGCAAGCATCCAGGGATCGTCCGAGGTAACGGGGCCGCCTGAAACCGCCAAATCGTAACAGGGGATGGCCAGGCGCATGAACCGCCATCGATCCATGATTAAGGGAAAGATTGGCCATATGTGTCGTATAAGTTGTATTGTACGACGCATTAGATCGACCCTCCTACCGGCCGCCGTCTTAACTGAGCCCTGGGCTCATGCCCTCTCCTGCCCATTTAGAGAAAAGATTTTTTTCTTGGCCAGCGACCGATCAGGCGCTGATTCATTTCATCCGGGATCGTTGCCGTGGTTTGGCGTATCTGCAGACCAGCGTCATTCGTTGAACATTATAGATGCACACGTGCACCGGTATCGCGGCACGCCCATGCGCGATCATGCCGAGCCCTTCCCCACCGATTTCGCGCGCGCACCGATCCGATCGCGTTCTACATGCTTCCACCAGCCTTTTCCCCGTCCTCCGGAAATAAAAAGACGCCTGGCAATCACACGATTACCAGGCGAAGGGAGGGCGTACTTGGTCACCTCACCGGCCAAAGGCGGAGGCGCGGATGGAGCGCTTCCATTTCACGAGCGTCAGGATCTGCCGCCGCAGCATGTCGCGCGTCTCCTTCGGGAGGACCGCCGGGACGAACCGCAGCGTAAAGGCGGATCCCATGGCCTCGGCCACCCGATGCAGGATCGCGTCCAGGGCCGCATCCGAGTTTGCGTCGCCCTCGATGAGACGGGCGAGCTCGCCCTGCCGCGGATCCCCCATCGAGACGATCTCCGCCGGCGAGAGGCTGCCGACCAGCTCCTGCTGGGCGCGGATGGCAGGATCTGCGCCCGTCGCCATCCCGCATGCCGCCAGCATAGGGGCGTGGCGTTCCCAGTGGCTCCGGTAGAGATCGGCGAGCGCGACGAGCGGGACCGGATCCAGCCCTGCGCCGCCGGATTGCGACCCGCACTGGCAGGACTCCACGAACCGTGTGGGGCCGCGGACGACCGCGGGCTCCTCCCGGAGCGGCTGGGCGAGCAAGTACTCGTTGGCGACCGTCACGGCCTCGGCGTAGGCGAGACCGGCGACGATCTCGCGATGGCGCCGACTGAGGCCCGAATATTCCGTGACGCTCCAGCACGGACGACCGAGATCCGACGGGTAGTCGTGCAGGCAGCCACGGACGCCGTCACGGGCGACCTTGACATGGCCGTTCACGTAGGCCACCGGCCGCCGCCGGAAGAGCCCGGCAGGCTCCACCACGAGGCCGTTCTCGGTTGGTTGGTACTGTTCGGAATCCGGGTTGTCGTGATGCGTTCGCGCGTGCTTGAGCGCCTCGTCGTAGCACGAGTAGACCCCCAAGGCCCGCACGGCGCCTCCTTCGGGCCAGCTGAGTCCGCTCTCAAGGACGACGGCCACCCGGCCATCTTCCACCGCCCTGAGACCCAGGCCGTTGTCTGCTCCCATCGCATCCTTCCTTTCTTGGCGAATTCGCCCAATTTGCTGTTGCTGAAGGCCAAAGGCCACGTCGGAGCGTACCAGAAAACAGCGCGACTGTCAATCCCCTCCGTGACCTGATCCTGAAGACCGGCCGGGCCTCGCCCATAACGAAAAAGCGCCACCAGGATTAGCGGTGACGCGTGGCGCGCATGGGCCCCTTACGGACAGGGGCAGGCCGTACAGGCAGGCGCGAGACGCCTGCGGACGCTCTTCGAGCGGGACAGGATGAGAGGGGTTTTTCTCCCTCCTTCCCAAGAGCGACTCCGGCTAGAGATGGGGACTTCCTCGCGGAAGCAGCCGGCCCGGGACCGACACCCGTTTCAATACGGGGCGGAAGCCTCACGGGCGAGGCTAGTGTAAAACAAGGCCCTTGTCAAGGGGCTTTTGGGATGGAGCGGCGGTCATCTTTCCGCTCAAACAAAAACGCACCTCGTCGAAGCCGAACGGCTTCGACGAGGTGCAGGCGGGTCAGGACGCGGCGAGATGCCTCCTCTAGCGAACCGCCCTCGCCATGAAGGCAGTCTTCTTCCGGGCACGCTCCTCGGCCGCGAACTGACGGAAGCGCTCGAGGAAGCTGGGCCGCTCCTCCGACGTCGTGACGATGACTTCGGGGTTCATCCTGAGCGCGGCCATGGCCCGCTCCATGAGCCGACGAAGCGTCATCTCCGCGCGATGGGTCTCGAGACGCGCGAGCTCGCCGCGCGTGGGAGAGGCCAGGGCGGCCAGCTCCTCGGGCGAGGCTCCCGCGAGGATGGTTTCGAGGCGGCGTTCGTGCGCCTCACGACGCGCGCGCTCCTCCTTCTGGAGACCCCTGGCGGCGATGGCTTCGGGCGTCTGCAGGTCTTCCCACCACTCCTCAGACCACGCGACCTGGACCTCTTCGAAGACTCCGGACCAGGTCAGCCTGAGTCGTTGCCGGGTAGGCTCGGTCGTGAGGACGTGCCGGGCCTCCACGCACTCGATCACCAACCGCTCGATCTCGATCCCCTTCGCGGGGAAAAGCTCGAGGACGGTCCGGCCATTCCTGGAACCCAGAAGAGGCCTGAAAGGGGTGGGGCGGAAGTTGACCGTTTCCCCCCACCGGTTGATGTGTGCGGTACCGATCTGGCCCTTCTGGACCGTCCAGAAGGGCTTCCTGTGTGCGTGACTCGTCATCGGATCCTCCTTTCCAATGGGCGAATGGATAGAGAACGCGTCTCATTCGCGAGACGGCTGGGGATGACTCTATTACAAAACGAGCTATTTGTCAAGTATACATTTACAGAAAACAGATAACGCAAGGGGGCACGCCGCATGGTGAGCCCCTTCCCTATTCCGCCGCCGGCCGTTCTACCCCCTCCAGCTGGAACCCGGTCCCCTGTCCCGTCACTCGCAAGACGTCCTTGTCGATCTTGCCTAACTCCTTTCCGGCCGCGTTGTACTGGTTCACGACGGTACCGAGGTGCTTCCCCACCCCTTGGAAATACTGCTCGAACGCCTGGAGATGACGTCCAAGATCGGCGACGCGCTGGCGGATCTCGCGGGCCTGCTCCTCGATCTTCAGGGCGTTCAGCCCCTGCAGGACGGTCTGGAGGTAGGCGGAAAACGAGGTCGGCGACACGATGATCACGCGATACTTGGCAGCCGCGCGGTGGATGAGGCTCTCGGCATCTTCGCCCGTCGAGCCGACCTTGTTGGTGAGCAGGTCGTAGTAGATGGCCTCGTGCGGGATGAACATGAACGCGAAATCCATCGTGCCTTCCTGCGGGCGGATGTACTTGGCCGTCTCCTGGATGCGCGTCTTGAGGTCGTTGATGAACAGCTTCTCGTACCGTGCGCGCTCCTCGGCCCGCTCCTCATCGACGAGGCGGTTATAGTTCTCGAGGCTGAACTTGGAGTCGATGGGGATGATGCGGTTCTGCACGAAGACGGCCGAGTCGACGATCAGCCCGTCCTGGAACTTGTATTGCATCTGATATTGCTCAGGCGAGAACACGCTCTTAAGGAGCGTCTCGAGAAAATACTCGCCGAGGATGCCGCGCTGCTTGGGGTTCGTGAGGACGCGCTGGATCTGGTCGAGGCGCCCGGAAAACGAGAGGATCTGCTTGTTCGTCTCTTCAAGCCGGACGAGCCGTTCGCTCACGTCGCGTACGGTGTTCGTCATGAAATGACTGGAGGTCTGCTGCTGGCGCGTCTGCTCGTGCAGCGAGCCCTTCACGTCCTGGCCTAACGCATCGAGGCGCTGCTGGAGCAGGAGGAGCGCCGCGGGATCGATCTGCGGACGGGTGGCCTGAGCGCGTTGGTGGCTAAGCAGGAGGCCGGCCAGGCACGCGAATCCGAACACGACGACGAGGAGCAGGGCGAGGTCCATACCCCGGCAGTGTACGGTCAGGCGGCCGCCTTGACAACCCTCTTGCCTGTCAAGAGCATCTGGGTTAGCTTACGCATATCGTTCCCTGAACGCATACCCACTATGTCTGATTTTGACCGCGACCTCGCCGGCTTAGGCGAGGAAGAAGGCGAAGACGCGTACTTCGCGCAATCATCCCCCACCGGCAAGAAACCGGGCGCCGCCCGCGCCTCGGACGACGACGAGGATGAGGAAGATGACGACCAGCCCAGCGTCGAGGAGGAGCTCGCCAAGAAAGAGGCGGGTCACTTCGACGAGAAGGCCGGCGAAAAGAAAAAAAAGGAGAAAACCGAAGAGACCGAAGACGCCCCCAAGAGCGACCTCGATTTCATCGAGGAGGCCGCCGAGGAAGTCGAGGCCGAACGTGACGAGCTCTTCGCCCAAGACGAGGAGGAGGTCTAAAAACCCGCAAATATGCGGGTTTTTTGCACCGTGAGTGTCAAAAGCCATAAAATGGCTTATCTTAGCGATATTTTTTACGAGGATCTTGACAAACCCCTTATTCCCTGCTATCTTGCCCCTTAGCCTCAAGACCGCACCGCACGTTCCGGTGGAGAGGCCAGGCCTGGCCCGGAGGAAGCAAGAACACCTTCGAAAGACGCGATTGACGCGTGAATAGTGCCGGACCTAGGGGGTTCGCTCGGATGGGAACGGGACACTTCTGACCACGCAAGATCCAACACCCGCCCGAAAAATCAAAGAACGTGCTTCACCCCAAGCAAGTGAGGCCGCCACCATGTTCGAAACCGATCACTGAGGCATCATCTCTGAGATCAATGCGGCAATGGGATGGCCCACCCCGACCCGTGCAGACGCCCTTCGCCTGGGCACCCGCACTGATTGTCGAGGAAACCGCCTCCCATGAGACGAACGGAAGGAACGCTCATCGTGAAGCGTCCGATCCGGGGTGCGCCACCGATGGCCCGCCCAAACCCTGTCCCCGCCATGGACACAGACCCTGACCTCGCTCCCAGCGAGGCTCTTTATTTGCGAGAAAATGCAGGCGACCGTTTGGTCGCCTGCATTTTCTGATTTGATGGCTTTATTTCTTCTGTCCTTCCCACGCGAGCCTGAACAGTTCGCGGAGCGTCTGCGCGATCTCCTGGCTCTCGATGAGGACGGAGACCATCTTGCCGCGGAAGCTCGAGATGGCGACTTTCTTGTCATACACGATGAGGTCGCCATACGCCTGGACGTCCTTAGTCGAGAGGTAACGGTGCTCGCGGTCGTCCTTCTTGATGGTCTCGGCGTTCCCCTCCATGACGTGGAGCGAGTGGGTCTTGGTGCGCTTGAGGATGTGCTGGGCCTGCTTGACCACGTCGTCGCGGGTGATGAACTTGCGGATCTCGTCGAGGTTGCCGAACTCGTTAAGCGTCGCGGGTCGCGTGGCGGCGACGTCGTCGTAGATGGCTTTCATCGCTTCCTCGCCTTCAAAGAGGCGGACGACCGGCTTCTCGCCGCGCTGGAGGAGCTTGAGCTCGTGGAGCGAGTCCTGGACCTCGTGGAGGGTCGCTTCCATCTGCCGCACCTTGGCCTGGACCACGGAAACCAACCGTTCCGGGGACTCGGCGGTGAAATAATGCTTCTTCCCCTTCTCCACCGAGCTCATGAGCCCGCGTTGCGAGAGAGTCTCGATGACGGCGTACGTCGTCACGCGAGAGACATGGGCCTTCTTCGCCAGGTCCTGGACGGACGCGGGACCCATCTCGAGGGAGGCGACGTAGATGGCGGCCTCGCTTTCGGTGAGGCCGAGAGCCTTGAGGAGGGATTTCCAATTGGTTGGCATATGGCGCTGAGCCTAGCAAAGATGAGGCGGAAAGGCAAAAGTACGAAAAAAAGAAA
>CAYYTQ010000026.1:0-12542 GCA_964474805.1 uncultured Gammaproteobacteria bacterium
GATATGGTGAAGGTGTTACGTGCTAAATTACGCGAGATACTGGTCTAGGGCCTTTTCATATTTGGGTTTTTTGGCAAGAAAAAATCTCGACGGACGTCGAGAATCAGGGGTCGTTCGGTTCCGGTGGGGAATGATGGCGCTCCAAGAAGCAGCCGAGGAGCCGCCGAGCCTCTTCGCCTTCGAAATGCGCGGATGCGATGGAGACGGAGCAGGCGCCCGTCGGCCCGACCTCGCGCCCGCGCGCGACGCCTCTCCCGTCCGCATCGATCCAGACGTAGTTCCGGACCGGGACGGCCTCTTCGACGCTCCAGTCCCGTCCGTTCGTGCACTCTTGGCGTAGCGAGGAGAGCCGTGTGCGGGCTTCGTCGTAGGTCGGGATCTTCTCGCTGGCCTGGTCCTCCTCCCATTCCAGGCGGAAGGCCCGCTCCAGTTCGGCCCGCTCTTCGGCGGTCAGCTTGTCGCCGACGCCGTCGAGGATCGCCTTGGCGTGTCGGGACAGGCCCCAGGAGCGCTCCTTGTGGCGGTAGTACCAGTCGAAGGCGCGCAGCGGCAGGGCGAGTGGGAGCGACAGCAGGGCGACGCCGATCACGCCCGACCCCCGATGCTCCTTGGCGAGGGCGTAGCGATCGGTGTATGCCCAGTCGATGCGGCCCGTCCGCTGGTTGATCGCGATCGAGAACGGCCTGCCGGCACCTGTTCCGAACGCCGGCTGTACCAGGAAGCGGTAGTGCTTCACGGGATCCTGCGCGGGCGGTCGGATGCCCGGCCAGCGGTCCGCGGCAGCGATGACAGACGGGGACGGTTCGCGATCCTTGCGCTCCTGCTCCGTCGTCCGGTCGATGGTGAGGCGCGCGCCGCCGAGGCGGGGCGGTTGGGCCCAGACGTCGATGCCGCCGAACACGGCGATCAGGAGGTAGTCGATGGGGCCTGGCAGATCGCTGTCTCGTTCCATGGCGTCTCCTTTCGAAAGACGCCCCATCGTGGCACGATGAGGCGTCTGTGTCAAGCCTGGTATTGCTATAATACCCTAACTTTGAGGCAAATCCGGTTGCGTGTCGGCCGGCTTCTCCTCCCCGTCGCTCGTGCTGATATCCGTATTCGCGACTGCCAGCACCTCCTCCACGCTCGTCAGGCCGTCTAAGGCCTTCAGAAGCCCATCCTGTGCCATCGTGACCATCCCTTCTTTCGCCGCCTGGTCGCCGATCTCGCTTTCGGTGGACGTGCCCTTCAGGATCATGCCTTCGATGGTCGGTGTGATCGTGAAGATCTCGTAGATGCCGACGCGGCCCTTGTACCCGAACCCGCCACAGACCGAGCACCCTTCTTTCTTGCCGGGTCCGAAAAAGGCGAGTTTTTCCAGGTCGAGCGTAATGCCTGCCGCCGGAGAGAGGCGTTTCAGGATCGACGTGACCTGTTTTCGTTGTGAGAGGCTGAGTTCGAGCGGGACCTTGCAATCCTTGCAGAGGCGCCGCACGAGACGTTGGCCGATGACGGCATTCAGCGCCGGCGACAGTAGGAACGGCTTCACGCCCATCGAGAGGAACCGGGGGATCGATCCTGCCGCGCTGTTGGTGTGGATCGTCGAGACGACCAGGTGGCCCGTGAGGGCGGCCTGGATGGCGATATCGGCCGTCTCGAGGTCTCGGATTTCGCCAACCATCACCACGTCCGGGTCTTGGCGCAGGATCGAGCGCAGGCCCGATGCGAAGTCGTATTTCTTCCCGTGATCGATCTGGCTTTGGTTGATCCCTTCGAGCTTGTACTCGACCGGATCCTCGAGCGTGATGATCTTTACCTCCGGCGAATTCAGTTTCTTAAGCACCGCATACAGCGTCGTCGTCTTGCCGGATCCCGTCGGTCCGGTGGTGATGATCATCCCGTTCGGTTTCCCGATCTGTTCCAGGAGCTGTTCCAGGGCCTTGCCGCGGATGCCCAGGTTATCGAATTCCAGGGCGATCGCCTTGGGGCGCAGCAGACGCATGACGACCGACTCGCCGAATGCCGTCGGCAAGAAGCTGACGCGAATGTCAATCTTCTCTTGGGTCAGGTAAATGGTGATACGTCCGTCTTGGGGGACGTCTTCAACGTTGATCTTCACGCCAGCGAGCAGCTTTAGGCGCGAGATGATCTGTTTCCAGGTTTCGCGGGGAAGGCTTGCGGCATCGCGCAGCAAGCCATCGATGCGGAAACGGAACTTGACGTGCGCCTCCTCGGCTTCGACGTGGATGTCGGAGGCTCCCAGCTTCAGCGACGCGCCGATGATGAGCGTGAGGATGTCCGTCGTGTTTACGTCTTGGATGCGCTTGCGGAGAGCCTCCAGGTTCTCGATCTCCGTCGCGAACTTGGCGAGGTCCGCCTCTTCGATGTGGTAGCCGTAGGTGACTTCTTTGACTTCGGGGAGGGCGTCGTAGAGCTTGTAGGCGGCATTGAAGCTGTCTTCGGAGATGATGTAGATCTGGACGTGGACATGCTCGCGCTTTTCGATTTCCTGGGCGAGCTTGTCGACGTCCGGCGTCCGCTCGAGTGCGCCGATGCGGGCCTGGTCTTTCACGCGCAAAAAGACGACCGCCTTGAGGGCTTCCGCCTGGGCGCGGGGCAGGAGGCTGAGGGCTTCCGGCGCGATGGGGAAGCCACGGAGGATGATGTGCTCGAGGCCAAGGGCGGCAGCTTTTTGTTGGGCGAGCTTTTCGTGTTCCCGAAGCTTGATCGCCGTCATCGTTTCGGCGAATTCAGCCGTCGTCTTGCTTTCGCTTTCGGCGGCCTTCTTTGCTTTCGTGGGGGGTCCGGCAACGGGCGAAGGCGTGGCGCCGCCAGCCGGAGCCGCCGGTTTCATGAGGTCCTCAATCGACGAGGCCTTGGGGACGGGGGTGGCGGGCATAGGCTAGGCGAGCCGTTTGGCGCGGAAGAACCAGCGATGGATCTTGGCGAGCGCGGTCCCTTGCGCAAGCCGCATTCCGAGGCCTTGCCAGGCGGCATATTGAAGGGTCGTCGCGAAGCTGCCGAGGAGCAAGAAGGCGAGCAGGGCCCCGCCGAAAAATAGCACGTTGAGAATCGTGGCGGCGAGCGTGCTGTTGAGGAGTGCCGCGGAGAGGGTCAATACGAGCAACGGGACGCCCGCGACAAGATACAGGGCGCCCAAGCCAAGGAACATCGTCACTCCCAAGAGGAAAAACCCTACGCCGAGTTCCAAAATGACCAGCCATGCCCGCTTCGTTTGCGCGACCGCCCGTGCAAGGCTTTCGAGGACCGAATATTTTTGCAAGATGAGGCTGCTCAAGGCGAGCATGTGGACCGACGTGAGGACGATGACGGAGACAACGTAAATCAGGTAACTCAAGACGGAGCCCGTCACGGTCCAAAAGGAGGTCTGCTCAAGCGGCGTGGCGAAGGGGAGCAGGACGAGTGTGCGGAAAAACCATAAGAGTCCCAACGTGATGGCGTTCAGGGTCGCCGTTTTCCAAAAGAAACGGGCCCCGATGCTAAGGCAGGAAGCGAGCGGCGGGACCTCGCCGCGCAGACGGATGCCGAGGCCGTAGATGAGGCCGCCCTGGGCGATCACCGAGCTGCCGGCGGTGATCCCGAAGAGGACCAGGACGATCAGGAGTCCTTGGAACCGTCCGATGGTGCCGATGACGCCTACCGCCTGACCGATCTCCTGCATCGGTTGAAGCGCCCAAGCAAGCAATCCTTGCGTGAAGGACGTTCCGGCAAGTCGGTCTGCCGCGGCCTCGCCAAGCTGGTTAAATGAACGCAGCAGAACGTCATAAATACCGCCGGTATGCAGCAAGGCGGCAAAAAAGCCTAGGGCCCACAAGCGGGGGTGGTGCCAGGCGATCGAGAGCGCGTCCCGGAAGAGGGTACGATACAGCGGTTGGTGGGAAGGAGCGTGTCCGGGCATAGGATCGCTGGTAGTATAGCATGGGTGGGGGTTGTTGTCCCTTCCATGTAATGGCCCCGTTCGTTACCGGATACGCTTTCTTGGCGAAGGGGGAGGTGATTTGCGACGATGGTTTCCAAGGATTGACAGGGTGTCTTGTTTGTAGTATCCATGCACGACGGAAAAGGAGGAATGACCATGAACGGTGATTCGCTTTTGGACCCGTGTCTCGACGTCGCCAAGTTCCGCTTCCCGCCCACGTACGCCGAGGCCCTGACCCGCCTGCCTGAGCTGATGCGCGACCTCGTCGTCCAGATGCCCTGGCTGTCCCCGACGGTTCGGGAGCTCGAGCGGCTCTGCGCGGCACGCGAGGATCCGCCCCACAACATCACCCACATCATGCGCGTGTTCACTTGGACCGCCGTGCTGTGGATGGGGGAGAAGGGGTGGGCCGACCTCTCCATCGCGCTGGCGGCCGCCCTCTTCCACGACGCGGTCGTTCGGCGCAAGGACGATCCCGAGCGTGACAAGGACAACGAGGAGAGCGCCCAGATCGCCGAGGCGTTCCTGCCGACCGTAGGATTCCCGGCCGACAAGCTCGCCGAAGTCGCGCGGATCGTGCGGAACTGTTCCTATTCGCGCGGGGATCGGATCCTCGGTTCGTCGGCGGAGGCTCTCGTTCGCGACGCCGACATGCTCGAGTGTCTCGGGGCCGTCGGTGCCGCCCGCTTCCTCGAAGGCGGCGCGCGAATGAATCGCTCGCTGCACCTTCTCATGCCCGACTACTTCGATCCTGCTCGCGTTCCGGCGCGCAGAGAATCGACGCGTGACTGCATGATCGATCGGGGTCTTGGTGTCGTGGAGCGGCTTTACACCGCTTCCGCCCAGGCCTACGCTCGCGAACTCGGCCTCGCGGCTCGCCTCGAAGCCTTCATCCGGCACGTCGACGAAGAGGCTCGGCCGGCGCACCTTGTGTACAATGTGCTGGCCTCCCGCCCCTGACCCCCGTTTTCGCGGGTTTTTTACATCAGGCGTTTTCTTGACCGGCATCAGACGGATCGGTATGTTCGCTGGCGCAGCATCGTCTGCCTCACGAAGGAGATCTCATGGGAGCTGAACAGATCCCGATCACGGGACGTGGCGCGGTCGAGACCGTCTTCGACTCGGTTCGCTATACGGTCCGCGTGCATGCGCTCGCCCCGACGGGGCCCGAGGCCAAGGACGCGGCCAGGAAGGTCATCGACCAGTTCCATGCCTGTATCAGCGAGTTCGGTCCGGAGGCCGGTCTTGACTTGGGGATGATCCGCTCCAAGTTCGGCGTCGGCTATGTCCGGAAAGACGCCTACGAGCCTGTGGCGGGGTACCGTGCCAGCTATGAGGCGACCTTCGAGGGCCGGAACGTCGCCACGGCTACGCGGATGCACGACCGGCTGACCTCGATCGTCGGGCTCGAGTCGCCGACGCTGGAATTCCTCGTCTCCGACCTGTCCGACTGCGAGGAAGCCGCTTTCGACAAGGCCGTCAACCAGTCGAAGCAGAAATTCCTCGTCCAGTGCCGGGCCCTCGGGCTCAGCTCGGATGACTACGAGCCTGTCACTTGGTACGTCGAGCGCAACACGGGCGGCGGCAAGACGATGGCCCTCCACACCCCTGAGACCAAGGCCAAGCCTATCGGCCTCGAGCCCGGAGCCGCCCTCGTCGAGCAGGTCGTCACGATCACCTATGCCCGCAAGGACCGTCCCCGGTCCGCCTGCGCCAACACCTGATGCACGGGTGTTTTTTCATATCTTTTTGCGACGCATCCATCCTTCCGCTATGATCGAGGCATGGCCGCGCTTTCTACCTACCTCCGCACCTTCCTCGAGCATATCGAAATCGAGAAGGGGCGTTCGCCGCTCACCATTCGGAATTACGAGTTTTATTTGCAGCGATTCATCGATTGGGCGAAGGATCCCGATCCGGCATCGATTACCTTGGACCTGATCCACAAGTACCGGCTGTATTTGAATCGCCTGGAAAACCGCGAACAGGGGACCTTGCGCAAGACGACGCAGAACTACCACCTGATCGCCCTACGGACCTTCCTCCGCTTCCTCGAAAAGCGCGATATTCCCACGTTTTCCCCTGAAAAAATCGAATTGGCGAAGCAGGGGGCGCGTGAAGTCTCGTTTTTGGAGAATGAGGACCTGGACCGGCTGCTGCAGGCTCCCGATGCTTCGGATGCCCGTCCGCTCATCAAGGCCCGTGATAAGGCGATCCTGGAACTGTTCTTTTCGACCGGCATGCGCGTGTCCGAATTGGCGGCCTTGCAGCGCGACCAGATCAACCTTAAGCGTGACGAGTTGAGCATCCGCGGGAAAGGGGACAAGTTGCGGATCGTGTTCCTGTCTGCGCGTGCCCGAGCGGCGATCAAGGCGTACGAGGAGCTTCGCGAGGACGAGAACCCGTCGCTTTTCATCCGTCACGACCGAGCGGCGCCTGACCCGGATGCCCTCGAAGACGCGAACCGTGAAATCGGCCCGCTTACGCCCCGTTCCGTTGAGCGGCTGGTTCGGCATTACGCGACGGCCGCGGGGATCCCAAAAAAAGTCTCCCCCCATACCTTGCGCCATTCCTTCGCGACCGACTTGCTGATGAACGGTGCGGATATCCGCAGCGTTCAGTCCCTCCTCGGTCATACCTCGATCACGACGACGCAAATCTATACCCACATCACTAACCGGCAGTTGCGTGATGTCCACAAGGCGTTCCACGGGCTGCGCCAGGCGGATGAGGAGGAATCCCATTCTTCAAAAAAAGAGGAGGGTGTCTAAATAAATGGAGTGCGTTATACTTGAAGCGTCTATGGACCGTTCTTTATCCGGTGGGTTCGCTCGGAATCATGCCTTTGGGGAAGCGGAGGATTCCGGTGTTCATTACCGCCCACGCCAGCGGGAGAGGCACGAGTTTCAAGCGGATGCGCTATTCGAGCCTTCCAAGGCTTTGCAGGATCAGCTTCTAGGTGTCCTCATAAAGGATGCCGGGCTTGAGGCCGTTCCGGTCGATGAGGCGGGACACGCCGCGCGCGTCGCGTACGGCGAAGCAGAAAACGCGGACTTGCTTTCCGTATATCGCGACTGGCTTGCCCCGATAAAGCGCATTTTTTCCATCGCCATAAAACAGCGCCTCGACGTATCCGCTCTCCGTCCTCAAGATATCGAGGCGTTACATGCGCGCATCGAGGAAACCGTTGGGGAGGCGTTGCATCGTCCTTTAGAGGTGACGCGACTGGGGGCGCAAACCGATGATCGCTGGCAGCAGGCAGGAGGCCTTCTCGGGAGCCCATATTATTTGCTCGGCGCACAGGTTGAGGCCTTGCGCGCGATCATGGCTCGCCATGGCGATTGGTTATTTCGTGTTGACGAGTTGGTACGTGGGTTTAAGCATCTGCCAACGACAGAGCATGCCTGGGAAGAGGCGGCACGCGATCCCGAATGGATATCCATCCTGAATCGGGCGCTTGGGTTTGCCGGGGTAAACGCGAAAGGGATCCCGCCCGATGCATTGAAGAAGCGCTCCTTGACTTGTCGGGATGGCGCGCTCGTCCCAGATGAGGACCCTGTTTTTGCCGACGGCGTCGCCGAGCAGGCGGTTGCTGCCTATGCGCATGGGGTGGAGGACCGAGCTCGATTCAAGGAAATCTCTGATCGGGAGGTAGCCGTGGTTAAGGAGATGGGGAGCTTGCGTTTGGCGCTAAAACGGTATGTCCAGAATCTCGAAAACGGTCCTGACCCATTCGATCTGCCGGACATCCTGGGTTGGCGTGAAGAAGTTCGCTCGCTTGCCACACGGCTTACGCACATCGAACAGCGACGAGGAGAGCTGGAAAAGATGCTCCATGCGGACCGCGAATCTGCCGATTCGCGTCAGGCGATTGGCGAGTCCCATGCGGCGTTGGGAGACGAGAGTGTGGCGCTACAGTTGCGCCTGAATAAAGTCCGCGAAGCCTATAAGCATATCGGTCGGCATTTGGAACGGCTGGCGGATCAAGGAATCGTATTCAACGCGGATCGGCCAATTGGCTTGCGGGAGCTGCTTACGCGCGTAGAGGGGCGCTTGAGACAGGTTCTTGTCGCTCCGCCGAGCGGCGCGGTATCCGTGCCTCGTGCATCCTGAGCCTCGTATGAACACCGAAGCGATCCAACGCGACATCAAGGCGCTCCAAGAGATCGCCGCTGCACAACCGGCCACAAAAAAGGCCTTGCTTTGGCTGGAGATTCGGCACCTTGAGCGTGAACGCTTGCTCTGTGAGAGTATGCAGGACCTGGTGCGCGTTGAGATTTTTTCCGGGGTGCGAAGCGTCGTCTCAACGGCGTTCAGCCTCGCATTCCTGGTCCTTATTTACACCAAGCTCATCGAGCTGGCTGGATGGCTGGAGCGTGCCCGTACCGTCACCGTCCCGTTGCCGCCGCCGATCTCACGGAGCGTCGTGCTCGACCTTTCCGGCTACGTCCCTTCATCGACGGCGATCGGGTGGTTCGCCGACCTGCCCGTCGTCAGTTGGCAGGCGGCGTGGAAGTGGGTCGCCGTGATCGTCGTCATCGTCGCCGCCGAGAAGCTGATCGCCGGATACCAAACCTGGCGGCGGGCCCAATCCTTGCGCGAGACAGCGGAACATCTCCAAGAGGAGATCCGTCTGCTGCGTGGGTGGCTTGAGAAAGAAGGGAAGGAGCGGGCATAGGCTGCTTTTGGCTGGTGCCGCGCGCTCCATCGGTTTGCTTTTTTCGTTATTTTACGCTATATTTGCGGCCAATGATCCGGGTCCCTGTAGCACAATGGATCGTGCGGCAGCCTTCTAAGCTGTTGATGATGGTTCGATTCCATCCGGGGACACCAGCGAACGCCTTCCGTCAAAACGGGAGGCGTTTGTTTTTGCCTGTATTTTCTTCATTTGCAGCCGACGCTTGACAAAGTCAGTTTTTCTGCTATGATTAGCCCTATCTTTGCGCCCATGAAATCGTCGTGACCGGGCGCGAGAGAAAGAAAGGGATTCGATGAAAATGGCAAAAAACCAGTTCGGCGGCCTCATCGCCCTGCTCCTGATGGCGGCCGCGCCGATCGCTGAGGCGCAGCAGGTGCCGCCGCCGTCCTCCGGCCGTCCTCAGACCGCACGCGAGCGGGCTTGGGACATCTATGAGGCGGCCCAGTTCGCCGCCCGCAACGGTGAGCCGCTGCGCGCGGCCACCCTCTTCCTCGAGGCGAATGCGCTCCGTCCGAACTGCGCGCTCGTCTTCAACGCCGCTGCGTCGTTCGAGGTCGCTCGGCGTCCGCAGGAGGCGCTCGACCAGTACCGTCGCTACCTCGCAGCCGCCGAGGCGCCCGGGGGAGAGCGTCAGTGCCTGGACGTGGCCCCTGCCCGAGCCAGCATCCAGCGGATCGAACAGGCACTGCGCGCCCCGTCCGCTGCCACCCGTCCGCCGCCGCCCGCTGCCCTCATCGCCATCGCGCCGCCCCCGCGTGTGGCACCTCCGGTCCGCTATCGCGAGGAGCGGGCGTCGCCCCGTGCCGCCTCCTATGTCCTTTGGGCGGGGGGCGGGGCCGTTGCAGGTTTCGGGATCTACTCCCTGGCCATGTGGATCCGCAACGCCTCCGCAGCTGACGATCCCACCGTGGCCGACCCCGACCGGCACGCGCGTGCGGCCAGCGGCGCGGCCGTGGGCACCATCACCAGCCTCGTGATCGGCGGTGCGGCCATCGGCGTGGGGACCTGGCTCTACCTGCGCCAGCCCCCGCGTCGCATCCCGATCGTCGCCGTGAGCGCCGACGCGCGCTCCGTGTCCGTCTCCGCCGCCGTCTCGTTCTGAGCGGCGGTTTTTCTGTGCGTATCTTGACGTCAGCAGTGTGATCTGCTTCACTGCGGTTGTTCTGTGGTGGGTCGATTCAACGCAACAAGAAAGGATGTGGCGAACGATGGATATTGTCATCATGGGGCCGCCGTTGAGTGGCAAGGGAACGCATGCGAAGTACCTCGCGCAGCGCTACGGCCTCGCGCATGTCTGCCTCGGGGACCTGATCCGCGCGTGCGGCGAGGGTGAGGCGGCTGGCCTCGCCGCGATGGCAGCGCAGGGGAAGTATGTCTCCGATGAGGCGGCGACCGGGCTGCTCGTCGCCAGGCTCGGCCAGGCGGACGCGGTCCAAGCCGTCATTGACGGGTATCCGCGTACGATTCCACAGCGCCTGGCGCTTCACGGACACCTGGGACGGATTCCGGCGTACATCATCAGCCTGGAGATCGACGATCCGCAAGTCCTGGTCGGGCGACTCGCGCATCGGGGCATCGTCGAAGGTCGTCCGGATGATACGCTCAAGATCTTCGAGAACCGATACCGATCGTTTCGACAGCTCACGCAACCCGTGATCGACGCCTACCGGAACGAGCTTCCCGGACCGTTCGCGGACCCGTCGGCTCCACTTCGTTTCGCGCCGGTGAACGGCCATGGGACCGTCGAGCAGATTCAAGAGGACCTCTGCACCCTGCTGGACCCGTTTTTCCGGGTCGTCGTCTGATGCCCTTTCCTGGGGCGTCTTTTTTTTGACAGGCCGTTTTCGAGGGTCTACAACGGGAACATATGATCGAATTCTTCCTCTCGTCGGTCGTGTGGGTGGTGGCCGCGCTCCTGATTGCCTCCATTCGCCAGGTCAACCAATACGAACGGGGCGTGCGGTTCACGTTCGGGCGCTTTGCGGGCATCGCCGAGCCCGGCTGGCGTCTCGTGATCCCCGTCATCCAGTCGATGCGCAAGGTGGATATGCGCACGAAGGCGGTCGAGGTGCCCCATCAGGACGCGATCACGAAAGACAACGTCTCGTGCAAGATCAACGCGGTCATCTATTATCGCATCGTCGACGCCGGACGTTCGGTGAACGAGGTGGAAAACGTCTGGAATGCCGCGTCCCAGCTTGCGCAGACGACCATGCGTAACGTGGTGGGAGAGCTGACCCTCGACGAACTCCTCTCCGAACGTGACCAGGCGGCCCAGCGGATCAAGCAGCTGATCGCCTCGCATACCAGCAGCTGGGGGATCGAGGTTCAAGGTGTCGAGCTCAAGGACATCGCCCTCCCTGAAGACATGCAGCGCACGATCGCCAAGCAAGCCGAGGCCGAACGCGAGCGCCGGGCCGTGATCATCAGCTCCGAAGGCGAGATTATTGCCGCGAACAACCTCCAAAAGGCCGCCGAAATCCTCTCGTCGAGCCCAGGTGCCCTCCATCTGCGCACGTTGAATTCCATCAATGACATTTCCAGCGACCAGTCGAACACCGTCGTCTTCGCGGTGCCGCTCGAGGTATTGCGCGCGTTCGATACGATCGCGAAGCGGTAGCACATATGAAGCGCCTTCTCCTCGTGTTGGGGATGTTCGCCTTGCTTGGGTTGGGCGCAGGTTGCCAGCCGATGCCGAAAACGTCGAGCGATACCCCTTCCTCCACAATCCCGGGGACCGTCCCTACGTCCACCGAGATGGGGGATGCCTCATCAACCCTCCCCTTCGTCCGTCATGAGGATTGGAACGTCTCAATCATCGGCGATGTTCGGTTTTACCACCCCGGCACGTCTACACCAGCGACGCCTGGTTCCGATGAGGCAGCTCGCGGACTCGTCATGACGATCGATCTTGGGACGGCCGTCCAGAACCCCGGAACCCGCTCCGTCCCGCGGCGGACCCTGCAGGTCTGGCGCCTCTCCCGGAATGATGCCGCCTTGGAGCCGTGCACCGATGCGCAGGTCGGAACACAAGGGGTCCGGTCGGTGCGGCTGGTGCGAAATCGGGCGCGTCAATCGTTCTGCCTGCGTGCGGCGGCTGATGCCGGGGCGGGAAACCGGTACGACAGCCGGACCTACACCCTTCCGACGGCAAATGGAGGATATTCCTTCGCGTTTACGACGCATTCGGTGGAATGCCTGAACTTTCCCCGTCCGCAGGAGCAATGCGTCACTTTCGACGAAGCCCGGGATACGGCCCTCTTCGCAGAGATCATGGGGACCCTACTGGTGACGACCGGGGAATTTTAGCCAAAACAAGGCCGCTTTTTCCAAAGGGTACGAACAGATCGGCAAATCTTGCCAATTCCCGGGGAAACTGCTATATTCCCCGGGCCCATGGTGACTATGGTGAAGGGGTTATCACAGCGGGTTGTGGTCCCGTTATCACCGGTTCGAATCCGGTTAGTCACCCCATCGAGAATGAACCTCCGCAAGAGCGGGGGTTTTCTCGTTAATGGAGCTGTTTTTGAGGAGTTCTAACCGTTCGATATCGTTTTTGATGTCTTTTACAGCGTTGGAAATCGGGATAATCCATTCTTTTTGTTTGATGGTCAGTTTTCCGCCTTTCAAAATGTAGCTCGTACCGATGGCATTGAAGATCTCACGCTTTGTTTTCAGGTCTCCCGCGATGAATATGGCATACGCGTTGGTAGCGAAGTGGAACGCCTGTTCGGTAAGTTCTAACCATTTCTCGGATCGGGTATGCGTCTCGTTCAGACGTTGCTGGGTTTTGGCCAGCTCTGACTGCAGAGACGCGCGCTCTTTGGAGAAGGTTGAGTCGTCAATCAAATCCCGATAGCGCATCTTGGTCAGGTTATCGAGTTGGCGCTGGGTCTCATTGTAGGTGTTCTCAAGCATGGCGCG
>CAYYTQ010000027.1:0-10211 GCA_964474805.1 uncultured Gammaproteobacteria bacterium
ATATTTTATGGGCATGATCTCTATTCTAGCAGAGGAGATGATGGTCTAGGGCCTATGAAAAAGCCCCGTGAACGGGACTAGTTGAGGTCGCAGACCCGCGCCTCGAAGGCGGCGAGGGTCACGCGCTTGGGGAGCGCGGGGAGGACGTGGGGCCGCGAGGGAAGCGGGGCCGGGGCGAGGCAGGCGCGGAGCAGCTTGATGTGCGCGTCGAGGCAGGCGACGTGCAGCTCGATCAGGCCCATCCGTAGCCTGCTCTCGTCGAAGAAGGGGGGACGGTTGCCGGCTTGGATCTCGGCGCGCGCCGCGACGTACTCGGCCTGGAGGGCGTTGTACGCCTCGATCGACCGGTGCACGCGGAACGCCTCCACGAGCCGCAGGGATTCCTGCTCGCGGTACAGGAACGGCTTCGCGTGCTGGGCCGCGTCGAGGAGGCCGAAGAAGTGCTGGGCGCCCGGAAGGAACCAGCGGCAAAAGATGAGCGTGCCGACGATCACCCCCAAGCCGTTGAATACACGGACCAGCGAGGGCGTATCCGGCGAGGAGAGGTGATACAGGCCGATGACGAAGACCAGGGGCCACAGGCAGGCTCCACCCCAGATCACGAGCTGCATCCGCCTGAGGTGCTTGGCGGCGGCCTGGGGAAGCGTCATCGGCCCCTGCTTCAGGTCGATCGGTTCGGGAAGGGGCGGAAGGGTGTCAACCATGAGGGCTCTTCCTTTCTTTGAGCCCCAAAATGGGGCGTAGCGGAACATCCGATGATGAGCGATCCTAACCTACAAAGGCAAGCCTGTCAACGGTCTGGCTCCAACGAACAAAAAACGGCCGGAAGGCCGCAGGCGTCACGGAGACGCGGGTCACGCGCTCAGGGCAGGGGTCGGGTGGTGTCGTACACGAACGCCGCGTGCCAGTAGGAACCGCTGGTGAAGCGGTGCGTGATGTACGCCCGGTACGTCGTCCCGGTCCCGAAGGTGAAGACCACCTCGATCTCGTCGGCGCCACCGGCGTAGCGGAGGCTGGCGGCAGGGATCGGCGCCCGGCACACGACCGTGAACGGGGAGGACGTCGCGGTCCGGGCCGGATGGCCGATGCGGGCCTCTTCGGCGAGGCGGGCATCGCGCGTCGCCCGAAGGCCGTCGGCGCCGTAGTCCATGGTGACCCGATCCCACGGACCGCTCGACTGGAGGCGAACCCCCGCCTGCAGCGTGGTGATGGGGCGTCCGTAGAAGACCCCATTCCAGGCGACGAAGTCGATCCCGCCGTAGCCGTAGGCGCAGGTCAGGGAGAGCGTCGCGGCCGGGGCCGCGATGCGCGAGTCCACGACCTCGACCGAGAAGGTGTCTTCACAGCCGGCAAACGCCGCGCCGAAGACACCGAGAACCAGAACTCCCTTGAGAAAACGCATGGGCGCTCCCCTTCCACGCACGCATTCGCATTGCCAGCAGAGGACCGGAACATCCTTACCCCTCTGGCCATATTTCGGCGTGGGCAGGCGGGCCTTTTTTAATAAAAGTCCTGCCTGCCCACGCCAAAAAATGAAGCGTAGCTCAGATTAGCAAAAATCCCTTTTCCCGTCAAGGAGCTGGGGTGACGCCATTCGGCGGAGATGAGACTAGCCGCCCAACTATAGAGGCATTTCACGCTCCGGAACCTGCCAGGTCACATGACGGCCTTCGCCCTCCCCAGGCTCGATCGTGAGCCACTGCACCCGGTCAGCGCGTTCCGTCAGCCAATACGGGACCCGCTCCGGCCATTCGATGAGGACGATGGTTCCGGGGGTCTCGAGTTCCTCCTCGAGGTTCAAGGCCACCATCTCGGCTTCGGCTTCAAACCGATAGGCGTCGACATGCACGAGACGGCGGAGGATGGGGTGCGTAAGCGCGTAGGTCCGCATGAGCGCAAAGGTCGGGCTTTTGACAGGCTCCCGCACGCCAAGAGCGGCCGCGAATTTCTGCGCGAACGTCGTCTTGCCTGCCCCAAGCGGTCCCGAGAGGGCGAGGATGGACCCGGGGCGCAAGCGGGCGATGATCGAGGGAAGACGGGCGTCCCAATCTGCGAGAGCTCGGAGATCGAAAATGGTTTGCATATGAAGCCGCTAAAATCCAAGCTCCGGATCGATATCGAGCGTGAGCGGATCGCTGGTCTCGCCGCGGAGCAAATGCCAGGCCCCGGCAGCAGCGATCATGGCCGCGTTGTCGGTCACATACGCACGATCGGAGGGGAGAAAGGACACGCCGGGAAAGCGCGTTTCCAGCATCTTTTGCATTTCCTGACGCAAATGCGTGTTCGCGGAGACGCCCCCAACCAGGACAAGGCCCTGAACGCCCGTTCGCTCGATCGCTTGGGCGGTCTTTTCAACGAGAACGTCAACAATCGCCGTCTGAATTTCGGCGGCGAGATCCGCCTTTGCTTGCGGGTCTTGGAAGGCATCGGGATTCCGCTCCCAGAGCTGACGAACGGCCGTCTTCAAACCACTGAAACTAAAATCAAGCGTATCCGCATTCAACATCGGACGCGGCAACGAAAAAACACCGGCGTGGCCTTGTTCGGCAAGACGCGCGATTTGCGGACCACCGGGATAGGGGAGCCCCATGAGCTTCGCCGTCTTGTCGAAGGCCTCGCCCGCAGCGTCATCGCGCGATCCGCCGATCTCCTCATACGCGCCAAAATCCTTGAGAACGACGAGTTCGGAATGGCCGCCGGAAACGGAAAGGGCGAGCAACGGAAACTGCCAGGCGGACCGGTTCGTCGGGTTTAGCCATGCAGAGGCGAGGTGGCCTTCAAGATGGTTCACCCCATAGAGCGGCTTTCCGGACAGGACGGCAAGCATCTTCCCCGCCTCCAGTCCCACCAGGAGCGCCATCGAGAGGCCCGGGCCGCGGGTGACGGCGATCGCATCGAAAGAATCTTGCCAGGCGTCGCCAAGGGCCTCGCTCAAGAGGTGGACCGTCTCCAAGACATGGGCCCGGGCCGCGACTTCCGGAACGACGCCGCCGTAAACCTGGTGGATGGGGATCTGCGAGCTCACGAGATTCCGCTCGACCGTCACCGCGTCCCCATCCACGCGCAAAAGCGCGATGGCGGTCTCGTCGCAGCTGGTTTCGAGGCCCAAGACGCGGAGGGGGGCGGGCATAGGATCGTTGCTATGGTACGGATATTTTGCACCGATGCAATAGGAGGTCGGGCGGATCCCGTGTATCATGGCCGTGAATCTCTTTCCCCTCCTATGTGGATCCTCTACGGCCTCCTGGCTGGCCTCACGGCCGCCCTCATGACGATTTGCGCGAAGATCGGCCTAAAGAACGTCGATTCGACCCTTGCCACGACGGTTCGGGCGGTGATCATGGCCGGATTCATGGTCGGCGCAAGCCTCGTCACCAGGAAGTTCGCCCTCCTCCACAATTTAGACGGGCGGTCTTGGCGCTGGGTCGCCCTGGCGGGCGCGCTTGGGGCCCTCTCCTGGCTTTTCTATTTTCTTGGACTGCAACAGACCAGCGCATCGAAGCTCGCGGCCCTGGATCGGCTGAGCCTGCCGTTCATCATCCTCTTTTCGGTCTTGCTGCTGAACGAAAAGCTGAGTTGGCCGTTGGCGGCGGGTGGCGTCCTCGTGACGATCGGAGCGATCCTCATCGCGCGGGCATAGGCATATGACCCTGATCTCGATGCGCGGCATAAAGGTCTTCGTAGGTATCGCGCTCTCGGCGATCTGCCTTGGAGCCATCTGGTTCGTCAAGACAGCTCTGGCACCGCAGCGGATCGATGTGCCACCCGCATCCGCCATCACGGAGATCCCCCCTTCGCTCGTCGCGACATCATTTGCGACACGGTCCGCCTATGGCGTGGCGAGCGGGACACGGATCCTGCTGATCCCACACCATCTCGTTGCCGGACGGGAGATCGCCTCGCTCTTAAGCTCAACCGCGACCCCGACACGAGTCATCCTTCTCTCGCCCGATCATTTTTCGAGAGGAAAAACGATCTTTTCTTTCCCAAAACGAACCTTCTCGTGGCAAGGCAAGGCGATTCCGACGGATAGCGCTACGGAAACAGACCTCCTCCACCGACTCCAGCCGGAGGCGGAAATAAGCGAAACGGTCTTCGAAAAAGAGCACGGCGTCCGCGGGCTCCTTCCCTTCCTGGCGACCGCCTGGCCAATGGCGCAAATCATGCCGCTCACGGTCCGGAACGACGCGACCAAAGATACACTCGAACGGCTTACCGCCGCGTTAAATGCGGCGCTCGTCGACCCCGAAACGCTTGTCGTCTTCACGATCGACTTTTCCCACGACCTTCCCCAGCAGGTCGCAGACCTGCATGACCTCCTGGCGGAAGACGCCCTGCGCAGCCTCGATGCCGAGGCGGCAACGGACGTCGAGATCGACAGCCGGCCACTGTTCTGGGCGCTGACGTCTCTTGCCGGATCACCAATCTCCTCTCCAACGGCGGGAGACGTACGGATCCACGCCCACACAAATGCGTTAAGCCTCATGAAGGCAAAGACGATCGACCTTGGGACCAGCCACTTCCTCGCCAGTTTCGCCCCAGGACGCACCCAGGCACGCACCCGTTCCTACACGCTTGTTCATGATGAACACCGGTCGGTCACGAGCAAGGAAGGGCGATTCTACCAAGGATTCGACGCCATCACCACGTCCACCATCCCCTTTCCAACCGCCTTCGTCCGGATCGAAGGGGCGACGAGCACGGAGTGGCGCGCCTTGCCCCTAAAGAAAGTTGGCTCCGGCTGGCTGCCGCTCAACGATCAAGAGCGGAACGCGCTTCCCAAAAGCGACATCAGGCACTGGATCGCGTGGGCGGAACGACATCTAACAGCAGATGCGCAACCGTGATACACTGCCACGGTATGAACGAACCATCTCCCGTTCCCTCGAACATGCAACTGGCCCCGCAAGCGCCGACACCCGTTCCAGACACATCCGCTGGCCACCCCCGAACGAAAAGAACTCTTTTCATTGGCCTTGCCATTGTCGTCGGACTAGTCCTCGTCTTGCTCGCTTATATCGTTTCCCGAAAAGCCGTCCCGACCGAACCACAACCGATGGCGCCTACCGCCCCGACATCGACGCAAGCGACGGCGCCCACCATCGTCAACGGCGAAGATCCGCAGGCGGCGGTCCTCGACGTCGACTGGCAAAGCGGCAGGATCATTGATCCGAGGACGGTGTTCGGCGGAAAGATCCCGGGGAACGACGTCACCCGCATGGCGGCATACGAGAACGAGCTTTTTGGCGATCCCAGCACCTCGACCCTCAAAACCTATTCATACGCCTTTTATGAGCACGGGAGCGTAAAGAGCGGTCCGTATCAAGGCCAAAAAGTCTATTCCGCGACCCTCACGGTCGGCCGCAGTTTCGAGCTGGGCGTCAATGCCGGTACCATCCTAGACCATCTGACGTTCCTCGTCGGTGCGAATGGAGACGTGCGCGCGATCGGCGTCACGCGTCCGTCGCTCTTCGGCGAATGGTCGGCAGTGGCGACGGCGCCAAACCTACGCTTGCGCCTCAGCGAATTCCCCTCCCAGCTGACCCTCAAGAACGGCAAGACGGTCACCCGGCGCATGGGCTCCCAGGCAAGGGCGAAGTTCGATCCGCTCTGCGCCAGTGGGAGATGCCAGAATCGCTTGCCCGTGGGTGAGACCTCAGACGGCCGCGGCCTCTACGTCGGGGATCTCGACGGCGGCTTCATCGGCACGTTCGGGACTGGTGGCCTCAACGATCCGCTCGAGCCGGGCTGCGTCATCCTCTATCGCGAAGACGGCGAAGGCGCGGTCTACGAATCCGTCATCGAAAGGTCCTTCATCGCCCAAGGCGGACAAGAAGATTCCTTGCCGGTTCCGGAAATTGGCCCCCAGGAACTCACCTGGGACACCGCCTACGCCAACACCTCCACCTTCCGCACGCATCGTGTCGGAGGCTGCGGCGGTTGGACCTGTGCGGAAATCCTGACCCCCGAAAAAATGGCCGAGGAAGACATCCGGGACACCGACCTGGTCCGTGCCGGCCAGACACGCGCGGGCGACCAAATCTACGTGTTCAGACAGGCTATGCACACGCGCCAGCCCTACTATTTCCGCCCAATCCAGCAAGCGTACGAGGAATGGTGGGAGATCGATCCGGCGACCCAAGAAAAGCCCTCGATCGAGCAATTCCTGCGCCGCTTCCCCGTCCCGGTCTTCCTCTGGAAGGACGCGTTCAATCGTTGGGTGGTTTATAAGAACGCCGCCGCCTTTCCGCTTGCGGAGTGCGGAAAACCCGTCATCTACCTCTATCCCGAGCAGACGACGGACGTACACGTGAAGCTTCCGGACTTCATCCATGTCACGGTCAGCGAGCCGGCCTACCCCAAAGAAGGCTGGCGTGTGCGCGCCACCCCCGAAGGCACGCTCACGCTCCGTTCGGACCAATCGACGTGGAGCTCGCTCTTCTGGGAAGGGACAGGGGTCAATTACCCCGTTCCAGAAACAGGCTTCGTCGTCAAGCAACAAGACATCGTCCCCTTCCTCAAGCGGACGCTTGCCAAGTACGGCCTCAATCCCCAAGAAACGAAAGACTTCATGGATTTCTGGGTCCCCGAAATGCAGGGCGCGCCGTATTATCGGATCTCCTTCCTCACGGACCGCTGGGATGCCGCCGCCCCGCTCTCGGTGAACCCCGTCCCCAAGACCAGCATCCGCCTGTTCATGGACTGGAAAAAGCTCTCCAAGCCCCTGTCCATCCCAGAACCGACGATCGTCACTCCGACAAGAAATGGCTACACCTTGGTGGAATGGGGCGGACTCCTTCGCTAAGGCAAACAAAAAAAGAGGCTTACGCCTCTTTTTTGGCCGACCCGCCGGCGGGGACGAATGCGAGGCAGACGGAGTTGATACAATACCGCTTCCCCGTCGTCGCAGGGCCATCGTCAAAAACATGGCCCAAATGCGACTGGCATTGCCGGCAGCGGACTTCGGTGCGGAGCATTCCATGCGAGCGGTCCTCAACAAAGGTAAGGGCATCCTTCGCCACCGGATCGTCGAAGCTGGGCCACCCGGTCCCGGAATCAAATTTTGCCCCGGAGGAAAACAGCGGGGCGCCACAGACGGCGCAACGGTACGAACCGTCGGCATGATGGTTCCAATAGGCCCCGGAGAAGGGAGCTTCGGTCCCACCCTCTTGGGCTACCCGTCGAAGTTCGTCGGAAAGAGGGGTGCTCATATGGAAAATATCCTAACACAGCCAAAATCCCCAGCATATACCCCTCTCGACACGAGTGCCGAAATGCGATAGGCTATCCCGACGGAGGGCTCCATGACAAAGGGACAGGGAAAACAACTGGGTGGGCTTCGGCTCGTCCTGGTGCCCAACCAAGACGACCGACCCACCAGCCTTTCAGATGACCGGAGGTTCTGGGAAGGGAGCCCCGATTTCAACCGCGCCGAAGCCGACATGCGGACAGAGATGGCGCAGAGCCGCGGTCTCCTTGCGGCGATCCGGCTCGAGCAAGCGCGTCTCCTTCCCCACCACATTCTGCACGACCAGCAGAGCGAGAGTGCCATCATCGCCCGTAACATCGCCGGCCGGGCCCGCGAATATCCTTCGGAAGGCCATCCCGTGATCGGCCCACGAGCCAAGAACAGACGCACCAGAACCCTTCTGAGCAGCGTAACGCTCCTGCCGCATGCCAGTGGACCGGTACAGCCACAGTCCGGCATCGTCGCCCGCAAGATCGCTCCCGAAACCTGGTCCGGCTTCCTCGCGTTCCTGGCCCGACTGAAGGCCGCCAATGCCGTCGGGGTCTTCGTCGGCGACCCGGGGCTGATCCACCTGGTCACGGAAGAGCTCACGTGTTCCCTCGGCTTGCCGCAGGTCCCGAGCATGCAAGATCCGTCATTCTCCCTGTACGTCATTCCCGCGGATAGCGGCTCCCGCCTGCTCAAGCAGGCCCGCGAACGCCTCCGCCTCACCGCCCGCGGCCGCCGCTGATGGCGGTTTTTTCATACCAGCGTGCCGGATACCACACCGCATGCACGGGTCCCGGCGCCTGCATTTGGCAAAAAAAATGATGAGCTGGTATGGTTCCTCCATTCAAGCGTTTCATCTCTTTCCTTTCTCCTCCGTATGCCTCCCATCCTCCGGATTCTCATCATCATCGCCCTCATCGCCTATATCGCCTGGCGCGTAAAAAGAAGCTGGGGCAAGGCCAGTGACGTCGTCGAGGCGAATGACGATGCCATGAAAGCCTGGAAAATGCAGTTCCAGGCGTTCCGACAAGATCCTCGGTTTCAAAAACTGAAAGCCCATCTCGATCAGACCTATCCGAACACGCTCGACGTCCCCGCAGATCCCGAAACGTACCAGGTCGTCTACGTGACCGTCTTCGACGAGAAAGGGCAGTCCTACCTTTTTGACGAGATCGAACAAGGCAAGTTCCTCACCGCCTACCTCAAGAACGCAAAAAAGCAGCTCCAGGTCTCGCTTGAACTTGCGAACGGAACGTTCCATGAGAACGCGCTCGGGGCCGTGGCCTTCCGAACGGTCGTCCCGTATTGGGCCGGGAAATAGCCCCCCCCCATCTATGGAAGGAACCTATCGCGGCTTAAGCGTACGGACCTTTGGAGCGGGGCTCGTCCTGTTCCTCGTCGGTGGCGGGTTGTTCGCCCTGAATATTTACCCGCGTCCGGCAGGCAGGATCCATCTCAGCGCCCTCGTCGCCGGCCCGCTGCTCGCGATCGGTGGAATCTGGGCGAGCGCCTCCTCGATCCGCGCTCGTTTCTGCGCCCGCTGCCGCCACGAATTCGCGTCCGCTTCGGGAACCTATGCGCTCGGGAGCGAGCCTGCCATCCGCGCACTCCTTGAAAAAGGATGTAAGCCCGCCCCCGAGGAAATACAACTCGCGCGCAAGGACGAATCGTCCGTACGGGTCGATCTCGAATATTGCCCCGTATGCGTCGCCATCGGCGAGGCGCGCCTGCGAACAAGTGCCGGCGAGAAAATGACGTACCTCCTGAACGGGGGGACCGTTCGGATGGCGCGGGAGAACCTCTTCCTCTGAGTCCGCAAAAGAGATGCGTGCCCACAAAAAACACCGCGTTTCAGCGGTGTTTTTTGTGGTAGACCACGTAAGAGAACAGTGGAAACCCTTAATTTCAGAACTAAAAGGATGGTACCAATTTGGAAAAGAGGCGAAGCTGGAACAAGTTTTCGCTTAAAATAAGGCATTACTCCTTGCACATAGTAGTCCCAGTAAGGAACAGAAACGGAGATAGTCCCGACGTCCCCCGGAGGGGGCTTGAGTCGGGACTATCTCCGTTTCATGTTGGACTTAGAAGAAGTGTAAACCAAAAACGACCTACACCTATAGTGCGGTCGTTTTTGTTTTGTTTTGTTTTATCGCCGGATTAAGAGCGGTAAAGACTACTTAATCGATTGGTACAACGATTGGGCGAGTTGATATGTATCAGTGAAAGCGTTTTGGGAGCGCGAAGTATCCGTTAGCAAGGTTACGTCGCATCCTTCTTTGCCTTGTAAGGATTGATCCCAGGCGCCCTGAATGAGATACATTCTTCGCTCTGGTTCGCCATCATATTGATTCTTATCCGTACCTTCAAGTAAGCGCGCATCCCAAGCATGGTTGTTGGTTCGGTCATAACCACGATCAGCTTTCAACGTGAGATTGAAAAGACTATACTGTGACGAATTGGGAGCAGGGCAGACAATACTGATGTTTGCAGTGCGTGAGCCATTTAATTGCCAACCCGTCTGCGTTCGCTCTAGTACTAAATTCGCAGGATAAGACATCTCAAATTCCTTCCAAGTAAAGGTTTTTGTTGTTGAAGCTGTAGTCGCAACCGGCTGTGAGGAAGGGCGCTGGGCGGGAGCGGTCGTTGGAACAGAGCCGCTAGGAGAGGAAGGTTGATTTATAGCTGGCTGTCGCTGCTCCATAGCGCCTAGCCCAGCCTCTGGCATCTGGCTGGTACGCGTTAAACGATCAAGACTTTGAGTAGACCTGGTTAACAAAACTGATCCAGAAATGAGCACGGCAGCTAGGAGGATCGATACCGATAGGAGGGTAAGCTGTCTGTTATTAGAAGGCTCAGGCATAAGGAGCGAGGTTGCAAAATAAATTATGTAAGAAAATTCTAGCATATTAGGACGAAGTGTGGCAAGTCCCCCAAATTTCGGACACCGTTTCTCGATTTGCAGTTAGTGGTTCGT
>CAYYTQ010000028.1:0-8049 GCA_964474805.1 uncultured Gammaproteobacteria bacterium
TGGTGGTACGGGGCGGGCTTTTCTTCGGTCATTCGGTGGATGGGGGAAGACCTGCGTCTTGAGTGGGGACGGCTTGGCGTGCGCCTTTGGATGCATTCTTGGTTGCGGCCCATGTATGGGGCTTCCGACCTGATCGGTCGTCTCATCAGCGTCGTCATGCGGACCGTCGTCATCCTCGGACGTTCGTTGTGGTGGCTTCTTTTAGTCGGCATATACGCCATCGGTGCCTTCGCCTGGGTGGCTTGGCCCGTGCTCTCCGTCGTTCTTTTGCTTCTCCCGTTCGTATGGTGACCCCTTCCTCCTTGCCGCTGTCTGCGGAACTGTTCGCTTGGCGCCGTCAGCAGCTGCGCGTGCGCTTGTGGGTGTGGGGCGCGACGGTGGCGCTCGTTGTCGGCTCGTTGGTTTGGTTGGCCTCCACGTGGATGGCGATCGCGGACACGCGTTTCGTGCTTTCGGTGTGGACACGTGCCCTGTCCATGCCGTTGGGCCTGTTCGCGCTCGCGGCCGCCCTCGCGATTTACCGGTTGCGCGCCTTCCCGTGGCAGCCCGAACGCGCCTTCCTGCCGAACGCCGACGCGCCGCTTGAGATGTTCCGTGCGAGCGCCTGGCTGGCCCTGGAGCAGGGGCGTCAACTCGCCGATACGTTGCGGCGTCCGCTGGGCGTGGCCCATGTCGTGCTCGGAGCGTTCGTAAGCGGCGAAGGAGCTTCGCTCTTGGCGCGCCTCGGCATCGGTTTTGATGATGTCCAAAAGCCCTTCATCGCCCTCGTTCGCGAAGGCGAAGCGGATGCGCCAGGCGCCACGCGTCCTGAACTCGAGGTTCTGCTTGCCGCGGCCCGTGACCTGGCTCTTTCCGAAGGCGCGGGACAGGGGATTGGGGCGATCGAATTATTGCGTGCCGCCTTGGCGCAGGATCCGCGGCTCGCGGAAGCCCTTGAAGCCGCGGGAGCTGACCCGCGCCATATCGATGGCATCAGCCGCTGGCTGTCCGTCCAGTCTGCGCTTAAGGTCGAGCATGACCGCTTCGTCCGCGCCGCGGCCGCCAAGCCGGATACGGGCCTCAACCGCACCATGACGGCCCGTTTCACGCCACTGCTGAACCAGCTCAGCGAAGACCTCACCTCTTCCGCCAAAAACGGGCTCATCGCCCCCGTCATCGAGCGGGCCGAAGCGTGGGGATCGGCCGTCCGCGCTTGGGAGGGCGGCCAGCGCACGCTCGTGCTTGTCGGAGCCGATGGGGCGGGGAAGACGGCGTTCCTCGAAGGGTTGGCGCGGCGGATGGTCGAAGAACGCGTACCGGCGGTGCTGTTCGACAAGCGCCTCGTGGCAGTCCATGTCGCCGAGCTGGTCACTGGGGCGGATGCCGGGGTCATTTCTGAACGCCTGCTGCAATTGACGCAGGAGGTCGCCCAAAGCGGCAGCATCATCCTCGTCCTCGAGGGCATAGAAGGGCTGGCCGGCGCCGGTTACGGAGGGACGCGTGATCTTTTCGAGCTGCTTTCTTCCGAGATCGAGCGTCTCGGCCTGTTCGTGATCGCCACCGTCACTCCCGAGGGCTGGCGGACGCATCTGGAAAACCGCGTGTTCGGCAAGCGCGCTGCCGCCATCCAGCTCATGCCGCCCACCGGTGCCGTCGCCGAGTCGATCCTCATGGCCCACGCGGGAGGGCTCGAATACAAGCACGACATCTTCTTTACGTATGCGGCGATCCAGGTCGCCCTTGAGGCGGCGGATCAGGTCTCGTCCGGCCTCGTCTGCCCAGGCAATGCGTTAGGCTGGTTGCGCGAAGCGGCGGCGTTGACCCGTCGCGAACATGGCGCGCGCGCCCTCGTCAGCCGTGAGGAGATCGCCCGCGTCATCGAAGAGAAGACGGGCATCCCGGCCCGCGTCGTCCAAGATGACGAGGCGGCCCGTTTGCTGGGCCTTGAAGATGCGCTCAAGGCCCGTGTCATCGGCCAATCCGAAGCCGTCACCGCTGTCGCCCAGGCCATGCGTCGCGCCCGTGCCGACGTCCGTGACACGCATCGCCCGATGGCCTCGTTCCTGTTCTTGGGTCCGACCGGTGTCGGCAAGACGGAGCTCGCCAAGGCTCTCGCCCGTGAGTTCTTCGGGGCGGAAGACCGTCTGATCCGTCTCGATTGTTCCGAATACCAGGCGCCTTCCTCGATCGCCCGTCTCATCGGCCATCCGCAAGACGAAAAAGGCGGCCTCCTTACCGAAGCCGTCCGCCAGCGCCCGTACGGCCTCGTCCTTCTTGACGAGCTCGAAAAGGCCCATCCCGATATCCTCACCCTCTTCCTCCAGGTCCTCGACGACGGCCGTCTCACCGACGGGGTCGGACGGACGATCGATTTTTCGCATACGATCATCATCGCGACTTCGAACGCGTCAGCGCCGTTCATTCAGGAACGCATCAAGGCTGGGGCGGACGCCGAAACCCTGCGTCGGGAGCTACTGGAGCGCGAGCTGAAAAAAACCTTCCGTCCCGAGCTCCTGAACCGTTTCGATGGTGTCCACGTGTTCCGCCCGCTTACGCTTGATGACGTCACGCGCATCGCCTGGCTGATGCTTCGCGGCCTTGAGGCGCATCTTGCAGAGAAAGGGCTGCTCTTCCGTGCGGAAGATGCCGGAGTCGAACGTCTTGCCCACGACGGATATGACCCCGAATTTGGGGCCCGTCCGCTTCGCCGCCTCATCCAAGACCGCGTCGAGACCGCCATCGCCGATTTTCTCCTCAAGAAGGAGGCCAAACGCGGCGACGCCATCGTTCTCAAGGAGGATGGACAGGTCGTCGTCGAACGGAAATAATCTTCACGTATGTTGCTTGTCCGCCTGTTGGTCGGGTTCGGCCTGGCGGCCGCCGGGGCCTGGGGCCTCGGTTTTTGGATGCGCCGCTGGGCGATGGCTCATCGTTGGCTGGACGTGCCCGATGAAGGGCGGCACCGCCACGCCCGGCCGATCCCGTATGGCGGCGGGATCGTCGCGTGGGCCGTGTGCGCCATCGGCGTCGCCGTGGCCTCGTGGCTGTATCCCGACTTGTTTCAGACCGTTTCGCCGCTCGATCGGGTGGGATTCTTCCTCTCGACGCTCCCGTTACTCGTCATCGGAATCGCGGATGACCGCCGGCCCCTGCGTCCGGGCTGGCTCCTGTTCGGGGCGTCGCTTTCGGTGGCGATCGCGCTCGCCTTTGGCCTCCGTGTTGAGCGCTTGAGCCTGCCGTCCGGCGTCCTGTTGCCGCTGTCCTCGTTCGCTTCGCTCGCCATTTCCGCGTTGTGGCTGCTTGCCTGCACCGGAGCGACCAAATTTTCCGATGGTTTGGATGGCTTGGTCTCGGGCCAGACGGTGATCGGTGCCTGCCTCATCATCGGTCTCTGCCTGTCAGGTCGCTTTTTTCAGCCGGAAGTCGCCCTCCTTGCCGCGCTTTTCGGTGGCGCGTTCTTCGGGGTGTTCTTACATGGATGGCCGAAGGCGCGTCTCTTCCTCGGGGAGTTCGGTAGCACCTTCGCGGGGTTTGGATTGGGGATCCTTGCCCTCATCTCAGGCGCGAAGTTCGCCATCGCCCTCATGGCGGTTGGCTTTTTTGTCGCAGATATCATCTGGGTGATGCTTCGCCGCCTCTGGCGCGGCGCCTCGCCGCTGCAAGGGGACCGGACCCATCTCCATTTCGTCTTGCTGGCGGCCGGCATGCCGCCGTGGGCCGTGACTCTCTTGGTATGGGGGCTCGCCCTCGGGTTCGGCCTCGCCGCGCTCCAGGTGCAGACCCAGGCGAAGATGCTCCTGCTCGCCGTGGTCGTGTTGCTTACCTGGGGGCTTTCGTATGTCGGTACCACGATCGCCGAGCGCCGTGGGGCCCGCCTCGTATGACGATCTCGCGCGCGCTCGCCGGCGTGGCGATCTTGGCAGGCATCCTTTTGCTCGTGGCTCTCGCCTTAGGGAAATGGCCGTTCCCGTCGATTCCCTCAGGTGGCCAGCCGGGCCTGCCTCGAGAGGTGGTGCGGGTGGGTGGGGTCGCACTTGACGTCGAAATCGCCGATGACCCGTCGGAGCGCGAGCACGGGCTAAGCGGCCGTTCCGGCCTCGCCACGGGGACGGGGATGCTCTTCCGTTTTCCGGCGCCCGCCGTCCAGCCGTTTTGGATGAAGGACATGCGCTTTCCGCTGGACATCGTCTATATCCATGAAGGCCGCATCCGCGAGGTTTTTGCCGACGTCCCGTTTCCGCCCGCCGCCGGGACCCCTGTCACCGTGGTCCCGACCGGTCCTGCTGATGCGGTCCTCGAGGTCCCTGCCGGGGAAGCGGCCCGCCAGGGCTGGGGGCCGGGCACCCCTGTCTCCGATCCTGGATAAGGCGGGTATTTAGGCCAAAAAACCGCCCTTTTTCAGACTGGGCTCTGATCCAGGCCGCTCCCGTTGACAGCCCTCGCCTTTTTGGCTATCCTATGCCCATTCTCATATGATTGCCGTGATCCAAACCGGAGGTAAGCAGTACCTCGTGAAAGCAGGCGACCTCCTGAAGGTCGAGAAACTCGACGCCAAGCAAGGCGACAAGGTCTCGTTTGACGTGCTCATGACCGCCGAAGGCAAGGCTATCAAGCTCGGCGCCCCGACGCTCGCCGCGAAGGTCAGCGCGGAAGTGATCGAACAGGGCCGTGCCGACAAGGTTGAAGTTGTGAAGTACAAGCCCAAAGTCCGTTACGCTCGTCGCGTGGGACATCGTCAGCCGTTTACGAAAGTGAAGATTGTCAGCATCTCGTAAGCATGAGAGAAGGCTCGCCTATGGCGGGTTTTTTCTTTTGCCTCCCGGCTAAGGGGTTTTGGGGCTGGCGCCCCAAAGGCCCGCCCTTTCCCCGAGGGTGCGGGCCGGTCCCCGGCGGGCGGCGCCTCTTTTTCGGTTCGAGAACTCGCATCCTGTTCCTGGGATGGATTGCTCACACAGCTCTCGCCAAAAAAGAGGCGCCGCCCGCCGTGGACCTACGGGGGGAGGGAAAGGAGGAGAATAATCAATAAGAAAGACTCGGACGGGGGATTGACAAGGGCGGAAAGATATGCGATGATTTGGCATTCGCTGCTGGTTAGTTAAGTGGCGGAAGCGGAAAAGATGGAAGCGCTCCCTATCCTCCTGGAATGAACTGGGAGGGGGTGGTACGTACTCGAGAGAGGTGTTATGTCGCAGGACGTTGACGGGGTTGGGAATGTCGGCGTGTCCGAACCTAGCCACAATGAGTGGCTGGCCCTGCTCGCCGAAGAGGAGGCGGAGGCGGATCGGCAGTCTCGGCCGCTCCTCATGCTTCAGATGATCGAGGACGCCATGATCGCCGATGGGACGATCGACCCCGCCAAGGGGGAGATCCTCGAGTTCTTCGGCATCAACGACCGGGGGGTATTCGAGAAACGGATCGGATACAGCGAGACGCGTGCCCACGAGGCTTCTGGGTCCTCCGGCCGGTAGGTCGGGGATCTTTTTTGTTTCGTGTGGATCCTGTTACCATCCCTCCCATGACCCTCTCCGACCTCTACGGCACCGACGAGATCGACCTCCATGGCTACGACGTCCTGGGCGCGATTCACGAGATTCGCCTGTCCTTGGGGCGGCGGACCGAGGTGTTGAAGGTGATCCATGGCCGTGGGACCGGGGCCTTGCGGGCGGGGATCCTGGCGTGGGCGCGGCGAGAGGGGATCGAGGCGCAGGATTCGCCGTTCCTTCACGAAACGGGGGCGGTGCTGTATCTTCGGGGGCGATACGTATGACCTCGCTTCCACGCTCCCTCTTCGCGATGTTGGCCCCGACCGGGATCTTATTTTTCTTGCATCGCTTGCGGATTTTCCTGGTGCCGTGGGATGACCGGTTTGATCCGTTCCTGCATTTCTTCGGCGGGATGAGCATCGCGTGGCTCGCGTGGCGCGGGTATCGGCTATTGCGTGAGCGGGCGGCCTTTCCGGAGCTGCCGCGGTGGGCCGTCGCGCTGATCTGTGTCGCGGTGACGGCTCTCGTCGGCGTGTTGTGGGAGTTTTATGAGTATGCGGTCTTCATCTGGCTCGACCCGACGTATGACATCCGCCTGCCGGATACGATGTTTGACCTGCTCCTGGACCTTGCCGGCGGATCCTTGTTCGCGTCATTCGTTTTTGTGAGATCCGCCCTCGAAAAGCGGTTCCGTTGAGGTTGACAAAACGCGAAAACCGTGGTACCAAAAAGAGGACTCGACGGCCGTCCTTCTCGAAGACCTGTCACGTCGGGTCAAGCGCCTCATTCGCGCGCTCGCGCTCGTGGGGCAGGCGGAACCACCGCCCGCTCCGGATGATCCGGCGGGGGAGCCGTTCCTCTGCCTACTGGCGCTGTACGACCAGTGCAGTCACTGGAAGTTCGCCGACGGGACTGTCGGGGAGGAGCGTGACCGCGTCCGCCGACGCATCGCCCGCCTGTCCGTCGAGGCCGCCCTGACCTACGGCGCCGATCTCAACATCGTTCGGATCGCCCGCGCCCTGACCTGCTGAGGAGCGGGTCTTTTTTTGCAGTTCATCCAAAAGAGGGAAAAGAAAATGGCGGGAACCGGCTATCGGCCGCTGCCCAAAAGGTCTTGCGATGGAGCCGGTCCGTTTCCTCCAATGAAGGATTGACATCTGCGGCAATTCGTGGTAAGAACGGTTCTCCATTAGGCAGAAGGAGGGAACATGTCATCGCAAAACCCCGAATTCGAGATCCGTGACGGCCAGATCTTCACCCGCGCCAACCAGGGGATCATCCCTTTGCCGGTCGGGGCCGAGCTCGAGCGTCACGTCCTGTACGTCCTGCGCGCCCACGGCGAGCACGCCAAGCCTGGCCGCGACGTCCGCAAGTTCGACCGCAAGACGCCCACGGCGTCGCACGCGCTCGACGTCTTCACCGAGTTCCTCAACGAGCCGCGGCTCTCCGAGGGTGACCGGGCCGTGGGTGCGTTGGTGCTCCTCTACCACGACGTGCCCGAGGATACGAACGTGTCGCCGCCCGATGGCTTGCCTGAGCGTCTCGTCACGCTCATCGAGGCCATGACCTATTACGGTGGCACGGCGGAAGAGATGGTCAAGGTTTGGGACCACGAGCCGTTCGTGATCCTCATGAAGCTCTATGACAAGGCGAGCAACCGCAAGACGATGGGCTGGATGGATCCGGCCAAGCGCGCCGCCTACGATGCCTACATCGCTCGGCTCCTCGCCCACGTCACCGCGACCTACGGCGCCGATCTCAACATCGTCAAGATCGCCCGCGCCCTGATCTGCTAATGAGCGGATCTTTTTTATTGGCGAAGGGCATTCTTCCTTCCGTGCCCGAAAAGCCCTCAAAGAAAAAACGGCACCGGATGAACCGTGTGCCGTAGGGATCAGTCGGAGGCGCCGCCTCCGCCGCTGTCGCCGCCGCCGAAGTCGCTTCCCCCGCTGCTCCCACCGCTGTCGCCGAAGCCGGAGAACCAGGAGTCGCCACCGTACGACGAGCCGCTGCTCCACCCGCCGGAGCGTCCGCGCTCGCGCGTGACGAGGAACCAGATCAGGACGATGAGCAGCGCGATGACCACGACGATCACGCCGATGGTCCAGAAGGTGTCGTCCTCGCCCTGCTGGTTGGTCACGAGCGCTGTCGGGCCGCCGAGCGGTCCTTCGGGGCCGTCACCGCCAAGTCGTCGCAGGATGGCACGGGCACCGGCCTCGATCGCTCCTTGGGGGTTGTTCGCTTCCATGAGCGGCCGCATCGTCTCGCGGAGGATGCGCAGGCAGATCGCGTCGGGGAGCTCGCCCTCGAGCCCGTACCCTGTCTCGATGCGCTTGGTGTGGCCGGCGGGGTCAGGCTGGCGCGAGACGAGGAGCAGCACGCCGTTGTTGAGGCCGCGCTGCCCGATGCCCCAGTGCCGGAAGACGCCGTGGGCGTACTCCTCGAGGGTGTAGCCCTGCGTGTCCGTCACCGTGAGGACGGCGACCTGGATGCCCCCGTGAGCCTCCTCGAAGGCGAGGAGCTCGCGGTTGAGCGTTGCCCGCCGGGTCGCGTCGGGCAGGAAGCCGGCGAGGTCGTAGACGCGCTG
>CAYYTQ010000029.1:0-7945 GCA_964474805.1 uncultured Gammaproteobacteria bacterium
GTCGGTGAGCATGAAAATATCATAGCAGAGCGAAAAGATTTGTTAACAGGACCTAATCAGATGCTTGCGCGGACGCTTTCGGAACACGAAGCGAGCGCCGAGCGGATTCGCGCACTGCTCAACGATCTGGAGACGCTCCCCCGCCAGACGGAAGACGTCTTCCGCAGGCACGCACGTCGTTGGCTTGCCCTCATGCGGGCGAGCGATGACGAACGGCTCGTGATCCCGGTCGTCGAGGCCTGGCTTCCGTTTACGATCGCGAACGATGCATGCACCTCCTACCTCGCGCGCGTCGAACAGCAAGCCATCCGTATCCGCGAGTTCGTCGCCCCGCCATCCATGGGCGCCAAACAGCGGCCGGAAAGCGCCCACCTGTTCCACGCGGACTGGTCCCTCGACCGCCTGCGGCGCACCTCGAGGTGAACAGTGCCGGCGGCCCCCTGCTCCTTCTCAACGCCCCCACGGAAGAGCGATCCCTCTGCTCACCGCTCTTTGGCCGGCACGATGACCAGGTCGAAGACCTCTTTTCCTACGAGACGGTAAAGCGGCACCTGCGCGGCTACGTCGTCTGAACTGCCCATCCGGGCATTTTTTCTATCCTGATTCGGCATTTTTATTCGTCGGTCGGCTGGCTAGGACAAGCAAATCTGCATTGATACGTGATTACACAGGACCGAACGTTTTTTAAGCGACCTCCAGCACAATCCGAAAAACGGTCTAGAACCAGCAGGTCGTTTCCGCCTGCACGCGCGCGAGTCCGGAGGGGCCGGCATGCGCCTGGATGGCCGCAAGCTCCGCGGAGATCTCTTGCTCGTTCGGCGCGATATCGATGACGAGACAGGTCGCCGGCGCCGTTTCCGCGCGTAAGGAATGGGCAACACCGGGACGCAACACCGCGGAATCGCCGGGCTCGAGCAACGTGCGCCGGCCGTTGCCCCACGCGAGCTCGAGGGGAGCGCCACCGAGATGGTACATCCAACGATCAGCCGCCACCGCTTCCTCGAACGAGAGCCGGTCCGCAGCCGCCTGAAAGGTCCGTACGCGTGTCGCACGCTGGTGCGGGACGGAAACGTGGGCGAGAAACCCATCCTCAACGCCCCGACCCTCTTCTGCCAACAGGTGAAACAAGACGGGCTCGGAAGGCACCTCGCCTTCGCGCGCCATTTCCTCGACCGAAGCATGGGCTGTACGCGCACGGAACGCCGGCAGGGAAAGCGCGCCCCCATACGTGACGGCCAGGATGAGCCCCTTCCCCGCTTCGCGCGTCGTGAACGTGTGCGGAACGAACGGGACGATATAATTCGTGTCCCCCGTATTCATCTGCCGCACCCGCTTCCGGCCCTGGGCATCGATCCAATAAAAAGGCCCTAGACCATCATCTCCTCTGCTAGAATAGAGATCATGCCCATAAAATATAGGCGTTTGAGCAAAAACAAGGTCAATAAAATTTTGAGGTGTTTTTCGGCTGATCTTTCCGCCACCCAAACAGCGCAGATCACGGGGCTCAATCGTAAAACGATCAACGCTTGGTATGGGCTGTTCCGCATCGCTCTCGCCACGTTCCAAGAAGAACAGGTGAAGCAATCCTCGGGAGACTTTGAACTGGATGAATCATATTTTGGCGGACCAAGAAAGAAGCTTCACGCAGCGGACCGAAGAAAACGAGGCCGAGGCGCAGAAAACAAGATTCCGGTCTTCGGGATCAAGAAGCGCAACGATGGAACCGTGTACACAAAAATCATTGAAAACGCCTCAAGAAAGAGCCTTCTTCCGATCATTCGAGAGCTCATCGCCAAACAGGACTCACTGATTTTCACGGACAAATTCAGAACCTATGGTGGGCTCGTTTTCGATGGATACAAGCACAAACGTATCAACCACTCAAAGACGTATTCAAACCGAAAAGGAACGCATATCAACGGCATTGAAAACTTCTGGAGCTTCGCAAAACAGAGGCTTGCGAAGTTCCATGGACTTTCACGAAAGACCTTCTATCTTCACCCCAAGGAATCCGAATTCCGATACAACAAGAGGCATGATATGGTGAAGGTATTGAGGTCTAAATTACGCGAGATACTGGTCTAGGGCCAATAAAAATTCACGGGACCGATGAAATACGTGACCTGGTGTTCGAAATGCCCTTTGTTGAAGGCCCAGTCTGGCAGTTCCGCCGTGTTGCCATCGTGGACGTAGAGCTGCTGGATCCATTCGGGCCGAAACGTGGACGCGTTGGCCATCGCCGTATCGGCGTAATGGTAATAGGGCAGGCCCGGTCCGCGCGTAAACGTCCGCTCCGTGGCGCGAGTCGCGTGCGCCGTGCACGTACGGACCCCTTCGACCGTGTCATCGACGATCGGGAAATCGGCTTGCCGCTCGACCGGATACAGGTCGCGCTGGTTTATGCCCGTCACGGTGAGGAGCGCGCGTTCCAGGTCGGCGGTGAACGACACCGTTCCCGCTAACGCGCCCTCTAACTGATCCGCCGAGACCCCAAGATGCCGCGCCAACGTGGCGGGGGTATGCTTGAGGCCATTCAGCAGTCGGCGCAGGGCCGGCCCAAGGTCGGATCGATATGGGGAAGACATACAGCAAACGCGGATCGTGGAAACCTGCTCCACGATACCGTACGCGCCTACAACGAGGAGATCGTACGGCGTCCTGAAGGGAAAAGCAAGCGTGCGGACGCCTCTTTCAACGCCTCACCAACCACAGGCACAAGGCAACCTTCATAGGCCACGGCACGGATCCCGAGCGCGGTCAGATGGGCTTCCGGATAAGCCGCGGGATCCTGCACCGCGACGAGGAGCGGGACCGCCGCTCCGATACGGGCATAGGCGCGGCTTAACCGCGCAAGCGCACGACCCCCCACTTGGGCCGTCCGCAGGAAGAAGCCCTCTGCCCCAGCCGCAAGCGCGGACTTCACGAACGCGAGCGACACGGGCCCTCCGGCAGGTGACAAATCGATCCAGACCGATGCGGAAGACGAGAGCCGTTGGTCATGCCATGCCCGCAAAAAATCCCGTTGCATCGTTGGCGTCGGCTGGGCGGGAACGACACAAACCGCCGCCCCATGCCGCTCAAGCGCCTTGACGGCCGAGAGGAGCGCTTCCATCGTCGGCAGGGCCCCGACTTCCACCGCCACCGGCTTCATCGTTGTGCGCATGATTTCCTCGAGTGTCTGCCGTCGCAGGGTCAGGTCGATCAAGGCGTCGGCGGAAAGCCCTCTCGCCACGCGTTCGGTCGGCAAGGCCATCCAGATCCCGTCCCATTCGCGCACCTGTTCCCGTTCGCGCTCTTTCGCCGTATCGACGATCGAGGCGGACTGCGCATCATACGCCTCACAAAAACGCACGAGCGGGCGGGCACTGAGGGCACGCTGGAGGGCGCCGCTTCGCGCTTCGGGAAGCATCCCTTGCGGCTCGGACCCTTCGATGAGGCACGTCGTCGAAATGCCACCGGTATAGGCCGGTTCGACCACTTCCCCGCCCCACGCGCGCATTGCCTCGATGACGCGCGCCCGCTTTTCCGCCTGGATCCCCACCTTCCAATCGTCTCCGTGGACGAAATAGTCAGGCTTCAGGCGTTTAATGATCGGCAGATAATCGTCCGTCTCCTGAGGAATGACCTCCGCCACCCCCTGGATGTTCTCGATGACGCGCCGTCGCTCGGCGAACGTTGAGCGCGGGACACGCTTATACCGCGCGATCGCCGCATCAACGAGCAAACCGACCGTCACCCGCCCCAACGAGCGCGCGACCTGGACGATGTTAATGTGCCCGTGATGGATCAGGTCCACGGCCATCGGAAGGTAGACCGTCTTTTTGTTTCGTTGGGAACCAGTATGCGCAAGACGTGGCATACGCGTCAGGCAACATGCGGAAAGAGGCTCCGGTAAAGGGCGTACCAGTCTCTCGTTTGTTCGGTGAATTCGCGCTCCTCCTGCGGCGTCCAAACGTGCGGCGCGTTATGCTGCGGAAGAACCGTCTGCTTCTTGATCTTCAGAAAAGTCTTCTCGGGCAGAATCGGTGATAAGCCAAATTCCTTCACCAGCTTGAGGTAATACTCGTAGTTCTGATCGGCCTCCTTCAAATGGAACAAAAACACATGTTCGCGCGGCACGGCCTGCAATTGCTCCCAGATGTCCAAATTCACGCGATTCCCGAACCAGGCGACCTTACCGATACGCGTAAGGCGCTCCCACGCCGTATACGCCTCCCCATTCGGGACCAGACGAGCAAAAAGATACAGCCAATACCAACGCTGCGGGAACGACGGCTGAAAACCGAGGGCGAGATCCGTACGTTCACGAATGTAATGGTGGGAATAAAACCCCTTGTTATACATGGATTGCACCGTAAACTTGGGGTCATTGAGGCCAAAGACGATCCGCGACGGCTGCAGGCGCTCGATCAGGTTCACGAGCCCATGCGAAAAGAATGGGCTATTCACGAAGGAGATGTCGCCCTTTTTCCAGTCCTCGACGATCCCGTGCTTGATGAGCGTCATGATCCCTGCCGTATCCATCGGCAACCGGTTGTATGAGATGAACCGGTAGAGCGACTCGGCCTCGAAATAGCGTTCCGTGATGCCGGTCGCGTTGTCGTGGGCATTAAACACGTCGCCCAGCCAGCGGGTGCCGGCCCGGGCGGCGAGCACGCATAGGACTAGGCGCTTCCCCGCCGCCAATCCGCGCGCGTATGCCTCGTCGACGCCACGCAGCGTCGCTTCCGAGACCCCGCCCCGATCCCACGAAATGATGAGCTTGCCAATGTTCATAAGAAAAGATTAGGTATCGCGATGCGCAGCCCGTTCCCACGCGCGTCGATAGGTGGTGAGGGTCGTTTCCAAGGAAGGCAACGCAGCGCAGATCGTTCCGCGCCGCGCCTCAAGTGCGGCGCGCAGGGCCGGATCGTCGACGATGCGTCGCATCGCCGTCACCAGGGCCGCTTGGTCATCGACAGGGATGACCAGCCCCTGTTCGCCGTCACGGATCACCTCCCCCGCACAACCGACGTCCGTCATGATCACGGGTAGCCCGGCGCATGCGGCCTCGATGGGGGCCAGGCCGTACCCTTCCTCGTACGAGGTAAGGACGAAGGCGTCGGCGCGGCGGAAAAACGGGGTCACGTCTTTCGTGGCGCCCGCAAACTCGACGGCTGCCCCCAGCCCCAAAGCATCGGCAAGATCCCGCAACGCGTCGCGCAGCGGACCGTCGCCGACCACAACTAGACGCGCATCCGTCGTTCGGCGTAGCTCGGCCAGGGCACGGAGCTGGAGCGCGATGTTCTTGATCGGAACCAGGCGGCCCACCGTTAAGAACGTGAACGGCGCGTGCGGGTGCGCGGGACGCGAGACGCTCCGAAACGCCGCACAATCGACAAAAATCGGACAGACGGTGATGCGATCCGCTCGCACGCCAAACTCGTCGACCAGCTTCCGTCGGATCCGTTCGCTCACGGCCCGCACGCCGTCCGCGTGCCGCAAGGCGAACCGCGCCAGCCACCGGCGCACTCGCCGTAATTTTTCGAACCCATGCACCTGGATCTCCAGGCCCATCCCCAAAAACCGTGCCAGGATCGCGGCAAGCGCCCCCAAATAGTACGTATCGCGCGTCGTTAGGACGTCATACCGGACCGCGCGTGCACGGCGAATGACCGCCGGGATCAGACGCAACAGGTACACCGCCTTCTTCGCCGTCGGGACGCCATGCAACGTCACCCGCTCAGACAACGCGATCGTCCGCCCTTGCGGATCCGGCAGGAGCACGTCAAGCCGATCGACCAGCGCCCCGTATTGTACGAGCCGGCGGGCCGTCGGCGCGGCCGGATCGAGGAGGTCTCGGCCATCCGGACTGAGCAGCAGGACCTTCATAAGAGTTGGCAAGACCGTAACATGGGAAAAAGAGGCAGGCAACCGCCGTGAACGTTGGCGCATTCTGGGATCCATCCCGTCCATTTCCGCTGTTTTAGCGAAAAATCGCGACGTGATCGTCAGCGACGTCCCCTCCTCTCCGGCAATGCGGCCGCGACCGCCTTCAGGATCGCCCCAAGCCGAGGCAGGCTTGATACCAGATCCTCACTCACCACATAATGCGGCTTTGCGCCCGGATAGGGCGATCCCTGCTCGCAGGCGTCCGCCAACGGGGCGCTTTGCGGCAAGATTTTCACGTAAAGCAGATCATCGCAGATCAGCGCGACCACCTTCCCGTCCGCATACAAAGCGTACTCGCCGAACATCGGGCGAGCGGTGAAGGTGGCGGGGCTGCCTATTTTTTTCAGGATGAAGTCGACTGTCGTGCGCTGGGTGGCCATACGAATGCGTGTGGGAACGTGCCCGTTCGTTTCGCTTTTCGCTCCATGTCTTACCGCATTTCCAAAGAATCCGTCACGGAAAAAATGCCTTTCACGGAATATGCCTGCCAACGATCGGAGCTAAGACGCTCGATCGGGGTCACGATTCCGTTCGCGCGCAGCCGATCACCTATCTGCAGAGCGGGCGGCGCGGCAGACAGCGGACCCAGGTCGAGGGCATAATAGGAGCCGTCGACCGTCCGAATGCCGAACGCGCATTCCATCGTTTGCGGACCGGTCGTCTTTTTATGCGGCAAGCAGACATATTCGCCCTCGAGCGTGGCCCGCTGGGGCTCGCCCTGGGAAGCGGGAACCGGCGCAAGCGCCTGAAGCAACGCATCAACATCTTGAGGGGTCGCCACCGGAAGGGCGTGCGCGTACCGAAGGTTTTCCAGGAGCTTCGCCAACCCATTCGGTGTGATCGCCCCGTCCGCACTCGTGCGGTCACCATTCTGACGGGTAGGGACCAGCGCCAGGGTCCCGTCTGCCCTGGGGTCATACCACCCTCCCGCCGCCTGCACGCAAACGAAATCGGTCGGCCGGATCCCGGGATACGCCCGCATCAGCATCGAAGGCTCATACCCCTCGATCGGCCGTCCGCCGATGGCCAGATCGGTCCGTGCCTGGACCGTCCCAATGAAGTGCACCGTCGCCGACGTGAACGGCCCAGGCACGCCCGTGGAACAGTCAAGATCCGTAAAATGCCCCGGCTGCGCCAAACGTGCGGCGACGACCCCGAACAGGAACATTACCGCAAGGGCCGCAAAGCCGAAGAGGTGGGTTCGGTTGAGCTGCATAGATGCGTCCATCGTGAGGCAACGGAAGACGCCTCGCAAGCGATTTGCGCGACGGATAAAAAAAGACCTCCCCATCAGGGAAGGTCAGCGGGCCGCGGGGACGGGCGGGAGCATCACGCTCGCGCCGGTGCCGCTGTAGGCGGGAAGCGCGCCGTTCCGCTTGTCGATCTGCCGCAGGCGCAGGATCTCGGGGGTGAGGTGCGGCTGGAGCGTGCGGTAGGCGTTGGCCTGGGAGGCGGCGACGATCTCGCGAGCCTCGGCCAAGGGCTTTTTCAGGGGTCAAAATCCAGGTGTTTTCGAGGCATGTGAGACGGAGTAAGCCAAAGGCCTTTCAGGCTAAGATGTGCGTGCGTATTTACTGCATTTACATTATACCTTTTTCCTTGAGCGTCGCTTCAGCGTCTTCGCATGCGTGAACATGGGCCCGTTCGAGATCAATCCCATAATGACGCGCAATACGAATGATCGCGTACAAAATATCTGCAAGTTCATCGCCAATCTGTTCACTTCCTGTGGCGTATAACGGATTTTTATCTCTTCCTGCAAAATAGTACTTCTCTTGCATAAGGATGCAGCGAGAAAGCTCTCCAACCTGTTTTGAAAGCTCGAGACACGCCCCCTCAGCTCCCCACGGGCGTCCCTCGATTTGCTCAAACTTTGCTATAATTTTTTCAGCGCGTAGAACCTCTTTTTTGAAAGAAATGGATTGCATATAATAAGAGCTTAACCTTTTTTATTTAAAATAAGGCCCTAGACTAGCATCTCGCGTAATTTAGTCTTCAACACCTTCACCATATC
>CAYYTQ010000030.1:0-7000 GCA_964474805.1 uncultured Gammaproteobacteria bacterium
TGGGCTGTTTAGACGCTCCCATTCTAGCCTGTGTTCCATTTCGATTCTAAGAGCCGAAAGAACGTCGCTTCATCCAAATTTCCCTAAATTCAGGGAAAAAGTGCTTGACAAAACCGCCTTTTCCTGCTACACTCGGATGCCGACTCGTGTTGCGAAAACCCCACGTACGGAAACAAAGGCCAAAACCCTCTGTGTCCGCACGTGACCGGTTTCCGTTCCCCACGAGCGCCCCTTCCCAACGCCCAACGGCGCCTACCGAAAGGATCCCGATGAAGAACGTCTTCCCCCTGTTTCCCCTCGCCCTCCTGGCCTGCGCCTCGGAGCGCTCCGAGGCCCCGGCCACGCGCCCCGCCCCCGAGGTTCCCGTCACCATGCTCACGCCCCCGATGCGGGACGTGCCGGCGGTGGCGGGGGTCCGGGTGCCGCCGGTCTCGCACCGGACGGCGCTGCGGCTCCGCTTCGACGGGCCGGCGACCCAGCTGGTCCGGGTCGGCGACCGGGTCGACCTGTATCGCATCACCCTCCAGGCGGAGCGGGACCTCGAGGCCCGCCTGCCGCCGTTCCTCCTCGAGGCGCTCGTCACGAACGAGCGGATCGGCTGCCTCGTGAACAACGAGAGCCGGGCGAACTTCACCAACCTGCGCGTGGACGACCTCCACACGGGAGCCCTGCTGGCCGGCCCGGCCAGCCTGCGCCTGACGGCGGGTTCGCCCCGGCAATCGATCCGCCTCCCCAGCGACACCTTCCAGATGCGCGCGGGCGAGGAGCGGACGCTCGCCTTCCGGGCGACCACGGTCGACCAGGACGAGACGGGATGCCCCTTCGCGAACCAGCGCTTCGTGGTGACGGCGGGCTCCGACGGCCACTTCTTCCGCCCGGGCGACGTACGGATCCTCGACGAGGATCGCCCGGCGACCGATGCGGAGATCGAGGCCAACGTCGAAGTCACGGGCAACCCGATCACCATCATCCGGCCCGAGCTCCACATCGGGCTCGGTACGACGGTGGCCTCGTCAACGGGGGTCAAGAACCAGCCGAATGTCCCCGCCGTCGCCATCACGCTCGCCGCCAACGGGGCGAGCGACATCCAGGTTCGCCGCCTGCCGCCCGTGGGTGTCGGCGACGTCGGATGGGGATGGCGACGCCTGAACTTCCCCGACGTCGTCCTCACCTGCGCGCTCTACGATGGGCAAGCGCAGGTGGGCACGGCGCAGCGCCCCAATTCAGAAGGGCAACTCTCCTACGAGGGTCTGTCATACATCATCCCGCGAGCCACCACGCGTACGCTCATCGCCCGCTGCCGCCACGACTCCGTGGTCGCGCAGAGCACCGGTGACCGATACGGCATCGGGTTCGCCGGCCCCGAAGGCATCGACGCGATCGATGCGGATAACCGCCGCGTCCGCGTGACGGTGGACGGGGCGATCACCGGCCAGCTCACCGCGCCCACCGTCGAGGTGACGGTCCGGAACGCCGGCAGGCTCGTGATCACCCCGCAGCCGTCCGATGGCGGGACGGCGACCGGCGGCGACCTCTGGCACGTCGCCGCCGCCTACGACCTCGCCCTCCTCCACGAGGAGGGGCAGGTGGCACGCCTGGGGCTCGAATGGGACACGAGCGAGCGCAGCGACTGCCTCTCTGAGCTCGCCATCGCGTACAACCGCGTGATCCGGGCGAGGGTCGCCGTTCCGGCGGACGCCTCCCGGGCAGAGATCCACTTCGGAGCCACGCCGCTCCCCATCGTGGCGGCCCCCGGACGCCTGCAGGTGCTCGCCCGTTTCAACCCGCCGCGCGCCGGGACGCGCTGCACAAGCGGGACGCGCTACGCCATCGGGCTCTCGAGAGGGTTCACCGGGGCCCCGTGGGACGCAACGTACGCGGGCCAGGCCAACCTCACGACCATCGGCTCGATGAGCGGCGAGTACGTCTTCACCGCCGACGAGCTCCCGCGTGGCCTGCCCATCACGGTCATCGAGCGGTAGCCCTTTCCTCGCCCCGTACGGGGCCGTGTCAGGGATCACTTCCCTTCCTGGACGACCTGACCGTCCGCATCCGCCGCCTGCGGATGCTTTTTTATCGCAAGAAAATAGCCGATTATGCGCTCCGATCGTACCGTATCCGCACTACGCATCATCATGACTTCCGATCCCTCCGTCCGTTCATGGAGAGCGATGGGCGCGATCGGCCGCTGCAGCGGTCAGATCCAAAGGACAACCACGAACCGCAGATCCACCGATGCCTGCAATGACCGCTATCGTCGCAACTGCTGACGGCGAGCAGATGGGTTATACGGTTTGAACCCGGATAAGGATTCACGGGTTCAACGCCGCCCCAACGCAGGGACATGACGAGTTGCGTTCTCGTGGTTTCGTCACGCCTCCCCGACTCCTGAGAAAAGGCTCAACAAAAACAAAAAGCCCCGTCCCGCCAACGCGGAAACGGCGCTCAGGGATCCGACCTCAGGCGCGCCGCGGCTTGACGACGCGCACGACCCAGGTCTTCTCGTCGACCCATTCCACTTGGACGGGTTCGCCTCGCCCACCGGGACCGACGCCCCTGGGGTGGTGCATCGAGGCCTCGAACCCTCCGACTTGGGCGAGCGCATCGATGACGCGCTGGGCGAACGCCCCGTCCGCCTCTCGAGGCAGGGACAGGTCGAGGGAGCCCTCAGCGCCCCAGGGGTTCCCGGCCCGAAGGCTGACCATGAACCCATTGATGACGCGCTGGATGGCCTCCTTCACCGCACGATCCTGGTCGCGCGCAGCCTGCCCTTCGGCCCGCCGCTTGGCGGCAGCCCGCCTGTCTTCGGCATCGAGCCACTCCTCGGCCGTCATCGGCGCAGAGGGATCGGGCGACTGGATCGCGTGCTCCAGGTCGTGGGGATCGCAGGCGCCACCGAGCCCGAGGGTGTCGTAGTCATGCGGCTGGTGGCAATACGGACATACCTTGTCGAACATGGCTTACTCCTTTTCGGTCGACCGGACCGTGGATCCGGCGGGCGGAAGCGCTGCATTCTAACAGAAAGGCTCGGTTTCGTCAATCCAATCAAAAGAACGGCCCATGTGCCGTTCTTTTGGCCCCGTTACTCCGTCGTCTCCCCATCGAAATGCTCCTCCTCGTCCGCCTCCGCTTCGGCCTTGGTAGCGTGGACCACGCCATCCCGGTGATGCGGCGGGGTGTAGAGCGTGTAGAGCTTCATGGGCGCATCGCCCGCGTTGATGATATTGTGGCGCGTCCCTGCCGGCACGACGATCGCCGAACCGTCACCGATCTCATGCTCGACCCCATTTAAAATAGCCTTCCCGCTCCCCTGCTCGACGCGCAGGAACTGGTCGACGTCATGGACCTCGTCGCCGATCTCCTCATGGGGACGGAGGGACATGACGACGAGCTGCGAACGCTCGTCGGTATAGAGGACCGTCCGGAACGTGTCGTTCTCAAGAGCAACCCGTTCGATATTGTTGACGTAGCCATGCATATGCGAGACCGGATAAATGAGTTATCGCCGAGGCCCACCAGAGTGGAGCGAGACGTAGGCCTTCACCGCCTTCCAAACGGCATCCGCCTTCCCCCATCGCCGCTCGGCGGCTTCTTGAGCAAACAAGAAGGCATCAAGCGCCTCATCACGATCCGTCCCAAGCTCGAGGATACGCGGCACGGCACCGAAAGCACCCACGCCGATCCGCAGAACATACCGAACCAGCGGCGATGCGAGCGGTGAGTCCGGCCGTTCTTGCACCGCATCGAGCGAGAGACGGACACCATTGACTTCACGCTCGAGATGCATAGGCCTGTCATAGGCGATCCGGCGTCCAGACAGAAAATTCGCCTCTTCTTGATGCCGAAGCGCCGCCTCTAGATGCGGGATCACGGCAAGATAGAGATCTTGCACCGTCTCGGTTTCTTCCGCAAGTCTGACAGCTTCCCAAAATACCGCGACCGACAAGTCCGCATCGGCGGACAGGCGGAGGGAATAATCCCAAATGCCGCGTTCTTTTGCCGCGTCATCAAGCAGGTCGACCAGATCGGGAAAGAAGAGCTCATACGTATCCATTCCTTCCACGCATGCCAAAATCAAGCGCTTGCCGTTCACGACGACATCGGCGCGGTATTTCCCTCGTGGATCTACCTCGAGATCTCGTGTCGAGGGCGAAAAGACGGGCGGACGGTCTACATCATGCTGCGGCGACCAATGATGCTCGTTCATAGAAAAAAGACGGGGAGACGGGATTAGACCATTACCTTTCCGCGGAAGCCACGCGCCGCATAATAGGATTCGGCCCCGTTGTGGTACGTGAACACCGTCTCATACCGCCGATCGCAGAACAGGGCCCCGCCCAGCTTCCGGATCGCGGGCGGCGTCTGGATCCAGCTGGAGGTCTTCGTATCGAAAGCGCCCAGGGTCTGGAGCGCACGGTAGTCCGCTTCCGAGAGGAGCTCGATCCCCATTTTCGCGGCCACCTCTTGGGCGCTGACTTCGGGACGATGCTCCTTTCTCGATTCCCAGGCGGCCTTGTCATAACACAGGCTGCGGCGGCCGGACGGGCTTTCGGCGGATGCGTCGCAGAACACGTAGGCACGCTTCTTCATGTCTTGCCCCACGACATCGGGCTCGCCACCCGTCTCCTCCATCTGGTGCAAGGACCAGAGGGCGGAAGGGTTCGCCTCAAGGCGCGCCCGAACCTTGGTCCAGGCGATCCCGGGATGGCGATGGGGATGGCGCGCGAAGCGGGCCTCAAGGGTCTCCAGGAGGCGCGCCTGCTGCGTCGGCGTGAGAGCCGTCTTAGGCTTGGTTGATGGCATGGGAATAGGATAGCGAAAACGCCGGCACAAGACGAGTCGAAAAAAAGCGGCCGGCCCCTCTCACGCCCCCCCATAGCGACGCTCGACAGGAAATCCTGCCAGCGCCCCCGGAGACGTTTTTCATTGGCACATTCCAGCGTCTAGCGCACGGCGCCTGCCAGCAGCCCTCCCAAAACCGACACCGCCGCGCCGATCAGCACGGAACCGACGACGATCCGGACCGCCTTGGCCTTGTCTTTCGCGCGGAACGCGGCTTGGTCCACGGTCTCGCGCGCGAGCGACGCGTCACTGACGTTAAAGAGGCCGCCCATCCCGAACGCGACGCAAAAATGGCTCATTGCCTGGACGAACCCGAGCGCCGAGACGGTGGCCGGAACGAACAGGAGGGCGTACCACGCCGGACCGAGCGGAAGACGGGCAAGGGCTAGCCACGCGACGACCGTCGCGAAGAGGCAGCCCCAGCCGATGCGAAAGCGCCGGCGGATCTCCGCGGGGCCGATGTTGCAGGTGCCGGGGACGTAGGTGGAAGGCATAGGCGGGAAAGACTCTTTATATCACGATCCATCTTCGGGCACCAAAACGCAAGAAACCGCAGAAGAAATGCGGAAAGGCCGGACAGAGAAGGGCTCCGTTTCACCCTTGACGCGCCCTCTTGCCTTTTGACGGATCTTTCGGTACGCTCGGCGGGCATTCCGGGGTAGCTCAGCGGTAGAGCAGTGGACTGTTAATCCATTGGTCCAGGGTTCGAATCCCTGCCCCGGAGCCATGAGCGACAGTGTCTGGCGAGCCGGACACGGTCAATCAAAAAAGCACCACAAACGTGGTGCTTTTTTGTTGATTGGGCGCTCGTTCCCAATTCGAGAATATTCGATCTTACAGCCGGAAGTAGAAGAGCGAGATGAACGTTGCTGCGATCATCTAGCAGATAGTCCTCTACGGGTTATAATGGATGATGACCGCCGTGATGAAAGCTACGTATATTATTTTGTTCTGAAATTGTGACCTTGCTTTTTTACGGAGAAGGTACCTCTAGGTTTGTTTTTTCTTACTTAGGCAATCCCTCAGCACCCTAATAAACTCTTTCGTATCTAAGAAGTAGTTTGGGTATGCCTTTCTAAGTTCTTTTGATGTTTCAGCTGAAACTAATACAATATCTTTATCCTCACTGTTACGGATCATGCGCTCCTCGCGCATCGAATATTCATTGTTCGCCCGTTCTTCCTGATCCTTTGTGTAGCCAGTGATTTCTAGTTCTTTTGTTTTTAAGTTTAGATCTAGAAGGTAGTAGTCAATTTTTTTTGGATTCTCTTTTTCAAAGCCCTCAATAATTTTATGGATTCTCGCCCATTCGCCCATTTTTTCAAAAACTCCAATTTTTTTTGCTAAGTGGTTTACTATGCGATGTAGTTCTTCGCTTTCTTTTGGCGTAGCTGGAACAGCTGGCATTCCTTCCTCCATTGCAAAAACAGAACTGACAAGCCTAAAAAAATCTTTCCAATCTTTCTCTCCTTCGTTTGATTTAATTGCTTGGCGCGTAAAGTGATCAACCGTTTCTACGGCAGTTGCCCAGTAGTGCTGGAGTTTTGTACGAATTTGGATCTCTACCGACAATCCTTCATACTCCGACTTCTTATCACTAAAGTATTTATATACAAGATGCACGCTGCGATACCCATCCTTTTTAGGTTCATTGATGTAGTCTTTTGAGTTATGCAGTTTGTGTTTGATGCCGCGACTTTTCTTATAAACGCTTACCAATTCTTTAACTTCACGCATACTTTTAAGAACCGCCCTTGCACCAGCCACATCCTGCATACGAGACATTTGCATTTTATTCGTCTGACTCCTTTTAAGTTTTTTAAGAATAGAAGGAGTGCGTTTAAGCCTTCGAACGACTAACGCCTCAGTATCAACCTGTTTCGCAAGTCTTTTTAGTCTAACCGCGAATACTTGAAGAGGAAAGCTGTGTGCGGATCTCCAATTTTTCAAAATATCCGAGGCCTTATCTTTCTCTGAAGGAGTGGAGGTGTTGGAGACGAGTGTAGAGCCTGCTCGATTAATTTCACTTTTTCCATATTCTAGCTTGGTCCATTGCATGCGGATATAGTACATACGCATGCAAAAAATTTCAAGATAGAATCTCTAGATAATTGTGTACGATTTGCCCGATTTCCCGCATGACCCACATGCGTCAAAA
>CAYYTQ010000031.1:0-5808 GCA_964474805.1 uncultured Gammaproteobacteria bacterium
GCCGGTGCCCCGAGACGGGCCAGCGGATCCAGCCTTTCGGGACGTCCATGCGCGAGACCGGCTGCCAGATCGTGAGCCGCGGACGGGATTTTGGCGGGCGTTCCTGGGGGATGGTGTCGCCTAGGAAGTGCAGGAAATCGAAGCCCGGCAAGGTGCGGCAAAAGCCAGGTGCCGCCTCGTTCCCGATCGGGCGAGCGCGTTTAACGTCCGAAAATTCTCGTTCCATGAATGCCCGGCAGCTGTACATGTGGCGATAGGTCGATGGGACCGGGTCGCCGACGATCCCCGTCCCCCAGGGGGAAAAAAGGGCCACGTGGTTCAGGCGGTACTTCCAGCGGGCGATTTCGCGGCACTGCGCCCCAAACAGGTCGATGAGCTCGGGTTCGTGGTATGCGTTCAAGAGGATCGAGCCGTCGGGAGCCAGATGGCGCAGCGCGGTTGTGATGGTGGCTGGATCCCGGGTGGGCGTGCCCGCGCGGTCTCCCACGAACAGGTCGAATACGATGAGGTCATATGTGCCGGTCAGGGTAGGGAGGATGGTGGCGGCGTCCCCAAGCAGGATTTCCGGTCGTCGCGGCCCATCGATGAAGCCAAACCGTTCGGCGAGATCGCGCATGACCGGATCAAACTCGATGACGGTAAGCTTGGCGGCGGGAAATCGCCGGCGATAGGCCTTAAGCGATGACCCGATGCCGAGCCCGAGGACGAGGATCCGCCGAACCCGTTTCGGATGGGGTACGCGGCGCACGGCCCGCCTCCAGAGGGTATCGAGATACGGGCCGGATTGCCCGGTCCCGTCAACGATCACCTGCCACGTTCCGAGGGTCCGAACGCACTCAATGCTTCCGTTGACGGCGGACGGGACCGTCTGATGCTCATAAAGCCAGGACATGGGCCAGATGATACAAGATGCGCAGGTAAATGCCACGGGATTGACTGGGATGGGGGATCCTTCGATCTTGGCTGATGGCTACCCGTCGATCCGTTCCAGAGCCTTGGAGCGGCGGAAGCTCGGTCTGGGCTGACCCATACACCCCGTCCCGGATTTTCCGGATGTTTTCTTTTCGGCGCTTTGCCCCCGGCGGCTCTCTTCGAGGGGTTGACGGATGGCGAAAAAAACGCTATCTTTCCCGTTTGTGGAGGCTCACATGGATTTCGAGAAGGAACAGCAGGCTCGGTATCAGGAGCTCGTCGACGGGCTCCTTGCCGGCCTCCGGGCGGCCGCCAAGCTCGCAGATGCCGACTCTGGGCAGCCCTTCGATGAGGCGTTCGAAGCGCTGACCGAAGCCGTTGGCCGGTATGGCCTGGTGGGTACCGAAGATTCGGGCGCCTACGCTCCCTTGGAGCATCGGCATTTCCTGCGTCCGCTTTGGCGCGGTCTCCGGCTGCTGAACCGGGAGCGCCATGCCGTTCCCGCGGCGTCGGCCGCTTCGATCTGGTTTCTCGCCCGCCTCACGGGTCAGATGGATCTCATCCAGCGGCTCGTCTGGGACGGATACGGTAACGACTTCCGCTGCTCGATCGAGGACGATGGCCAGGGCCTGCTCGAGGCCCTCCTGTCGGGACCGAAGACGCGTGATGAACTGGCCCTGGTCTTTGCGGGTGGCGATCCCGACGATGATCCGGGGCTCATCCAAGCGCTCAAGCGGCTGCTCGAGCACGAGACCGTCCGGCCTGCCGATCCGGCGGCTGGTCCGGTTTCCTACGAGATCACCGAATACGGGCGTGGGGTCCTGGCGGACCTGCGCGTCGACCCCTGACCGTCAAGGCGAAGACGGTCTTTTTTGTTTCCATGGAGCTTTATTTATGCCCACGTCCGCGTCTCGTTGATCGCCTCCTTCTCCCGTAGCGCCTGGTCCAGGTCGATCCCGAATACGTTGCAGATATCGAGGAGGTACAGCAGCACGTCCGCCGCCTCATGGGCGCAGGCTCGCTTGCGCTCAGGATCGTTTGGCTTTTTCAGGAGCATCCGCGCCGCTTTCGAGAGCTCGCCGCCTTCCTCGAGGAGTTTCATGAACCGTTCGGATATGGATTGCTTATCGAAGCCGCGCTCGATGACCATGGCGGCGATGTAGGCCTGGATGGCGGGTAGGGGAGCAGCGGGGGAGAGGGGCGTCATATGGAGGCATCTTAGCGACGACGTCGTGCGAGCGCAAAAAACCCGAGGGTCGCTCGGGTGGTCAGGTGTTCTGCGTGTGTTCCGGCTCCCGTTCCATGATCTTTGCGATGCAGGGATCGCAGACGAAGCCGCCCTGGATTCGGCGCGTGATGCCGTTCCCGTTCTGGAGGGAGCAGGCGGTGCCTCGCAGCAACCAGTTCCGTCCCTCTTCGGCGCGTGTCCGGCCGAAGGCGGTCCACCGATCCTTCCCCGTGGTGCCGCAGAGCGGGCAGGGGAGGGTGAAGGTCACCGCCCAGTCCTTGATCCCGTGCCGCGTGGCCCAGGCCTCGTCGAGCGCGTCGAGCGGCGAGAGGTTCGCGCAGATCGTCTCGAGCGGCACGTCGGGGAACTGCGCGATGGTGCGCGCGACCACGTCCCCGAAGCGTCGGCGTTGCGTCGCATCTAGTGCCTCTGCGCTCACCTGGACCATGCCGGCGCTGAAGTAGGAGCTCTGGACGGGAATCTCCATCACACGGAGGTTGGTCACCAGGAAGTTGCCGATGCGCTGGATGAGCGCCACCCGCTCTTGTTCGGCCGCCCGGTTGCCGAGCAGGTCGAGTTCGGGATTCGCTTCCTCCAGCTTCTCCAGGATGAGGGCGGGGAGGATCATGGGTGCGCCAAGGACGACGCCCAGGAACCCGTCCCCAGAATGGTCATCCTTGCGCTGGAAGAGGGCGTAGTAGACCCCGCCGATGGCGATGCAGGTGAGGCTGTAGGGGAGGAAGAGGTAGAGCCCGAGCTGCCCCAGCCTGAAGAGGCGTTCCTTGTTTTCTTGCGAAATGGCCATGATCACCTTCCTTTCCGACGGGTTACGAACGGAAGGGACGTTAGCAGATGGGGAGCGGTTGTCAATGCGCCTGCGGGTTGCCTGGATGCGGCGTTGGGATAGGCTGTTTGATATGTCCGACCTCGCACCTGCCTGGGAGCTTACGCCCATGGCGGCCATCGCCTTACAGGCCCGCTTGCGCGAGCGCGTCCGGCTCGCGCCGCTCGCCGCCCCGCCCCGCCTCATTGCCGGGGCTGACGTGAGCATGGAATGGCATTCCGATGTCGTGTTCGCGGGGTTCGTGATCCTCACGTACCCGGGCCTCGAAATGGTCGATCGGGCCGCCGTGCAAGCGGTCGCGACCTTTCCCTATGTTCCGGGCCTGCTTTCCTTTCGCGAAATTCCTTCATTATTGCAAGCGTGGGAAAAACTGAAAACAAAACCTGACCTCGTCTTTGTCGACGGTGTCGGCATCGCCCATCCGCGCCGGCTGGGGATCGCGACGCACTTGAGCCTGCTGATTGATCGGCCGACGATTGGGTGCGCGAAGAGCGTGTTGACAGGGGTCTATGAGGAACCGGAGCTTGCGGCCGGCGCGACGTCGTTCTTGCGCGATCCCGTTACGCGCGAGCCCCTCGGGATGGCGGTGCGAACGAAAGCGAAGGTGAAACCGATGTTCATCTCGCCCGGAAACCGGTTGACGATTCAGGAGGCGGCGGATCTGGTCTTGAGCTGCACGAAAAAGCACCGGATGCCGGAACCGACGCGGCAGGCGCACCTGTTCGTGAATGAGGCGCGGAGGGCGGCGAAGGGGAACGGCGCCTCATCCGCTTAGGCGATAACCGAAAAAAGCCTTCCCGATCGGGCTCGTTTTCATCGTCATTCCCCTTGCCGTTGGTACACGGCTATCCCCCGTACTGTCGTGCTTGCGTTGAAGGCCAGGAGGAACGTCCGTTCTTCATCCGACAGCGTTTCGGGAAGAAAGACGAATACGGTTCGTGCGGAGGCCTGGGCCTGCGGGTCCCGCGGAAACCGGACAAAGGTCGTGCCGAGAAGATAGTTCCAGTCGTATCCGTAGTCCCCGAGGGCCATTGGGGTGGATGTGGCGCTGGCAAAGGCCCGTAGCGTCGCGATGTCCGTGCTTGTCCGTTGCGGGGCCGTTTCCGTCAGCGGCTTCCAGAGGAGGTGGAGGTCGAAGGCGGCGAGGAAGGTTAGAAGGACGGTCGCGGTCACGATCACGGCCCGTTTTGCGTCCTGAAGCTTCAGGACGCCCCAAATCGCGAGCGGAAGGGCGTAGGAGACGTAATACGGGGCGGGATTTTTGTAGAGGTAGGCGGCGAACAGGATGACCGTTGCCAAGAACGCGAGCGTTTCCGCCTTCGGCCGGCGTTCCGTCCACCACGTTCCCAGGGCAAGGATAAGCGCGCTCAAGATCAGCCGCGTGCACTCGCCGCGCCAAACCCAGGCGAGTCGCGCCAAGCCGGCCGCCTCGCTCCGTTTCGCGAGGTCAAGCGCATCCGCCAAGGCGAACGGGTTCGTGCCGAGCCAGAGGGCCACGAGGCCGGTGTGGGCGAGGATGAGGGCGGCGGTTCCCCCGACCTGCCAACGGCGAGGCGCTTCCGGTTGCTCTCGCCAGGCCCGCCAGAGGACCCAGCCGACGAGTGGGACGAGCAGGATCCCTTGGATTTGCGACCAGACGGCAAGCAAGTATCCGCCCGCAAGCAGCGGGAGCGAGACGCGTGCACGCTCGGTGAAGCTGTAAAGAATAAAGGCCAATCCTAGCGCCAAAAACGAAGTCTGGAACCCTTGTCCCGTCCACGAGACGCTCGCCGCGTGCAATAGGACCGGCACAAGCAAAAGAAATGATGATGCCTTCCCGCGCTTTAAGACCAGGGCGAAGAGCAACCATGCCGCGCCGAGATCGGCCAGAAGCGTCGGTAGCCGCACGGCTAAGATCGTCGAGCCGAAAAGAGCTTGGCTCGCGAGAGAGATCCAGCGTCCTAGCGGTGGATGTGGGACGGGGATGTTAAGAGCGTATTTCGCCGGATCCGTCGATAGGACGCCACGCGACATGCTCCACGCGAAGAAGGCGACGACCAGGACCGTCCAGCCGGTCATGAGCCCCAGCAACAGGCGGCGCTCAGTGGTTGGTGACATAGGCCCAGGTGTAGGCATTGGGTTCGGTGCGCAACCAGACGACGCGGATGCGCTGGAGCGGCGCATGCGCAGTGACGAGGTTCGGCTGTTCCGTGAGGTCTAACGTGCAGCGCTCGTCCGGGCAAGAGAGGGATTCGATCACGAAAAACGAGCGGGGGAGGCCGTGGTCGTCACGGAGGCCATTGAAGACGGTCGTGAGCTGCCCGCGGACCTCGCCGGAGCGATAGAGGTCACGCAGATTCCACCCCCGAACCAGCAAGACCCCGCCGATCCCGATCGTCACGATGAAACTGAAGAGGAAGAACAGGCGTACGCGCAACGGCATATCACTTTTTCTCATGGTACTCCTGCTCCGTGTTGACCGCCCAGAGGTCCGCCTTGTCGGTGGAGCCGGCGAGGATCAGGTCGACGGCCGTCATGGCGGTGAGCATCGAGTGGTCCTGGTTGTTGTAGCGGTGCATGCCGTTGCGGCCGAGAAGGAAGAGGTTTTCGAAACCGTCGAGATAGGCTCGGAGCGTGTCGAACTCGCTGTAGGTGCCGAAATAGGCGGGATAGGCCTTTTTTTCACGCAGGACCGTGCCATCGAGGACGTCTTCGGGACGGATGAGGCCGATGGCGGCGAGCTCGCGTTTGCCGAGTTCCAGCAACTCCGCATCGGTCTTCTCCCACAGTGCATCGCCCTCATTGCAGAAATATTCCATACCGACCCAGACCGTGTGCCGGTCAT
>CAYYTQ010000032.1:0-5435 GCA_964474805.1 uncultured Gammaproteobacteria bacterium
GCCACGACGGCCCCGGTCCCGACGGCCGCGACCCATACGACGACGAGCGTCGCCACGACCCCCATCCGAAAGGCGCTGCGACGACGGATGAGCGTCGCCCCTAACAAGGCAAGGAAGAACAACGGGATGGCGCAGGCCAAGAAAAAGGCGGCGATCCCCGCATAATACGAAGGGTTTCCCGCAAGCTCCGCGAGCGGCAGGCCGGAGACGACGTACGGCGAACGCACACGGAAAGCCAGGACGGCCGCCAGCATCGTCACCGCCGCGATTCCGAACGTCGCCCCTGCCGCCAATCCCAACCCAACCAGAACGCGCACGACCGGACCCACGGCGAGGACGACACGACGCACGAAGGCGAACACGGCCGCCACGAGACGCACCGGCAAGCCCAGCAGGCGGCGCACCGGGGAACCCGGCCCTTCCAACCGCTTCCACGCCCGCTTCCCCTCTTGCGACAGCTCCGACGCCTTTTCGCGCACGCGCTCTTGCAGCTCGTTCACTCTCGCCGGCCGCCCGCGCATCTCCAATTTCTGCAACGGCGTCAATGCGCGGGGGATGACCAGCCATAACACGCCATACAATACCAAGCCGATGCCGTTGATGAGCGTCAGGATGATGAACCCCAAGCGGACATACAGCGGATCGACGCCCAGGTACGCGCCCATCCCGGCGCACACGCCCGCCACCACGACGTCTTCTGCGTCGCGATAGAGGCGTCTCGGCGTGGTGTCGACGTCCGGTTGGGCCGACGGGCCCGCTTCGGCATCCTCGCCGTCCGCGATCTCGTCGACGTCCCCGAGGAGCGCGATCACCGCCTCCACGTCGGCCAGCGCGAGCGCTTCCTTGTATGGTTGGATGCGTTGGGCGCACTTCTCCGCCAGGCTCGCCTCAATATCCTGCATCAGCTCGTCGACGGACGGCTCGCCGCGGAACCGCTCCTTGAGCGCAGACAGGTACGCCGAGAGACGGGCATAGGCGTCTTCCTCGACGGCGAACACGCGGCCGCCCAAGCTTAACGAAAGGGTCTTTTTCATACGGTAGGGATAAATTTCTTGGTAAGCGCAGTCATTGAGGCGTCAAGGCGGTTCCAGGTCTGCGTAAGTTCGGCGAGCAGGGTCCGGCCGGCGGGGGTGAGGGCGTAATACTTGCGAGGCGGCCCGTTCTTGCTTTCGATCCAGTCATACGTGAGGCAGCCGGCCGTCTTAAGGCGCATCAGCAACGGGTACACGGTGCCCTCGACAACGAGGAGCCCCGCGCTCCGCAGCTCCTCGAGCAAATCGTTCGTATACGCTTGCCCGCGCGACAGGATCAGCAAGAGCGCAAACTCGAGCAGCCCCTTACGCATCTGCGCATTTATATTGGCGAGGTTGAGCCGTGGATGGGAGGACATAGGATGACGTAATGAAGCTTATCGCAAGGTACTATGTTATGCAAGGTAGTATTCATAAAATAGAGCACCCTGTGTTTCTCTTAAAAAGAAGAAACCGAGTCACGATGCCAGAACTCGGCTGAAGCGGCTTCCGCAGCAACGCAGTCGACCATGCCATCAATCACCTTGAACAGCGTCTCATTGGGAAGCTCCATGGAATACGCTGCCTGGGTCATCTGATCCTCGGGCAGGAGGGCCGGAGGGAACGGCTCCCCCAGTGCCGAAGGCTCGAGCGGCGAAGGCTGACGCCGTTGGTCGGCGAGCGTCCGCGCCGACGCGAACGAAGGGATGATCTGGATCGCCTGATCGCGTAGTCCCTGCGTGCCCTGGAGGACATAGGACGAACAGCCGTCGCAACCGAAGTCCAGGCGAGCCTCGAGGAGGAGGCGCTCCTCCCCGCGCCGCAATCGCAGGTCGAATCCGAACGGCTCCTTGCCGTTGTCCTTCCCCGCCTCGGGCCAGAGCATAAGCTCCAGCTCCCAGCGCCGCTTCAGGACCGTGAGGCCCGTCTGCGTCATATAGGAGAAAGTGAGCAGGTCGGCAGCGGACACGGCTCGAATCACGGACGCCTACGCCGCCAGCAGAACGCGCATTCCTGAACGCATTGGGACCTCCTCGAAATGGGTGCGGTGGAGGCTAGCGAGGCTTTCCCCGTTTGTCAATCGGTCTGCACCCTCTTACGGCAGCCAAAAACCAGGCCCGCGATCCCCACAAAATCCCTTTATTGAGCCATATTTTACCGATCTAACCTTGACAAACCCGCTGATGTACGCTATATTAAACCACTGTCCCAACGCCCCTTTCCCTTCCAACAAGGAGAACGCCCATGCCCCGACGCCGCGCCCTCTACGGCAAGCTCTTCAGCCCGCCCGGCTTGCACCACCAGCAGTACGTGCGCGCCCTCCTCAACCTCCGCGACATGGACAGCCGGCGCTGGTTCTTCGACGAGGCCCTGGTGATCCCATGCGGGCCACGGCCCGACGACCCGAAGAAGAACCGCGTCCTCCCCGTGCACCGCGCCGCCATGGCCGACCTGGCCTTCGGGCTCATGCCCCGTTGCCAGGTGGTCCTCGACGACCTCGAACGCCCGGAGTTCATGCGGACCCACGAGCTCGAGGCGCAGTACAGCGCGAACGGCGACGAGGTCTGGCACGTGGTCGACACCACGGACATCCGCGGCGGCAAAGACGGCACCTCCAAGATCCAGACGACCTGGCAGCACGGTGCGGAACTCTGGGAGCGGTTGCGCTTCGTCGTGATCGTGCGCGGAGAGTACGACCCCGACGACCTGCCGCCGCACCGGATCGCCATCACCGACACCGGCGAGCCACACTGGCACGGCAGCAGCCGGCACGACCGCACACGGCTCCTGATGGACTGCGACGTCACCGACCACGTCGATCCCCACGTCGCGGCCTACATCGAGCGTCACCAGCTCTACCACGGCGCGCACCCGCTGAACCCGGTCCCGCTGCAGCTCGACCTGGGCCGGCCCGTGATCTACCTCGGCGACGAGAAGTACGTGAGCGGCCGGGCGCGGGGCTTCACGCACGCACTCGGCTACCCGATCTCGGGCGAGGCCCTCAGCTACCCGGCTTCGGACGTCGACCGCCCGAGCTGCATCCTCGTCTTCGGCGGCGACGGTACCATGATGCGGGCCATCCGCCAGCACTGGCGCCTGCGCGTCCCGTTCTTCGGGGTCAACACCGGGCACCTGGGCTTCCACCTGAACGAGGTGCCGGAAGGCGCGGACCTCAAGAAGCTCCTCCAGGGACCCCTCAAGGCCTTCCGCCTCCCCATGCTGCACGTGTCCTACGAGAACATCCTCGGGACGCACGAGGCCTACGCCTACCAGGACGCCTGGGTGCGGGCGCCAGAGAGCATGATCTCGATCGCGGTGCACGCAAACGAACGTGAGCTCTACAGCCGGCTGCTCGCGGACGTCGCGCTCGTGGCCACCCCCGTGGGTACGACCGGCTACGCGGACTCGCTGTACGCAACCGGCATCCCGTTCGACCAGAACCCGGACGGGCTCCTGACCTTCGCGGTCGGCGGCTTCAACCGGCACAGCACCCCCAACCACTATCGCTCAGAGAACTTCCCGCCGACCGCCAAGATCTCGTTCCGCGGCCTGGAGACGGGCCGCCGGCCAATGAAGGGCTACGTGGACGGCGTCGGCGTGGGCGAGGTGGAACGGATGGACATCCGCATCAGCCGGGCGGCGGCCGTCGAGGTCGCGTACTTCCCCGACTACGATCCATCCGAGAAGATGCGCTGAAGAGGCGCTTCCCAACCCCTGGGGACCCGCCTCTCTTTTCTTGTCTCAAAACGGGCGGACGGCTCACGATCCCCTCCGCATAGACACGCCCCTCCCAAACCCCTATCCTGGCGACGACACCCATGCGCGCATATCTTCCCGAGCTCGGACGCGTCCTTGCCGTCAGCGTGCTGGCCCTGGTTATCGATGCGGGGACCCTGGCGCTGCTCGCCTCCTTCCTGAGCGTCCCCTACCAAGTGGCCGGATTCGCAGGATTCATGGCCGGCTTGCTCGCGAACTACTTCCTCAGCATCCGCTGGGCCTTCCGCGAGCGGCGGCTGGCGGATGCGCGCGTCGAATTCCTGTGGTTCGCGGCGGTCGGGCTCATCGGGGCCGGCTGGAACGCGCTGATCCTCTGGATCGGGGTCGAAGCGCTCGGCGCCCCGTTATGGCTCGCGAAGGCCGCCAGCGTCGGGATCGTGTTCTTCTGGAACTATGGGGTCCGCAAATGGCTTTTGTTTACCAAAAAACCCGTATGAGCAAAAAAACCGCCCTCATCATCGGCGCCGGCCCAGCCGGCCTCACGGCCGCCTACGAACTCCTCACCCGCACCGACATCCATCCCATCATCCTCGAGGCGAGCGACACGTACGTCGGCGGGATCTCGAAGACCGTCGTCTACAAGGGAAACCGCATCGACATCGGCGGTCATCGCTTTTTTTCGAAATCGGATCGCGTGATGGACTGGTGGCTCTCGATGCTCCCCCTCGAGACGCGGGCAGAGGGCGACGTGACCGTCCGCTACCAAAACCGCACGGCGCACGTGGCTGCCCCCGGCAAGACCGTCGATCCCGCCACGACCGACCGCGTCATGCTCGTCCGCAACCGGCTGTCGCGGATCTTCTTCGGCAAGCAGTTTTTTCCCTATCCTATTACGCTTTCCTGGGACACCGTTCGTAAACTCGGGGTCTGGCGCATGATCAAGATCGGGTTCACCTACGTCCGCCGTCGTCTCTTCCCCATCAAGCCGGAGAAAAGCCTCGAGGATTTTTTCCTGAATCGGTTCGGTGATGAGCTCTACAAGACGTTTTTCCGTTCGTACACGGAAAAAGTCTGGGGGCTCCCCTGCCGCGAAATCAGTCCGGAATGGGGCGCACAACGTATCAAAGGGCTATCCATCACGAAGGTTATCGCCCATTACCTCAAGCAGTTTCTCCCAAAACGCGGTTCCCTCTCCCAAAAAGAAACTGAAACTTCGCTCATCGAACGCTTTTTCTATCCAAAATTGGGTCCCGGCTTAATGTGGGAAACGGTTGCGGAGGAAGTGCAGGCCAAAGGCGGCGAGATCCACATGGGCCAACGCGTCACCTCGCTCCATGTCGAAGGGAATCGTATCATCTCCGTCACCGCGAGCGGCCCAGAGGGAGAAAAAACCTACGAGGCTGACTATGTCTTCTCGACCATGCCGATGCGCGAGCTCGTCGCCGGCCTGAAGACGGACGTCCCGGCAGACCCACGCCGCATCGCGAACGGCCTCAGCTACCGCGATTTCTTGACGGTCGGTTTGCTCGTGAAACGTTTGGGCCTCGAAGCGAACAGCCCCACGATCACCGACAACTGGATCTACATCCACGATCCCGACGTCCACGTGGGGCGCCTGCAGGTCTTCAACAATTGGAGCGAATACCTCGTGAATGACCGGCACACGGTCTGGGTCGGTATGGAATATTTCTGCAATGAGGGCGATGC
>CAYYTQ010000033.1:0-4479 GCA_964474805.1 uncultured Gammaproteobacteria bacterium
CCGCGTTTTTCGCGTGAACCAGGGAGGATGCAGCAAGAACGACAGGTCGTGGATGAGGAGGTCGTACGGACGCCGCGGCCGACCGACGATATTGAGGTTCGGAAAAAATAGCCGATCCGCTCCGCCGAATAGCCGATCAAAGGAAAGGAGGCCGCTACCGCAGAGGGCGTGCATCACCTTGCTGGGGAGGCGCACGTGCCTCCAGGGATACGGTGCGGCTGTGCGTTCCGCATCGCTGGGCGGATGCCAGCCATAGGTCGCAAGCTCGATCGCCCCTTCCAGGTTGAACGCGTTTATGCGCAACAGCTCGCGCACCGCGTTCGTGACGCCAGTCGGGTGTTCCCCGCGCAGGCAGCTTGCGTCAACAAGGGTCCGCATACGCTCGGATGGCTGCCGAGAACGCCGGCAGATCGAATCGTTCCGCTTGGGCTCGAATCCGGTTCGGATCAAAAGCCGTCTTCGGGAAGGCACGCATCGCCTCAATCAGGGCGGCGGACGTGGTGGTTGGAAGGAGCGTCCCCGTCGCGCCGTCCTCGATGATCTCAAGGGCGCCGCCTGCCGCGCGCGCCAAGACGGGCGTACCGCTGGCTTGGGCTTCGAGCATCGTCATGCCGAAGTCCTCGACGCCCGGGTGCAGGAAGGCGTGGGCATCGCGATAGAGCGTCCATTTCGTGGCTTCATCGACGGGTCCTAAGAATTCCACGGTCGGTCCCGCCAGTCGCTTTAGGTTGTGCAGCTGCGGGCCTTCGCCAAAGATCTTCAAGGGCGCCTGAAGGGCATTCGCGGCTTCGACGCAGAGATCGAACCGTTTGTATCCAACCAATCGTCCGCCCGTCAGCCAAAACCGCCCCGTATGGGCCTTCTGAAAGGGGATGTTGGCCAATTCCACGGGCGGATGGAGGATCTCCGCGGAGCGCTGGTAGTAGCGCCGGATGCGGGCTTGCGATAGGCGGCTGTTCGTCAAAAGCACGTCCGGCCGTTGCGCGGCCAGGTGGTCCCAGGTTCGAAGGTGATGGAACGCCCTTTGCAGGGGCCATTTCGCGAGCCAAGGCCAGCCGCGCCCTTGCAGGTAGGCATGCCGATCTTCCCACAAGAATCTCGTCGGGGTGTGTAGGTAGCAAATGGTCCGCGTCCCCGGGGGAACGATCACCCCTTTCGCGAAACTCGACGAGGAAATGAGGACCAGGTCATATCCGGACAGGTCGAATCGTTCGACCATGTCTGGCATGAGGCTGGTCGCGAGCGGATACCAAGAGCTTGTCGGCAGCAACCGCTGCAACGGCGAGGTCACCAGCCGCTTCGGGGCGAATCCGGGCGGAAACGTGCGCGGATCGGCAAGGAGCGTATAAATCGGCGCGTCCGGAAACAGGCGGTGCAGCGCCATGAGGACGCGTTCGGCACCGCCGTCTTGGATAAAATAGTCATGGACAAGGGCAACGCGCATCGCTCTCAGCCTAGCAGGGTTGATCCCCGTTTAGTAGACGCCTTTGGGGCGTAGCACGGCGAGCGGCGTCTTGAGGATCACGATGAGGTCCAAGAGGAGCGACCAGTTTTCGATATACCACGTGTCCAGACGGGCCTCGTCTTCGGTGCTGAGGTCGCTGCGGCCGGAGACCTGGGCCATCCCGGTGATGCCGGGCTTGATCGCGAGCACCTTGCGGTGATGCGCCTCGTACTTGCTCACTTCGCGTGGCTGGTGCGGTCGCGGTCCAACGATCGACATCGTCCCGTTCAGCACGTTCAACAGCTGGGGGAGCTCGTCGATCGACCAGCGGCGGAGCCACTGCCCGAACGGCGTGATGCGCGGGTCGTTTTGGATCTTGTAGATCGGTCCCTCCTTAATGCTTTGGGTCCGGATCAGGTCTTTTTCGCGGTCCAGGTTGCGCTCATTCGCCTCGGCGGAGAATTGCGGCCCGATCGAATCCTTCTTCCACATCGAGCGCAGCTTGTATACCGAAAACAGCCGGCCACGTTCGCCGACGCGTTCGTTGTGGAACAGGACCGGGAACCCGTCCTGGAATACGATGATGCAAGCAGAGATCAAGAGCAGCGGTGAAACCAGCATGAGGGCGATGCTCGCGGCGACCACGTCAAACAAGCGCTTCGTGATCCGTCCCCATCCGTCCAAGGGCGTGCCCTTCGGTTCGATCAGCGGGATCCCGCCCTCGGTCATGACGTCGATGCGGGTGAATCGCGCCGCGAACAGGTCGGCGAGGTAGCGGAACGTCAGGTGCTCCTCTTCGGCGAAGGCGATCAGATCGAGAGCTTGCTCCTTGCTCGTCTTGGGTTCCGCCAGGAGCACGCCGTCCAGCCGCCCCTTTCGATGCAGCTCGGTCATCTCTTCACGTGCCGTCTCATTCCAGGTCTTGTAGCTGCGTACGACCGTATATCCGAGGACCGGCTTTTGCAGGTAGAGGGTCTTGAGCGAGGCGGCCGCATTACTCCCGCCGATCACGGCGATGCGTTGGTGACCGATGCCCTTCTTCAGGAGATGGTTGCGGATCGCCCGCAAGATCAGCCGACCGATCCATACGTAGACGATCGCGAGCCCCCATACCGCCAGCACCAAGAAACGCGAGGCGGTCACTTCCCGCCGGAAAAACACCGATGTGATCAGGATCATCATGCCCGCCGTACTTCCTAGGATGATTCGTCCGAGCTCCTGCCAGGCGGCGCGATGCTTCGCCGTGTACAGGCCCGCCAGCCAAAAGCACACCAGCCAGGCAAAAATGAACGTCGCCGCCGAGGTTAGGTAGTCTTCGGGCGTTATCTGTTGGATGATCGGCCGGTATTCCAGGAAGGCTTGGGAATACCGCAAGATATAGGCCGTGAGAGCCGCCCCGCAGAGGGCGAGCAGGTCCGTGGGGACTTGCAGGGCCGTAAACGTCAAATCAAGCCGGCGCATAGTGCGAAAAGTGTAGCAGCTTGCGCAGGGGAGAGAAAGAAAACTCTTGATTCGGGAGAGGCGTGCGCGCCGACAGATGCGCGCAGCCCTGGAATCAGCCGTCACGCGGCCTTTTTGTCAGGACGGACCGGTCAGGGTAGGGTAGCGATATGCCCACCCCTTTTTGCGGCCACGCCGATCTCCGACAGCTCCTTGCGCGCATGCAGGCGCGTCCCGCCGGGGCATACGGTTTTTTCGGTCCAGAACACGTTGGCAAGCGTCGCCTCGCGGAGCAGTTCGCACGTGACCTCGTGAACCACCCGGAGCCGCTTCCGCTTGAAGGCCATCCCGACCTTGCCCTCCTCGACGCCGAGGCGGAAGCCGGCATCGAGGCCGTACGCGCGTTCCTCGAACGCACCCATCGCACCGCTGCTCGCGGCGGACGGCGGGTCTTCCTTATCGACCACGCCGAAGGGCTAAATACCGCCGGTTTCAATGCCCTATTAAAAGATGTCGAGGAGCCGCGCCCAGGCGTCACGTTCCTGTTCATTTCCTCGCAGCCGGATCGGTTGCCTGCTACGCTGCGGTCCCGTCTCGTCCCGCTATCGGTTCGCGAGGTTCCACGGTCTGAGCTTCAACCGTGGGCCCAGGCGCTCGGCATGGCGTCGGATTGGGTCGATGAGGCCCACGGCCGTCCCGGGCTCCTGCTCCGTCGCCACGAGCAGCCCGAATGGTGGGACCGTCTCGCGGATACGGCGACCCGCCTCGAACAGGGGTTCGCGCATCCAGAGCCCGGTCGTCTTGTCGCAGCCTTGGATGATTGGCAGAAGTCCCTCGATGCCCATGATGAAGGTGACCAGGCCTGGCGCGTGCTCCTTTTGCTGCTTTCCCGTCGCCAAGCCCAGCGAGGGGTGTCGGCTCCCGCCTGGGGTGAAGCGGTCCGCCTCGCCTGGCAGGCCGTCGGTGGCCCGCTTCCGGTCCGTCTCGCGTTCGAATGGAAGCGCCTCGAGGCGCTCGTCCCCGCTCATCAGCAATTGCAAGCCGTCGAGGCGTGGGCGCGCTAGCCGCTTGTTTTTCGTGCGCCTCCGTTCGTGCTATCATCCGTCGCATATGAATCGCAGCGCTCTTTTCCTCGCCTTGGGTGGACTTTCGATGTTGGGGGCCGGCTGTTTTGGCATTGGGGGCCAAACTGCCGCCTCCCCAGACGGCGGCGTCTATCGCACCGCCAATTACGGCGTCGATTGGACACAGCCCAGCGTCCTTAACCAGGGCGGCAAGCTTGGCAGCATCGGGAATGTTGGCACCGTCTCCGCGGCATTCGATCCGCAGGATGCCGAAGTCATGTACGTCGGTACCACCCAAAACGGCCTCCTCGTGACGCTCGATGCCGGCGCCTCGTGGCAGCAGGCCCGCGGCCTCACCACCGGTCAGATCGAATCCGTCGCCATCGATCCGCGTGATACCTGCACCGTCTTCGTCGCCCGTGCCAACCAGCTCATGAAAACCGATACCTGCGGCCGCAGCTGGTCCCAGGCGTATTACGATCCGCGCACCGCACAGCTCTATACGGCCGTCGTGATCGACCCGCTTAGCTC
>CAYYTQ010000034.1:0-4280 GCA_964474805.1 uncultured Gammaproteobacteria bacterium
GCAATCCATCCCGGGAACAAGATGCGAGTTCTCGAGCCAGAAGCAAGGCACCTGCCCGCCGGGGACCGGCCCGCCCTAGGGAAAGGGCGGGCCTTTGGGGCGCCAGCCCCAAAAAACCTTTTCTTTATTGACTTTTCCCCGTCAGGGGAAGAAAATGCCCTCACTAAGCCTTAGTGACTCCTTTTCCACCATGGAAATGAACGTTTCTACCTATGCCCGGTAACGGTCCCAACAAGGATTTTATCATTCTCAAGGGCAAGGTCGTCGAAAACCTCCCAGCCACCTCCTTCAAGGTCAAGCTCGAGAACGGCCAAGAGATTTTGTGCCATCTTTCGGGCAAAATGCGCATGAACCGCATCCGCCTGACCCCGGGAGACGAGGTCCAGGTCGAGCTGAGCCCCTACGATTTGACAAAGGGGCGGATCACCTATAGATTATAGGCCTTGTACGGCGGTTTTTCAGGCTGTTTTGGAAGCCCTGACGACTGTCGGCAGCGCACGAGTCTTCTCCTGCGGAAATCCCCGGAAAACGACAAAAACCCGTTCCCGGGCGATCTCTATTCACAACAGGTGCCCCTCACGCAACGCTTGCCCCTCGAAATTGGCCGAGGGCCTGCTTTTGCCGAGTCGGCATGCTTCCATCGCATTATGAAAGTACGATCCTCTGTCAAGGCGATTTGCCGCGACTGCCAAGTGATCCGCCGCAAGGGACGCGTGGTCGTCATTTGCGCGAAGAGCCCTAAACATAAGCAACGTCAAGGATAACTCTATGGCACGTATCGCAGGCGTCAGCCTTCCCCAACAAAAGCGTGTCGATGTCGCCCTGACCTATATCTATGGGATCGGGAACACGACCGCCAAGCGCGTGATCGAAAAGACGGGCATCGCCCCGGAGATCCGCGTCAAGGACCTCACCGAAGCGCAAGCCAACAAGCTGCGCGAAGAGGTGGAAAAGAACCTGAGAGTGGAGGGGGAACTTCGTCGTGAAGTCCTCGCCAACATCAAGCGCCTCAAGGAAATCGGTTCGTATCGCGGGTCGCGTCACATCAAGGGCCTCCCGGTCCGTGGTCAGCGCACCAGCACGAACTCCCGCACCATCCGCGGCAACGTCCGCCGCACGATGGGTTCCGGCAAGCGCAAGCTCGAGAAGACCTAATATTTAGACTCAGACTATGAGTGAAGCCAAGAAAGCAGCCGGTACCGGCGCTGCCGCTTCTGACAAGAAGCCGGCGGCTAAAGCCAGCGCGACGCGCACCCGCAAAAAGAAAGCTGCGCGCGCCCAGATCACGCAGGGGAAGGTGTACATCCAGGCCACGTTCAACAACACGATCGTGACCATCACCGACAACAACGGCAACGCCATCGGTTGGTGTTCCGCCGGCGTCGTCGGCTTCAAGGGCCCGAAAAAGGCCACGCCGTACGCCGCCTCCGTGGTCGTCAAGGAAGCTATCGAGCGCACCAAGGATGCCGGCCTCAAGGACGTCAACGTGTACGTCTCCGGGGTTGGTCAGGGTCGCGAAGGCGCCATCCGCGCCCTCAATGCCAACGGGCTCAATGTCCTCTCGATTAAGGACGTCACGCCGGTCCCGCACAACGGCTGCCGTGCGCCGCGCCCGCGCCGCGTGTAATCGCCATTCGCTATGCGTTTTAAACTCACCGCCAAATACTCCCGCCGCGAAGGCCAGGCCCTCACCGACAAGGCCTCCCACGCGCGCGCCCTCGCCCGCCGCCCCTTCCCGCCGGGCGTTCATGGTCCGACCAACGGCTATGGCCGCATGACGGACTATGGCAAGCAGCTCCGCGAGAAGCAGAAGGCGAAGCGTCTCTACGGCCTCGCCGAACGCCAGTTCAGCAACCTCTTCAAGGAAGCCACCAAGCGCAAGGGGAACACCGAAGAAGCGCTCGTCCAGTTCCTGGAGATGCGTCTCGACAACACGGTGTACCGCGCCGGCTTCGCCAAGACGCGTGCCGCCGCCCGTCAGGCCGTCGGCCACGCCCACTTCGACGTCAACGGCCGCAAGGTCAACATCCCGTCCTACCGCGTCAAGCCGGGCGACGTCATCAAGATCCGCGGCAACAAGCAAGGCAAGGGGCTCTGGCAAAAAACGGCTGAAGAATTAGCCAAAAAGCAGGTCCCGTCCTGGATCTCCCTGCAAGCCAGCGAATTATCTGCTAAAATCACCTCCGTGCCGTCCGGCGAAGAACTGCGGCAACCCTTTGATCCGAAGTTGATCATCGAGTTCTACTCTCGTTAATCCCCTTAACAACCTGCAAGGTTTCGCGTTTATGGAGCCCATCATGCTTCCATCAAAAGTGCGCTTTACGCGTGGCGAACGCCCCAATGAGGGCGTGCTGACCGTCGAACCGTGTGTCCAAGGCTTTGGCACCACGATCGGCAACGTCCTGCGCCGCATCTTGCTGTCGTCCCTTTCCGGGGCGGCGGTCACGGCGGTCAAAATCAAGGGGGCGGACCATGAATTCGCGACGATCAACCACGTGAAAGAGGACGTCCTCGAGATCATCCTCAACGTGAAGGCCTTGCGCTTCAAGCTCTTCTCGGAAGAGCCGGTCAAGTTGCGCCTGGCCGTGAAAGGGGAACGCGTCGTCACTGCCCAAGATTTCGCCAAGGATGCCTTGGTCGAGATCGTCAATCCGGAGCAGCCCATCGCTACGCTCACCGACGCCTCCGCGTCGTTCGAGATGGAAGTATGGGTGTCGTCCGGACGCGGGTACCAGTCGCTGGAAGAACGGGCCAAGACCACCAAGAGCGAGCTCGGCGTCATGACGATCGATGCGCTCTACAGCCCGATCCTGAACGTCTCCTACAAGGTGGAGGAGACCCGCGTGGGGGACAAGATCAACTTCGATAAATTAACGTTGCGCGTCGAGACGGACGGGTCGATGGATCCGGTGGATGCGGTCAATCAAGGCCTGCAGACCCTCCAAGACCACGTAAACGTCCTGAAAGACTTGACGTACACGGCTGAATAAGCTTAAGATCGTGCTCGATTATGAGACATCGACGTGTCGGAAAAACGCTGGACCGGAAGACCGCCCCTCGCCGGGCCCTTTTGCGGAACCTGGCCACGTCTCTCATCGTGCATGAGCATGTGAACACGACGCTCGCGAAGGCCAAGGCTGTTCGTCCGTTGGTGGAACGGCTCATCACGAAAGGGAAGGTCAAGTCGCTGCATGCCCGTCGCGAATTGCTGAAGACGGTCATGACCGAAAAGGCGGTTAACAAAGTGCTGGAAGAGCTGGGGCCGCGCTACGCCACCCGTCCCGGGGGCTACACCCGCGTCGTCAAGCTCAGCCCGCGTAAGGGAGATGGCGCCGAGATGGCCCAGATCCAACTCGTGAAATAAGGTATGGCCTGGAAAAAGAAGGTGCCGGCCCTCGCCGGTTTCACGCGCAAGACCGTGGTCGTCGATGCCGCCGGCCAGATCGTCGGCCGCCTCGCCACCGAAGTCGCGCGCATGCTGTTGGGGAAAGACCAGCCCGGATACGTGCCGCACATCGATACGGGTGCCATCGTCAAGGTGGTGAACGCCTCGAAGCTCGTCTACACCGGCAAGAAAATGGATGACAAGGTGCTCTTCCGCTCGTCCAACCGTCCGGGCGGCATCAAGCGCCTGCCGGTCGCGAAATTGCAGGTCGAGAAGCCGGGGGAAGTGCTTCGCCATGCGGTTAAATACATGCTTCCGAAAAACCGTACGCAGAACGAACGGATGAAGCGTTTGATCATCGAAGCCTAATATGCCTACGGATATCGAACAAAAGCCGGCCAAGGAAGCGGCCAAGAAGAAGGCGGCCGCGCCTCGCGCCCCGCGCAAAAAGAAGGTCGAGGAAGCGGCTCCGGCCGCCGCTCCGGCCACCGTCGCCATGACGAAGGAGAACGTGGTCCAGGCCATCGGCCGTCGCAAGACGGCGATCGCTCGGGTCCGCCTCGTCCGCGGCGGCAAGGGAACCATCCAGATCAACGGAAAGGCGTTCAAGGACTATTTCCCGACGTTCGACATGCAGCGGATCGTTCTCGAGCCGCTCCGTGCCGTCAGCGTGGAAACGGCCTACGACGTCAGCGTCAAGGCGGAAGGCGGCGGCGCCCATGCGCAGTCCGAAGCCGTCCGTCTCGGGATCGCCCGCGCCCTCCTTAAGGAGCAGGCCGATTACCGCGCGACCCTCAAGAAGCTCGGTTTCCTTACGCGCGATCCGCGTGCGAAGGAGCGCAAGAAGCCTGGTCTCCGTCGTGCGCGTCGGAGCCCGCAGTGGTCCAAGCGTTAG
>CAYYTQ010000035.1:0-3866 GCA_964474805.1 uncultured Gammaproteobacteria bacterium
ATGACCGGCACACGGTCTGGGTCGGTATGGAATATTTCTGCAATGAGGGCGATGCGCTTTGGGGAAAAAGCGATGCGGAACTGCTGGAACTAGGAAAGCGGGAGCTGGCGGCCATCGGGCTGATCCGCCCCGAGGACGTCCTCGACGGCACCGTTTTGCGCGAAAAGAAAGCCTATCCGGCCTATTTTGGCACGTATGCCGAGTTCGATACGTTACGAGCGTATCTGGACGGCTTCAAGAACCTCTTCCTCCTCGGCCGCAACGGGATGCACCGCTATAACAACCAGGACCACTCGATGCTGACCGCAATGACAGCCGTCGACCTGATCCTCGCCAGCTCCACCGACAAGGCCGACCTCTGGGCGGTCAACACGGAGCAGGAGTACCATGAGAAAAAGTGATATGCCGTTGCGCGTGCGCCTGTTTTTTCTCTTCAGCTCCCTCGTGACGGTTGGGATTGGCGCCATCTTACTGGTCCGTGGCTGGAATCTTCGCGATCTTTATCGCTCCAGCGAGGTACGCGGCCAGCTTACGGCCGTCTTCAACGGGCTCCGCGACGACCATGGCCTCCCCCGCTCCTTTTTTGTGATCGAATCGCTCTCATGCTCGGATGACCGCTGTGTACTAAGACTGAGGGAGCAGCCGAATCTCGTCACCGCACACGCGCCGCTTCAACGCATCCACGTCACCTGGTCACGCGCCGAACCCACTGCCTACGCCTGGACCTATGTCACCGACCACTGAACGCCGCCTGCTGTTGGGACTTATGACAGGTTGGACGGCCCTGACGGTCGTTTTCTTCGCGTGGAGCGTCTCGCGCGGCGTCCTGTCGACGGATCCGGCGAAATACGCCCTTAACATCCCCGTCCCGCATCCGCCGCTCGGACGCTGGATCTCTCTCGCGAGCCAAGCGCTTTTCGGCTCGACGATCTTGGCTGTTCGGTTACCGACGCTTCTAGCTGATCTCGGCGCGGCATGGCTGCTCTTCGCCTTGGTCTTAAAGCGCGGGAAAGCATCGTCATTTCTCGTGCTTGCGCCGGTCCTGCTGCACGCGGCGACCGTTTCATGGACGGGACAAGGCTTCCACACGTCGTTTCTTTCCCTCGGTCTGGCCCTGATCATCTATGGATTCATTACGCGCGAACGCGTCTCGCTTGCGCTTGTCGCGGTCGGATACCTACTTGCGGTCTGGTCACAAATCCAAGGCGTCCTGCTCTTGCCGTTGGTCGGATGGGTCCTCTGGCGAGCATGGCGGGAGGATGCGGATGCACCCCACCGGTGGCGGGTTGGCGGGACGGCAGCCCTCCTACTGGCGCATACGGCACTCGTCACCCTCTGGCTCGGTACGAACCCGTTCGCCTTGGCCGATGCGCTTGATCTCGCGAAGCGGAGTGAGGCCACAGGCCTGGCGCGGCTCGCGTGGGTCTGGCGCGGCGAGTGCACGCGACTGATCTTGAGCGCCGCCGCGCTTGCGCTCGGCGCCTGGTGGACGAAACGCCGACCGAACGCGGAAACGCTTGCCTACCTGGCGACGGTCTCCCTATTCGCTGTCTACCTCTACAAAAACCCGGCCCCGTATTACGTCTCATATGCCTTGCCGCTGGCTATTTGGGGCGTCCTCAAGCTCCAAGATGCCAAACGCAGCACGATCCTGACGGTCGCCGCCCTCTTGACAGCGCTAGCCGCATTCGACCTGCACGCCCTCTGGAAGCCGCTCACGGAAACTGCCACGCAACGGACCGCCGCCGACATTGCCGCGCTTCGTGCCTTCGTCGGCAGCACGTCGACGCCGATGGCGCTCGGGGATTATGGGTATGACTGGAACTATCTCCTTGGCACAACATTTATCCGCTTTCCACGTGATCCACGCGTCCAGGAGTCCACGCAAACAGCATTTATCTTCCTTCCAGAAACGCTCTCGGAAGAAGAGTGGGCGTTTGCGAACACTTTCGCGGCAAGCACAACCGTACGGGGAGTGACGGTGTACCAACAAACGCAGAAAGAACCAAGCGATTGACAAATACCTCCATTCTGCTAGGATCATGCTGGCTACTGGCTTCGAGAAACAACCAGGAGAGACAAGGAGCGCTGATGAACCCTGTCAACCGAGACCGATTGTACAAAGTCGGCGTGTGCGCCGCCTACGCGGCGGTTCCGTACAGCCTCAGCTGCATGCTGATCGGCGGCGTCTACTACGGGCTTTTCGCGAGACGAGAGGACCACTCAGGCGATGGGTTTCTCTCACTCGTGATCGGTGCCCCGATCACCCTTCCGGCCCTGGCCTACGCCAGGCTTCACGAAAGACTCATCAAGAATCCAGCCCTCCGCAAACGAGAGGCGTTGCACAAGCGCATCGGCAACGCCCTGGTGACGGCCCTGCACGCGGACGGAATTCCGCTCGACGAATCAGTGTTCAACTCGTTCGTCATACGCGTCGCAGCCAAACCGCTCGACGAACATCAGCGGACCCGTTTCGGGGACGCCGTCGCACGCGTCGTTCGACAGTTCCCCGACATCCCCCTCGCCACGATCTGCGAAAATCTCTCACCTGCGCAGGCACTCGACAGATCATGGGCCGCGCGCAACGGGTTCGACGACTGGGCGGTGGAGATCGGTCCGGCCTGCGCCTTGTGCAACCAGAAGAACGCCAAGTACTGGGTCTTCGGTCACAAGGCGGCGGAGCCGTGGCAAAGCGAAACGTGGACAGCTTCGTCCTTCACGACCGCCGATGAGATGCCGGATCCCGCGCAGAACAGCTACGTATGCGAAGGCTGCCGCGAGAAGATCACGAACGGTACGGGTAACCATGGACAAGACACCTGACACGACCCACTCGCGGTCGTTTTTCTTTGACACGCTCCGAATCCATGTTTCTGAGATCCCGTAACTTGACACCATCCCCTGCCGCATACAAGGCGATTCATCCATGTTGCTCTCCGTGGCTTTTCTCTGCGCGTCTTGTATTATCTGGCCCATGTCCTGGTTTTATGAACATCAGACGGTACCATCGGCTGTCAACGGCAGCATCGAATGCGTCCGGATCTTGGGGAAATGGCAGATCGTCGTCGATGGAGCCGGGCAATCCGGACCGTATCTCGATAAGATGTGGCGGCAGGCTCTGCGGAAGATCAAGAACCGGCGCGACGTCCGCCGGATCCTTGTGCTCGGGCTCGGCATCGGCTCGTCGTTGCGGGAATACTACCGCCGTTTCCCAAACGCCACCCTCACCGTGGTCGAGCTGGACCCCGTCATGGTCGACCTCATGGACCGATTCAAGTACCTCGAAGGGAAACCGCGTCCAGAAATCCTGCTCGGGGACGCCCTCGAGATCGTACCGAAGCTGCGCGGCCGGTACGACCTGATCGCCTGCGACCTGTTCATCGGCAAGGAGGTCGCCCAGGCGACGCGCCAGGAAGCACTCATCCAGGCGGCCTTCCGTTTAGTTGAACAGGATGGGTCCATCCTGGTGAACGCGTATCGCGAACAGGATCTTCTGGACCTTTTTGGTCGCCATGGCCGCGAGATCCGCCGTTGGCGCTACCTGCAAAGCACCGTCGGCTTATTTCGGGCCTGGGGCGCAGGAACCATCGGCGACCCCCTCCCGCCTTCGTATCAAAACATGTATAGCTGCCAGGCGTTCATGGAACGAGAATTCGGGCAAAAGCATCGGACCAGATCCGTAGGAACACGTGAAGCTCCTGGGTTCCTTCGCACTCTTCCAGGCTTCGATTTCCTGCACTTCCTCGGCGACACCATCCCCCAAGAACGCCCGCCAAAATCCCGTCTGCGGCTCACGATCTGGCAGCCAGTTTCGCGCATGGACGTCCCGAAAGGCTGGATCCGCTGGCCCGTCTCGGGGCACCGGC
>CAYYTQ010000036.1:0-2745 GCA_964474805.1 uncultured Gammaproteobacteria bacterium
GGTATGCTCATTTTTTGTAACGAGAATATTATCTAATAATTTGTTTATTTTTAGCTAAAATATATGCATAAATATGCATACTCTTGACAACAACGTACAGATCTGCTATAATACCTCCATAAGTTCAAGTAAAAGCCCTTTTCCACGGAACATCGACGATCGTTTGCCGTAAAACGACCTGCCTTGCTCCGTTTTTTGTCCGCCTGATCACCATTTGGTGGTCCTCCCATTCTCGCACGCTTCATGGCCTGCGCCATGGGAGTCTTCGCCGCAAGCCCCGCCCGTCTCCGTGACAGGCGCGCGGCCATGACAATCCCGACACGAGCGCGGCGGTTGCGCTCTCCCCACACGCAAAGAAAGAGCGGAAAAAATGATGTGACGACAGCGCCCTTCAGGGTGAGGGCACATAAGGCGCGATTCATCACCCGTCACGTATCTCGCGGCCTGCAGACCTTCACAGGTTTGCGGCCCCGCCCCGGATCGAGCACCTCCTGACGCCATCGCGCATGAACGCGCGACGATCGGCGCTCGAGGTCCGACGGGGAGACGTGAGAGCGGCCTCGTACGAGGCGCGCGCCGCGGACCACGGCGCCGGACCAAGAACCGCGCGGGAACGGCTCACCTCGTGAGCTGGTCCAAGATCTCGCGCACAAACGCATCGCCCTTGGCTCCCTCCAGATCGGAAGGGGAGCGGAGGCGAGTGTCCGCCCTTCACCGAAGGTGAGGGCATACGCACATCCGCAGCCCGCGGAAACAGAGGGAGCATGACCGAACGTTAAGCGCCGGGAGCGGGCGCGAACACCGGAAACGGGCTCGTGGTGGGTACCACGGGCAAATACTGCGGCGAGGTAGAGGCATAGGCATCCGTCCATACATCCCTCCCGCCGCCAAAGCACCTTGAATGGGTGCCCAGGCCCTCGGTGGGGACCGAGCCACGTCGCCTCGATGAGGTCCGTGGAAATACCCAACACACCCGTCAACAAAACCCGAGGGGGTCGCGGGCGCGCTCGCACGTCCACAAAACGCTCAGCGGACCGCGGCCCCCTCCCGCACAACGAAAAGAAAAAAGGATGAAGAAGAAGCATACCTAGGCCGAGGGGCGCGGCCTCAGGGGCCTGTCATACGGCGCGTATGGCAGGCCTCCGCCCCACCCACCCACGTTCACGCAGCGTGAACGTGGGTTCGCCCCACCTAAAGTCCGGCTTCCGAAATATGCCGGAAAGTCTCATCCCCATGCGGGCCAGCACTCGAAGATGGGTGCGGCCTTCACGGGATTCTCAGATGAGGCCGAAGCGGAAACTCCGCAGGAACACCTGCCCGGCGGTCGTCGCGTGACGATCGCCGGGACCCGCCTTCTGCGATCCAGCCACTGGATCCTGGAAGAGGGGTGGAGGAGAAAAGAATAAGGATGTTGCCAACGGCGGATACCATACCTCGCCTCAAACAGAATACAGACCTCCTCCATCCCGTTTCCTTCGTTCACAAACGAAATGCTGGTCGGCCTTGGACCATGAATCAAGGCTCGCCTGTCTTCCCAGGCTAGAGATGATCGCCGAACGCGATCGTCACGGATGTCCTCTTGCCGAGGGCGCTCCCGCTGCATGCAGCGGGAGCGCCCTCGGCCCTTCCCCTGACCACGCGAGGCGTCGTGTGGTTGGGCCGAAGATCAGCCTCTGAGACCGGTGCATGCCGCAACGGTACGGAGAGCAAGAACGGCTCAGAACGTAACGACCATGTCGACCAAGAGCTCCGCAACCCGTCGCACCCGCTACCCCTCCATCAAGGAGCTGGGCGAGCAGGAGCTCACCGCCTACCCCACCGGGGACCGCGGCGAGGGCATCGAACGCGGGCGAGGGATCGGCCCGATCTCGGGCCTCGTCCTGCGGGCCGTCTACGACGGCGACGGACCGGGGTCGCTCTTCGACCGGGCCTAGCAAGGCCCGTCGGCGTCCCACCCCCTGGCCCACGTGCGCGTATCAACAACGCGCGCGTGGGCCCCAGCAACGAGCGTCTCACTTCATGATGAGGCTCTCATTGCTGGTCGCGCCAGCCCCCTGGATACGCCGAATGGTTCTGCGTACGGGCGCCTTTGGCCCTAGCCTCTCAAAACGGAACGTCGGCCCCGCTCGCACGCGCGACGGAAGCATCGACCGACCGCAGCGAGAGCGAGAAAGAAAGGAGCCTCCCGTGAAGGAGATGCTCGCGACGTAGTGATACATCTTCGGGCCGGCGACGAACGCCGCCGGTAGGCAATGGGGCCTGCCGACCACTCAAGACCCGTTCCCCTTCGTGACGCCTCAATGCGCAGATCGCTCGCTCATCCCGAGCAGTCCCGAACGCGCGAGTTCGGCGAACGAAGGTGAACAAAGAAAAAGGAAGGAGGCGCCAGATGTGCGCCTGAACCACGCGAAACCGTTCGCGAAGGAAGTTGGGGTCGCGGATTCTGTTCGTCCGCAAAGCTGCCCCATCCGTTCCTACGCGACGCACCCACCCCTCGGCCCTCCGGATGAGGCTCTCATCCGTGGCCGTCCCCGCGGTTAACGCCGCACCCATCTCAGGCCTGGCACGTTTTGCCGGCTCCCTCGCGGATCCTCATCCGCGTCCCCCCTGTCCTCATCAGCTTGCTGGTGAGTATGGTCTGGGACTGACTCTTTGGCCCGGGACATTGCCAAAAAACAGGATATGCTTCCTGTTTTTCGGCAAGGCGCGGTCCTTCGTGTTGCGCATGGTGCGCGCACGGAAGAC
>CAYYTQ010000037.1:0-2520 GCA_964474805.1 uncultured Gammaproteobacteria bacterium
TGCCGCCCTTGCTCGTCTCCAGGCCCTTGAATGTCATGTCCCAGGACTGGATCTCGTCGTCGAAGACGTCCGGTATCTGGCGCACCGGACACTCGACCGTCTCGCCGTCGTCGAGCCGGATCCGCACGGGCGGCCGGACTTCGCCGCGCTCGCACCAAAACCGCCACCAGCGGGTTTTCCAGATGCCTCCGGAGGCAGGGGCCGGGCGTTGCTGGTAGAGGCTCGCCCACTGGTAGGAGCCGATGCCGGCCTGGATTCGGGCAAGCGCTTCGGAGTCGTATTTGTTCGGCCAGAGCGGATCGCCAGGCTGCCTGGGGTCGTCGACGGATGCGCCCTCAGCTTCGGCTGGGAACCGCACCACGTCCCACTGATCGGCGGCCGGGTCGGTTGCTGCGAGCTTGAGTAGGCGGCCGGCGATGTCGTCTTCATGCCAGCGAGTCATCACCAAAAGCACGCAGCCGCCCTTCTCTAGGCGCGTCAGGAACGTGCTGCAATACCACTCCCAGAGCTTGTCCCGGTAGGTGGCCGAGTCGGCTTCCTCGCGGTTCTTAATCGGGTCGTCCAGGATGGCGTACGTCGCGCCCATGCCGGTGACGCCGCCGCCCACGCCGGCCGAGCGGTAGACGCCGCCGTGGTTGGGGATCTCGAAGATGTCGCTGTTTCGGAGCGCGCCGCCGCCGGCGGTGCGCACATTCGCGGCGTTCAGCCGGGTCTCTGGAAAAATCCGCGCATACTCGGGCGAGTCCATGATGCGCTGGACATCCCGATTCATACGGCTCGCGAGGTCGGCGCTATAGGAGCATGCGATGATCTGAGCGCTCGGCTGGCGGCCCAGGATGTAGGCGGGGAAGCGCCGGGAGACGACCTCACTCTTGCCGTGCCTTGGAGGCATGCACACCATGAGGCGCTTGATGCGGCCGGAGACGAGATCGTCCAGTTTTCGGCACAGCACGCGATGGTGCCAGTTCACCTCGTAGTCGGGCTTCGTGTAGAGCGTGAAGTCAAGAAGGCTCGTCCGCGCCTTGCGCCTCGCCAGAAGCTCCCGCGCCGCGTCCTGCTGCGATACGCGCGAGGTCTTCGTCGGAGAGGTCGCTGGCATTTTTGGTTGTCACCGTGGATTCCGTTTTGGTGGTGAACATTTTGAGGTGCTCCCCGAGCAGCTTCAGGGCACCGTTCGCAACGGATCCCTCATACCGGAACTCGCCGATCTCATTCCCGTCCCTGTCGAGAACTGGCTGGGCCTGCATGGCTCGCTCGACGTTCTCCTTGAGCTTCTTGATCACCCAGTCCTGCGTGATCTCGGTTCGCACGGAGCGGGCTTTGCTGCCTGCCTCGATGGCTGCCTGGACACCAACATTTCCCAACAGACGGGGCCCGCACACGTCGGGGTTGCCCGAGCTGTATCCCGCCCGGCGATAAGCCGCCGAGGCATTGAGGTCGATCAGATACTCCTCGACGAACCGCTGTTGCTTCGGGGTGAGCCCTTCGCGCGCCATTACCCACCCCCCGCCAGTTTCGCCCGCGCCTCTCGCCTCTCCGTCTGCTCAAACTCACCGGGCTGTCCGAACATCGCGGCTCGCGCCGAACATGCCGAACAGCTTGTCCCGGAGTGCTCCCTTTTGCCGATCGGGGGCGTGCGCCCGTCGCCGCCGCTCTGGCGGTGCGTGGCGTCGCAGTAGGCGTCGAGCAGGTCTTTGATCTCGCGCCATTCGCTCGAGCGGCGCTGGCGTTGATTGTATGCCTTGGCGACGTGTTTCAGAAACGAATCGATCCTGTGCTGCACCGTGGACACGGGGTCGTCGCTGATTTTGGCGGCGAGCGCTGGGTCGCCCGTGTCGAGGTAGGCGAGGAGAGAGAGGTGCGCGTCTTCACGGCCGGAGCGCTGCCGGATCCACTCATCGAGGGGCGCGCCCTTTAGGCGAAACACGAAGGCGCTTTGGCCTTGCGCGTCGAAAGGGGCCTGGGCCGCGAGGGCTACCCACTCGCGTAGGTCGCTCGCAGACACCTCGGGATCATGGTGTGAATTTACCGTCGAAGTTGGAATAAAGTCAAGCTCTGTTAAAATATTTTTCACGTGATCCCCTAGTTCGAGCCGTTGAGTAGCAGCACGCCCCGATCCTCGTCTCTGTCCGCGCGGCGCTTGAGAAGGCGCGCGAAGCCTCGGAGCAGGTCGGCGATCTCGCCTTCGTCGCCCGCGTAGAACTGCGCCGCTCCGGAGTCGAACAGGAGCACGATCCCGACGCCGATTGCTTCGCTCTGCTTGGCACTTTCGGCTGCGTCTTCGAGGGCTTCGACCACGGCTTCGGTGGCGTCTTCGTCCTGGTCCTCACTCATGCCTGCCTCCGTCTGTTTCGTATCGCCGCCGCCTGCTCCTCGCGCATGTCCTGGAGCTGCTGGCACTCCTCGTGGATTCCCCGCGCTCGGACGTGCTCGTCTGCTGGCCCCTTGTGGCACCAAGAGCAGGCATCGGGCGGGGGATCGGGCTTGGGTTGGGGTTTGCGCTTCACTTAAATCGCCTCC
>CAYYTQ010000038.1:0-2387 GCA_964474805.1 uncultured Gammaproteobacteria bacterium
GATATGGTGAAGGTGTTACGTGCTAAATTACGCGAGATACTGGTCTAGGGCCTTTCTTTATGTGCGAAAAATTTGGCGCCATTCAGCGCATTACGCACGACCCTCTGTTTTTTCGTGTGGACTTGAATTGCATCGGCGCAGACTTTTTCATCCGCCTCCCCGACTTATCCACTCCCGCTCCTTGGACAAAAAAATTCTGTATGTTAGAACAAGACTGCTTGTCGTGGATCCTGGAGCTGGTGATGCTTCGGCTCGCGTGAAAAACTGCTTGGCGGGTCTGCGCTTCGGTGCGGGCGCGTCGCGGCCGTTTGTCACGCGAGCGGGAGGAACGTCGACCATCGAAAGATGGCCGATTTTCATCACTAGCGAACCAAAACGCCGTGGTCACCCCGCGGCGTTTTTGTCTGCCTCGTCGTCACGCAACAGGTCCTCGAGACGCGGCTCGCCCCACAGGTGCAGCTCGCGGAGATACTTGTCGACGAAGTTCTCAGCCTCGTCGATATCCATCATTTCGTCGAGGATAAGGGTGTTGATCATCGCCGCGCGGCAATGCTCCTTCGGCTTCAGGCCGCCATTGGACTCGTAACAGAGCTTTTGCAGTTCGTCTTTGTTTGGCATAGGCTGGTTGGCAGTATGAAGCTTGTACCGGCCGCTGAACAGGCCCTACGTTGGGCATGCCTCGCGCTTCCCTGGGCGGTATTAGGATATGGCCTCCGGTTTCCGGTGTTTGGGGTCCCAACGACGGGGCTGGAGCTCTATCTCCTAGGCTTATTTGCGGTCTTTTCTTTTGCCCGCGGCTGGTCCGGTTGGCGTCAGGCCTGGAAGGGGGTTCCGTTCCGTGCGCTCCTGTGCGCGTGGGTCCTGATCGGGGCTGCGGCCGTTTTGTGGACGCCTGTTTTCTGGAAAGCGTTCCATCTTTGGCGTCCGTATTTTCTTGAACCCGTCCTTACGCTCATGCTCGTGCACGCGGTCCTGACGCAGAAAAAGGACCGCGATGACCTGCGCACGAGCGCGTGGACGGTCGTCATCTTCGTGAGCGCTTGGGCGATCGTCGAATTCATCACGGGGAAGGGGATTCCGCATCCATGGAATGTCCCGATCGCGGAGGGGCGCCGGGCGACCGGGCCGTATGGGTACCCAAATGCGGTCGCGTTGTTTACGACGCCGCTTGTCGCCTATGCCGGAGCACGGGCCTGGGCGCTTCGCGAACGTTTGGCCGGCGTTGCGGCGATCGTCGGCATGCTCGGGATCCTTGTCGTGCGAAGCGATGGGGGGATGCTGGCCGTTCTGGTCGCGTGGGCATGGGTATTGCTATTTTCGCGGTGGGGCCGTTTCCTTTTGCTCGCCGGTGCAGCGGCGGCCACGATCGGCGTGCTCCTGTTCCCTGAGCTAGCCCGCTCCGCGTGGGCGGGCCTGACGTTCCAGGGCTGGTCGGGGATCGTCCGCCTCTATATCTGGCGCGAGACGTGGGACATGCTGCGCGCCCATTGGTTGCTTGGCGCGGGGTTCCAAGGCTATCCGGTAGTCTTCGACGCGTTCCATCGCGCCCGGGCCATCGAGATTTTCCAGTACCCGCACCAGTTCATCTTCACCGCGTGGTCGGAGGTGGGGTTGCCTGGGTTGCTGCTGTTCTTGGGGTTGTTGGTGACGTGGGCGCGTCGGGCTTGGGTCGCCTCAAAGGCTTGGGCACACCGCGCCATCGGTCTCGCTCCCCTGATCGCCGTCGTGATTCATGGCTTGGTGGACGTGCCCTACTGGAAAAATGACCTCGCCGTGATGTTTTTCCTGCTGTGGTGGGTCGTGGCGTGGGTGGATGTTGAGATGTCTAAGGACGTTTCTCATTGAAGACGTGAATACCGGGAACGAAAAAAGCGCCGTGATCAGGCGACGCAGGATGCTGGTCAGGTGCTGAGTGGATGGCTGTGGGCGAGGGCCGTCGCGGCGGATTTTTCCGCTTCCGGACCCTGCTCGTCGATGATGGCGATCAGCAGACGGAATGCGGCGGATTGGCTGTCCCGGTACGGCGAATCGATGCAGCTCGGAAGCTCGAGCTCGCATGCCGTAGCTCGTGCGTTCCTGAGCAGGGCCTGCGGGGAAGGGGTGGAGCTGCGCGTCTGGGTGATCAGGCTGAGCGCGTGGAGCACGGCCGCACCGGTCTCCAACGTCGTGCGGTCCGAGGCCATGGCCAGGCCATAGCTATGAAGAAGGGTGAAGTGTTCTTCGGTGATTTCGCGGATTCGTGTCATGGCGACTCCTTTATTTGTGGGGCGCTTATCGTGCCGATGCAGATTGGGCGAAATGGTTCGGGATTGTCAAGGGAATTAATTAAAAAAGGCCCTAGACTAGCATCTCCTCTGCTAGAATAGAGATCATGCCCATAAAATATA
>CAYYTQ010000039.1:0-2377 GCA_964474805.1 uncultured Gammaproteobacteria bacterium
CCGCATGGAAACCCGCCTTTTCGACTATACCCTTCCTAAGGACCGCATCGCCCAGGCGTCGGTCGAGCCGCGCGACCACGCACGGCTCTTGCGCGTCGACCGAATGACCGGGACACTTGCCGATCATCACGTCTTTGACCTGCCTTCCCTCCTCGAACCGGGTGACCTACTGGTGTTTAACGATAGCAAGGTCTTCAAGGCGCGCTTCGTGGCGGATCATCTTCCGAGCGGAACCAGGATGGAGATCTTTTTCCATCGGCCGCTCGACAGGACGCGATGGGAGGTGTTGGCCAAGCCGGGTAAACGCCTCCGCCCCGGCGACCGCGTGCGTTTGGTGGGCGGCTGGGAAGCGGAGGTGATCGAAAAACGCCCCTCACAGGGGACGGCCGTGATCGCCTTGCCGGAAGCGCCGGATGCGTTTTTCGTATACAGCGACCTCCATGGTGATGTACCGATCCCGCCATATGTCGCGGCGAATGAGGCGGCGAAGCAGGGGTATCAAACCGTGTATGCAAAAACGACAGGATCGGTTGCCGCCCCAACCGCGGGCTTTCATTTCACGGAAGAGCTTCTCGCGCGGTTGGATGAACGCGGCATCAAGCGCGCCTTCGTGACCTTGCACGTAGGCATCGGCACGTTCCGACCGATGCAAGGGGAAACGCTAGTCGAACATGTCATGCATGAGGAATGGGGGCACGTGCCCGCCGAGACGGTGCAACGGATCCATGAGGCGAAGGCTGCCGGCCGTCGCGTGATCGCCGTCGGCACGACCGCGACCCGCGCCCTCGAATCGGCGGCGTCTTCAGGAACGCTCCGGGAGTGGAGCGGATTTACGTCGCTCTTCATCACGCCTGGCTACACCTTCCGCGCGATCACGGGCCTCATCACGAACTTCCATCTTCCGAAATCCACGCTGCTCGTGCTGGTGAGCGCGTTCGCGGGGATCGAACCGATCAAGAACGCCTATGCCCACGCGATCGCTGAGGGATACCGGTTCTATTCGTTTGGGGACGCGATGTGTATCGTGTAGGCATGCTCAACCGCCTGAAAAAGACGATCGTGAAGACCCTCTACCCGTTGGTACGCCTCTATTGGCGGGTATTGAAGCCGAAGGGTGAGGGCGCGCGGGCACTCGTCCTCCGCGACGGGATGGCCTTGCTCGTCAAGACGGAATACGCGAAACACTGGATGCTTCCGGGCGGTACGCGTGACGGACAGGAATCTCCGGAAACCTGTGCGCTGCGCGAAACGACAGAAGAAACCGGGATCACGGCCACGATCACCGAGAAGCTGGGAACCTACCTCTCGAACGCCGAAGGCAAACGCGACACCATCCACGTTTTCCTCGCCACGACCGATGCAACAGGCCTCTCGAAAGAGTGGGAACTCAAAGACGCACGATGGTTCTCGTTGGACGACCTTCCGAGAGACCTGTCTCCCGCCACTGGTCGACGATTGATGGAATACCGGCAAGGGAAGCGGAACATCCAGGGGACGTGGTAGATGGTGGCCGTGCACCGTGACGAAGGCTCATCCTGAGACGCGCACGCGGATCCCCATATCCACACGTATCACATTTTTTGTATAATATAACTTATTTTTTATCTATAATTAAACACATTCTAGCATTATGTAAATAGATACTTGACAAACTTTTCCGCCTTTGTTAGGGTACCTCTCGTGATGGCAGCAGGCCTCGCCTGCAAGACCGTTCCGAAGCTTGTCTCGGAAGCGTGTCGCCGTCCGTGATACCACTCCCTCTTTGGAGGGAGTCCGTGAAGTGTGCGCAAAACGCGAGGACTTCCTCGTTTTTTGTTGCCCTTATTCTGGTCGCCGCGCGGGTGCCCTCCCCCAGCCCCTGTCAGAAGGCCTCAACCCCCTTCGTTCCGAGGCCATCCGGAGCCCGGTCGGATAGACTTCACGCACGCAAACCAACGTCCGCCTTCGGCGATCCGTCAACGGTCTTCACCCAGGTGAAGATCAGAGACGGATTGCCGATCCGGGGACGAACGGTATCGACGGGGGATCGCGAAGGCTGGTCTGCGTGCCGCGGAGCCTGAGGCCGCGTAAAAACAGGCGCCATTGAACTGCGGCCTGACAGTTCTTCCGGTCCTTGACCGGACGTCTCCCCTGCCCGCCAAACAGGGACCGGACGTAAAAACGGCTCGACGACGGGGAGACTGCCTTATCTCCATCGTGACACCGCCTTGCGGGATCGTCGCCCCATCACGGAAACGAGGGGAACCGGTGGGCAAGGAGAGCTCAATGCCGCGCGGCAAGACGCGCTAGGTTTTGTAGCGGACCGAACCATCGCTACTACGCACGTAGAGGATCCGCTGGAGCTCTCTCGGACCCGGGTTCGATTCCCGGCGTCTCC
>CAYYTQ010000040.1:0-2193 GCA_964474805.1 uncultured Gammaproteobacteria bacterium
TTCGAGGTGGCCAACATGGAGGACCGCCCAACCCCGAGTATCAACCTTGCGGCGGTCACCACGACGGCGCTGGAAATTGGGATCGTCGCATGGTCGCTCGAGGACCCGGTCACGCCGGAAAACGTGCGCCTGCTCGATGAGGATTCAGGAGAAATCATTTCTCGGCGGCTCGACCAGCTCTGGGCAACGCGAACGGATGATGAACGAAAAAACTCATCCGGCGGTGGGCGGACCACCGCTTCGCGGGCGCAACGGCGCCGCCAGAACTGAACTGGATTCACGTCATGGATCGAGTCGGGGGAATGGCTGGATACGTCGCTCTGCTGCAGGACGCCCGGGCCTATGACGACGTGATTATCTCCATGCGCGGGGACGTGGAGGCCGCTCGGCTCGCCCGGCTCAGCAAACCGCGAACCGACGCCTGACGGCACGCTTTCGCCATGGCATCGCAGCAGCAGCTCGAGTTCGCGATTAAGGCCACGAATGAGGCTTCGAAGGTTCTGAAGGACGTCGGGAATGACGTCGAAGACCTCGGAAAGAAATCGAGCGGAGCGGGCGGACTCGTCAAAGGTCTGGCGGGGAGCATCGGGGAAGTCGGCAAGATCGCCGGCGGATTCGTGATCGGTGCTGGCCTGCTGAAGCTTCCCGGGTTTTTCACGGATGCCGCGAAGGGCGCGGCCGAAGATCAGGCAGCGACCGAACGTCTTCATCAGACGTTCAAGAATTACGCCGATATGGTCGGGGCAGCGCCCGACACGTTCGAGCGGCTGAATAGCCTGCTCGACGACCGAATCCAAATCGGTCAGGACCTCGCGTTCACGGATGACCAGGTGCGCGATTCGTTCAATTACCTGTTGGCCGCAACGGACGACTCAACCGAGGCCACGAAGCGGCAACAGGCGGCCTTCGACCTCGCGCGCGGGGCACACATAGACCTCGGCACGGCAACGAAGCTGCTCGGGAAGCTCTCGGCAGAAAACGTGGAAGTCTTCAAAAAGATGGGCATCACGATCGGTGAGAACGCCACCGAGGCGGATGCGCTCGCGGCTGTCCAGGCGCGCTTCGGAGGACAGGCGGAAGCCTACGCAAAGAGCACCGCCGGCCAGTTTGAGCAGACCAGCATCCGCATGAGCGAACTGAAAGAGCAGATCGGAGCGCAGCTTCTGCCGGTCATGACCAAGATCGGTGAGGTTCTCCTCACGGAGGTCGTCCCGAAGCTGGAACAGTTCGCGAACTACTGGGCGACCAACGTACAGCCCAAGATCGAGGCGTGGTGGAACGACCAGGCGAAGCCGGTACTCACGGCTATCTGGACGTTCATTCAAGACGAAGTCATGCCCCGGGTGCAGGAGAACTTCGCCAAGTTCCAGGATTACTACGACAGCGACATTAAGCCCGCGCTCGACAACATCAAGACGGCAATCGGCGAAGTCGTCCAGTTCCTGATTGATCACTGGGGGCAAATCGAGCCGTTCGTGCGGCCCATCTTTATCGCAATTCAGACGGCAGCGGAGGTGGCCCTCGGCGCTATCAAGCTGGCCATCGACATCCTCGGCGGCGACTGGAAAGGTGCCGTCGAGGACATGAAACAAATCTGGGAATCCATCATGGGTGGATTCGATGACTACTTCGACGCCGTGAAGGATCAAATCCTCGTCGCGGTGGGGCTCATAAAGGGGGGCTTCGAAGGCATCGCTGGCGCTATCAAAGGCGCGTTTTTCGCGGCGGTCAACGAGATTATCGGCCTCATCAACAAGGCTATCGAGGCCTACAACAAGATCCCTCTCGCTCCGAACGTGCCGACGATCCCGCCAGTTGGCGGCGGCGGATCAGGACCTTCACCGCAAGGGCCGGTGTATGGCCCGGCAAAGCCGATTGAAGGTCCTGAGACACCGCCTGTGTATGAGCGCGGGATTTTCGGACAGTCGGGCGGTGCCGGCGGTGGGAGCATCGACGGATATTTCGTCGGTACTCCCGCATGGAACACCCTGCCGAGCGGTCCGGGCGGAATGGGCATGCCCTCGAGCAACTACGTCGACCCGCGAGGCTACACCTACACCGCTGAGGAAATCCTCGCACAGCGAGCCAACCCGCCGATCATCCAGTACATCACGATCCAGGGCTCGGCCTGGGCGCTCAACGACCTCGCGTATGAACTGAAGAAGCTAGGGACCTGATGGCCACCATTCAGCT
>CAYYTQ010000041.1:0-2015 GCA_964474805.1 uncultured Gammaproteobacteria bacterium
CCTCGTCGCCCGTGATGGGCTCTCTGAAGCTGAACATCGCCTTGCCGTCCCAGGCGCTCACGAGGTCGTACGCCTCGCGCCACGCCTCGCTGGCCGGCTCGCCGAGGCCCGCGGCCTTGCGCAGTCCGGGGAAGGCGTCCAGGGCGCCCTTATCGCCGGAGAGCCAAGATAGCCAAGCTGCGGCGGCGTCCACCTCGCGCTGCTCCTGTGCGCTCATCGGCGCCGTGGTCGCCTGCACCGCTTCGGCGTCGGCCTTGTAGACGCTGGCGCGATCGGGCACCGTCGCCTTGGGCGCGCGGGGCTTGCGCTCGGGCTTCGGCTTGTCGCGCTTGGCGATCTGGTCGGCCTCGCTCATGGTATTGACGCGGAGGAACCACTTGATCCCGTCCTTCTCCTGCAGCACCTCCTTGGGCTTGTAGTACCGACGCACCGCGGCGTAGAACGCTTGGAGCCCCTTGATCGGGTCGGCGATCTTGTCCACCGCCTCGCGGATCGGCTCGGCGAGCGTGGCGAAGCCGAGGAGCGCGGACAAGTACTCGGCGCTCAGCTTGGCACTCCCGCCCACTGCCGAGGGGTTCTGGACGTACTGCGCGCCCATCTCGACGTAGGTAGCGAACGGCCACGGGCCGATACCGGCGTCCGCCTGCTCGTCCGAGGCCGTGCTGCGAGCCGGGTTGGCGAGCGCGTCTTGGTAGGCGTAGTGGTGCACCATGCGCTGGAACTTGAGCGCCTCGCCGCTGAAGCTGGAAGACACTCGGAAGTTGGCCATGCTGGAGCGCTCAAGGCTCCGCACGCTGCCGGGGTCCTCGTCGGTGTAGTCTACGGCGAGCCAGAAGCGCGTGCTGTAGGTCGCCCCGACCAGGGGTTTCCCGAGCTTCTCCGACATCATGAAGATCTCGCCCCAGACGCGGGCGCTGAACTGCGATGCCAGGGGATCGCTCACGAGCAGCTCTGCGCGGGCGCGCGTCAGGTGCTCTGGGCTGCCGGCGACCATGCCGTCGAGCAGCGGCTTGTTGAGCGCGGCGCGGCACCGGCGCAGGAGGTCCGTCACGTACGCCGTAGTCTTGGCCGTCTGTCTCCCATCGCCGAGCACCACGAAGACGGGCTTCTCGTCGGTGCCCATGATCGTGATCTTGGCCTTGCTCAGCGCACCCCACACGATCGGATTGCCCTGCCGGCGCTCCCGGCTGCGCTTTCCCTTCTCCCCGCGCACATCAGCGTCGAAGTAGGAGTTCGCCGCCTCGTCTGTGCGGTTGTCGGTCTTGTAGGCGGTGATGATGTTCGCTGCGAGCGTCGCGGATAGCTTTATGTCCTCGCGCCCGTCTTCGGCAAAGCTGCCCTCGCCCACGGCGAAGCACAGGTCGGAGGTGTCAAGCACCGCCACCTCCCGCAGCTTCTTCTTCGTTGCACCGCTGATCGTGTTCGGGATGTCGCGCCACTGGATCTTCTTGATCATAAATTTACTCCTTGCCGTTGATCAGAGCATGGAGTAGCTCGGCAGTAAGCGCAAGAAATAAATCTCTGTCGTCGCTGATTAGCGCACCACGGCGATCGGGGCCTTGGCCAAGCGGTCGAGCTGGCGCGCGAGCACGATCAAAGCGTCGGCGTGTTGGCCATTCGAGGGAGCCCAGCCGCCAAAGCGCGCGAGCTGCTGCGCGTCTGTCATTTTCATTCCGAGCTGCCGGTGGAGGGCCGAGGTGACATACTTGCGCCGGCCGATCGGCGTCGAGTGCAGATGCAAGCGGAAGATGCGCTTGGTGAAGATCGGCGTCTCGACTGCGTGATGCGCCTCGATCTTGGCAAGCGCAGTCTTTGTTAATTCGCACGCCTTAAAACTGAAGATCGTAAAGCACAGCGAACAGGGTGTATCTTCGGTGCAGCTCATTTGTCTACCTTTCTACGAATTTGCATTGTCCGTCAAGAACTTGGACATGGACGCCGCGCAGGCGGCCGGCGATCTCCGCGCTATGGGTGAGCACAATGACCAGTTCGCGCTCTGCCGCGCTCTCCAGCAT